>NZ_JBKEZX010000004.1:0-739936 GCF_053345315.1 Williamsia sp. M5A3_1d
GTATCGAGGCCCCGAAGACATCGTCTTCGGGGCCTCGGTCATTTCTGCTTTGATGACCCCATGGCGTCAGTTGTCGACACTTATCTGCACCGAATCCAGTCTGCGTGCACTCCTCTGGACGCCGGCAACGTGGCTGATTACATCCCACAGCTCGCCGCGGTCGACCCGGACCGCTTCGGGGTGTCGGTGGTGGTCCACGACGGTCACGTCTACTCCGTCGGCGACAGCACCGTGGAGTTCACCATCCAATCGATATCGAAAGCGCTCACCTACGCGTTGGCGCTTCGTGAACGAGGATTCGACGACGTCGACGCGCAGATCGGGGTCGAGCCCTCTGGGGAGGCGTTCAACGAGATCAGTGTCGATCACCGGACTCGTCGCCCCCGCAACCCCATGATCAACGCGGGAGCGATCACAGCGGCCGCACTGCTCCTGCAACCGCGAGACGACAGGCCGTCGGTCGACCTCGGCCCACGGGTGGACGATGCGTTCGCGGTGATCCTCGACTTCTATTCGGGCTGTGCCGGGCGACACCTTGCCATGGACGTCGAGGTCTACCGGTCGGAGATGGCCACCGGTTCCCGGAATCGAGCGATCGCCTACATGCTGCAGAGTTTCGGGGTGTTCCCTTCCGATCCCGAGGCAGCGGTCGATCTCTATGTCCGTCAGTGTTCGGTCACGGTGACCTCCGATGACCTCGCCGCGATCGGTTCCACCCTTGCCAACGGCGGGGTGAACCCTCGAACAGGTCGTCGCATGCTCGACACCGCCACCACACGACGCGTGTTGAGCGTGATGACCACCTGCGGGATGTACGACGGGGCGGGCGACTGGGTGACGACCGTGGGACTGCCGGCCAAGAGCGGGGTGGGCGGCGGGATCCTCGCGGTCCTGCCCGGTCAGCTGGGTATCGGCGTGTACTCGCCGCGTCTCGACGAGCACGGCAACAGTGTTCGGGGCGTGAAGGCGTGTCGGCACCTGTCCGACGATCTCGGCCTCCACATGTTCAACGTGGCGCGCGAGAGCCGCGTGACGATCCGATCGACCTACGACGGGCATGAACTCGACCTCGGTGCCGGCCGTTCCGAGGTCGAACGCGCCTACCTCCGGGCACATCGCCATCGTGTCCGGGTGCTCGAGCTGCAGGGCGACCTGACCTTCTCCGGCGCCGAGAGCGTCGTCCGCCGGGTGGAGACACTGCGCGCGGATTCCGACGTGATCGTGATCGACCTCACCCGGGTCGGTGTGATCGACGACGTGTCCCGTCGGTTCATCGTCGGCCTGCGTGCGACGCTGCTGGCCGACGACACCGAATGGGTGATCGTCGATCCTGACGGCGTGGTCGCCGCACCGGGACCAAAGACCGTCCGGCCGAACGCGAGTACCGATGCACCGGTCTCGTCGATGGCCGAGGCGACCGAGCGTGCCGAGGACATCCTCCTCAAGCGGGCTGCCGACCGGTCGGACAGATCGCGCTGATCAGGCGTCGTACACCGACAGGCACGCCCAGGCCGCCAGGGTCTGGGCGTCGACGACGATGCCGGCGCGAATCCCCTCGACGACCTCGTCACGCGTCCACCATCGGCCGAGCAGATCCTGTTCCTCGTGTTCCCGGCGTGCAGTACCCGGTCGGGGATCGCCGGCGAGGACCACCGCCGAACGCTGCGAGGTGAAGCCCGGCGCGACATCGATGACGGCCAGGATCCGGAGATCGTCGCTGCGCAGGCCCGTCTCCTCGAGCAGCTCGCGGCGCGCCACGGTGAGCGCGTCGTCTGCGTCAGGCGTGGTCCCGGCGGGGAACTCCCAGCGACGTGCCGACACCGGGTACCGGAACTGTTCGACGAGGTAGAACTGCTCGACGCCGTCGACACTGCGTCGGGCGATCACCACCGCACCGAGTGGGCGATCGACGACGCCGAAGATCCCCGCGGTGCCGTCACGTCGGCGGATCGCGTCTTCCCGTACCGACATCCACGCGTTGGCGTAGACCTCGCGCGAGGCCACGGTGGCGATGTCGACGCCGGTGGCGTCGGTGGATCCGCGATTCGTCGGCATCCGAACAGCATCACCGGCGTGCACGCCGCCCACAAGCGGTGATCCGGTGCGGTGACCGCACGGGCACGACCCCTAAGGTGAGGTGGTGCGTCTGGTGATCGCTGAGTGCCAAGTGGACTACGTGGGACGGTTGACGGCCCATCTGCCCATGGCGCGTCGGTTGCTGCTGATCAAGAACGACGGGTCGGTCAGCGTGCACGCCGACGACCGCGCCTACAAGCCGCTCAACTGGATGAGTCCTCCGTGTTGGCTCGTCGAACATCCCGCCCCACCCGAGAGCGATGCCTCGGCGCTGTGGGTGGTGACGAACAAGGCCGGCGAGGAGCTACGGATACTGCTCGGGCAGATCCACCACGACTCCGTCCATGAGCTCGGCGTCGATCCGGGGCTCATCAAGGACGGCGTGGAAGCGCATCTGCAGGAACTGCTGGCCGAACACGTCGGGACCCTGGGCCCGGGCTACACCCTGATCCGTCGCGAGTACATGACCGCGATCGGCCCGGTGGATCTGCTGTGCCGCGACGCCGCCGGACGCACGGTCGCCGTGGAGATCAAACGTCGTGGCGAGATCGACGGCGTCGAGCAACTCACCCGATACCTGGAACTGCTCAACCGCGACACGACCCTGGCACCCGTCGCGGGGGTCTACGCCGCTCAGCTGATCAAGCCACAGGCACGCACGCTCGCCGAGGACCGCGGTATCCGCTGCCTCGTGCTCGACTACGACGCGCTCCGGGGAACCGAGAGCACCGAGTTTCGTCTCTTCTGACCGTGCCCAGACACAACAGACGCGATCGGGGTGGCCCGCCGTTGCCGCCGACAGGTGCGTTACATCGCGTGGAACGCGGCCCGGCCGGTCTCGACATCGATCACCACGTCCGTCCCATCCCGGGGTCTCGAGCCACCAAGCCCTATCTGTGCCCGGGGTGCCATCAGACGATTGCGCCGGGAACCGCGCATCTGGTGGCGTGGCCGGTCGACGACCCCGACGGCGAGGACCGACGCCACTGGCACACCGGTTGCTGGAACGGTCGCGTCACGCGCACCGGGTACCGGTAGCCCGCGCCTCGACCCTGCGATCGGGCGTCAGCGAGTCGATTCGGTGAGATCGGCCGAAGCCCCTGCGGTGGTCGCGTCGTCGCCGCGGCCACCGGTCGATCGCACGACCTTCGCGTCGTCGGACAGGCCGCGGTTGAGGAGATCGGTGCTGTCGGTGTCGACGACATCCTTCTCGTCCTCGAGTTCGGCCAGCAGTCGCGGCAGATCATCGAGATGAGTGCGGACCTCGGTGAGTTGGGCCAGCATGCGTGACCGGAGCTGTCGCGCACTCTCCACCAGTTCGCCCGACCGGGTGACGCGTTCGGTCGCCACCGACCGCGACTGTGCGAGCAGACGTTCCGATTCCGCGGTCGCGTTGTCGATGAGTTCGCGTGCAGTGGCCTCAGAGCTGATCTCGAGTTCCTTGATGGCCTGCACCGCTTTGTCCCGGCGGGCCGCCATCGTGACGTCGAAGTCCTCCTGCACGCGTTCGCGTTCGCGGCGGGCCTGTACGTCGATCTCCTCGGCTTCGGCTCGGGCGTTGGCCACGATCCGCTCGGCCTCCAGACGAGCGGCCTTCATGGTCCGCTTGTGTTCGCTCTCCATCGCCGCGGTGCGCTCGGCGATGAATGTGGCGTTCTCCTCGCTCGCCGCACGGGCCTGCGCCTCGAGGCGGGACGCCTCGCCGCGCAGACGCTGTGCCTCGGCCTGGGCCGAGGCGAGCTGTGAGGCGGCCTCCTCGGAGGCGTCCTCGCGCAGTTGCGTCGCCTCCTGCCGGGCCACCGACAGCAGCTCCGCGGACTCCGACTGGGCGTTGGCGCGCATCTCCGACGCCTCGTCGGCCGCGAGCTGCAGCATCCGCGAGATCCGGTCGCTCATGCCCTGGGCGGTGGTGACCGGGACCGACAGCGAGTCGACCTCCCGGCGGAGCTGTTCGACCTCGTCGCGCGCGTCGTCGAGATGCTCGGCGAGTTCACGCGCGTTGGCGGCTGCGGCATCGCGATCGGCGGCGATGACGCGCATCTCGGCGTCGGTGCGGGCGAAGAACTCGCCGACCTGTTCGCGGTCGTACCCGCGCATCGCGATGGCGAACGGCAGTGCGGACGACGAGGTGTGGGACTGATCGGACATGCGGAGGAGTTTACGCGGAGCGGCACGCGGTCAGACGCCCAGTGCGCCCGAACTCCGACCGTCGGGCGCAGGCTGCTGGAGACCGTCCCACGAGGTCCGTCGGCCGCGGTGACGGATCCCGGACGCCGCGTCGGCCGCGGGTCAGTGCGCGGCCGGTTCGACCAGTTCGAGCAGCACTCCGCCGGCGTCCTTGGGATGGACGAAGTTGATGCGCGAGCCGGCCGTGCCCCGCCGCGGTTGCGGGTAGAGCACACGCAGACCGGCGTCGGTGAGTCGTCGGACCACCTCGTCGAGGTCGGTGACCCGCACCGCGAGTTGCTGCAGTCCCGGACCGTTGCGGTCGATGAACTTCGCGATCGTCGACGACTCGTCGATCGGGGACAGGAGCTGGATCTGGGTGCCGCCGGTCGCCGGCGCATCGGTCGGCCCGACCATCGCCTCCACGACACCCTGTTCGGTGTTCGTCTCCTCGTGCAGACACGCGAAGCCGAGGTGCTCGGCGTACCAGGTCTTTGCGGCCTCGAGATCGGGCACCGCGATACCGACATGGTCGACGGCGGTCACGAGATCGCCGATCAGGGCGGCGGGGCGCGACGCGGGGTTCGGTGCTGGTGAGACCATCGGTCAACGGTAGCGTTGGTGTGTCGGTGACACCACACGCACCACATCTCCCCGCCACCCGCCGGCCCGCCCGGGCCGACGCATCTTCTCGAGAGGTCGCCATGACATCGGTCATCGTCGCCGGAGCGCGCACACCCGTCGGACGCCTGATGGGCTCGCTCAAGGACTTCAGCGCCGTCGATCTGGGGGCCATCGCCATCCGCGGTGCCCTCGAGAAGGCGAAGGTCCCGGCGTCGGCGGTCGAGTACGTGATCATGGGCCAGGTCCTGACGGCCGGCGCCGGCCAGATGCCGGCCCGCCAGGCCGCGGTGAAGGCGGGTATCGGGTGGGATGTCGCCGCCTTGACCATCAACAAGATGTGTCTGTCCGGCATCGACGCCATCGCGCTCGCCGACCAGCTCATCCGGGCGGGCGAGTTCGACTGCATCGTCGCCGGCGGCCAGGAGTCGATGACCCAGGCGCCGCATCTCCTCCCGGGCAGCCGCGGCGGGTTCAAGTACGGCAACACCGAACTCGTCGACCACATGGCATTCGACGGCCTCTTCGATCCGTTCACCGATCAGCCGATGGGCGCGTTGACCGAGCAGGAGAACGACCGGGTCACCTACACGAGGGAGCAGCAGGACGAGTTCGCCGTGCGGTCACACCAGCGTGCCGCGACGGCATGGAAGAACGGGTTGTTCGCCGACGAGGTGGTGCCGGTGTCCATCCCACAGCGCAAGGGCGACCCGATCGAGTTCACCGAGGACGAGGGCATCCGCGCCGACACCACCGCGGACTCGTTGGGTCGACTCAAGCCGGCGTTCCGCAAAGACGGCACCATCACCGCGGGCAACGCCTCGCAGATCTCCGACGGTGCGGCCGCAGTGATCGTGATGAGCAAGGAGAAGGCCACCGAACTGGGACTGGAGTGGCTGGCCGAGATCGGACCCCATGGCGTGGTGGCCGGACCGGACTCGACCCTGCAGGCGCAGCCGGCCAACGCCATCGCGAAAGCCTGTGCGCGTGCCGGTATCGACCCGACCGACCTCGACCTCATCGAGATCAACGAGGCGTTCTCCGCCGTCGGACTCGCCTCGACCGACCAGCTCGGGGTCGACCCCGAGATCGTCAACGTCAACGGCGGCGCGATCGCCATCGGGCATCCCATCGGCATCTCCGGAGCCCGGATCGCCCTGCATCTCGCCCTGGAGCTGGCGCGTCGTGGCGGTGGTACCGGTGCCGCGGCGCTGTGCGGGGCGGGTGGTCAGGGCGACGCGCTGATCATCACAGTGCCCAAGCGCGACTGAGAGCCCTACTACACGTAGTAGTAAGGCCCTGACCGGATCGGGCACAATGGGGGCCATGGAATCCTTCTTCGACCTGCGGACCACCGCCAAGCGCTTCCGATTCGTGGCCGTGTTCGAGGCCATCACGTGGCTGGCCCTGCTCATCGCGATGTTCTTCAAGTGGGTCCTCGGACACACCGAGGCGGTCGCGGTTCCCGGCATGGTCCACGGGATCGTCTTCGTGGTGTTCGTGATCGTGTCGTTGCTGACGGCGATGTCGCTCAAGTGGTCGGCGAAGGTGACCGTGCTCGCGCTGGTCTCGAGCATCCCGCCGTTCGGCACCATCGTGTTCGAGCGGTGGGCCGTACGGAACGGCCACCTCGCGGAGCTGTCCGGGACCGACGCGACCACCGCGAAGGTCGCCTGAGCACGCACGCGGTTGCGGTGGCGGTCTGGCCCGTGTGACCGTGGGGTCATGATCGTCGCCTTCAGCGTCTCCCCGTCCGGTGCCGACTCGGTGGACGCCGACGGCGGTATGAGTGCGGCAGTGGCCGCCGCGGTGCGCGTGGTCCGCGCATCCGGGGTGACGCACCAGACCACAGCGATGTTCACCTACCTCGAGGGTGACTGGGACGAAGTGATGGCGGTCGTGCGTGATGCCACCGACGCCGTCGCGGCGTTGGCTCCGCGCGTCTCGCTGGTCCTCAAGGCCGACATCCGACCGGGTTTCGACGGACAGCTGGCTGCGAAGGTCGAACGGATCGAGAGCCACCTGCGATGACGGCCACTCCGGGCGACACCCTCGCGCGGACCCTGCGCCGGCGTCGCATCGCGGTGTCCGCGGTGTTCGGCATCAACGGGCTGCTCGCCTCGATGTGGGTGTCGCACATCCCGGTCATCTCCGACCGGACCGGTGTCGACCACACCACCCTCGGCGGACTGCTCCTCGTCCTGGGCGGGGCCGCCTTCCTCGGGATGCAGCTGTGTGGTCCGATCGTCGACCGATGGGGTTCGCGCGGACTCATCGTCATCGCCGCCGTCTCGCTCGCCGTCGCCACCCTCGGTCCGGTCCTGTCGCACTCGGCGTGGCAACTCGCCCTGGCGCTGGGCCTGTTCGGGCTCGCCAACGGATCCATCGACGTCGCGATGAACTCCCAGGCCGTCGTCGTCGAGCAGTCCTACCGACGACCGATCATGTCGTCGTTCCACGCCTACTTCTCCCTCGGCGGCGTGATCGGCTCGGGTGTCGCCGCGGCCGCCCTGTTCGCCGACGTGCCGGTGATCCTGACCGTGAGCACCGTCGCCGTCGTGTCCGTCGCCGCGATCGTCGCCGCGCGGCCGTCCCTCGTGGTCGGGTCGGCGCGTGCCGACGACGACCTCGACGACGACAGCACCGCGAACAAGCGTTTCCCTCCGGGCCTCCGGATGCGTATCGGGCTGATGGCGGTCGTCGCGTTCGCCCTGATGCTGGCCGAGGGCACGGCCTACGACTGGAGCGCGCTGCACCTCGTGGAGCGCTTCGGCACCACCGACGCCGCCGGCGCGGTGGCCTTCGGCGCGTTCAGTGCGACGATGCTGATCGGCCGCTTCGCTGCGGACTCGATCACGGCCCGGTTCGGTCCGGTCGCGGTGGTGCGCGCCGGTGCGGCCACCGCCGCGGTCGGCATGGCCGTCGTGATCTGCGCGCCGGCACCCGCGGTCGCCATCTTCGGGTGGGCCGTCTTCGGTATCGGCGTGGCGGGCGGTGTCCCGCAGTTGTTCACCGCCGCGGGCAATGTCACCGACCGGCCCAGCGGTCGGGTCATCTCGACCGTCGTGGGAAGCGGTTACCTGGGCATGCTCGCCGGCCCGGCACTCATCGGGTTCATCGGTCACGAGACGACTCTGGGGTCGGCGCTGTGGCTCGCGGCGGCGGCCATGCTGTTCGCGTGTGTCGCCGCCTCGGTGGTCCGCCGACCGGCGTCGGCGTCGTCGGACGGGTCCACGCGACGGGATGGAGCACCATCGGCGGGTCATGCCAAAATGGAGGTGTGACACGACCCCAACCACGCCAACAGGCCGCGGCCGTCGCTCGCGCCGCCGCCATGACCGGAGCCGTCGACCTGTCGGTCCTCAAGGAACGCGCCGACGCCGCCCGGAACACACCGACGACCCCGCGCCCGCCCGTCGGCGCGCGGACGAATGGAGACGCCGCAGCGGCGGTACCCGCAGTCGTCGAGGTCACCGAGGCCACGTTCGAGGCCGAGGTGATCGCGCGGTCCGACCAGGTGCTGGTGCTGGTCGACCTGTGGGCCACGTGGTGCGAGCCGTGCAAGCAGCTCTCGCCGCTGCTCGAGCGTCTCGCCGAGGAGGCGGGCGGGCAGTGGATCCTCGCGACGATCGACATCGACGCGAACCCCCGTATCGCCCAGGCCTTCGGGGTGCAGTCGGTACCCACCGTCGTCGCGATCGCCCAGGGGCAGCCGGTGGCCGCGTTCCAGGGCGTCCAGCCCGCCGCGCAGATCACCGCGTGGGTCGACGAGATCCTGACCAAGGTCGGCGACCGGCTGACCGGCCTGCCCGCCGCAGAGGGTGCCGAGGTGCCCGATCCGGTCGATCCGCGGATGGCCGAGGCCGAGGCGAAGCTCGACGAGGGGGACTTCGAGGGCGCCCTCGCCGCGTATCAGGCTCTGGCACAGGCCGAACCGGGCAATGTCGAGGCCGCATCGGCCGCCCGCAACATCGAGTTCGTCATCCGCGCGCAGGCTGCCGATCCCGCAGTGGTGGACACCGCCGCCGCCGACGACATCGAGGGTCAGTTCGCCGCAGCCGATGTCCTCCTGCTCAACCAGCGACCCGACGACGCATTCGACCGACTCATCGCGCTGGTGCGCGCCACCTCCGGTGACGACCGGTCGGCGGTCCGCACACGACTGCTCTCCCTGTTCGAGCTCTTCGACCCGTCGGAACCGTTCGTGGTCTCCGCGCGTCGCAAGCTCGCCAGCGCCCTCTACTGAGGTCGGTCGGCGGGAAGGTCGGCGGGCTGGATCCAGATGGCGCCGTTGGCGGGCAACGTCATCCGTGCCGAGGTGGGACGGCCGTGCCACGGGTCACCGTCGGCGACGATCGACCCCATGTTGCCCTCGCCGGTCCCGCTGTAGTGCGGGGAATCGGTGTTGAGCACCTCGGTCCAGCGTCCCGCCGTGGGCAATCCGACGCGGTAGTCGGTCTGGGTGACCCCGGAGAAGTTGAACACGCACGCCAGCACACTGCCGTCGGATCCGAAGCGTAGGAAGCTGATGATGTTGTTCGCGGTGTCGTTGGCGTCGATCCACGAGTAACCGTTGGGTGTGGTGTCCTGCGTGTACAGGGCCGGTGTCCGGCGGTAGACACCGTTCAGGTCGGCGACCAACGCCTCGATCCCGGAGTGCAGTTCGCCCTCCCACCCGGTGCGCTGGTCCCAGTCGAGGCCGCGCTCCTCCGACCACTCGGCCACCTGTCCGAAATCCTGGCCCATGAACAGCAGTTGCTTGCCGGGGTGAGCCCACATGTACGCCAACGCCACTCGCACGCCGGCGGCCTTGGCGTGGGAATCGCCCGGCATACGGGTCCACAACGTGCCCTTGCCGTGCACCACCTCGTCGTGGCTGATGGGCAGCACGAAGTTCTCGCTCCACGCATACATCAACGAGAACGTGATCTCGTGGTGGTGGTGACTGCGGTGGATCTGATCGCGCCCGAGGTATCCGAGCGTGTCGTGCATCCAGCCCATGTTCCATTTCATGGTGAACCCGAGTCCGCCGAGGTTGGTCGCACGGGTGACGCCGGGCCACGACGTCGATTCCTCGGCGATGGTGACCACCCCCGGATGATGCTTGTGGACGGTCGCGTTCATCTCCTGCAGGAACTGCACGGCCTCGAGGTTCTCGCGACCACCGTAGATGTTCGGGCTCCACCCGCCGTCGGGTCGCGAGTAGTCGAGGTAGAGCATCGAGGCGACGGCGTCGACACGGAGGCCGTCGATGTGGAACTCCTCGAACCAGTACAGCGCGTTCGCGACGAGGAAGTTGCGGACCTCGTTGCGCCCGAAGTCGAACACGTATGTGCCCCAGTCGAGTTGCTCGCCGCGCTTGGGGTCGCTGTGCTCGTAGAGGGGGAGTCCGTCGAACCGGGCCAGGGCCCAGTCATCCTTCGGGAAGTGGGCGGGCACCCAGTCGACGAGCACGCCGATGCCCAGCGAGTGCAGATGATCGACGAACTCCCGGAAGTCGTCGGGGCTGCCGAAACGTGACGTCGGCGCGTAGTACGACGTGACCTGATAGCCCCACGAACCGCCAAACGGATGTTCGGCGACCGGGAGCAACTCGACGTGTGTGTAGCCCATACGCGAGACGAATTCGCCCAGTTCCGTGGCCAGTTCGAGGTAGCCGAGACCGGTCCGCCACGAACCGAGGTGCACCTCGTAGACGCTCATCGGCTCGTCGGTCGGGGTCGACGTCGCACGCCGCGCGGTCCACGCGTCGTCGGTCCAGCGGTGATCGCTTCCGGCGACGACCGACGCGGTCGACGGTGGCACCTCGGTGCGCCGCGCCATCGGGTCGGCCTTCTCGCGGGTCACCCCGTCGTTGCCGACGATACGGAACTTGTAGCGGGTCCCGGGGCCGATGTCGGGGACGAAGACCTCCCAGACACCACTCGACCCCAGCGACCGCATCGGCGTCGATCGACCGGCCCAGCCGTCGAACGACCCGATGACGGTGATCCCGCGGGCGTTGGGTGCCCACACCGAGAACGCCGTGCCGGTGACGGTGCCGTCGGGGGTGTCGTAGCTGCGACCGATCGCTCCGAGGATGTCCCACAGCCTTTCGTGGCGGCCCTCGGCGAACAGGTGGAGATCGAGTTCGCCGAGGCTGGGCAGGAACCGGTACCCGTCGGCGACGACGTGATCGGCGGTGCCGCCCGCGGCGTCGGGGTAGGTGACGCGGTAGCGGTAGTCGATGAGATCGGCGAAGGGCACCGCGGCGACGAACAGACCCTCGGACTGGCGGCGGAGGGGGAACTCCTCGCCGCCGATGATCGCGACCACCGCTGAGGCGTCGGGACGCAGCGTGCGCAGGATGGTGTGTCCGGGGGCGGGGTGGGCGCCGAGCACCGAATGCGGGTCGTGGTGGATGCCGTTGCGCAGCAGGTGCAGGTCGTGCGCGGACATGGCCGGGTCCACCGGGTTCGCGGCACCGGCCGGTCCGGTGGGGGTGGGGGGCTCCACAGTGCTCACGAGGTCACGTCCTTCGGGGGGAGACGAAACGCCAGGCGCGCCGCGACATCGACGGGCAACGGCGGCAGGGCGACGATGTGGGCGACCGCACGCCACGGCTCGAGTCGGACGTAATTAGCCTGCCCCCAGTGGAAGTGCTCACCGCTGACCTCGTCGACGCCGGAGAAGCGGTCGTTCCAGTCGTGTCCGAGCGCCGGCATGTCGAGCCACACCGTCGACTCCTCGGCACCGAACGGATTGAGGTTGACGACCACCACGACGCGGTCGCCGGTGGACGGGTCGACCTTCGAATAGGCGATCAGCGCATCGTTCTCGACGTGGTGGAACGTGATGTTCCGCAGCTGCTGGAGAGCCGGGTGGCGCCGACGGATGTCGTTGAGCGAGGTGATCCAGGGCTCGAGCGAATCACCCCGCGACGACGCCGCCTTGAAATCGCGTGGACGCAACTCGTACTTCTCGGAGTCGAGGTACTCCTCGCTGCCCGGCCGCACGGCCTGCCCCTCGAACAGTTCGTACCCGCTGTAGACCCCCCACGTGGGCGCCAGCGTCGCCGCGAGCGCGGCCCGCAACGCGAACATGCCCGGCCCGCCGTGCTGCAGGCTCTCGTGCAGGATGTCCGGGGTGTTGACGAACAGGTTCGGTCGGGCCTCGTCGGCGTGCGCGGCGATCTCGGTGCCGAACTCGGTGAGCTCCCACTTCGCCGTCCGCCAGGTGAAGTAGGTGTACGACTGCGTGAAACCGAGTTTCGCCAGCCCGTAGAGCCGCGCCGGACGGGTGAACGCCTCGGACAGGAACAGCACGTCCGGATCACGCTTCTTGACCTCGGAGATCAGCCACTCCCAGAAGTCCGGCGGCTTGGTGTGCGGGTTGTCGACCCGGAAGATCTTGACCCCCACCGACACCCAGTAGACGACGACGGCGAGGACGGCGCGGTAGATCCCGGCGCGGTCGTCGTCGAAGTTGAGGGGATAGATGTCCTGATACTTCTTCGGCGGGTTCTCGGCGAAGGCGATGGTGCCGTCGGGCTGCACGTAGAACCACTCGGGGTGCTCGGCGGCCCACGGGTGATCGGGCGCGCACTGCAGCGCGAGGTCGATCGCGACCTCCATCCCGAGTTCGGAGCTGCGCGCGAGGAAGTACCGGAAATCGTCGACGCTGCCGAGCGCGGGATGGATCGCGTCGTGGCCGCCCTGCGCCGAGCCGATCGCCCACGGCGACCCGACGTCGTCGGGGCCGGGGGTCAGCGTGTTGTTCGGGCCCTTGCGGTTCATCAGGCCGATGGGATGGATCGGCGGGAGGTAGACCACGTCGAATCCCATGTCGGCGATCCTCGGCAGATCCTCGGCGGCGGTGAGGAAGGTCCCGTGCACCGGACGACCCTCGTTGTCCCATCCGCCGGTCGAGCGCGGGAACAGCTCGTACCAGGCACCGAACAGCGCGCGGGTCCTGTCCACCCACACCCGGAACGACCGGCTCTTGGTCACGAGGTCGCGTACCGGGTACTCCTCGAGCACGGCCACCACCTCGGGCGACAGGGCGGGACGGACACGCACGGCGAGCTCGTGGTCCGAGCGCAGCGCGGCGACGGCGTCGGCGATGAGGGTGCGGTGGTCGGAGCCGACCTGGGCGAGGGCGCGTTCGAGCAGGCGTGCGCCGATCTCGAGGTCGTTGGCGAGCTCGTCGGGGCCCTGACCGGCCTCGAGCTTCTTGGTGACCGCAGAGTTCCAGGTGGTGTACGGATCGCTCCACGCGTCGATCCGGAAGCTCCAGTAGCCGACCTCGGTGGGGGTGAACGCCGCGTTGTAGGTGTCGGGTTCGTGTGCGGCCGACATGCGCCGTTCGATCACCATCCCGCGGCGTGGGCCCTCGGCGTGCAGTGTCGCCGCGACAGCGTCGTGCCCCTCGCGCCAGACGGTCGCACTGACCGGGAAGAACTCTCCCACAACCGCTTTGGCGGGAAACTGACCGGCGTCGATCACCGGCGCGATGTCGTCGATGCCGATGCGCCCGATCACCCGTTGGCCACCCTTCGTGCTCTGTCGTCGCGCCACGACAGGTGTCGGGCGCGCTCACGCTCGCTCTCGCGTGGGTCGACTCCAACCGTAGGGGATCGACGGGCGTTTGGCGCCAGGACTCCCCACCGGACGCCACCGGCGCCCGACACCCGCGTCCCGCGGGGATCAACCGGCGGCCGGGGCCTCGCTCTGCAGCCGGGCGAGCGCGGCGCGGACGACGGCGGGGTCGGTGGTCTGCCAGAAAGGGGGCAGCGACGCGCGGAGGTAGCCGCCGTAGCGTGCGGTGACCAGTCGCGGGTCGAGGATCGCCACCACCCCGCGATCGTCGGTGGCCCGCAGCAACCGGCCCGCGCCCTGGGCGAGCAGGAGTGCGGCGTGGTTCGCCGCGACGGCGAGGAATCCGTTGCCGCCGCGGGCGGCGACCGCGCTCTGTCGGGCGATGAGCAGGGGATCGTCGGGTCTCGGGAACGGGACACGGTCGATGAGCACCAACGACAGCGACGGGCCCGGGACGTCGACGCCCTGCCACAGCGACAGCGTGCCGAACAGGCACGTCGCCTCGTCGGCGGCGAACTGCTCGATCAGCGTGCCGGTCGCGTTCTCGCCCTGACACAGCACGGGGGTGTCGATGCGCGTCCGGACCGCGGCGGCGGCCTCCTTGGCCGCACGCATCGAGGAGAACAGTCCGAGGGTGCGTCCGCCGGCAGCGGTGATGAGGGAGACCATCTCGTCGAGGGTCGCCTCGGCGATCGACGCCCGACCCGGCGGATCGAGATGGGCGGCCACGTAGAGGATCGCGCAGCGGCGATAGTCGAACGGTGACCCGACGTCGAGGCCCTGCCACCGGATGGTGTCGCCGTCGGCCGGGGTGGGGCTGCCGGTCGCGGTGAGGTCGGAGAGCACGGCCGCCGACGCGTCTGCACCGCGACCGGAGATCGGCAGTCCCCAGTTCGCGGCGAGGCTGTCGAAGGTCCCGCCGACGGTGAGTGTCGCCGACGTCAGGATCGCGGTGGCCTCGGCGAACAACGACGACCGCAGCAACCCGCCGACCGAGAGCGGAGCGATCCGTAGGGTGCGACGCCGCTCGTCGCGCACCAGGTCCTCAGCGATCCACACCACGTCGCGACGCTTCGACTCGTCGGGTTCGTCGAAGGCGCCGAGCAGCCGGACGGCGTTGTCGTGCAGGTCGTCGAGGGCGGTGATGGCCGCCGAGCGTGCGGCTGCCCCGGTCGAATCGGTGCCGTCCCGCGCCGGTCCGATCGCCGAGCGTGCCCGCCACAGCCGGTCACGCAGGGCGGCGAACGTGGCGCCCGCACCGTCGGGCAACGATGTCCATCGGCCCGGTGCGGTCGATTCCAGCAGTCCCGCGACGAGTTCCCCCGCACCGTGGATGTCGTCGACGAGTTCCTCGTCGATCAACTTCGAGCATCTGCGGGCGACGCCGGCGACCGTCGACGACGCGATCTCCGCGGTGGCGACCGAGGTGATGCGGTCGACGAGTTCGTGTGCCTCGTCCACGATGACCACGTCGTGCTCGGGTAGCACGTGGAAACCGCTCATCGCGTCGATCGCGAGCATGGCGTGGTTGGTCACCACCACGTCGGCGGCCGACGACCGGCCGCGCGCGAGTTCGGCGAAACAGTCGGTGCCGTACGAGCAGTTGGCGGCACCGAGGCATTCCCGTGCGGTTACGCTGACCTGCTTCCACGACCGGTCCATGACCGCGGTCGGGAGGTCGTCGCGGTCTCCGGACTCGGTGTCGCTGACCCATTCCCGTAGACGCACCACCTCGCGGCCCACCCGCGACGAGGTGAACGGGTCGAACAGTTCCTCGGTCTGCTCCTCGGCCTCGCCGGAATGGATCTTGTTGAGGCAGATGTAGTTCCCGCGGCCCTTGAGGATCGCGAAGCTCGGTTCGCGTCCCAGGGGTGTGCGCAGTGCGGCGGCCAGGCGGGGCAGGTCGCGGTCGATGAGCTGTCGCTGCAACGCGATCGTGGCGGTGGACACGACGACGGTCGAACCGGACTCGACGGCGTGGCGCAGCGCGGGGACGAGGTAGGCCAGCGACTTACCGGTACCCGTGCCCGCCTGCACGGCCAGGTGCTCACCGGTGTCGATGGCGTTCGCGACCGCCGACGCCATGGCGAGTTGGCCGTCGCGGTGGCGGCCGCCGAGCGCCGACACCGCCGAGGCGAGGAGCTCGGTGACCGGGGGGAGTGCGCTCACGGAAGGGCGAAACGGGTCGGGACCGCGGGCTCACCCGATGACAGGCTCAACCCCTCCCACGGCAAACTGACCAGAGCCGCCGCGAGATGTTCGCGGCTGTCGGTGATCGACGGCAGGTCGTCGACCGGCTCGCCGCCCCGCACCAGGGGTATCTGCAGCGCGGTGGTGGTGAGGCCGTCGGTCTGGGGGACCGGTGAACCCGCCGGATGGATGATCTCCTCGACGATGGTGCCGGTGTCGCGCGCGGCACGCGCAGCGGACTTGGCCCCGCCTCGGGACTCCTTGTGGCTGGACCGTTTCGCGACGCCGATGCCGTCGACCTCGACCAGTTTGTAGACCATGCCCGCGGTCGGGGCGCCGCTGCCGGTGACCAGTTGTGTCCCGACGCCGTAGGCATCTACCGGCTCGGCGCGCAACGCGGCGATCGCGTACTCGTCGAGATCGCCCGAGACCACGATGCGGGTGTCGGTGGCGCCGAGATCGTCGAGCTGGGCGCGCACCTGACGGGCGAGCACGCCGAGGTCACCGGAGTCGATCCGCACACCCCCCAGCTCGGTGCCCGCCACCTCCACCGCGGTGGCGACCCCGCGGGTGATGTCGTAGGTGTCGACCAGCAGCGTGGTGCCCACACCCAGTGCCGCGATCTGGGCGGCGAAGGCGGCCCGTTCCCCGTCGCCGTCGACCCCGACATGGGCGAGGGTGAACGAGTGTGCGCTGGTGCCGGCCCCGGGGACCCCGTATCGGCGGGTGGCCTCCAGGTTCGATGTCGAGGCCATACCGGCCAGGTAGGCCGCGCGGGCACAGGCGACCGCCGCCGATTCGTGGGTCCGTCGCGATCCCATCTCGATGATCGGGCGGGTGCCCGCGGCGGTCACCATCCGCGCCGCGGCCGACGCGATCGCACTGTCGTGGTTGAGGATCGACAGCGCCAACGTCTCCAGCACGACCGCGTCGGCGAAGGTGCCCCGTACCGACAGGATCGGCGACCCGGGGAAGAAGAGCTCGCCCTCGCGGTAACCGTCGATGTCACCGGAGAAGCGGTAGGAACGCAGCCACTCGAGGGTCGCGTCGTCGACGACGTCGGTGAGGGTGCGCAGCTGCTCCTCGCCGAACCGAAAACCGGCGAGAGCCTCGATCAGGCGGCCGGTCCCCGCGACGACCCCGTAGCGACGGCCGTCGGGGAGACGCCGCGCGAACACCTCGAACGTGCAGCGACGCTGCGCCGTCCCGTCGCGCAGAGCTGCCGAGACCATGGTCAGCTCGTAGCGATCGGTGAACATGGCTGTGTTGTCGACGCTCACAATCACCTACCCTGGGGGCCATGCGCGGACTGATGACGACCGCACGATTCCGAGGAGGCCGGGCTCCCAGAGCCCGGACACACAGGCGGGATCGGCGAGCGCCGATGCCGACTTTCGGTTCTGACGAGGCTACCCCGGCCGGTACCGCGGTCGCCGACCCCGACACGGCCGATGCGGACACCGAGATCGACCGCCCCTGGGTCACCATCGTGTGGGACGACCCGGTCAACCTGATGCGCTACGTCACCTACGTGTTCCAGAAGTTGTTCGGCTACTCCGAGACCAAGGCCTCGGAGCTGATGATGCAGGTGCACAACGAGGGTCGCGCCGTGGTGTCGAGCGGCGACCGCGACTCGATGGAACTCGACGTACGCAAACTGCACGCCGCAGGCCTGTGGGCGACCATGCAGCGCGACAGCTGAATCGGGTGCAGAACTGGAGACGTCGCGGACGTGGTGGTTCCCAGCGCATCACCGCCCGCCTCGATGCGCACGAGAGTGAGCTCATCGCCTCGCTCGTCGGGTCGATGACCGAGCTGCTCGACGAGCGGTCGCAGAGTGCACCGACCGACGACCTGTCGGCCATCACGGGTATCGAGACCGGACATTCCGCCCCACCGGACGACGCGACCCTTGGCCGACTCCTGCCCGACTTCCACCGACCCGATCAGGATCGGGAACTGGTCGCCGACACCGTGACCGGTGATCTCAACGGTGCTCTGCGCAGCGTGCACGAGCCGCACATCATCGCCACGAAGATGTCGGCGGCGCAGGTGGTGCTCGACACCTTGCCGCCCGGCGGTGGCGAGCTGTCGCTGACCCCGGCCCAGGCCGAGCAGTGGCTCACCGCGGTGAACGACGTGCGACTCGCGCTCGGCGCCATGCTCGGCGTCACCGAGCACACGCCCGACCAGCTCCCGCCCGACGATCCCCAGGCCGCTCACCTCGACGTCTACCACTGGCTGACGGTGGTCCAGGAACTGCTCGTCGTCGCCCTGATGGGGAAGTGACGGGTGATCCGGTGACCGGGACGGCTGCACCGCGCGGTGGGTGGACGCCCGGGGCGCATGACTCCCTCGGCGACGTCGCGGGCATCACGGTCGGGCACGCGCACCGGATCGACGACGACGTGACGGTCGCGACCGACACGACCCCGGGTGCGGGGTGGGCGACGGGCACCACCGTCGTCCGCCTGCCCGTCGGGTCGGTGGCCGCGGTCGACGTGCGCGGAGGCGGACCCGGTACACGCGAGACCGACCTGCTCGACCCGGCCAACACGGTGCAGACCGCGCACGCGATCGTCCTGTCGGGCGGCAGTGCGTACGGGCTGGCCGCGGCCGACGGCGTGATGACCGCGCTCGGCGAGGCCGGCGTCGGACTGCCGATGAACGCGTTCGGCGACGTCGTCCCCATCGTCCCGGCGGCGGTCGTCTTCGACCTGCCGGTCGGGGGGTGGACCTGCCGTCCCGACGCGGCCTTGGGCGCCGAGGCGGTCGCCGCGGCGGGCATCGACGTCGGGTCCGGTTCGGTCGGCGGCGGTGCAGGTGCGCGAGCCGGTGTGCTTAAGGGCGGCGTCGGGACGGCGTCGGTCGTGCTCGACCATCCGGCCGCACCGGGGGTCACGATCGCGGCACTGATGGTCGCCAATCCGGTCGGCGACGTCATCGACCCCGACACCGGACTGCCCTGGGGTTGCAGCCCCGCCGACCTGGACTACTTCGGTGTGGGGCCGGCGTCCCCGGAGGATCTCGAGACCTATCGGTCGCTGCGTGCCAAGGCGACCGTGCTCAACACGACCATCGGGATCGTGGCGACCGACGCCGGCCTCGACCCGGCGTCGACGAAACGGATCGCGATGGCCGCGCACGACGGCATCGCGCATGCGGTGCGTCCGGCGCACTCGCCCCTCGATGGTGACACCGTCTTCGCGGTGTCCACCGGGACGGCCGAGACCGTGCGCGCCGCCGCGGTGCCCACCGGGATGAACCCCGACGTGGCGTCGGTCGCCGTGCTCGCCGAGGCGGCCGCGGTGGTGGTACGGCGGGCGATCGTGAACGCGGTCTTGGCGGCGACGTCGGTGGCATCGATCCCCACCTTCGGTGACACGTTGCCCTCGACGTCGCGTCGGTGACACCGCGGAGACACCGACCGGACCCCGGTAACCTCGGGAGGGTGATCGCCTCATGAGCGCCTCGACGCCGGTCCCCCCGATCGGGGCGCCGGGACCCCGCAGACCGGGTTCGGTGGGTGACCGCGCCCTGTGGGTCCGCTCGGCGGTCGTCATGATCGTCGTCATCGGTGTGCTCTACCTCGTCGAGGCCATCGACGCCGCCACCGACCTGCGACTCGACGACGACGGGATCGTCCCGCGCGAGACCGACGGTCTCGCCGGCATCGTGTGGTCGCCGTTCCTGCACGCCGGGTTCGATCACCTCACCTCGAACGCCACGGTCGGTGCGGTCCTCGGGTTCCTGCTGCTTCTCGCACGCCGGTTCGTCATCACCACCGCGATCGTCTGGATCGTGTCGGGGTTCGGGGTCTGGCTGTTCGGTCCCGCCCATGTCTCCACCATCGGCGCCTCGGGCATCGTCTTCGGCTGGCTCGCGTTCCTCCTCGTGCGCGGACTGTTCAACCGGTCGCCGCTGCAGATCGTGTTGGGTGTCCTGCTCGCGCTGGTCTACGGGTCGGTGCTGTGGGGTGTGCTGCCCTCACAGCCCCAGATCTCCTGGCAGGCACACCTGTTCGGCGCCGTCGGTGGGGTACTGGCTGCGTCGGTGCTCGCCGGGCGTGACCGTCGTCGTTCGCGTTCGGTGCCCGCCGCCCCGCCGCCGTTCGGCGGGACCACACCTCGGTGACACCACCCGACGGCATCACACCCTCGTCGCAGACGGCACCGATCGGCATCTTCGACTCCGGGGTCGGCGGGCTCACCGTCGCTCGCGCCATCGTCGATCAACTCCCCGACGAGGACATCCTCTACGTGGGCGACACCGGCAACGGCCCCTACGGACCGCTGCGGATACCCGACATCCGCGCCCATGCGCTCGCCATCGCCGACGACCTCGTCGACCATGGGGTGAAGGCACTCGTCATCGCCTGCAACACGGCGTCGTCGGCGTGCCTGCGCGATGCCCGCGAGCGCTACCCGATCCCTGTCATAGAGGTGATCCTGCCGGCGGTCCGGCGCGCGGTGAACACCACACGCTCAGGACGGATCGGGGTCATCGGCACCTCGGCCACCGTCACCTCGCGCGCCTACGACGACGCGTTCGCCGCGGCCACCGATCTCGAGATCACCTCGGTGGCGTGTCCGCGGTTCGTCGACTTCGTCGAGCGCGGGATCACCTCCGGCCGCCAGATCCTGGGTCTCGCCGAGGGGTATCTCGAACCCCTGCAACAGGCGCGCGTCGACACCGTGGTCCTCGGCTGCACGCACTACCCGTTGCTGTCCGGTGTCATCCAGCTCGCGATGGGCGACGACGTCACGCTCGTCTCCAGCGCCGAGGAGACCGCCAAGGACGTGCTGCGGGTGCTGACCCAGCGCGACCTGCTGCACCCGCACACCGATCGCACCGCGCAGCGGGTCTTCCGTGCCACCGGCGACCCGGTGTCGTTCGCGCGACTGTCCACGCGGTTCCTCGGTCCGGCGATCGGCGCCATCCAACACGCGTAAAACACCATCGTCGATGCTGTGTGCCGCATCACGTGGCACAGTGGGCGACATGCGTGTGACCGTCCTGGGGAGCTCGGGCAGTGTGGTCGGGCCCGGTTCTCCGGCGTCCGGTTATCTGCTGACGGTGCCCGATCAACAGCCCGTCGTCCTCGACTTCGGACCAGGGGTCCTCGGCGCGCTCCAGGAGCGTGTCGACCCCAACGAGGTGGCGGTGATGCTCAGCCATCTCCACGCCGATCACTGTCTCGATCTGCCCGGGATGTTGGTCTGGCGTCGCTACCATCCGGTGCCCGCCACGGTGCGTGCCCCGCTGTACGGGCCGGCCGGCACGGCCACCCGGATCGGCGCCGCCTCCTCGGAGTACCCCGGACAGATCGACGACATCACCGACACCTTCGAGACCCACGACTGGGTCGAGGGCGAGCCGGTGAAGATCGGTGGGATGACGGTGATCCCCACTCGTGTGTCGCATCCGCCCGAGACGTACGGGTTGCGGATCAGCGAGCCAGGGGGGCGGGTGCTGGCGTTCAGCGGCGACACCGCCGTGTGCGACGAACTCGTCGAACTCGCCCGCGACGCCGACGTGTTCCTCTGCGAGGCGTCGTGGACCCACGCTCCCGCCGAGCGGCCACCGGGTCTGCACCTGTCGGGAACCGAGGCGGGCGAGATGGCCACCCGCGCCGGCGTCAAATCGCTGATCCTGACCCATATCCCGCCGTGGACATCGGTGCAGGACGTGCTCGACGAGGCCCGCGCGGCGTACTCCGGACCCATCAGCGTCGCCCATCCGGGACTCGTCGTCGACATCGAGTGATCTCGGCGCCGACCCGCGATGTGCAACCGCGCAGGGCGTGTTGCGCGGTCGCCGGTCCCAGCCGACGCGGGGTCGTTAGAGTTGGCGCGTGAGCAGACGCGCAGACGGCAGAGCAGACGACGAGATGCGCCCCGTGCGCATCACCCGCGGCTTCACCGATCACCCGGCCGGTTCGGTGTTGGTGGAGTTCGGACAGACCCGGGTGATGTGTACCGCCAGTGTCGAGGAGGGCGTGCCCCGATGGCGCCGTGGCTCGGGGTTGGGGTGGCTCACCGCCGAGTACGCGATGCTCCCGGCCGCGACGCACACCCGATCGCAGCGTGAATCGGTCAAGGGCAAGGTAGGCGGACGCACCCAGGAGATCAGCCGCCTCATCGGTCGGTCGCTGCGGGCGTGCATCGACCTCGCGGCCCTGGGTGAGAACACGATCGCGCTCGACTGCGACGTGTTGCAGGCCGACGGCGGAACCCGGACCGCGGCCATCACGGGCGCCTACGTCGCGCTCGTCGACGCCGTGGCCTTCCTGAACGAGCGTGGCAAGCTCGCCGACCCGCAACCGATCTCGTGCGCGATCGCCGCCGTCAGCGTCGGCGTCGTCGACGGCCGCGTGCGCCTCGACCTCCCCTACGAGGAGGACTCGCGCGCCGAGGTCGACATGAACGTCGTCGCGACCGACGCCGGTCCACTCGTGGAGATCCAGGGCACCGGTGAGGGTGCGACGTTCGCGCGACCGACGCTCGACAAGATGCTCGACTTGGCTGCCCTGGGCACCACCAGACTCTTCGATGCGCAGCGCGAGGCGTTGGCCACGCCGCTGCGCTCGGCCGACTGAGCGCGATCGACGTGCCCACGACCCTGCTGCTCGCGAGCCGCAACGCGAAGAAGTTGACCGAGCTGCGCCGGCTGGTGACGACCGAGGGGATCGAGGGGGTCACCGTCGTCGGGCTCGACGAGGTGCCCGCGTTCCCCGAGGCCCCCGAGACCGGCGCCACCTTCGAGGAGAACGCGCTCGCGAAGGCCGTCGACGGCTGCGCGGCAACGGGTCTCGCGTGTCTCGCCGATGACTCCGGACTCGAGGTCGATGCCTTGAACGCCATGCCCGGTGTGCTCTCGGCGCGCTGGGCCGGACGCCACGGCGACGACGGGGCGAACCTGCAGTTGCTTCTCGGACAGTTGCGCGATGTACCCGACGACCGGCGGGGTGCGGCGTTCGTGTCCGCCTGCGCATTGGTCACGCCACAGGGCGCGCAGACCGTGGTGCGCGGCGAATGGCGAGGACGCGTGGCGCGAGCGCCGCTGGGCGACAACGGTTTCGGCTACGACCCGATCTTCGTGCCCGACGAGGACGACCTGACCCCGCCGGGATCGGTGGCCGGGCGCAGCGCGGCACAGTTGTCGCCGGAGGAGAAGGACGGGCTCAGTCACCGTGCGCGCGCCCTCGCGCGACTGCTGCCGACCCTGCGCCTCCTCGACGCCTGAGATCTTTCCTCAGAGCGCGAGGGCGGCGCGCACCTCGCGGGTGCGGATGTGCTCGAAATAGAACGACAGGAACGGGATGGTGCCGGCGATGAGCGTGAGCACGGTCTTGCCGACCGGCCACCGCACCTTGATCGCGAGGTCGATCGCCATCGCGAGGTAGACGACGTAGACCCAGCCGTGCACGACCGGGACGAAGTCGAGCGAATCCACATCGAAGGCGTACTTGAGGACCAACTCGACGACGAGCAGCAGCAACCACAGTCCGGTGATCCACGCCATCACGCGGTACCGCAGCAACGCATTCTTGATACGCGTCGGCTCGGCGGTCGGCTTCGCCGTGACGGACTGCTGCGGTGAGCTCACTTCTTCTCCTGCTGTGCGAGTGCGGACAGATACCGGTTGTACTCGGCGAGCTCGCGGTCCTCGGGCGGCAGATCGTCGTCAGGGACGTCGCGCGTCGGCGCCGACGGGCGTTCGGGCAGCAGATCCGCAGGTACCTCGGTGGCGCCGCGGGCGCCCGGCGCGAGTTTCGCGACCTCGTCGGGATCGGCCTCGAGCATCACGAATCGTCGGTAGGCGTAGACGACGAACGCTGCGAAGGCCGGCCACTGCAGCGCGTAGCCGAGATTCTGTCCGGAGCCCGAACCGGACTCGAAACGAGTCCACTGCCACCACGCGAGACCGAGGCACGCGAGCGCCGCGACCACGACCAGCGCGATGAGCGCGGGTCGGTGTCGTCGCTTCACCTGTGCCATGGGGACGACGGTACCCGTGACCGGAATCGGGCAGGTCAACCGGTATCGTGACGCTCAGCACGCGCGAGTGGCGGAATTGGCAGACGCGCTGGATTTAGGTTCCAGTGTCCGAAGGACGTGGGGGTTCAAGTCCCCCCTCGCGCACCCTGTGAGGCACTAGCGTGGCAACGATGACACCTGATGGCATCGAGGTCGACTACCTGGTGGTGGGTGCGGGGGCGATGGGCCTGGCCTTCGTCGACGTCCTTCTCTCCGAGACCGACGCCACGGTCGCGTTGGTCGACCGCTACGACCGGCCCGGCGGCCATTGGACCCGCGCCTATCCGTTCGTCCGGCTGCACCAGCCGTCGGCGTTCTACGGCGTGAACTCCGAGAAGCTCGGACTCGATCGCGTCGACACCGAGGGATCCAACGCAGGACATCACGAACTCGCGTCCGGTCCGGAGGTCGTCGCCTATTTCGACCACGTCGTCACGCGACGATTCGCACCCACCGGACGGTTCCACCACCTACCGATGACCGAGTTCACCGACGGACTCGTCACCTCGGTCCTCACCGGCGAGCGCCACGACATCCGTGCCAGCACCGTCGTCGACGCGACGTACAGCAACGTGACCGTCCCGTCGATGCGCGCCCCGGCCTTCCCGGTCGCCCCCGGCCTGCGCTGGATGGCGCCGAACGAGATGCCCGAGATCGTGGCCCCCGCCGACGGATACGTGGTGGTCGGTGGGGGCAAGACGGGCATCGACGCGTGTCTGTGGCTGCTCGCGCGAGGTGTCGACCCCGACACCATCCGATGGATCGTCCCGCGCGATGCCTGGTTGCTCGACCGTCTCAACATCCAACCGGTCGAGGCGTTCTTCGACAGCACCGTCGGTGGCTATGCGTTGCAACTCGAGGCCTCGGCGCAGGCCGAGACCGTCGACGACCTGTTCGACCGTCTCGAGAAGACCGGTCAGCTCCTGCGGCTCGACCCTGCCGTTCGCCCGACGATGTACCGCTGCGCCACCGTGTCGCGGGCCGAGCTCGACGAGCTGCGCCGCATCCCCGGGGTCATCCGCCTGGGACGGGTGCGGTCGGTGGGGGCCGACACGATCACGCTCGAGGGCGGCACCATCCCCACGACACCGAACACGGTGCACATCGACTGCACCGCAGACGGTCTCGAGCGTCGGCCGCAGGTTCCGGTGTTCGCGGGCGACCGCATCACGCTGCAGAGCGTGCGCACGTGTCAACAGGTGTTCAGTGCGGCACTGATCGCCCATGTGGAGGCGACGGTGTCCGATGTCGGTCACAAGAACGAGCTGTGCGAGGTCATCGCCCATCCTGACTCCGACATCGACTGGCTCCGAACCACTCTCGCGAACACGCGGAGTGTCGCGCGGTGGGCGCGTGAGCCGGGGTTGGGGGAGTGGCTCGAGGCCTCGCGGCTCAACAGCATGCGGATCGGTGACGCGAGTGCGCTCACCGAGGAGCAGATGGCGGTGTCGATGCGGGTGCTGCGATCGATGGGTCGCGCCATCCGCAACCTCGAACGACTGCTGCAGACCGTCTAGCCGCCGGGTGGTCTGCAGCAGTCGTCGTCAGTCGACCTGCATCTCGCCCATCGGCCCCCAGCCGTCGGCGCCGATCTTCTCGCTGATGATCTTCGGGGTGTGGGCGAGGTACTGCGGTAGATCCGCGACGGCGGCCTTGAAGTGATCGCTGTTGACGTGAGCCTCGGCGCCGTCGTCGGCGAAACCCTCGGTCAGCACGTATTCGTTCGGGTCGTCGAGACTGCGCGCCCAGTCGAAGAACAGGTTCCCCTCCTCACCGCGGGTACCCGCGGTGAAATCGGCGACCAGCTGCGGCCAGGCGTCGGCGTGCTCGGGCTTCACTGGGAACTTGACGACGATGAAGATCACGGTTGCGCTCCTGGGGTGATGGTGGACGGTTCGTTGCCACGGTACGTGGCGGGTGCACTGGTGCGGCGGGCCGTCACGGCGTGAGGATGGCGCGGCCGCGGACGTTGCCGGCGTCGAGATCGTCGATGGCAGTCTGGAAGTCGTCTAGCGAGTACTTCGCGGTGTGCAGCGTCACCGCGCCGCGTGCGGCGAGTTCCATCAGATCGCACAGGTCGTTGTACGAACCGACCAGGTTGCCCACGATGTTCTTCTCGGCCGAGATGAGATCGATCGTCGGGACGTCGATGTTCTCCCCATAGCCGACGATGTGATAATCGCCTGCCTGCCGGGTCATCGCCAGACCCTCTGCGGTGGTGCCGTTCTCGCCGACGAAGTCGATGACGACCTCCGCGCCGTTCCCGCCTGTCAGCTCGAGGATCTGCTCGACCTGTGTGCCGTCGGCGACGATGCCGCGATCGGCACCGATCGACTCGGCCAGTTTCAGTGCCTGCTCGTTGCGGTCGACGACCACGAGCTCGGCGGGGGTCATCGCCTTGAGAACCTGGATCCCGATGTGCCCCAGTCCACCCGCCCCGATCACGACGCACCGGTCACGCGGGGCCAGGCGCTTGGCGGCCTTCGCCGCGGCGTGATACGCGGTGAGGCCGGCATCGGCGAGCGCGGCGACATCGGCGGGCTCCAACGAGTCGTCGATCCGCACCACGCTGCGCGCGGAGGTCTTGATGTAGTCGGCGTAGCCGCCGTGGGTGTCGATACCGGGGAACGCGTTGGCCTCACAGTGCACGTCGTCGCCGGAACGGCAGGCACGGCACAGTCCGCAGGTGATGAGGGGGTGCAGGATCACCGTGTTCCCCTCGGCGATGTGGGTGACCGCGGAGCCGACCGCGTGCACCCACCCCGCGTTCTCGTGCCCGATCGTGTACGGCAGTGTGACGCCGGACTTCTCGGCCCACTGCCCCTCCAGGATGTGGAGATCGGTGCGGCACACGCCGGCCCCGCCGATCTTCACCACCACATCGAACGGGCCGGTGGGCTCGGGGATCGGGACCTCGGTCATCTCGAGGTTGCGGTGGTAGCCGACCACCTGGACGGCGCGCATCGTGGACATGGTGTGGTTTCCGTTCTCGGGGTGTGTCGAGCAGGACAGGTGGATCAGGAGGCCGCGCGCACGGTGATCTCGGCGAGCGGGACGAACGTCGGGTCGGCGGGCTCGTCGGCGTAGCGGGTGCCGAGAAGCCCTTTGCACCAGTGGGCGTTCCCCTCGATGGAGATGCGGGTGGAACGCGCCCGACGCAGGGCGTGGGTCACCGCGTCGGGCGCGTAGTCTCTGCCGTCGGCATCGACGAGGACGAGATCGTCTGCGTCGGTGCCGAGCCCGATGGCGCGCCGCCGGCTCCGCAGGGAGTGGGTGGCGTCGTCGTCGGGAAGGTCGCCGAGTCGCACCGCTCCGAGTTGTTCCTCGGTGCGTTCGGCATCGGCGCGCAGCAGCCCCGTGAGGCAGCGTTCCATCGCCGCGGTGTGTGCCTTGCGCTGGAACGTCGCGCGTAGATCCTCGAGGTCGGAGTCGGCCTCGTGCCGGAACGTGCCCCGGTACCCGGCGTCGGCGGCCAGCCCGGCGTTGATGATCTCCGAGTCGTGGTGATCGTCGAGCTCGACGATCACCACGTCCGTCCAGGGCAGTGCCGTGAGGGCGTCCTTGGCGTCGGATGCCATGAGGTAGGCGAAGTTCGGCGCGCAGAACGAGGTGGGCAACCGGAGATGGACCTCCACCGTGCCGTCGCCGTCGGTGTCGATCGACCGCACGAACCCGAGATCGGTGATGGGTTCGTCGAGTTCGGGGTCGATCACCGCGTCGAGGACTCGGCGGATCTCGGCATGACGAGTGGTGTCGAGGGTGGGGGCCGACATCATGCGCCGACCATCTCGTCGGCGCCGCGCGGTCCGGTGGCGGTCTCGTCGGCCCCGGATCCTGGAACCTCGGCGAGCTGCAGCTCGGCCGGCACCGGGATGTCGTACAGCTTCGCGGCGTTCAGTCCGAGGACCTTCTTCTTCTGCTCGGTGGTGATCTTCGGGTACTCGCTGAGCTCGTCGGGGATCTGGAAGTCGACGAACGTCTCCACGAGCCATTTCGGCGTCCAGAGCGCGTAGTCGGAGGAGAAGAAGATGCGGTCCTCGCCGAGCCAGTAGAGGAGCTCGCCCATGATCTGCGCGAAGTACTTGGGGCGGGTGTGCATGAACGGGATCGCCACGGCGAGGCCGGCGTAGACGTTCGGCTCCTGTGTCGCGATCCAGCAGAAATCCTCGAGCCGGGGGAGACCGCAGTGTTCGACCACGAAGTTGAGGTCGGTGAAGTCCGACGCCACGTGGTCGACGTCGGCGACGTCGAAGGCATCGCGGTCGAGTGGGCGGATGGTGGGGCCCTTGTGGACGTGGATGTTGCGGATGCCGAGCTTGCGGCACTCCTCGAGGTAGCGGTACGCCCACGGGTCGTCGAGCTTGTAGCCACGCGACTCGCCATGCCACTCGGCGGTGTAGAGCTTGACCCCCTTGAGCTGGTATTTCTCGGCGTCGAGACGCAACTGGTCGAGGCCGGCCTCACCGTTACGCGGATCGAAGTGGTGGTTGTACGTCAGCTTGTCCGGGTGCTTCGCGGCGAGCTGCGACGCCTCGTCGGTCTGGCCGAAACCCCGGTGGTAGAACTCGCCGAGGTGCGCCGGCTGGAAGATCGCGTGGTCGATATGGCCCACCTCGAACAGGTCGTGCATGAGGCGGTCGCCGCCCTGGTAGAGGTACTCCTCGTAGGTCCACAGCTCCGACTCCGGAGACAGGTTCCGGTGATAGTCGTAGAAGCAGTCGATGAACTGCTTGCCGTGGATGTTGCGCTGGTTCTCCACCCGCGCGTCCCACAGTGCGACGTGGGCGTCGACGATGAAGTAGCTGGTGTCGTCCTTGCGATACATGGCTGTTCTCCCTCTCGTGTGACTGCTGTCACAACGTCTGAGGCCGACTGTAAGGACAGGACAGGGCGCCACCGACGTCGTTGCAGTCTCACTTTGAGACACGTACGCACGCCTGCACGCGACGTCGACGGGTGACACTGCGTGTAACCGGCGTCACACTGGACGATGTGCTCGATGTCGGGGCACGGATGTCGGAGGGATGACGGTGGACGAGGGCGTACCGGAGCGGATCCGGGTGCATGCCGGACTGGCGCACGCGACGTCGGTGTCGAGCCGGGTCATGGCCTCGTGGCAGCGCAGCGAGGACTACGGCATCCCGCTCGACGAGGTCGAGCCGGTGTTCACCGGCACCGAGGACCTCGGTTCACTGTTCTTCCGATGCGGCAACGAGGTGCTCACCGATCTGCACCGGACCCTCGCAGACGAACCCGTGAGCCTCATGCTCACCGACGCCGACGGGGTGGTGCTCAGTCGACTCAGTGGTGACCGTGGACTGCTCCGAGCGCTCGACGATGTCCACCTCGCACCGGGTTTCGCGTATTCCGAGCGCACGGTCGGGACCAACGGACTGGGTCTCGCACTCGCCGACCGGGTCCCGACATTGGTCCGCGCCGACCAGCACTACGCACAGAGCCTCTGTTCGTTCACCTGCGCAGCGGTCCCGATCCTCGAACCCGAATCGGGTCGCCTCGAGGGCAGCGTCAACCTCACGACGTGGTCACGGTCCTCGAGCGAACTGCTGCTCGCGTTGGCCCGCTCGGCCGCGAGCAACACCACCGCCCTGATGGTCGCGCGCTCGCACGGACGACACCCGCGCCGAACCCCGCGGGGACAGATCTTCCGGGTGGAGGTGCCACGACTGGAACCCGGATCGGGGACGCTGCACGATCTGTCGCCGTCGTGGAACGGCGCGGTCATCACCGCGCAGGCGGCGATGTCGTCCGCGCGGGTCGTCGCCGCGATCGGCGAGCCGGGGTCGGGGCGGGCCACGGCACTCGCGCAGGCAGCACGCCACACCTTCCCGCGCGATCGGATCCTGTCCGCCTCGGCACCGGCCCCGACCGACGTGAGCACGTGGTTGGGCCTGTGGACGCCCGAGGTCGGCAAGGACCACACCGCGGTCATCGTGCGCGACGTCGACATGCTGCCCGGTTGGGTGGCCGAACACCTGCGCGACCTCGTCGCCGCCTCGTCGCGTCCGGGGGCGTTCCCGTTCGCGATGACCGCCGAGCGGTTCGCCGACATCCCGCCCGCTCTCGCCGGACTCGTCGACACGGTCGTCGCCGTGCCCACGTTGCGCGAGCGCCCCGACGACGTCGTCGCACTGGCCCGCCACATCGCGCGCCGGGTGCGTGGTCGCGACGTGGACTTCACCGCGGCGGCGCGGCGAGCGCTGCGAGGTTTCGACTGGCCCGGCAACGTCGATCAACTGACCAGGGTGGTGAGTGACTGCGCCGGTCGCGCCGACATCATCGACATCGGCGCGTTGCCCCCGGAGATACTCGCCGGCAGCACCCGGCATCTCTCCCGCATCGAGGCCTTCGAACGCGGGGAGATCGTGCGGGTGCTCTCCGACGGCACCCCCACGATGGCGCAGGCCGCTCACGAGCTGGGGATGAGTCGCGCGACGCTGTACCGCAAGGTCGCGCAGTACGACATCGATCTCACACGGGCACGCTGACCTGCGGCGACGACGCACCGTGCCAGCACGATCGGCCGCTCGTTGTGTGTTCTCACCATTGCGGGGCACGTGTGACCGCCCACACACTGGAGGACGCGTGTCCGGTGACCTCCGCGGGTGACGCGCAGAGAGGCGGGGCGCGTGTGACCACAGCGAACGAGACCGATGTCGACGTCATCATCGTCGGGGCCGGCCTGTCCGGTGTGGGTGCGGCGCACCATGTCCGGGAGGCGATGCCGAATCGGAGGCTCCTGGTCCTCGAGGCCCGCGAGCGCATCGGCGGGACGTGGGATCTCTTCCGCTACCCCGGTGTGCGGTGCGACTCCGACATGCAGAGCCTGAGCTACCGGTTCAACCAGTGGACCGACTCGGACTCCATCGTCTCCGGGGCCACCATCCGTGACTACATCGAGAAGACCGCCGTCGCCGACGGCACCGACGAGCGGATCCGGTTCTCCCACCGTGTGACCCGCGTCGAGTTCGACAGCGACACCACCACCTGGACGGTGACCGCGCGCCACCACGAGCAGACCGTCGTCGTGACCAGCCGCTTCCTCTACCTGTGTACGGGGTACTACAGCTACGACGCCGGCCACACACCCGACATCCCGGGGCTCGACGACTTCGCCGGCCCCGTGGTGCATCCCCAGCACTGGCCCGCCGACCTCGACTACACCGACAAACGCGTGGTGGTGATCGGCAGCGGCGCCACGGCGATCACCCTGGTGCCTGCGCTCACCGAGAAGGCTGCGCACGTGGTGATGCTGCAGCGATCGCCGACGTACGTGATGGCCTTCCCGCGTCACGACGACCTCGACGAGAAGATCGCGCGGCGGATCGGTGCGCGTCGATCGGCCGTGCTGACGCGATGGAAGAACGTGCTGATCGACACGGTGCTCTACCAGATGTGTCAGCGGTGGCCGCGCTACATGCGGTCGGTCATCCGCAAGGAGAACGCTGCGCAACTGCCCGCCGATTTCGATCTCGAGAAGCACTTCACCCCCAGGTACGACCCGTGGGATCAGCGGATGTGTCTCGCCCCCGACGGCGACATCTTCTCCGTTCTCGCCGACGGCAGTGCGTCGATCGTCACCGACACCATCGACCGCGTGTCGTCGGATGCGATCACCACGCAGGCCGGTGAGACCGTCCCCGCCGACATCATCGTCACGGCCACCGGACTGCAGATGCTCGCCTTCGGCGGGATCGAGATCGTGGTCGACGGGCACGATGTCGCACCCTCGGACACGTTGTCCTACAAGGGGATGATGCTGAGCGGCGTGCCGAACCTGGTGTTCACCATCGGGTACACGAACGCGTCGTGGACGTTGAAGGCCGATCTGGTCGGCCAGCACTTCGGTCGCATGCTGGCCCACATGCGCAAGCACGGACACGACCAGTTCGTACCGGTGCGCCCCGACGCCGTAGACGAGCGACCGCTGCTCGACTGCGAGGCCAACTACATCGTGCGGTCGATCGACACCTTCCCGCGTGCGGGCTCCCGGTCGCCATGGCAGCTGGGGATGAGTTACTACCACGATGTGATCACCCTGCGGCACCGCCGCGTCGCGGACCCGTCGATGCGGTTCACCTCTCCTGAGGACCGACGCCGCGTGGGGGCTCGTCGTCCCGATCGCGTCGATGCGGTGCGCTGACTCCCTCATCGACCGTTTTCCCGCCACGGTGCGGCAGCGGTCGGACGCGTGAATAGACTCGGGGTCGTGAACGCCGATCCGTCCACCCTCGTCGTCGAACTCCCCGAGTTGACCGTGTCGGCGCTGACATGGGGCCCCGCCGATGGCCCGTTGGCGCTGCTGCTCCACGGATACCCCGATTCGGCCTGGTCGTGGCGTCACCTCGGGCCTGCCCTGGCCGAACGGGGCTTCCGCGTCGTCGCGCCGTTCAGTCGGGGATATGCGCCGAGCGGGATCCCCGACGACGACGACTTCCACATCGGTGCGCTCATGCACGACGTGATCGGCATCCACCGCGTTCTCGGAGGCGACGGTGAGGCCGTGGTCGTCGGCCACGATTGGGGTGCGGTCACCGCCAATGCCCTGGGCGCCTACCGCAAGTCGCCGTTCCGGGCGGTGGTGTCGATGTCGGTGCCGCCGATCCCGGCCATGGTGCGCACCGACTCGCCACCGGGTGTTGTCGCCCGCCGACTCGTGCGCCAGGCGCGGATGAGTTGGTACATGCTGTTCAACCAGATCCCCGGGGTCGCCGAACGCTCGCTCGACCGACTCATCCCGCGGCTGTGGCGCGACTGGTCGCCCGGTCACGACGCCACCGAGGACCTCGCTCACGTCTTCGACGCGCTACCGGACGTCGCCCACCGTCGCGCCGCCCTCAGGTACTACCGCGCGACATTGCGTCCGGGTCGCCCGATCGCGCGGTACCGCGAGATGCACGACGCGTGGCGTCACGCCCCCGAGGTGCCGACGCTGTATCTGCACGGCGCCGACGACGGCTGCATGCAGGTCGGCTACGCCGGGTCGGTGCGCGACGTGCTGCCCGACGGCAGCCGGGTCGAAGTGATCGACGGCGCAGGACATTTCCTGCCGGTCGAACAGCCCGATGCCGTCAACGAGCTGGTGATCGAGTTCGTGTCGCGCTGACGACGATCACGGGCGCGGGGGAGACAGCCCCGCGCCCGGCCGATGTCATCGCTTCGCGTACAGCTCCTCGATCGCATCCCCGTGCGCCTGGTGGATCACGTTGCGCTTGAGCTTCATCGTCGGCGTGATCTCGCCCGACTCGATGGTGAAGTCGGAGTCGAGGATGGTGAACTTCTTGATCGCCTCGGCCTTCGACACCTTGTTGTTGGCCTGCTTCACCGCTCCGTCGATCTCGGCGCGCAGCGTCTCGTTGTTCGCCAGGTCGGCGATCGAGGTGTCGGCCGAGAGTCCGTTGCGCTCGAGCCATCCCGGGACGGCCTCGGCGTCGAGGGTGATCAGGGCGGCGATGAACGGCTTGTTGTCGCCGACCACCAGGCACTGGCTGACCAGCGGATGGGCACGGATCGAATCCTCGAGCGGTGCGGGGGAGACGTTCTTGCCGCCGGCGGTGACGATGAGTTCCTTCTTGCGGCCGGTGATCGCGAGGTACCCGTCGGTCAGCGTGCCGATGTCGCCGGTGCGGAACCAGTCGCCGTCGAACGAGTCGCGGGTCGCCTCGTCGTTGTGCCAGTAGCCGCCGAACACCATGGGGCCCTTGAGGAGGACCTCGCCGTCGTCGGCGATGCGCACGGAGGCGCCGGCCACGGGGCGTCCGACGGTGCCCACACGCTGTGCACCCGGGGCGTTGACCGTGACCGCTGCGGCGGTCTCCGACAGGCCGTAGCCCTCGTAGACCGGGATCCCGATACCGCGGAAGAAATGGCCCAGGCGGTCGCCGAGCGGCGCGCCGCCGGAGATGGCGTCGGTGCACTTCCCGCCGAGCGCGGCGCGCAGCTTGCCGTACACCAGCGCGTCGAACACCTTGTGCTTGGCGCGCAGGGCCAGACCGGGCGACCCCTTGTCGAGTGCGCGGCTGTACTCGATGGCGGTGTCGGCGGCCTTGTCGAAGATCGACCCCTTGCCGGCGTCGTAGGCCTTCTGCTTCGCGCTGTTGTAGACCTTCTCGAACACCCGCGGCACCGAGAGGATGTAGCTCGGTTGGAACTTCTCGAAGTCGGTGATCAGGTTCGCGATGTCGTTGGTGTGGCCCAGCAGGACCCCGCTCTCGACCGAGCCGACCGCGACCACGCGGGCGAAGATGTGGGCCAGCGGGAGGAACAGCAGCGTCGACCGGCCCTCGGACATGATGTCGCCGAGCGTCTCGCGCACACTGGCGCACTCGCCGAGGAAGTTGCCGTGGGTCAGCGCCACGCCCTTGGGGTTGCCGGTGGTGCCCGAGGTGTAGACCAGCGTCGCCATGGTGTCGGAGGTGAGTGTCGACCGACGTCGGTCGAGCTCGTCGTCGCCGATGTCGGCGCCTTTCGCGGCGAGCGCGCCGAGGATGTCGTCCTCGATCACGAGGGTCTCGCGCAGTGTCGACGACGCGGCGTCGACGACGTCGGCGTGCGCGCCGCGCATCGCCTCGTTCTCGACGATGAGCAACGAGGTACCCGAATCGGAGAGGATGTACTTCACCTGATCCGACGCCGACGTCTCGTAGATCGCGACCGTGGCGGCCCCGGCGCGCCAGATCGCGTAGTCGAGCACCGTCCACTCGTAGCGTGTGGAGGACAGGATGGCGACCCGGTCACCGGGTTCGACCCCGGCGGCGATGAGGCCCTTGGCGGCCGCGTCGATCTGGTCCGCGAACTCGCCGGCGGTCACGATGTTCCACGTCGAGCCGCTACGCCGCCGGAAGAGGGGCAGGTCGGGGCGTTCGCTGCGGTAGCGCAGCGGTGCGTCGACGATGGCGGCGTCGTCGGCGACGGTGGTGGTCGAGGGGGTGGTCACTTCGGGCACGAGGGTCTCCAATTCGATCGTTCGACGCAGCCCGAAAACGGACAATCCCGACCTGCGGCAGCACTGTGACACAGATTACCTGGTCTGTTCCCACGACAAACCGCGGCAGCACAACCCGCCGATGTGGGCCCCTGCGCCGCAGGTCACGAATAACGGATCGGCCGGACTGGCGGTTAGAGTGCTCGCGTAGACATCCCTCATCCGGTGGGCCATGAGGCCGCCGGCAATCAACGATCGGCTCAGACAAGCCGGGAATCGGCGGGCAAGCAGTGGACGGCAACGGGTCAGAGGCCCAATCGGTGACATTCGCCGATCTCGACATCGAACCCCGGGTGCTCCAGGCACTCAACGACGTGGGGTACGAGAGTCCGTCGCCGATCCAGGCCGAGACGATCCCGCCGTTGATGGCGGGCCGCGACGTCGTCGGTCTCGCGCAGACGGGCACCGGTAAGACCGCCGCGTTCGCGATCCCGGTGCTGTCGAAAATCTCCGGTGGCGGCCGCAAGCCGCGCGCACTGGTGCTCGCCCCGACCCGCGAACTCGCGTTGCAGGTCGCCGAGGCGTTCGGCAAGTACGCAGCGCACCTGCCCGACATCAAGGTCCTGCCGATCTACGGCGGTCAGAGCTACGGCGTGCAGCTCTCCGGCCTGCGTCGCGGCGCCCAGATCGTCGTCGGGACGCCCGGTCGCGTGATCGACCACCTCGACAAGGGCACCCTCGACATCTCCGAACTGGACTTCCTCGTCCTCGACGAGGCCGACGAGATGCTGACGATGGGGTTCGCCGAGGACGTCGAGCGGATCCTGCGCGACACCCCCGACTCCAAGCAGGTCGCGTTGTTCTCGGCGACCATGCCCAAGGCCATCGGCCGGTTGGCCCAGAAGTACCTCAAGAGCCCGGTCGAGATCACCGTCAAGGCGAAGACGCAGACCGCGCAGAACACCACGCAGCGCTACCTGCAGGTGTCGCACCAGCGGAAACTCGACGCCCTCACCCGGTTCCTCGAGGTCGAGACGTTCGACGCGATGATCATCTTCGTCCGCACGAAGTCGGCGACGGAGGAACTGGCCGAGAAGTTGCGGGCTCGTGGCTTCTCCGCGGCGGCCATCAACGGCGACATCGTGCAGGCCCAGCGGGAACGCACGATCTCGGCACTCAAGGCCGGGTCGCTCGACATCCTGGTGGCCACCGACGTCGCCGCCCGCGGACTCGACGTCGAACGCATCTCCCACGTCGTCAACTACGACATCCCGCACGACACCGAGTCGTATGTGCACCGCATCGGTCGCACCGGTCGCGCGGGCCGCTCCGGTGACGCACTGCTGTTCATCACGCCGCGCGAACGTCACCTTCTCCGTTCCATCGAGAAGGCGACCCGCCAGCCCATCACCGAGATCGGGCTGCCCAGTGTCGACGACGTCAATGCCCAACGCGTCGCCAAGTTCGGTGAGTCGATCACCGAGAACCTGGCGTCGGAGAACATCGCGATGTTCCGTCGCCTCATCGAGAACTACGCGCAGGAGCACGACGTCGCCATGGCCGACATCGCCGCCGCGCTGGCCCTCGAGACCCGCGACGGCGGGTTCCTGCTGAGCCCCGATCCGCCCGCGGGTGAGCGAAAGGCCGGGTCCGAACGCCCCGAGCGACGCCAGCGCGAGGGTGGCACCAACTTCGCGACGTACCGGATCGCGGTGGGGAAGAAGAACAACGTCACCCCCGGTGCCATCGTCGGGGCCATCGCCAACGAGGGTGGGCTCAGCCGTGGCGACTTCGGGCACATCAGCATCCGCGCCGACTACAGCCTCGTCGAACTCCCCGAGGATCTCGGCCGCGAGACGTTGACCGCGCTGCGCAGCACTCGGATCTCCAACGTGCCGATCAACCTCAGCAAGGACCAGGGGCCGCCGCGGCAGCGATCGTCGTCGCGCCAGGGCGGGGGCCGGGGAGGCGACTTCGGCGGACGACGTGGCGCGCCACGCGTGGCCGGTCGCGGTCGGAACTGACCGGCACCGACCACCTCGCACGCGGGTCGCACCGTCTGCAGGAAACTTTCCCGTAACATCGGCTCGGCTGCGTCCGATGTCACATTCACGGGCCCACGACATCGTCGTCGTGACCCGCTCCGGACGTCCGCGTCAGAAGTTCTCCAGCAGTATCAAGGATCGGTGAGTTCCCCGGTGTCAGTGGTGGATCCAATCTCGGCGACAGAAGCGGCCGAGCACACGCAACAGGGCGCGGCCGTCGTGGTGGACATGCGTCCCCAGGTGGTTCGCCATCAGGGAAGCCTCCCCGGGGCGGTGATCGTCGAGCCCGCCGACCTGACCGCGGCGTTCGAACCGACCTCGCCGCGTCGGATGCCCTGCGTCTGCGACATGAACGTCGAGATCGCCGTCGTGTCGGTGCGCGCGCAGGCCCGCCGCATCGCCGAGCAGATCGCGGCGCTCGGCTACACCAACGTGCGCTACGTCGACGGCGATTTCCCGGCCTTCCGGTCGGCATTGCTCGCGGGCTGAGAAGAGCCCCGCGGTCGATCCTGCCGCGCGTCTCGTCGCGCTCGGCGGTCATCGAATATCGTGTGCACCCATGAATGCGAAGGTCAGCGCCCGAGCAGGTAGCGTTCTGTCTGCCCGGGTCCATAGACCTGAGGTTCACCTCGAGGTGACCCGACGACCTCGACCGCTGCTGGTGCGGGCGAAGAGGACCTGATGACCGAATCGATGTCCGTCGACGATCGACGCGCACGGGTGTTGCGGCTGTTGCAGTTCCTGCACGAGCTCATCCGTGCGAAGTCCGATGTCGTCCTCAACGTCGACGACCACGAGGCCCTCGTCTGGCTCGGCGACGACCACGGTCTGCCCGTGCGCGGAAAGGCCGCCCCGGGTGAGCGGTTCCTCGAGCTGCGATCGACCGGCGCGGGCGCCGAGAGTTACACCAGCGTCGCCGGCATGCTCGACAACCTCGCCGAACGACCCGAATCCCTCGAACTCGTGGTGGCGACCGGTCTGCTGACCATCGGTGCCGATGCATCCGAGTCCGGCGACGGCGACGTCCCGGCGGTCAACCAGCACCTGCTCACCCAGGCCGTCGTCGCCGAACACGACCACACCGCCGGCACCATCTCGATCAGCCTGGCCGGTGACTCGGTCCCCGAACTCCAGGACAGCCACCTCCTCACCGGGGTCGACGGCTTCGATCTCGGGCGTTCGGGGGAGATCGCCGAACTCCTCGCCGCGCAGCCGTCGGTGCTCGCGCCCGCCGTCGCCGACATCGTGGAGACCTGGCGTGTCACCGTCCCGACCGGTACGACACCCGTGACCGTCTCCGCCACACCGGCTCTGGTGCTGCGCAACCGGGGTTCGGGTGCGATCCTCGGCTACTACGAGGCGATGATGGCGTCGCTGCGTGACGCCGAGGGCGATGCCTCGATCCCCATCGGCCTGGCCCAGCTCGTCGAGCCGATCGAGTCCGACGAACGCGTCGCGAGACTGGCCGAGGCCGGCGCGATGTCGGCGGGCGAACTCGTGGAGGACGCGCTCTACCCGCTGGCCTCGAACGTCGAACAGCGCGACATCCTCGCGCAGCTCGGACTCGACAGCGGCGTCGTGGTGGAGGGCCCGCCGGGCACCGGCAAGACCCACACCATCGCGAACCTCATGGCCGCGCTGTTGGCCAAGGGGCAGCGCGTCCTGGTGGTGAGCGAGAAGGCCCAGGCGTTGCAGGTCCTGCGCGACAAGCTCCCGCCGGAACTGCGTGAGCTCGCCGTGGCGATCACCGACGTCACCAAGGACGGATCGTCGTCGCTGGTGGAGAGTGTGGAGGCGATCGCCGCCCGCAAGGGCTCGTTCCAGTCGCGCGTGGTCACCTCCGAGATCAAGAACCTGCGGTCGAAGCGTGATCAGGCGCGCGCCAAGCGCGAGCAGATCCTGCGGGAGATCTGGCAGCTGCGCGAGTCGGAGACCGAGAAGCACGAATGGGTGGCCGCGGGGTACAGCGGCACCGCCGCGCACATCGTGCGGACCTGCCAGGAGGTCGCCGACCGATATGACTGGCTGCCCGGTCCGCTCGAGTCGGCCCTTCCGCCGCTCGACACCGACGAGATGGACCGACTGCTGACGTTGCTCCGCGAGCGCGACGACACCTGGGCGAGTCGCCTGGCCCAGCGTCTGCCCGACCTCGAGTCGTTCCTGCCCGGGTCGGTCGAGCTCGACTCGATCTGTGCGCGTATCGCTGAGCAGCCCAGCGAGAAGATGGTCGGGAGCGGTTCGCTGCTGGCCATCCTCTCCGACGTCGACAGCGGTCGGCTGCTCACAATCAAGAACCAGTGCGACCACCTCGGTGCCGCCGTACGCGAGGTGCGGACATTCCCCGAACACCTGCAGCAGATGGCCGAGCGACTGCTCTCCGGCGAGGCCGCCTACCTGTGGAACCGCGTCACCCAGATCTCCGCCGTCATCGACGAGGCCACCCGCCGCGACCGTGACATCGGCACCCACGAGGTCTCCGTCGCCTCCGTCGACGAGATCTCCGGCGCGCCCGCCGGTGCGGCGTCGGTGTTCGACGACGCCGCGCAGTACCTGCGGTCCGGTGGCGTGTGGCGGTCACGGTTCCGCAAGTCGCCGCAACAGCGTGCCGTCGACGCACTCGGTGTCGTGGCCACGGTCGACGGCCGCCCGCCGGCCGACGCCGACACCATGCAACTCGTCGCCGACCACCTCGCCGTGCTCGAGGGCGTGGGCCGCGTGCAGACCGTCCTCGCCGACGTCGACGTCCCGGTCGACACCACCGGGTCGCGATCGTCGCAACTCGGTCAGCTCGTCCGGCTCGACGAGCAACTGGGCTGGATCTCGGAGTTGCTCACCGGACGTGATGCGCTGGTGCGTCAGCTGGAGTCGATTAGTCCCGGTGGACCCCGCCCGAAGAGCATCGACGAGGTCGCCGAGGTGGCCCGCCAGACCGGCGCGATCGCGGCGACCAACGACGCCGTGCTGGCCAGGCGCGAACTCGACGAGTACGCGCGGGGACTGAGCGCCGAGGTCGACCAGGGACCGTCCGACGAGGGTGAGGCGCTGGTCGCGGCCATCGTCGCCGCCGACGCCGAGGCCGTCAAGGAGTCACGTCGGGCGTTCAACTCCGCACGCGCGCAACGCGATCGACAGGGTGCGCTGGATCTGCTCGAACTGCGTCTCAAGCAGAAGGCGCCCGAGCTGCATCGCCTGCTGCGCGAGACCGCCGACGACAGGGAGTGGGACGCGCGCCTGCGGGAGCTGACCGACGCCTGGTCGTGGCGCCGCGCCTATTCGTGGGCGTCGGACCGCAGCGACCCGAATCGCGAGTCGCGGCTCGAGTCCGACCTCGACGCCGTCGAGGCCGACATCGGACACTTCACGGCCGGACTCGCGGCCGCGTGCGCGTGGCGGGAGTGCCTCGAGCACATGTCCGTAGCGCAGGTGCAGGCCCTGCAGTCCTATCGCGACCACATCACCAACCTCGGCAAGGGATCGGGCAAGCACGCCGAACGCTTCCGACGCGCCGCGCGATCGGCGATGACGCAGGCCCAGGGTGCGGTCCCCGCGTGGATCATGCCGATCTCGCAGGTCCTCTCGTCGATCACCCCCGAGCAGAACTCGTTCGACGTCGTGATCGTCGACGAGGCCAGCCAGGCCGACATCACCAGTCTCTTCCTGCTGTGGCTCGCGCCGCGCGTGATCGTCGTCGGCGACGACAGGCAGTGCGCGCCGGGCGCATCCGGCGCCTCCGGCCTCGACGACGTCTTCGCCAAACTCGACACCTACCTGCCCGACGTACCGCAGTACATGCGCGACAGCCTCACCCCGCGGTCGAGTCTGTTCTCCATGCTGCGTACGCGTTTCGGTCACGTGGTGCGGTTGCGCGAACACTTCCGCTCGATGCCGGAGATCATCGAGTACTCCTCGCGGCAGTTCTACCCGGACTCGCCGCTGGTGCCGGTGCGGCAGTTCGGCGCCGACCGGCTTGCGCCCCTGCGCACGGTCTTCGTGCCCGACGCCGTCGCCACCGGGGACAGCTCGGCGCTGACCAACAGTGTCGAGGCCGACGCACTCGTCGAGGCATTGGTCGCCTGTGCCGGCGACGAGCGGTACGCGGGCCTGAGCTTCGGCGTGGTGGTGTTGCAGGGCCAACGCCAGGTCGACCTCATCACCCAGCGCCTGCGCGCGGCGCTGACCCCCGAACAGTGGCACGAGCGGTCGCTGCGCATCGGCACGCCGCCGGACTTCCAGGGCGATGAACGCCATGTGGTGTTCCTGTCGATGGTGGTCTCGGTCGATCGGAACCCGGTGTCGCTCACCAGGAGTGAGTCGCAGCGCCGGTTCAACGTCGCGGCGTCGCGGGCGATGGAGCAGCTGTGGCTGTTCCACTCCGTCGCCTCGACCGATCTCAAGCCGAACGACCTGAGGTTCTCGCTGCTGTCGTACATGGAACGCACCGAGGGTGCGCTCGTGGATCCGATGCCGTCGGTGGTGACCGTCGACGAGCGTTGTGAGCCGTTCGAGAGTCTCTTCGAGCAGCAGATCTTCCTCGATCTGACCGCCCGGGGATATCACGTCAACCCGAAGGTGTCGGTGAACAACCGCGTCATCGATCTCGTGGTGACCGGTGCCGAGGCCCGGTTGGCTGTGGAGTGCGACGGCGACGAGTTCACCAGCACACCCGAGCAGGCACGCGCGGACATGGAACGCGAGCGCGAACTACGACGCTGCGGGTGGCGCTTCTGGCGCGTCCGCGAGTCGGAGTACCTGCTCGACCCCGAGCGCGCCCTGGCCGGGCTGTGGCGGGAACTCGATGCTCGCGGTGTCGCCGCGAACTCCGTCGCCGGCGGCGATGTCGCGCAGGCGGCGCAGACGTGGGAGCCGATCGATCTCACCGGCGGCGAGTGACGGCGCCCCAGCTGTACTGACCGAGCCCGTCAGGTGCCGTCGGGCATCGCCGCGCGGACGGCGGCCACCGTCGCGTCGGGGTCGGGGTCGCGGCGCATCACCAAGCCGCGGGCGAACGACAGTCGGTCGCCGTGGTGGCGGGGGACCACGTGCACGTGGGTGTGGAAGACCGTCTGGAACGCCGCACGTCCGTCGTTGATCATCACGTTGACCCCGTCTGCCGCGATCGACGACGACCGCAGGGCCGCACCGATCATCCGGGCGGTGTCGAACAGTCTCGTCCCCATCTCACTGGTGATGCCGGCGAGATCGGGGTGGTGCTCGCGGGGGATGACCAGCGTGTGACCCGGCCGTACCGGGCGGATGTCGAGAAAACCCATCACGTGGTCGTCGGAGTAGACCATCCGTGCCGGGGCGGTGCCGGCCACGATTGCGCAGAACACGCACTCACTCATGTCCGCCACCCTAGGGGGCGACCTGACGGCGCCGTCGAGGCGCCGGGAAACGATGCGGCCAGTCGTCGACACGGTGTGCCCGCGCGACGGTGATAACGATTCGGTAACGAACTTCGATGGGTTTCGTCCCCTGCCCAGGCCGGGCGGCGCAACGCCCTCACGTGGGGCTTCACGGAGAGTCGGGGGCGTGAGGGGGCGACCCCGCGAAGTTACCCGTGGGGTTACCCGCGGGTATACCCGGCGGTCACCGCAAAACATGAGGGATCCCTCATTTTCGTGTGCGACGATGTTTCTCGTGCCGTACGGGGTTACGGCGAGTACCCCGGAGCCTCGATTCCGCACCGCGAAATCGGAACTCCCTCGACTCGACCCCACCCCCGTTGCGCACCAGGCCTTTTCGACCGCCTCGATGATGAGCCAGCGGTCAGCCGAAACGACACTTCCCGCCACCGGAGACGCCCCTGCGCAAGGGTCGTCGATGCCGTGGCACGCACGACCACATCGAGGAGATCATCAGTGACCGTTCACCAGTTCCGCAGCGGCCCCGGGGATTCGACATCGTCGCACCGACCCGACGAGACCTTGATCAGCCGCCTGCGGTCCGGTGACCGGTACGCGGTCAGCTTCGGCGGTCAGGGCATCGCGTGGCTCCCGGCACTCGCCGAACTGGTCATCGACGCCGAGCTCGACCGTTCGATCGGACAGATCGTCGACGCCGCAGAGCATCTGCTCGAACCCGTCGTCGACGAGCTGGCCGCCCAGCGGCCCGACGGCTTCCACCCGCTGAGCTGGGTCCACGCGCTCGGCGCCGACGAGCCGGTCCCCGCGGAGACCACCCTCGCAGGTCCGGCGATGTCGGTCCCCGGCATCCTGCTGTCGCAGCTCGCCGCGGTCGCCGCGCTGCGCAAGCAAGGTCTCGACACCGCCGAGATCCCGGCCGACGCGGTCGTGGGTCACTCCCAGGGGGTCCTCGCGGTCGAGTCCCTCACCGACCACCACGGGACCACCGGCGGGACGGGCGCGCTCCTCGCGCTGGCCCATCTCATCGGCGCCGCCGGGGCCACCGTCGCGCGCAGGGTCGGCCTGGCGTCGGCCGCGGACGGCACACCGATGATGTCGATCACCAACGTCGTACCCGAGCGTGTCGAGGAACTCCTCACCCGCTACCGCTCGACCATCGCCGACATCGACCTGCACAACGCCCCGGCCCTGGCGATCCGCAACGGTCGTCGCTCGGTCGTGGTGTCGGGATCGCCGCGCCACCTCACCGCCTTCGAGACGATGTGCGACGCCGTCGCCGCCGACGAGGCCGCCGACCGCAAGCGCAAGGTCGTCGGCGGCGCGCCGTTCGCTCCCGTCTTCGACCGCCTGGCCGTCGGCATCGCCTTCCACCACGCCGCCCTCGCGCCGGCCCGCGACCTCGTGGCCGGGTGGGCGCAGCGCTGCGGTCTCGACACCGAGTGGGCCGCACGGCTCGCCGGCGCCGTGCTGGTCGACCAGGTCGACTGGGTGTCGACGCTCGACGCCGTCGCCGACTCCGGTGTGTCCTGGGTCCTCGACATGGGTCCCTCCGATGTGGCGACCCGGCTGTCAGTGCCCGTCCTGCGTGGCCGCGGCATCGGCTGCATCGCGGTCGGACTGCGCGGTGGTCAGCGAAACCTGTTCGCCCCCGGTGGTATCCCCGAGGTGGCGCAGCCGTGGTCGTCGTTCGCGCCGACCCTCGCCGAGCTCCCCGACGGTCGCCGGGTCGTCGAGACGTCGTTCACCCGCCTCACCGGCCGGTCGCCGATGCTGCTCGCCGGCATGACCCCGACCACCGTCGATCCCGCCATCGTCGCCGCGGCGGCCAATGCCGGTCACTGGGCCGAGCTCGCCGGCGGCGGCCAGGTCACCGAGGCGATCTTCGCCGACAACGTCGCCCGCCTGACCGAGCTCCTCGAGCCCGGGCGCCAGGCGCAGTTCAACGCGCTGTTTCTCGACCCCTACCTGTGGAAGCTGCAGCTCGGCGGAAAGCGCCTCGTGCAGAAGGCCCGCGCCGCCGGTGCTCCCATCGACGGCGTCGTGGTCTCGGCGGGCATCCCCGAACTCGATGACGCCGTCGCCCTCGTCTCCGAACTCGCCGACGCCGGCATCGCCCACATCGCCTTCAAGCCCGGCACGGTGGAGCAGATCCGCGCGGTGGTCCGCATCGCCGCCGAGGTGCCCTCGCACCCGATCATCGTCCACATCGAGGGCGGTCGCGCCGGTGGTCACCATTCGTGGGAGGACCTCGACGACCTGCTGCTGGCGACCTACGCCGAGCTGCGCTCGCGCACCAACGCCGTGATCTGTGTCGGCGGCGGGATCGGCACGCCTGCGCGGGCCGGTGACTACCTCACCGGCGCGTGGTCGCAGGCGCACGGATACCCGGCCATGCCCGTCGACGGGATCCTCCTCGGCACCGTCACCATGGCCGCGCTCGAGGCCACCACCTCGCCGGCGGTCAAGCAACTCCTCGTCGACACCCCCGGGTGCGACACCTGGATCGGTGCCGGGCACGCCGACGCGGGCATGGCGTCGGGTCGCAGCCAGCTCGGCGCCGACATCCACGAGGTCGACAACTCCGCGTCGGCGTGCGGTCGCCTCCTCGACGAGGTCGCCGGGGACGCCGAGGCCGTTGCCGAACGGCGCGACGAGATCGTCACCGCACTCGACCGCACCGCCAAGCCCTACTTCGGCGATGTCGCGTCGATGACCTACCGGCAGTGGCTCACCCGCTACGCCGACCTCGCCGTGGGCACCGAACCCGGACCGTCCCCGGTGTGGGCCGACGTCACCTGGCGGCAGCGCTTCACCGAGATGCTCCAGCGCGCCGAGGCGCGCATGCACCCGGCCGACCGCGGCGAGGTCGCCACCGCGTTCGCCGACGACCGCGCCACCGACGCGCCGCACGCCGCGATCGACGTGTTGGGCGGTCTCTACCCGGCCATCGACACCGACGTGCTGCACCCCGCCGACGTCGCGTTCTTCCTCGGCCTGTGCCGCACCCCCGGTAAGCCGGTCAATTTCGTCCCCGTCGTCGACAAGGACGTGCGCCGCTGGTGGCGCAGCGACTCGCTGTGGCAGGCGCACGATCCGCGCTACGGCGCAGACGAGGTCTGCATCATCCCCGGCCCCGTCGCGGTCGCCGGGATCACGACCGTCGACGAGCCGATCGGCGCCCTGCTCGACCGGTTCGAGGCGCATGTCGCCGACGACATCGCCGCCACCGGTGCCCGGCCGACCGCGGTCAGCAGTCGGCTGCGTCGCGGTCTCGTCGACGGGGCGGGCGTACTCGCCGACGTCATCGAGACCGACACCGTGTTGTGGGCCGGACGGATCGTGGCCAACCCCATCGCCCTCCTCGGCGACCGCGGGGCCTGGACGGTGCTCGACGGCGGACACGATGTCGACGCGGCCGGCTCCCGGCGGGCCGAGCACGAGCCCACCGGGTCGGTGCTCGAACGCACCCACGGCGGAGTCGTTCTCACCGTCCCGATCGCGACGACCCGTGTGTCCATCGCGATGACCGTCGGAGCGTCCCTCGCCGACGGCGGCAGTCCCGAGGTGTCCCTCGATGCCGCGGCCTCGGCCATGGGCGCCATCCTGGGTGTGGCTGCGGGCCACGCACTGCCCGAGGTCGTCGACGGCGTCGCGACGACCACCGTCCGCTGGACCGCAGACCTGCCCGCCGATCATTCGGCGGTCACCGCCCACACCCTGCCCGGCCACCTCTCGGCGTCGGTGCCGACGGGCAGCGCGGGATTCGCGATCCCCGACAGCCTCGTGGGGCTCACCTGGCCGAGCGTGTTCGCCGCCATCGGTGCCGCCCGCACATCTGAGGGGACCCCCGTCGTCGAGGGCCTGCTCGACCTGGTGCACCTCGACCACGCGGTCTCGACCGCCGCCGTCCTGCCGCGCGTCGACACCGAGCTCGTCGTCGTCGCCCGCATCGGTGAGGTCGTCGACACCGACCTCGGTCGCGTCGTGGAGGTGTCGGTCGACATCTCCGGCGACACCGGTGCCGTCGCGTCGATGACCGAGCGCTTCGCCATCCGCGGTCGTCTCGGCGGCGGGTCGCTCGCCGAGCCCATCCGGGCCGGCGGGGCGATCGGCACCGAGACGACCGCCACGCGCAAGCTCCTGCGTTCGGCCACCGTCACCGCACCCGCGCGCATGCACGGTTTCGCCGCGGTCTCGGGCGACCGCAACCCCATCCACACCGATGCCAACGCCGCCCGCCTCGCCGGGCTGGGGGAGCCGATCGTGCACGGGATGTGGCTCTCGGCTGCTGCCCAACACGTCGCGACCGCAACCGATTCCGCCCAACCGGTACCCGCCGCGCGTCCGCTGATGGGGTGGACGGCCCGCTACATGGGCATGGTCCGCACCGGCGACCGGGTCGCGATCCGCGTCGACCGTGTCGCACTCGACCACGGCTGCGAGATCGTGGAGGTCACCGCCAAGGTCGACGACGCGCTCGTCATGACGGCCACCGGGCGGCTCGCCGCCCCGCGGACGGTCTACGCGTTCCCGGGTCAGGGCATCCAGAGCACGGGGATGGGACTCGACGCGCGGAGTCGGTCGAAGGCCGCCCGTGAGGTCTGGGATCGCGCAGACGCACACACCCGCGCCGCGTTGGGTTTCTCGATCCTCGCGGTGGTCCGCGACAACCCCACGACCCTCGTGGCCAACGGCACCACCTACAACCACCCCGATGGCGTCCTCTTCCTCACCCAGTTCACCCAGGTCGCCATGGCGACACTCGGCGTCGCGCAGATCGCCGAGCTGACCGAGTCGGGCGGATTCGTCACCGACGCCATCACCTGTGGTCACTCCGTAGGCGAGTACAACGCGTTGGCGGCGTGCGCCGGTGTGCTGCCGCTCGAGGCCGTCCTCGAGGTCGTCTTCCAGCGCGGCGAGGCCATGCACCACCTCGTGCCCCGCGACGCCGACGGTCGCAGCGACTACCGCCTCGCGGCGATCCGTCCGAGCCAGATCGGGCTCGTCGACGACGACGTCATCGCCTTCGTCGCCGAGATCGGCGCACAGTGCGGCGAGTTCCTCGAGGTCGTCAACCTCAACCTGCTCGGATCGCAGTACGCCATCGCGGGCACGGTCCGCGGCCTCGAACATCTCGAGGCCGAGATCGACCGTCGCCGTGCGCAGTTCGGCGGTAAGCGGGCGTTCATCCTGATCCCGGGCATCGACGTGCCGTTCCACTCCACCGTGCTGCGCGCCGGCGTGCCCGAGTTCCGTCGTCGGCTGCAGGAACTGCTGCCGGAGTCGTTCGATCCCGACGTCCTCATCGGCCGCTACGTGCCGAACCTGGTACCGCGGCTGTTCACCCTCGACCGCGACTTCGTCGCAGAGATCGCCGCTCTGGTGCCGTCGGACCCGCTCGACGAGGTCCTCGCCGACTGGGATGCGGCCTCCGCCGACCGCACCGCCCTGGCCCGCACGGTGCTCATCGAGCTCCTCGCCTGGCAGTTCGCGAGTCCCGTCCGGTGGATCGAGACCCAGGACCTGCTGTTCTCGCCACGGGAGACAGGCGGTCTGGGCGTCGAGCGTTTCGTCGAGGTCGGCGTGAAGTCCGCGCCCACCCTCGCCGGGCTCGCCGCCAACACCCTCAAGCTCGACGAGTACGCCGGGGCCTCGGTGCAGGTCCTCAACCTCGAGCGCGACGACCAGGTGGTCCTCGCCCTCGACGCCGACCCGGAGCCCGAACCCGACGTGGAGGACTCCGACGCCTCGGCCACCGACGAACCCGTCGAATCCGTGCCGGCCGCGGAATCGTCGGCGCCCGCTCCGGTCGCGGCCTCGGGCGGCCCGCGCCCCGACGACATCGCGTTCGTCCCGGCCGACGCGGTCGCGGCCGTGATCGCGCTGTGGACGAAGATGCGTCCCGATCAGATCGGTGCCGCCGACAGCATCGAGGCGCTGTGTGACGGTGTCTCGTCGCGGCGCAACCAGTTGCTGCTCGACATCGGCGGCGAGCTCGGTCTCGGCGCCATCGACGGTGCGGCCGAGGCCGACATGGGGGCGCTGGCCACCACCGTCAACAGCCTGGCCCGCGGCTACAAGCCGTTCGGGGCGGTCCTCGGTGACGCGATCTCCGATCAGCTGCGCAAGGTGGTCGGGCCACTGAACAAACGCCCCTCGTATGTGTCCGACCGCGTCTCGTCGGTGTGGCAGCTCGGCCCCGGGTGGGCGTTGCACGCCACGGTCGCCGTCGCGCTCGGCAGCCGGGACGGCGTCAGCGTCCGCGGCGGCGACCTCGGCGGGTTGTCGTCGGGACCGATCGGCGGTGTCGAGGCACTCGATGCACTCATCGACGCGGCCGTCGCCGAGGTCGGTGCACGACGCGGCGTCAGCGTCACCAAACCCTCCGCAGAGGGTGGAGCCGGCGCCACGGTCGATCTCGCCGCGCTCGGCGATCTCACCGAACAGTTCACCGGCCGCACCGGGGCGCTGGCAAGCGCCGCCTACGCGATCCTCGACAAGCTCGGACTGAACACCACGGTCACCTCCGAGACCGACGACGAGGCCGATCGCGGCCAGGCGGTCGTCGACCGCGTCAGCGCCGAGCTCGGCGCGGACTGGATGCGCACCGTCGCCCCGACGTTCGATGAGCGCACCACCGTGCTCATCGACGACCGGTGGGCGTCGGCCCGCGAGGACCTCGCTCGCCTGTGGGTGACCGACGCCCATGTGCTCGACACCGATTTCGAGCGCATCACCGCCCGCTTCGCCGGTGCCGGCGACACCGTCGCCCACCACGCGACGTGGTGGCAGGGCAAGGCGTTGCACGCGGCCTACCCCGTGCACGCCCGCACCTACTCCCACATCGCCCACGCCGCACAGGATCCCGCGCCCGGCCGGTGGACCGACGAGATCGCGGTCGTCACGGGCGCGAGCGCCGGATCGATCGCGGCCGCCGTCGTCGCCACGCTGCTGGGCGGCGGTGCCACCGTCATCGCGACGAGCTCGCGGCTCGATCCCGACCGCATCGCGTTTTTCCGGAAGCTGTACCGCGACAATGCTCGCGACGGGGCGGCGCTCTGGTTGGCCTCGGCCAACATGAGCTCGTACACCGACGTCGACGACCTGGTCGCCTGGATCGGCGCCGAGCAGACCGAAAACCTCGGTGGCACCACCGGCGTGGTGAAGCCGGCGATGAAGCCGACCCTGCTGTTCCCGTTCGCCGCACCGCGTGTGGCCGGTGACCTCACCGACGCCGGCGGTCGTGCCGAACTCGAGATGAAGGTGCTCCTCTGGTCGGTGGAGCGTCTCATCGCCGGGCTCGGCGCCCTCGGGGCCGATCACGATCTCGCCGCACGACTGCACGTGGTACTCCCCGGTTCGCCCAACCGGGGGATGTTCGGGGGCGACGGCGCCTACGGCGAGAGCAAGGCCGCCCTCGACGCCCTCGTGACGCGGTGGGGTGCCGAGGAATCGTGGAACTCCACGGTGACCCTCGCCCACGCGCTGATCGGGTGGGTTCGCGGAACCGGGCTCATGGGTCACAACGACGGCATGGTCGCCGCCGTCGAAGCCGCCGGTGTCCGTACCTGGGCCACCGAGGAGATGGCCGACGAACTGCTGGGTCTGTGTGCGCCGCAGGCGCGTACGGCGGCCCGCGAGAAGCCCGTCGTCGCGGACTTCACCGCCGGACTCGACCCCGCGTCGATCGATCTCAAGGCACTCGCCGCGGCGGCCGGCGCCGAGCAGTCATCCGCCGACGAGGTCGCCGACCCGGCGACGTCGACGGTGGCGGCGCTGCCGGCACCCGCGCGTGCCGCTGCGGTCACCACCCCGGCGTGGCCCGCGCTCGACGTCGCACCGGAGGACCTGGTGGTCATCGTCGGCGCCGGCGAGCTCGGTCCATACGGCAGCGCCCGCACCCGCTTCGAGATGGAGGTCGACGAGGAGCTCTCGGCGGCCGGCGTCCTCGAACTGGCGTGGAACACCGGGCTGATCGTGTGGGAGGAGACCCCGAAGCCGGGCTGGTACGACACCGCGTCCGGTGATCCCGTGGCCGAGAGTGAGATCGCCGACCGCTACCACGACGCGGTCGTCGAACGCTGCGGCATCCGTCGCTATGTCGACGAGGGCGCCATGGTCGACAACACCTCGCCGCTGCTGACGTCGGTGTTCCTCGACGAGGACCTGACCTTCGGCGTCGCCTCGGAGGACGAGGCACGCGCCTTCGCCGCGTCCGATCCCGAGAAGACCTCGATCACCCACGACGGCGAGACCGGTGAGTGGACGGTCACCCGACGGGCCGGCACCGAGATCCGTGTCCCACGCCGGTTCACGTTGAGTCGCACCGTCGGTGGGCAGATCCCGACCGGGTTCGACCCGACCCGCTGGGGTATCTCGCCGGACATGGCCGAATCGGTCGACCGCGTGGCGCTGTGGAATCTCGTAGCGACCGTCGACGCGTTCCTCGGCTCGGGTTTCGAGCCGTCGGAGCTGATGCGCTGGGTGCACCCGGGTCTGGTCGCCAACACCCAGGGCACCGGCATGGGCGGCATGGAGTCGATGCGTTCGCTCTACATCGACACGCTGCTCGGCGAGTCGAAGGCCAACGACATCCTGCAGGAGGCGCTGCCCAACGTCGTCGCCGCACACGTCGTGCAGTCCTACATCGGCAGTTACGGCGCGATGATCCACCCGGTCGCCGCCTGCGCGACCGCAGCGGTCTCGGTCGAGGAGGGTGTCGACAAGATCCGCCTCGGCAAGGCGCTGTTCGCCGTCGCCGGTGGATTCGACGACCTCGGCATCGAGGGGATCGTCGGCTTCGGTGACATGTCGGCCACCGCCGACTCGGCGAAGATGGCCGCCCGCGGCATCGATCCGCGACGGTTCTCCCGCGCCAACGATCGCCGGCGCGGCGGGTTCGTCGAATCCCAGGGCGGGGGAACGGTTCTGCTCGCCCGGGGTGACGTCGCCGCGGAGATGGGTCTGCCGGTCCTCGGTGTGGTCGCGTGGGCGCAGAGCTTCGGAGACGGTGTGCACACGTCCATCCCGGCGCCGGGCATCGGAGCGCTGGGTGCCGCACGCGGTCGTGATCGTTCGCCGATGGCGAAGGCGCTCACCGCGCTCGGCGTCAGCGCCGACGATGTCGCACTGGTGTCGAAGCACGACACCTCGACCAAGGCCAACGACCCCAACGAGGCCGACCTCCACGAGCGTCTCGCCGGCGCACTGGGTCGTAACGACGGAGCCCCGCTGTTCGTGGTGTCGCAGAAGTCGCTGACCGGCCACGCCAAGGGCGGAGCGGCGGCGTTCCAGCTGATCGGGCTGTGCCAGATGCTGCGCGACGGCGTGATCCCGCCGAACCGGAGCCTGGACTGTGTGGACGAGACCATGCGCAAGCACGATCACCTCGTGTGGGTGACCGAGCCCCTGCGACTGGGGGAGCGGTTCCCGCTCAAGGCCGGCCTGCTGACTTCTCTGGGCTTCGGTCACGTGTCGGGTCTCATCGCGGTGGTGCACCCCGAGGCGTTCGTACAGAGCCTCGATCCCGCTGCGCGCGAGGACTATCGACGTCGCGCGGCCAAGCGTGGCCGCGCCGGTGCGCAGCGGATGCTGGAGGCGATGTGCGGCGGCGACGCCCTCTATCGTCGCCCGCCGAACCGTCGGCTCGGTGACGGCGGTGTCGACTCCGAGCGGGAGGCGGCCCTGCTGCTCGACGAGACCACGCGGCTCGACACCGACGGCAACTACCCGCAGGTGGTCGGCGCCCCGTGACGGTGATCGGGATCGGGATCGACGTGGTGTCGATCCCGGAGTTCGCCGAACAACTCGCGCAGCCGGGGACGACGTTCGCGGATCGGTTCACCGTCGGTGAGCGTCGCGACTCGGCGGCGGGCACCGCGGAGGACGCGAGGCACCTCGCGGGCCGGTGGGCGGCGAAGGAGGCAGTGATCAAGGCGTGGTCGGTGAGCAGGTTCGCGCGGGCGCCGGTCATGCCCGAGATCCGTCACAGCGACATCGAGGTCGTCACCGACACCTGGGGTCGTCCGGCGATCCGCCTCGGCGGGGAGATCGGGCGACACCTCGAGGGTTCGACGGTGCACATCTCGCTGACCCACGACGGGTCGATCGCGGCCGCTGTCGCGGTCCTGGAAGACGAACCGGCGAGCTGAGGAGTTCGGGTCAGCCCGCGGGGCCGTCCTCGAGGAGAAGATATCCGCCGAGCATGCGTTTGAGCTCGGCGACGGTGCGCGCGTGGTCGTGGCCGTCCTGCACCGAGAAACTCAGCAGCGAGTAGGCCGTGTGCACGAGAACCTCCGACATCATCACCCGCCTCGTGCGTTGGCTGGGGGTGAGCGGGGCGATGATCCGTGCCACCTGATCGGCGATCGCGCGTTCGTGGATCGTCGCGGTCGCCCGGGTGGCCGGCGTCGACTGCACGGCGAGCCACACCGCCCGCCGCGACGGGTCGTCGCGCCAGAGGGCGGCGAGGTGGTCGATGAACTTGTCCAGCAGGCGGATCCAGTCGAGCGAGGGGATCTCGGCGGCGAAGGCGGCGAGCTCGTGCTGGACGCCGACGGCGTCCTGGCGATCGAGTTCGCAGACGATCACGTATTTGTTGGCGAAGTACTGGTAGAGCGTGCCGATCGGGACATCGGCGCGTGATGCGATCTCCTCGCACGTGAGGGATTCGAACCCGACCTCGATCAGCAGCGAGCGTGCCTCGACGAGCATCGACTCGAAACGGCGTCGGCTGCGCTCCTGCGTCGGGCGTTTACGCGGGACCAGCGGCTCGGGCGGTGAGGCGCCGCGCTGCGTGGTGCCTCTCGCGTCGGGCATCTCGTGGTGGGCCGAGCGCTCAGACCGACAGGTCGCGGCGGAGTTTGGCGACGTGTCCGGTGGCGCGCACGTTGTACTGCGCGACGGCGATGGTGCCGTCGGTGTCGACGAGGAACGTCGAGCGGATGACGCCGGTGACCGTCTTGCCGTACATCGTCTTCTCGCCGAACGCGCCCCACTCGGTCAGCACCGTCTTGTCGGGGTCGGACAGGAGGGGGAACGTGAGCGACTCCGCGTCGCGGAACTTCGCCAGCTTTTCGGGCTTGTCGGGGGAGATCCCGAGCACGGTGATGCCGGCACCGTCGAGTTCGGCGAGGTTGTCGCGGAAATCGCAGGCCTGCTTGGTGCAGCCGGGCGTCGACGCGGCGGGGTAGAAGTAGACGATGACCTGCCGTCCGAGGTGGTCGGACAGGGAGACGGGGTTGCCGTCGGCGTCGGGCAGGGTGAACGCGGGGGCCTTCTCGCCGGCCTGCAGGCGCTTGCTGGTGGTCACGTCGAGTCACGGTAGTCGACCATTTCGGCGACGACCCCGGCTCGGTCGCCGACGCGGTGAACTACCGTGAGGGGACAACCGTCTCGAACCCCGAGTACATCGACCCAGATGGAGGACCCGTGGCACGGGATACCGACAGCATCGAACGTGACATCGCCCGTGCGCGCGAAGAGCTCGCGTCGACCCTCGACACCCTCGCGGTGCGAGCCAACCCGCAACGTCTCGCCGAGGACGCGAAGAACGGCGTACTCGCCACGCTCAACGCGCCGGCCATCAAGTTCCCGCTGATCGGCGTGGGCGTGATCGTGGTGGCACTGACCCTGAAGAAGCTCGTCAGCTGACACGTCGGCACCACCCGCCGACGCAACGACAAACGGCACCGCATCCGAATCGGATGCGGTGCCGTTTGCTGTTGTGCGCCATCAGGGACTCGAACCCCGAACCCGCTGATTAAGAGTCAGCTGCTCTGCCAATTGAGCTAATGGCGCGTGCCTCGTGCGAGAACGAACATTAACAGGTCCACCTCGCGGGATGAAAATCGCGCCCCGCCGGTCACGGATCGGCGTCGATGACGTGGCCGACGCTCGCATGGCCCGCTCACCCGTGCGGGTCTCGTACACTGAGGTCACCGAGCCGACCTTCACCCGTGACCCCTGGTCCCCCGTGTCGGTCGCGGTCTTCCGCGGGGGAGTCCACGAGCTGTGGACGCCGTCGGGGTACATGGCATCGGCGAGCCGTGACAGCGTGGTCCGGACGCGTCGGTTCGGCGACAGACCAGTACGACCACATGCGCCCCTGTGCGGGACAGTGCAAGCGCGCGAGATGATTTCGGGAGTTGACATGAAGTTCGGGTGGGTCGACCGCGGGCGTTCACGATGGGTGGCCGCCTCGCTGAGTGTGTGCGCGGTGGGCGTGTTGGCTGCCTGTTCGGCAGGAACCGCCGCCCCGACGTACAGCAACGCGGTCGGCGCGTCGGCGGGGATCGACGACATGCTGCGGCCGCAGATCTCGGTCACCGGACTCTCGGGTCAGCCGCTCCTCGACCGCGCCGTGGGTGTCCAGCCGGGTGCTCCGGTCCGTGTCACCTCACGTTCGGGCCAGCTCACCGACGTCCGCATCCCCAAGGCCGACGGTGGCATGGTCGCCGGCGCCTACAACGCCGATCGCACGGTGTGGACCAGCACTGAGCCGTTCGGTTACGACCGGACGTACACGCTGTCGGCCGACGTCGCCGGTATCGCCGGGACGAACTCCACGAAGCTGTCGTTCACGACCCGCGCGCCGAACAACCTCACGCAGGCGTACCTGTTGCCGGAGAACAACTCCACGGTCGGGATCGGTCAGCCGGTCGCCGTGCGCTTCGACGAGCCGATCACCGATCGCAAGGCCGCGCAGAACGCGATCACCGTCACCACCAACCCGCCCGTGGAGGGCGCGTTCTACTGGCTCAGCGACTCCGAGGTCCGGTGGCGCCCGCAGAACTACTGGCAGCCCGGCACCAAGGTCAACGTCAAGGTGAACACCTACGGCATCGATCTGGGCAACGGCCTGTTCGGCCAGGAGAACCAGAACCTGGACTTCACCATCGGGCGGTCACTGGTGGCGACCGCCGACGACCGCACCAAGCAGGTGTCGGTCGCCATCAACGGCAAGGTGGTCCGCACCATCCCCACGTCGATGGGCAAGGACAGCACCCCCACCAACCGCGGCGTCTACATCGTCGGCGATCGCGTGCCGAGCATCGTCATGGACTCGTCGACCTACGGTGTCCCGGTCAACTCGCCCGGAGGCTACAAAGAGGTCGTCTACTTCGACACGCAGATGTCCTACAGCGGCATCTATCTCCACGCCGCACCGTGGTCGATCGGCGATCAGGGTGTCGACAACGTCAGCAACGGATGCCTGAACGTGTCCCCGGAGAACGCGGAGTGGTTCATGAACACCGCACTGCGAGGCGACATCGTCGAGGTCAAGAACACCGTCGGCGACGTGTTGCCCGGCACCGATGGTCTCGGCGACTGGAACATCCCGTGGGACGTGTGGAAGCGCGGCAACGCGGGCGGAACCGCCTGACCCAGGCGACTCGAATCGTCACTGCCATTCCTCAGTGTTACGCTCTGCGTTGACACTGTTGCGACCGACGTGGTCGCAGGAAGGCACACGATGACCGAGCGTTCCCCCTGGGCCACCGACGATCTCGACGACCTCCGTTCCATGACGAGGTCGTTCATGGAGCGCAACGTCGCGCCCAACGTCGACAAGTACATCGACCAGCACCACGTCGATCGCGACCTGTGGAACCAGGCCGGTGAACTCGGCCTGTTGTGCATGTCGATCCCCGAGGAGTTCGGCGGCGGCGGTGGCACGTTCGCCCACGAGTCCGTCCTGATCGAGGAGCAGGCGCGCATCGGTGACTCGTCGTGGGGCGTCAGCCTCCACAACGGCATCATCGCGCACTACCTGCTGGCGTACGGGTCGCAGGAGCAGAAGGAACACTGGCTGCCGAAGATGGCCTCCGGCGAGGTCGTGGGCGCGATCGCGATGACCGAGCCGGGCACCGGGTCGGACCTGCAGGCCATCACCACCAGGGCGATCCGTGACGGCGACGAGTACGTCATCGACGGGTCGAAGACGTTCATCACCAACGGTTCTCAGGCCGATCTGATCATCGTCGTCGCCAAGACCGACACCAGCGAGGGTGCCAAGGGGATCTCGCTGGTGCTCGTCGAAGGCGACCGTGAGGGCTTCCGCCGAGGCCGCGTACTCGACAAGATCGGCCAGCGAGGTCAGGACACCTCCGAGCTGTTCTTCGACGGGGTCCGTGTACCGACCTCGAACCTGCTCGGGACCGAGGAGGGCCAGGGCTTCATCCAACTGATGCAGCAGCTTCCCCAGGAGCGGCTGATCATCGCCGTCGCCTCGGTGGCCGGCATGGAATCGGCGGTCGCGCAGACCATCGCCTACACGAAGGACCGCAAAGCATTCGGCCGTCCGGTGTTCGGATTCCAGAACACGAAGTTCAAGCTCGCCGAGGCTGCGACCGAGACCCACATCGCGCGGGTGTTCGTCGACGACTGCATCGTCAAACACCTCGACGGGAAGCTCGACATCCCGACCGTCGCCATGGCGAAGTGGTGGACCACCGACAAGGCGATGGATGTGCTCGACGAGTGCATGCAGCTCTTCGGTGGCTATGGCTACATGAGCGAATACCCGATCGGTCGTATGTGGGCCGACGCCCGCGTGCAGAAGATCTACGCGGGCACCAACGAGATCATGAAGGAGATCATCTCCCGGTCGCTGTGATCGGTTCCCACGGTCACCGGGGCGGTTCGACCCACAGGGTCGGGCCGCCCCGTCTCGTCGAACAGCCCTCCTACGATGACAGGTTCCTGTTACCGTCGGGATGTGCCCCCGCCCGCGCCGAAGTGGAGCAACGACGACATCGCGGCCCTGCCCGCGTGGACGCTCGTTCAGGCCTACCACCCGGTCGCGCGCCGCTTCTCGGAGATCTTTGCCGCAGAACAGCTGTCGCCGGTGCAGTTCGGTGTCCTGATCCAGCTCGAGGCGACCCCCGGCATCAGCCAGGCCGAACTCGCCCGACGAGTACTCGTCCGGCAGCAGAGCATGGCCGAACTCCTCGCAGGTCTCGCCGAGCGAGAACTTCTCCGACGTGACGCCGACAACCGCCGGGGGCGGGCGATCCCCATCCACCTCACCGACGCGGGGCGGTCACTCGTCGGACGCGCCGGCGAAGCGGTCGCGGACTTCAACCGGCCGCGCAATCTCGGTCTCGGTGACGACGAGGCCGAGCAGCTGAACACGCTGCTGCACAAATTGATCGAGGCGTCGCGGCGATGGTGATGCACGCGCCGGCAGCGCAGACACCCCGGACGGAGATCTGATGGAACGATTCGCACGTCTGGTGGTGAGCCGCCGTCGCTGGGTGATCACGGCCTGGATCCTGCTGACGGCCCTCGGTGGTCTCGGTGCCTCGCAGGCGGTGTCGGCCCTGAGTTACGAATTCAGTCTGCCGGGCCAGTCCGGCTACGAGACGAACGTCGACATCGTCGAGCAGTTCGGATCCGGCGGCCCTGCCGGTCCGGTGCTCCTCGTGGTCGGCGATCGGGATCGTCCGGCGACCGACGCCGCCGGCGCGGGGGTGGCCGACGCCGCGCGGGCGGCGGTACCCGGTGCGCGCATCGCATCGTTCACCGACGAACCGGCGCTGCGATCAGCCGACGGCCTCGGCGTGGTGATGGTGTACCCGAGGCAGTCGGGCGGGTCCGCACCCTACGCAGCCGCACTGCCCGCCTTGCAGGGTGTCGCCTCGGACACCTCGGCTCGGCTCGGGGTCCCGGTGGCCGTCACCGGCGCCGACGCGCTGGCGTCAGCGGGTGGCGGCGGGGGAGTCGACATCCTGGCCGAGACCATCTTCGGCGGTGTCGGGGCCCTGGTGGTGTTGGCGCTGGTGTTCGGTTCCTTCCTCGCGTTGATGCCCATCGCGGTCGCGGTCGCGTCGATCCTCACGACATTCCTGATCCTGTGGGGTCTCACCGCCATCACCGATGTGTCGTTCATCGTGCAGTACCTGCTCGCGCTCATCGGACTGGGCGTGGCGATCGACTACGCGCTGCTGATCGTCACCCGGTGGCGCGAGGCGCGCGGCGACGGACTCGACGACGTTGCCGCCGTGCAGCACGCGGTGGTCACGGCCGGTCGCTCGGTGCTGTTCTCCGGTCTCACCGTGGCGGTCAGCCTCGCTGCATTGATCGCTCTGCCGGTGCCCTTCCTGCGCTCGATCGGGTTCACCGGACTGTTGATCCCCCTCATCAGCGTGGCGGCGTCTCTCACACTGCTCCCCGCGTTGCTGGTCGTCGCGGGGCGTCGTCTGGAATGGCCGCACCGTCGTTCCGTCAGCCCCGACAGCCGGCTGTGGAATCGCGTGGGGACCGCGGTGGTCCGGCGTCGCTGGCTCTCGACGATCGTCTCCGCGGCGGTCCTCATCGTGCTCGCGCTGCCCTTGTTGGGCCTGAATCTGTCGGATCCGACGAACGAATCGCTGGCCTCGCGCGGAGGTCCCGCCGGCGCGGCCAGCACGGCGGTCACCGACAGCGGTATGGGCGCCGGGATCACCAAGCCCGTGGAGGTCCTCACCACATCGCCGGACCGGGTGCTCGCGGCGGTCAGATCGGTTCCGGGTGTCGCCGCGGCGATCGGACCCGATCAGTGGGCGAGTGGCGACGTACGGGTGGTCGACGTCTGGACACGCGACGACGTCTCCACCACCGCGGGCGCCGACGCCGCCGCGAGGGTGCGGACAGCGGCGGAGAGTTCCGGCGCCTCCGTGGGTGGCGCGGCCGCGCAGAACGCGGACTTCATCTCGGCGGTGTACGGGAATGCCTGGTGGATCATCGGTCTCATCGTGCTGGTGACGTTCGCGCTGCTCGCGCGCGCGTTGCGATCGGTGATCCTGCCGTTGAAGGCGTTGGTGCTCAACGTGGTGTCGCTGGCCGCGGCCTACGGGATCACGGTGTTCATCTGGCAGGACGGGTTCGGGACCGAGATCCTGTTCGATCAGCAGGCCTCGGGTGCGATCACGGTGTGGATCCCGATCGCGGTGTTCGCGTTCCTCTTCGGACTGTCGATGGATTACGAGGTGTTCCTGCTCAGCCGCATTCGCGAGGAGTACGACGCAGGGGCCGACACCGATTCGGCCACCGTCACCGGGGTCACCCGAACCGGACGGTTGGTGACGTCGGCGGCACTGATCCTGTTCCTGGCCTTCATCTCGCTGTCGAGGGTCCCGGCCACCGACGTCAAGATCCTCGCCACCGCGCTCGCGCTCGGGATCATCATCGACGCGACCATCGTGCGTGGGGTTCTCGCGCCCGCCCTGGTCGCCGGACTGGGTCGCGCCAACTGGTGGGCGCCCTGGTCGCGCTCGTCGACCTCGTCCCCGAGCACGACCCCCACCCCGACTCCGAACACGGTCCCGTCCCCGGCCCCGTCCCCGTCGGCGGCCTCGGCGGGCGAGGTCGAAGGCCCCCGGCATGCAGGTGGGGCGTCGAGCTTCGAAGAGTGGCGCCGCGATGTGGCGCAACGCAGCGGAGACCGGCCTGTGGTCTGACGCCCGGAGATGCGAAAAGTGGGAGGGCCGAATCGGCCCTCCCACTTGTTCGGGGTGGATGACGGGACTCGAACCCGCGACAGCCAGGATCACAACCTGGTGCTCTACCAACTGAACTACATCCACCGTAGGTTCCGGTCACCCGGAGCCAGGGGCTCACTCTATCCGGTCGTGTGTCGGCAAGACCAATCGGTTTGTGTGCGCGTGTCTCAGGCGTCGCCGAGATCGATGACGATCTGGCTGATGACGCTGGTGTCGGGGCCGGGCGCGGCGACGAACGCGGTCTGGCGGTAGTACTTCAGCTCACGGATCGACTCGCGGATGTCGGCCAGCGCGCGGTGCGCGAGTCCCTTCTCGGGCTGACCGAAGTAGATGCGTGGGTACCAGCGCCGGGCGAGCTCCTTGATGGAACTCACGTCGATCATGCGGTAGTGCAGGTAGGTGTCGAGCGCCGTCATGTCGCGGGCGATGAAGCCGCGGTCGGTGGCGATGGAGTTGCCCGCCAGCGGCGCTGCGCCCGATGAGGTGACGTGCTTGCGCACGTAGTCGAGCACCATCTTCTCGGCCTCCGGGACCGTCACCGTCGACGCCCGGACCTCGTCGGTGAGGCCTGAGGCGGCGTGCATCTTCTTCACGACGTCGGGCATCGCGTCGAGGTCGGCGTCGTCGGCGTGGATCACCACGTCGACACCGTCACCGAGGATGTTCAGGTCACTGTCGGTCACCAGCGCCGCGATCTCGATCAGCTTGTCGCTCTCGAGCCGCAGACCGGTCATCTCACAGTCGATCCATACGAGTTTGTCCTGCACTCGACAACCTTAGCCAACCCCGATCACGGCGCTATGGTGTTGGGCGGACGCGCACCGCCGCCGGAGGGTGCGCCGGGCGGGAGGAACCCCACTGTGACCGAAGCGACCGACGCACCATCACCCGCCGCCGAGATCGCGGCGGGCTATCGATTCGAGGGTGCGGCGCTCGAACTCGGCGCGGTCAGCGTCGACGGGGTCATCGATCCTGCGGCGCAGGTGCGCATCCCTCTCGCCATGATGAACCGGCACGGGCTCATCGCCGGCGCAACCGGCACCGGTAAGACCAAGAGCCTTCAGGTGATCGCCGAACAGCTCAGTGCCGCAGGGGTTCCAGTGGTGATGGCGGACGTGAAGGGCGACCTGTCGGGACTGTCGGCGCCCGGACAACCCGGTGACCGGATCACCAAGCGGGCGGGCGAGATCGGTGAGGCGTGGGCCCCCGCGGCGTACCCGTGCGAATTCGTCTCCCTCGGCACCGAGGGCATCGGGGTCCCGATCCGCGCGACCATCACCTCCTTCGGCCCCATCCTGCTCAGCAAGGTGTTGGGCCTCAACGCAACCCAGGAATCGACGCTGGGGCTCATCTTCCACTGGGCCGACGGGAAGGGCCTCGCGCTTCTCGACCTGAAAGACCTTCGCGAGGTCATCGCCCACCTCACCAGCGAGGAGGGCAAAGCCGACCTCAAGGGCATCGGCGGGGTCTCGACGGCAACCGCCGGGGTCATCCTGCGGGCCCTGACCAACCTCGAGGCCGACGGCGGTGACACCTTCTTCGGTGAGCCCGAGATCGAGCCTGCCGATCTGTTGCGTCTCGACCCCGACGGCAAGGGCATCATCACACTTTTCGAACTGGGCAAGCAGGCTGCGCGCCCGGCGCTGTTCTCCACGTTCCTGATGTGGATCCTGGCCGACCTGTTCGAGTTCCTGCCCGAGGCCGGTGACATCGACAAGCCCAAGTTGGTGTTCATCTTCGACGAGGCGCACCTACTGTTCAGCGACTCCTCGAAGGCGTTCGTCGAGCAGGTTCTGCAGACGGTGAAGCTCATCCGCTCGAAGGGCGTCGGGGTGTTTTTCTGCTCGCAGCTGCCCACCGACATACCCAACGAGGTGCTCTCACAGCTCGGCGCCCGTATCCAACATGCGTTGCGCGCCTTCACCCCTGACGATCAGAAGGCGCTGTCGAAGACGGTGCGCACCTACCCCACGTCGACCGCCTACGACCTGGAAAAGGCCTTGACCTCGCTCGGGATCGGCGAGGCGATCGTGACGGTGCTCTCCGAACGTGGGGCGCCGACTCCCGTGGCGTGGACGGTGATCCGGCCGCCGCGTTCGCTGATGGACACGATCGGTGAGCCGGCCATCACGTCTGCGGCCACCGCGAGCCCGCTGCATGCGAAGTACGGGCAGTCGATCGACCGCGAGTCGGCCTATGAGTTGTTGACCGCGAAGGTCGCGGCGCCCGCGCCGAGCCCGGAGGCGCCGGCCACGCCTGCACCGTCGGCCCCTGCGCCCGCCCCCAAGCCCGCCAAGGACGAACCGGGTGTGGTGGCCGAGGTGCTCAGCAATCCCGCGGTGAAGAGTTTCATGCGTTCAGCGGGCAGTGCCCTGGGGCGCGAGATCACGCGATCACTGTTCGGGGCGGGCAAGCGGCGTCGATAGCGACGTTCCTCGTCCAGCACGACCACGCCGACTGGGCCGTTGTTCGCGTCGAGTGGGCGCAACGCGATGCAAGTCTGAATCGGCTCGTCGATTCGCTTGATGATCGATCGTCACGACACGAACGACGGCCCGATCAAAGCGAACAAGGGCCGACCCGATGCGAACGTCGGCCCAGTCGGTGCGAACGTCGGCCCAGCCGGCGGGAACGTCGGCCCAGCCGGCGATCCTCGTTTGCAGCCAGGCGTCGTCGGAAGGGATCAGTCGCCGAGCTTCTTGTAGAAGCCGCCGACGATCGGGGCCACGATCTTGCGCGGGGTGTACCCGCCGGCCACCGACATCGCCTTCGACAGCATGCCGGGGACGACGCGCATCTTGTTGCGCGCCAACGCGTCCAGACTGAGACGCGCGACGCCGGCGCTGTCGTCCCACAGGAATCCCGGCACCATCTTGTCGACGATGCTCGCCTCGTCGGGGGAGGGCTCCTCGGTGCGCACCGGGCCGGGTGCCAGCAGTGTCACGTGGACGCCCTTGGCGGCGACCTCTCCGCGCAACGACTCGCTGAAGGTGTTCACGAACGCCTTCGACGCGGCGTAGGTCGCGTTGTTCGGGATGGGCATGTTGCCCGCCGCGGAACCGACCATCAGGATGCCGCCTGCGCCGCGCGCCACCATCTGCGGCAGGACGGCCAGGGTCAGCTCGTGGACCGCGGTAGCGTTGAGGCGCAACTGTGCCCGCTCGTAATCGTGGTCGAGATCGATGATCGCCCCGAAGGTCGCGATGCCCGCGTTGTTGCAGAGGATCGAGATCTCGCGGTCGGCGAGCTCGGCGCACAGTATCTCCAGCGAGCGCAGGTCGGACAGGTCGACCGCGCGCACCTCGACGGTGATACCGTGTTTCGCCCGCATCGCCTCGGCGGTCTTCTCGAGGATCTCGCCGCGCCGGGCCACCAGGATCAGCGAGTGGCCGCGACGGGCGAGTTCCCAGGCGAGAGCCTCACCGATGCCGGAGGAGGCGCCGGTGACGACGGCGCGGGCGGACGCGGAGGGTGTGGGGAGGGCCATGGGAGCCGATGGTATCGGTGTCGCCCTAGAGCGAGGCGGCCAGCTCGGTGCCCTGGCGGATGGCTCGTTTCGCGTCGAGCTCGGCCGCCACGTCGGCACCGCCGATCACATGGGTGGCCACACCGGCCTCGGTGAGGGGGTCGAGCAGATCGCGGACCGATTCCTGGCCTGCGCAGACCACCACGGTGTCGACGGCGAGGACCCGGGCGGCGGTGTCGGAGTCGGGGAAGCTGATGTGGAGCCCGTCGTCGTCGATGCGGTCGTAGCGAGCGCCGGAGATCTGCTCGACGCCTTTCATCTTCACCGATGCGCGGTGCACCCAGCCGGTGGTGAGGCCGAGTCCCTTGCCCTGCCCGCCGGTCTTGCGCTGCACCATGTAGACCTTCCGCACCGGGGCGATCGGACGGGGCCTGGTGACGAATCCGGGGGTGGTGAGGTCGTCGGTGACGCCCCATTCCTGCTCCCACTCCTTGATGTCGAGGGTGGGGGAGTCCTCGACGGTGAGGAACTCGGTCACGTCGAAGCCGATGCCGCCGGCCCCGATGACCGCCACGGTCTTCCCGATCTCGCGATGGCCGAGCACAGCGTCGGCGTAGGTGACCACCGACGGGTGATCGATGCCGGGGATGTCGGGGATGCGCGGGACCACGCCGGTCGCGACGACGACCTCGTCGAAGCGTTCGGCGATCAGGTCGTCGGCCGTGGCCTTCGTCGACAGGTGCACGGTGACGCCGAGAACCTCGAGACGACGTGTGTAGTAGCGGATCGTCTCGGCGAACTCTTCCTTGCCGGGGATCTTCGCGGCGATGGCGAACTGCCCGCCGATCGCCGATCCGGCCTCATAGAGGTCCACACGGTGGCCCCGCTCGGCCGATGAGACCGCGGCCGCCAGGCCGGCCGGTCCGGCACCGATGATCGCGACCCGCTTGGTGAGTCGCGTCGGGGACAGAGTCAGCAGTGTCTCGCGACCGGCGCGCGGATTGAGCAGGCACGACACCTTCTTGCCCACGAACGCGTGGTCGAGGCAGGCCTGGTTGCAGCCGATGCAGGTGTTGATCTCGTCGGCGCGGCCGTCACGGGCCTTGTTGGAGAACTCGGGATCGGCGAGCATCGGACGGGCCATCGAGATGGCGTCGACCCGTCCGCGTCGGAGGATCTCCTCGGCGACCTCGGGGGTGTTGATGCGGTTCGAGGCGATCAACGGGATCGTCACCTCGTCGCGCAGGCGCTCGGTGAACCGCACGAACGCCGCACGCGGCACCGATGTCGCGATGGTGGGGACCTTCGCCTCGTGCCAACCGATGTCGGTGTTGATCGCGCTCACACCGTGTGCTTCGAGAGCCCTTGCCAGACCGGCGATCTCGTCCCAGGTCTGCCCGCCCTCCACGAGGTCGGCGATGGACTGACGCATGATGACGGGGTAGTCGGGACCCACGCGGGACCGGATCTCGTCGATGATCGCCAGCACGATGCGTTGGCGGTTCTCGGTATTGCCGCCCCACTTGTCGGTGCGGGAGTTGGTGCGCGGGCACAGGAATGTGTTGAGCAGGTAGCCTTCGCCGCCCATGATCTCCACCGCGTCGTAACCGCCCTTGCGGGCGAGTTCCGCGCAACGTCCGTAGGAGCGGATGACGTGCCGGATCATGAAGTCGGTCATCTTGATCGGCTTGAACGGGTGGACCGGTGACTTCTCCCATCCCACACTGAGTTTGAACGGTGTGTAGCCGTAACGACCGGCGTGCAGGATCTGCATCGCGATCTTGCCGCCCTCGGCGTGCACGCCCCCGGTGATGCGGCGGTGACGACGTGCCTCGAGACGATTGGTGAGCTTGCCGCCGAAGGGGAGCAGGAGACCGGTGCGGGTGGGCGCGAATCCACCGGTGATGATGAGCGAGACACCGCCGCGGGCCCTTTCGGCGTAGTAGGCCGCGAGGCGTCTGGTGTCCCAGGCTCGCTCCTCGAGGCCGGTGTGCATGGAACCCATGACGATGCGGTTGCGCAGCGTCATCGGTCCGATCGCCAACGGCTCGAACAGGTTCGGGAAGTGCTCGTTCATCGTGCGACCTCTACTTCGTCGGGGACTGTGGTGTGTGAGCGATCAAAGGAGCGTTCGGCGGTGAGTGCGTCGAGGACCTCGTCGAGCCATTCGACGAAACCCCGTTCGGTGCGAATCCCCCCGCGCAGTACCAGGTGCTGGTGGAGGCGCCGTCCGTGTCGTTCGCCGCCGGACGCGGCGTCGCGTTCGGCAAACGACTCGTAGAGGCGGAGGTTCTCGGCGTGGGTGTCGCGGTGTCGTGCGATCTCGGCCATGAGGTCGTCGAGATCGCCGTGCTCTGCCGCACGCAACTTCACACTGAGCTCGTCGCGCAGGCGGGGGATGGGTGCAGGATGCGACACCCACTCGCGCAATGCTTCTCGCCCGGCCTGCGACAGGGTGTAGACCTTCTTGTCCGGGCGGGAATCCTGGGCGACAGCCTCGAACTCGACGAGCCCGTCGTCGTGCAGCTTCTTGAGCGTCCGATAGATCTGCTGGTGGGTCGCCGACCAGAAGTAGCCGATGGAGCGCTCGAACTGACGACCGATCTCGTATCCCGTACCGGGTCGCTCGGCGAGCGAGGTGAGGATCGCGTGCTCCAGTGCCATGACCGAACCCTAATACGCAACGACACACTGTGCAACAAAGTGCATACGCGATCTGTCGGACGCTCTACGCTGCTCGCATGACCGATGGTGATGTCCCCGGCCGCATCGAGCCTGCGTTCGACGCCGACGAGGTCGACACGCTGCGTGCCTTCCTCGCATATCAACGGGCGACGTTCGCCTGGAAATGCGAGGGGCTCGATTCCCGGGCGTTGGCGGCGACGGTCGCGGCGTCGTCGATGACGCTGGGAGGGATGCTCAAACACCTCGCCTTCGTCGAGACGCAGTGGGTCATGCACCGACTCGCCGGCCGCACGTGGCAGGAGCCGTGGGCGTCGGTGGACTGGTCGGCCGATCCCGACTGGGACTGGACCTCGGCCGCACGCGACACCCCCGACAAGCTGTGGTCGCTGTGGCGCGCCGCGGTCGCCGAATCCGACGCGGCGATCGACACCGCGCTGGCGGCGATCGGCATCGACGGTCTCGCGCAGATCGCCCGGGGTGACGGGGCGCTCGTCAGCGTCCGGTGGTTGCTGGTCCACCTGATCGAGGAGTACGCCCGGCACAACGGGCATGCCGATCTCATCCGCGAGGCGATCGACGGGCGCGTCGGGGAATGACGACCTTTCGGCCGACGCCGGAGATGTCCGTTCCGGACTAGCCTGGCGCCCATGGTCGGACAGCCCGACGACGCGATACGCGTCGGCAACCCCGAGCGCGAGCGCGCCATCACGCACCTCAACGACGCCTTCGCGACCGGATACATCGACATCGGCGAGTTCGAGGAGCGGTCGGGGCGTGTGTACGAGGCCCGGACGCGCGGAGATCTCCGGTCGGTCCTCGAGAACCTGCCGGTCGCCGCGAAGTTGTTCCCCGACACCGCCGTCACCTCGGCGACCGGGGTTCCGTCGGCCCCGGCACGACCGGTGGAGTTCGACGCCAACTGGGAGACGGTGCGTCGCAAAGGGGTGTGGGACGCACCGCCGAACATCCTGGTCACCGGGACGATGGGCACGGTCGACCTCGACTTCACGAACGCGGTGATCCCGTCGGCGACGGTGACACTGCAGCTGCAGGTCTCGGCCATGACGGTGAAGCTGCGTCTGGGACCCGATCAGGAGATCCGACGCACAGGGCTTGCCACCAGCGGGATGTCGAGCGTGAAGGACAAGGCCGGCGCCCCGACGCGCCCCGGCGGCGCGGTCATCGAGGTGGTCGGGTCGATCTCGGCGATGACGGGACTGACGATCCGACGGTCGTGATGTGCCCCCGGCAGGACTCGAACCTGCGACCTAGAGATTAGAAGGCTCTTGCTCTATCCACCTGAGCTACGGAGGCGCGCGGCAAGTGTATCGGGGACGGTCGAGCCCCGGCCGGTCGACGGCGCGGGCGCCCACCGGCGCGCGGATAGACTCGGCGGCATGAGCGTGACCACCCCTGACTCCCTCGATCTACGTCGCAGCGGCGCCGGTGCCCTGGCATGGGTGGTCGCGTGGGTGGCCGTGATCGTCGCGATCGTCGTGACCGCGGTGTCCGCCGCGGAGGCGGTGGCGCTCGCGGGTATCCCCGACCCGGGATGGCTCACCACCTACGGCATGCCCGTGGTGCAGGGGACCGGCGAGATCGCCATCGCGATCGCCATCGGGTCGGCGTTGTTCGCCGCATTCTTCGTGCCCCCGCAGGCCGACGGGGTCCTCGACGTCGGTGGCTACCGGGCGATCCGCTGGGCCGCCGCGGGCGCGATGACGTGGGCGGTCACATCGCTCCTCATGATCCCGCTGTCGCTGTCGAACGTCTCCGGTCAACCGCTGGCCACGTCGCTGGAACCGAACAACCTGATGAACGCGCTCGACCAGGTCGCCGACGCGCGGTCGTGGCTGTGGACGGCGATCTTCGCGGTGATCACCGCCGTCGCGGCCCGCGTCGCGCTGCGGTGGTGGTGGACCATCGTCGCCCTCGGGATGGGCGTGCTGAGTCTGATGCCGCTGGCGATCAGCGGGCACTCGTCGGCCGGAGGCGACCACGATTACGCCACCAACAGTCTGATCCTGCACATCGTCGGGGCCACGGTGTGGCTCGGCGGACTCTTCGCGGTCCTCGTCTACGCCCGCGGTCTCGGCGCCCACACCGCGCTCGCCGTACGTCGGTTCTCGCGGGTGGCGCTGTGGTGCATCATCGTCGTCGGTGCGAGCGGGGTGATCAACGCGTTGATCCGCGTCCACCTCGACGAACTGTTCACCACCACCTACGGCCGGGTGGTCCTTCTCAAGGCCGTGGCGTTGATCGCGCTCGGAGCATTCGGCGCGCTCCATCGCCGACGGTCGATCGCAGCTCTCGACGCCGATCCCGACGACCGCGGCGCCTTCATCCGGTTCGGTATCGCTGAGGTGGTGGTGTTCGCGGTGACCTTCGGCCTCGCCGTCGGCTTGGCCCGCACCCCGCCCCCGGCGCGCAACACCTCTGAGCTGTCGATCCAGCAGGTCGAACTGGGTTACAACCTGCCCGGCGCCCCGACGCTGTCGTCGCTGCTCACGACGTGGCGGGTCGACCTGATCCTCGGTACCGCAGCTGTCGCGCTGTTCGTGGTGTACCTGCGAGCGGTGTTCCGGCTGCGGCGACGTGGCGACGCCTGGCCGGTCGGACGCACCATCAGCTGGGTCGCCGGGACCGTGTTGATGCTGTTCACGACGTCGTCGGGTCTGGGCGCCTACTCGATGGGCATGTTCAGCATCCACATGATCGCGCACATGTTGATGTCGATGCTGATCCCCGTTCTGCTGGTGCTCGGCGGACCGATCACCCTCGCGCTGCGGGCCCTGAGTCCCGCCGGTCGTGGAGCGCCGCCCGGGCCGCGGGAATGGCTGCTCGCCGGCCTCCACAGCCCGGTGTCGCGTTTCCTCACCCACCCGGTGGTCGCGTTCGTGCTGTTCGTCGGCAGCTTCTACGTTCTCTACCTGGGTGGTCTGTTCGACATGGTCGCGACCTATCACGCGGCCCACATCGTGATGAACATCCACTTCCTGGTGAGCGGTTACCTCTTCTACTGGGTGGTGATCGGCATAGATCCCTCGCCACGGCAGGTGCAGCCGCTGGTCAAGGTGGCCATGGTGTTCGCGGCACTGCCGTTCCACGCGTTCTTCGGGGTGATCCTGATGTCGCAGGACTCGGTGATCGCTCGTGGTTATTACAGCGCGCTGCGCCTGCCCTGGAACACCGATCTGCTCTCCGACCAGCGCGTCGGCGGAGGCATCGCATGGGCGGCCGGCGAAGTACCCCTGGTCATCGTGCTTCTGGCGCTGTTCATCCAGTGGACCCGCCAGGATCAGCGGATGGCCAAACGCTTCGACCGTCGCGAGGACCGCGACAACGACTCCGAGCTCGCCGAGTACAACGCGATGCTGGCGGGTCTGTCGGGACGTACCGGGCACGCGGCGGCCGGTGGCCCGGGCACCGAGGAGCCGGCCGCGAGCCGGTCGGCGTCATCGGCCGAGGGGAACTAGACCGTATCGCCACGACCGCTAAGGTTGTGGACGACTCCGACGGGTATCCCGGCGTGGGCCGACGTGCGCGGTGGCAGTGACATCGACGCCCACCCACGACGGGCCCCGAGCAGAAACGAAGCCGCAGCTCCAGCGAGCGGCGTGGAAGGTGGCAGACATGGCCGAGTTCATCTACACGATGAAGAAGGTTCGGAAAGCGCACGGCGACAAGGTGATCCTGGACGACGTCACCATGTCGTTCTACCCGGGCGCGAAGATCGGCGTCGTGGGCCCCAACGGCGCCGGCAAGTCGTCGATCCTCAAGATCATGGCCGGCATCGATCAGCCCTCCAACGGTGAGGCCTTCCTCGACCCGAACGCCTCGGTCGGCATCCTCATGCAGGAGCCCGTGCTGAACGAGGAGAAGACCGTCCGCCAGAACGTCGAAGAAGGAATGGGCAAGGTCAAGGAGGATCTCGACCGCTACAACGAGATCGCCGAACTCATGGCGACCGACTACTCCGACGAGCTCATGGAGGAGATGGGTCAGCTGCAGGAGGCGCTCGACCACGCCGACGCCTGGGACCTCGACTCCCAGCTCGAGCAAGCGATGGACGCCTTGCGCTGCCCGCCCGCCGACGAGCCTGTCACCCACCTGTCGGGTGGTGAGAAGCGTCGTGTCGCGCTGTGCAAGCTGCTCCTGTCCAAGCCCGACCTGCTGCTGCTCGACGAGCCCACCAACCACCTCGACGCCGAGAGCGTGCTGTGGCTCGAGCAGTTCCTCGCGAGCTACGCCGGCGCCGTTCTCGCCGTCACCCACGACCGGTACTTCCTCGACCACGTCGCCGGCTGGATCTGCGAGGTCGACCGCGGCAAGCTGCACCCCTACGAGGGCAACTACTCCACCTACCTCGAGAAGAAGGCCGAGCGCCTCGAGGTCCAGGGCAAGAAGGACCAGAAGCTGCAGCGCCGCCTCAAGGAGGAGTTGGCCTGGGTCCGTTCGGGTTCGAAGGCCCGCCAGACCAAGAACAAGGCACGCCTCGGGCGGTACGAGGAGATGGCGGCCGAGGCCGACAAGATGCGCAAGCTCGATTTCGAGGAGATCCAGATCCCCACGCCGCCGCGCCTGGGCGATGTGGTGGTCGAGGTGAAGAACCTCGACAAGGGCTTCGACGGTCGCGTGCTGATCAAGGACCTCTCGTTCACGTTGCCGCGCAACGGCATCGTCGGCGTCATCGGCCCCAACGGCGTCGGCAAGACCACGCTGTTCAAGACCATCGTGGGCCTCGAGAATCCCGACTCGGGCAACGTCAAGGTCGGCGAGACGGTGAAGCTGAGCTACGTCGACCAGAACCGCGCGAACATCGACCCGAAGAAGAACGTCTGGGAGGTCGTCTCCGAGGGACTCGACTTCATCGAGGTCGGTCAGAACGAGATGCCGTCGCGCGCCTACGTGAGCGCGTTCGGGTTCAAGGGGCCGGATCAGCAGAAGAAGGCCGAGGTGCTCTCCGGTGGTGAGCGCAACCGCCTCAACCTCGCGTTGACGCTGAAGGAGGGCGGCAACCTGATCCTCCTCGACGAGCCGACCAACGACCTCGACGTGGAGACCCTCGGCTCGCTGGAGAACGCGCTCGACTCGTTTCCCGGCTGTGCCGTGGTGATCTCGCACGACCGGTGGTTCCTCGACCGCACCTGTACCCACATCCTCGCGTGGGAGGGCAATGTGTCCGAAGGCCAGTGGTTCTGGTTCGAGGGCAACTTCGAGGCCTACGAGGCCAACAAGATCGAGCGCCTCGGCGCCGACGCCGCCCGGCCGCACTCGGTCACCCACCGCAAGCTCACCCGGGACTGACCAGCGCTCCGATGAGCACGGCATCGTCGACGATCACACCGGCCGCGGTCGCGCGCGGGTACTACTCACGGCTCGGTGGGCCACCCGCCGACGACGTCGCGCCCGACGACACGGAGCTCGCCCACGTCGCCGATCATCTCGCGCTCGCGCGTGTCCGGAAACCCGGCGAGACCCTCATCGAGGTCGTCGAGTCGCAGGGTTCGGTCGCCGCGGTCTACGTGGTCGTCGACGACCAACCCCTGCTGGTCGAGGCCGCGGTCGTGGCCGTCGAACGCGTCGGCCTCGCGGTGCGCCGGGTCGATCACCCGATCCTCGCGGTGGCGCGCGACGACGATGGCACCCTCACCGCCGTCGACCCCGTCGGTGTCCCCGGTGCCGAGACCCCGACCCTCACCGAGTCGTGGATCGGCCTGCAGGTCACGGCGACCCACGCGGGAGTCGTCGCCACCGAGGTCCGTGCGCGACTCGTCGAGGTGCTCGACCGCATCGTCGCCGTCCATGCGGATGCGCCGGCGATCGGTGAGACCCTGGCGGAGCTGGGCACCGCGGTCCGCGAATCCGGAAGCACGGAGCAGGCCGACCTCCTCACATGGCTCTCCGACGACCACTTCCTGATCCTGGGATCGCTTCAGTCCGGCGTCGGTGACGCCGAATGGTCGCACCCGCGTGGGGTGTTCACGCAGTCGTCGGTGCCGCGACCCCCGGACCCCGACCGCGTTCCGACGACAGCGGTCTCTATCGGCCGGATCCACCTGCCCACCGGTGTGATCCGCACCGAGTACCCCACTGCAATCCGCGTCGTCGAACCCGGCGAGGACCGACGTGTCCACCTCATCATCGGCGTCTTCACCGCTGCGGCCCTGCACACCGATGTGCTCGCGGTACCGGTGCTCCGCGGTGTGGCGGGCGCGGTTCTCGCGCAGGCGGGTGTCGGTGGCGACTCCTACGCCGGCGCGACATTGCTCGAACTGCTGCAGAACTCCTCGCGCGCCGAACTCTTCGGTTCCGAGCCGGCCGAACTGGGCCGCACCCTCATCGACGTACTCGACGCCATCGCGAGCCGTGAGGTCCGCGTCTATCTACGCGTCGATGCCGACGCCGGGATCGTCACCGCGCGTATCCATCTGCCGCGCGACCGCTACACGACACGCCTCCGCGAGCAGATGCAGACACTCCTCGTGGAGCGCCTCGGTGGTCGATCGCTCGAGTACACCGCCCGCATCAGCGATTCACCACTGGCGTTCGTCTACGTGATCATGCGGGTGGATCCGTCGACGTGCGCGATGCTCGCCGGAGCCGACGCCGCAGACCCCCGCCGCGCGGAGATCCAGGCCGAGATCACCGCGGCCGCACGCAGCTGGGACGACGATCTACGAGCCATCGCCGGTGGCGCCGTCGACGCCGACCTCGTCGGCGCCTACGCCGCGGCGATACCCCAGGCCTACAAGAACGATCGCGACCCGCAGGCGGCTCTGTCGGACGTGACGGTGCTGGCCGGTCTCGCCGACGGTGAGCACCACGTACGGTTACGGGCCCACAGCGGCGGGTCCGACGATCGATGGACGTTCGGGCTGTACCTGTGCGGCCGATCGGCGTCGCTGACCGCCATCCTCCCGATGTTGCAGAGCCTCGGTGTCGAGGTCCTCGACGAACACCCGTTCGCCGTCACCCGGCCGGATGGGATCGGTTGCTGGATCTACGAGTTCACCGTCGTCCCGGCAGCCGGGGTCTCCATCGCGTCGCCTCCGGACCCGAGCCCCGATGCGGGTTCGACCCCGGACCTCGCCACCCGCTTCACCGACGCCTTCAGTCAGCTGTGGACCGGGGTCGCCGACGTCGACCCCTTCAACGAACTGGTCATCCGGTGCGGGCTCACGTGGCGTCAGGTCGTGATGCTGCGTGCCTATTCGCGGTACCTGCGGCAGTGCGGGTTCTCCTCCGGCGCACGGCATGTCACCGGGGTGCTCGGCGACCACCCGGAGATCACCGCCGCCCTCGTCGCGCTCTTCGAGTCGTCCTTCGACCCGGCCCGTCTCGATGCCGACAGGGCCGCCCCCGATGCCCGGGACCGCGCGGTCTCCCGTCTCGACGAGCTGGCCGCCGACGTCCTCAGCCTCGACGCGGACCGCATCATCTCCGCGTTCTCGTCGGTGGTGAAGGCGACCTCGCGTACCAACTTCTACTCGCCCGATGCCGGTGCGGCACTGGCGTTCAAGCTGCGCCCGCAGGAGATCCCGCAGACCCCGCAGCCGCGCCCGCTCCACGAGATCTTCGTCTACTCGCCCCGGGTCGAGGGGGTGCACCTGCGGTTCGGGTCGGTCGCGCGAGGTGGTCTGCGCTGGTCGGACCGCCGCGAGGACTTCCGCACCGAGATCCTCGGACTCGTGAAGGCGCAGGCCGTGAAGAACGCCGTCATCGTCCCGGTCGGGGCCAAGGGCGGTTTCGTGGTGCGGCAACCGCCCGCACCCACCGGCGACCCCGCCGCCGACCGCGAGGCGACCCGCGCCGCCGGTGTCGCGAGCTACCGCGAATTCATCGCCGCGCTGCTCGATCTGACCGACAACCTCGACGTCGGTGACGGGTCGACCGCCGCCACGGTGATCCCCGCGAAAGGGGTCGTTCGACGCGACGGCGACGACACCTACCTCGTGGTCGCCGCGGACAAGGGGACCGCCACGTTCTCCGACATCGCCAACTCGGTCGCCGCCGACTACGGCTTCTGGCTCGGCGACGCGTTCGCCTCCGGCGGCTCGGTGGGCTACGACCACAAGGCGATGGGCATCACCGCGCGCGGTGCGTGGGAATCGGTGAAGCGTCACTTCCGCGAGATCGGCACCGACGTGGCGGTCGACGACTTCACGGTCGTCGGTGTCGGCGACATGAGTGGTGACGTCTTCGGCAACGGGATGCTGCTGTCGGAACACATCCGACTCGTCGCCGCGTTCGACCACCGCCACATCTTCATCGACCCCGATCCCGACGCGGCCTCGTCGTTCCGCGAACGGACGCGGCTCTTCTCGCTCCCACGATCGTCGTGGGCCGACTACGACACCGCGCTGATCTCCTCCGGCGGCGGTGTGTGGTCACGCGAGAGCAGATCCATCCCGATCGCCGACACCGTCCGCGACGCCCTCGGCCTGGACGCCGACGTCGAGCACCTGTCGCCGCCGGAACTGATGCGCGCGATCCTCCTCGCGCCGGTCGACCTGCTGTGGAACGGCGGCATCGGCACCTACGTGAAGTCGTCGGCGGAGGGCAACGCCGACGTGGGCGACAAGGCCAACGACGCGATCCGCGTCGACGGTGCATCGGTGCGGGCCAAGGTGATCGGCGAGGGCGGCAACCTCGGGGTGACCGAACGCGGTCGTATCGAGTTCGACGTGGCCGGCGGCCGGATCAACACCGACGCCATGGACAACTCGGCCGGGGTCGACTGCTCCGATCACGAGGTGAACATCAAGATCCTCCTCGACTCACAGGTCGCCTCCGGCGCGCTGGAACCCGACGACCGCAACCGACTGCTCGAGTCGATGACCGACGAGGTCGGGCGGCTCGTGCTGTGGGACAACATCTCCCAGAACTCCGAACTGGGCACCGCTCGTGCGCTGTCGGATCAGACACGTGACGTCCACGCCCGCCTCCTCGGGCATCTGGCCGCCGACCACGGCGTGGACCTCGCCCTGGAGGCGCTGCCCAACCCCGAGGACCTCGTCGCGCGCGAGGGCCGGCGCACCGGACTGACGTCGCCGGAGCTGGCCACCCTCATGGCGCACGTGAAACTCGCCCTCAAAGACGATCTGCTGGACGGTGACCTACCCGACAACGACGTGTTCGACGACCGCCTGGTCGACTACTTCCCCGAACCGTTGCGCACCCCGTACGCCGCCGGTATCGCCAAGCATCCGCTGCGGCGGCAGATCGTGACCACCACGCTGGTCAACGATCTCGTCGACACCGCAGGCGTCGAGCACGTGTTCGCGCTGGGCGAGAGCGCGGGTGCATCGCCGACAGACGTCGCTCGTGCGTTCGTGGTGGTGTCGGAGACCTTCGGGCTCGCGCGGTTGCGGTCGCGCATCGTCGGCTCCGAGGGTGAGATCGCCGCCATCGACGAGATGCTCATCTACCTCCGCCGGCTGCTGTTCCGGGCGTCGCGATGGTTGATCGCCACCCGGCCGCAGCCGCTCGCGATCGCCGCCGAGATCGCCCGATACTCGGGCCGCGTCGCCGACCTCGATGCCCGACTACCCGACTGGCTGGGCGAGACGACCCGCACCGACATCGCCGACCGGGCCCGGGGATGGACACAGGCCGGTGTCCCCGCCGACGTCGCCGACGACGTGGCTGCGAGCCTGCACCGATTCTGCCTGCTCGACATCGTCGACGCCGCCGAGATATCCGACCGCGACGTCGACGAGGTGGGCGAGCTCTACGGCACGTTGCTGGAATACCTGCACGTGGAGCAGCTGCTCAGTGCGGTCTCCGCCCTCGACAGCGGCGACCGGTGGCAGTCGCTGGCGCGGTTGGCGTTGCGCGACGACCTGTTCGCGGTGGTCCGGGCGGTCACCCTCGAGGTGCTCGCGGTGGGTGAACCCGAGGAGACGCCGCAGGAGAAGATCGCCGAGTGGGAGCTGCACAACGCATCGCGCCTGGCGCGTGCGCGCGCGACCCTCACCGAGATCGAGGCGTCCGGCCACTGGGACCTCGCCACCCTCTCGGTCGCGGCCCGACAACTGCGCAGCGTGATCCGCTGACATGGGGATCGAGATGCAGCGCGACGAGTCGCTCGGAGGCGACGACGGTCGACGGGTCGCCGCCGGGTTCCTGGTGACGGTGCCCGTCCGCTGGTCGGACATGGACGTCTTCGCCCACATCAACCACGCACGGATGGTGACCCTCCTCGAGGAGGCACGCATCCCGTGGCTGTTCTACGACGAACGACCCACCGCCGGACTGCGCACCGGCTGCCTCGTGGCCGAGCTCAACGTCCGCTACCAGGGTCAGCTGCGCCACGAACAGTCACCGATCGAGGTCACCATGTTCACCACGGCCGTCCGGGCGGTCGACTTCACCGTCGGCTACGAGGTGCGTCCGGCCCACGCCGATCCGCAGTCCAGGCCCGCGGTCGTCGCGTCGACACAGCTCGTGTCGTTCGACGTCGACACGCAGATACCGCGGCGGATGACCGCCGAGGAGAAGGACTACCTGCGCAGCTTCCTGCGGACCGACGCCCGCCGCGCGGCACGCACCGCGCGGTGATGGTGACCGCGGACCGAGGTCGGACGTGATCGTCGTCGACGAGTTGATGGACCGATACGACCTGTACGCGTTCGTCTCCCGCGCCCACCGCCTCGACCCCACCTCGGCGATCCGCCTCCGACGCCGCGGCGACGGCGGTGTCGGGGTGTGGGTGCACACGCCCTTCGACGTCCTCGCGACGCGAGTGGTGCGCGTCGCGATCGACGCACCCGACATCGTCCACGACAGCGCCGTCCTCCACAGCGCACTGCGGGTCCCATCCGGAGACGACGCGACCGTCCACGAGATCGACGCCGGGTTCTCTGTCGACAGCGCATGGCAGTCGGGCGCCCTGCCCCCCGAAACGGGGTTCGTCCACGTCGACGACGTACCCGCCCGGGCGATCGTCGAGCTGTCGCGGGAGGGCGCCGACGTCGCCCGCACACAGGGCGGTCCGCAGGGACCCCCGGCCTCGCTGCTCGACCAGACGGTGCTCGAGGTGACCCCCGACGCGACGTCGGAGTGGACCGGCACCGCGGTGGCGGTGACGATGCGCGCCGTCTTCGCCATCACCGCAATGGGTTTCGTGACCGACGCCGACGGTCGCATGGTCACCGAGACGTCGCCCATCGCGGCGATCGACCCCGGCGAGCCGGTGCGTGTCCGCACCAACGGGGCCTGGGCGCGCATCGACGCGCGCTTCGGTTCGGTCTACTTCCGGCGCACGGTCCCGATCCCGCTGACCGCGACCTGACGGGTCAGACCAACCAGGCCGCGGCGTTCGGCGCCAGGCGCCCCTCGTCGAGCGGCGCGCTGGTGAGCAGCACCTCGCCCGCGGGGAGACCGACCGGTGTGTCGCCGGCGTTGAGAACGCACACGAGGCGTCCGACCGCGCGGCGGAACGCAAGGCACTGTGGCGGCGCGCCGTACCACTCGATCTCCTCGCCCGCGAACTCCGGACGCGTCTTGCGCAGCTCGATGGCCAGTCGGTACAGCGAGAGCGTGGAGTCGACGTCCTCGAGTTGATGTTCGGCGGTGAGGACATCCCAGTCCTTCGGCATGGGCAGCCAGGTGTCCTCGGTGGTGCTGAAGCCGTACGGCGGGGTGTCGCCCTGCCACGGCACCGGGATGCGGCAGCCGTCGCGGCCGCGGTTGGTGTGGCCGGACCGCTCCCACACCGGGTCCTGCAGTGCCTCCTCCGGCAGGTCGATGTTCGGCAGTCCCAGCTCGGATCCGTTGTAGAGGAACACCGTTCCCGGCAGGGCGAGTTCGACCATGACCATCGCCCGCGCCCGGTCGAGACCCACCGCCTCGGTGGTCTCGGACGCGTAGCGGGAGACCTCGCGTTCGACGTCGTGGTTCGACAGCGTCCACGTCGGGTTGCCGCGGACCGAATCCACTGCGGCGAGCGAGTTCTCGATCGCCTCGCGGATGGAGTCGGCGGTGAAGTCGGCCTCGGCCAATCGGAAGTTGAACCCGAGATGCAGTTCGTCGGGTCGGATGTACTCGGCGAAGCGCTCGTTGTCGCGCACCCAGATCTCACCGACCGTGACGGCGTCGGGATAGGAGTTCATCACCTCGCGGATCCGGCGGTGGATGGCGTGCACCCCGGGATTGTTGAACCGCGGGTCGTCGTCGTCGTTGATGAGCAGACCGGTCTGCAACTCCTCGGGCATGTCCGGCAGACCCGGTGGCTTGGCCATCCCGTGGGCGACGTCGATGCGGAAACCGTCGACGCCACGGTCGAGCCAGAACCTCAGGGTGGTGGCGAGATCCTCGAAGACCTCGTCGTTCTCCCAGTTCAGATCGGGCTGCTCGGGGGCGAAGATGTGCAGGTACCACTGGCCCGGCGTGCCGTCGGGTTCGGTGACGCGGCTCCACGCCGGCCCGCCGAAGATGCTGGGCCAGTTGTTCGGCGGCTCGCTGCCGTCCTCGCCCAGACCATCGCGGAAGATGTACCGCTCCCGGGCGGCGCTGCCGGGTTCGGAGGCCAGCGCCTCCACGAACCACCGGTGCTGATCGCTGGTGTGGTTCGGGACGAGGTCCATCGTGACCTTGATGTCGCGCGCGTGGGCCTCGGCGACCAACGCGTCGAGCGCGCCGATACCTCCGAAGAGCGGGTCGATGTCCCGGGGGTCGGAGACGTCGTAGCCGTGATCGGCCATGGGGGAGCGCATCACCGGGCTGATCCACAGGGCGTCGACGCCGAGCAGTTCGAGGTATCCCAGCTTGTCGATCACACCCGGGAGGTCACCGACCCCGTCTCCGTCGCTGTCGGAGAACGACCGTGGATAGATCTGGTAGAACACCGCCGACGCCCACCACGGCGGGATGCCCGGGTCGTCGCTGGACACCGCGTCGGGGTGCGCCGAAACGGAAACGTCAAGACCCGCAGCGACATCGGTGGCAGCGGAGTCCTCGGCGACATCGGGGGTCGCCGCGACGCCGTCGGCACCCTCGGGCGTGGGGTCGTCGATCGGGGCCTGCGGCGATTCGTCGTTCACGACTGTCATCTTGCCTCACCGCCGGTCGCGTCCCCGGCCCCGCCGCGCCCGGGCGTGGCCGCGCTCACACCGGCGTGGCGCACGGGTGCGCGGTCACGGGATCTGCGACTACAGCGGCGAGTTGACCATCGACTGGGCGGCCATCTCCATGTAGTCCACGAGCGCGCGGCGGTGCTCGTCGTCGAGGCGGTCGGCGCCGATGGAGTCGATCGCCGTGTGCATGCACCGCAGCCAGGCGTCCCGCTCGATAGGGCCGATCCGGAACGGCTGGTGGCGCATCCGCAGACGCGGATGACCGCGCTCGTCGGAGTAGGTGCGTGGGCCTCCCCAGTACTGCTCGAGGAACATCCGCAGGCGCCGCTCGGCCGGGACGAGGTCCTCCTCCGGATACAGCGGCCGCAGGATCTCGTCGCGCGCCACCTCCTCGTAGAACCGCCGGGTGAGGTCGTCGAAGGTCTGCGCACCCCCGACCGCGTCGTAGAACGTCGTTGCGCCATCGGTCACCCGACCAGTGTCCCTCATCGATACACACTGCCCTCACGCCCGGCGCCTACCTCCCCTGCGCGACACCTGATGTTCACCCATCCCCGACCCCTCTGACCTGCGTCGATGGGGGAGTGGCCGCGCCGCCGAGCGGGTGGGCCACCTAATGCAGTGCGTTCGCTGCGATTCCGTGGTGAACTGGATCGTTCCCACTTCCGGAGGTCGGATGACGCGCATGAGGAAGCAGCAGTCAGAGCGGGTGACCGCGCTTGTCTCCAGTGCGTCCGGCCGCGTCGCTGGGTCCCACGGTGGATCGGGGGCCGATGCCGCCTCCGCCCCGGCCGACGAGAACGGTGTGGCCACCACCGCGGTCTGGGGAAAACACCGGGTGCTGCTGCTCAACGCCACCTACGAACCACTCACCGCGATCTCCATTCGTCGGGCCGTCGTCCTGGTGTTGCGCGAACGGGCCGACGTGGTGCACACCGACGAGATGGGACCGGCCATCCACTCCGCCGACCTCTCCATGCCGATCCCGTCGGTCATCCGTCTGCGCACCTACGTGCGGGTGCCGTACCGGGCGAAGATCCCGATGACCCGCGCCGCTCTCATGCACCGCGATCGCTTCCGGTGCGGTTATTGCGGCGCCAAGGCGAACACCATCGATCACGTGGTGCCACGCAGTCGCGGCGGAGCGCACAACTGGGAGAACTGCGTGGCCTGCTGCGCGAACTGCAACCACAAGAAGGCCGACCGGTTGCTGTCGGAGCTCGGGTGGACACTGCGCGCCTCCCTCACCCCGCCGAAGGGCCGGCACTGGCGACTGCTCGCGACGGTCAAGGAGATCGATCCCGCCTGGTCGCGCTACATCGACGTCGGCGCCGCCTGACCTCGGTGGCGGCATGACCACGCCTTCGACTACAGCTCGTCGTACCCGAATGGGCCGCGATGGTGGAGTTCGGCTAGATTTTCCTCGAGCACGGCTCTTGCGAGCACGGCTCCTCTGGGCACAGCTCCACTGCTGAAGGGTGTTGGGATGGATGACCTCATAGTCGCGATCGGCGTTCCCGTCACGATCATCTGCATCGTGTTCGTGATCGGTTGCGTGGTGTCGATGGCGTGGGCCTTCGGCGCGAAGTACGAGAAGACGAAGCCGTACACACTCGATCAGGAGTGGACGCGCGAGCCGATGCTGCTCAGTGCGACCGACGCGGCGCCGCTGTCGGCCGTCCACCACGATCTCGGCGCCGACGAACTGATCGGAGGGTCCGCAAGTGGCAAGTGGTGAGATCAAGCCCGTCGTGACCGATCCCGACGCGTTGCCGCTCGGGGCCGTCGTGACCACCAGTGGCCGCATCTCGGCCGCCCGCATGCCCGGTTCGGCCGCTGCGACACCTCCGTTCGCGCGCGACGAGCTCGTCGCCCTCGACGAGGCGCTCTCGCACGCCACCGAGCTCGCGCGGGTCCGCTTCTCGATCTACATCGGCGACCTCGGCACCGACCCCTACGCCGGCGCGACCGCGGTGCTCCCGCAGATCCCAGAGCCCGCACACGCCGCTCTCATCGCGGTGTCGCCCAACACCCACGACATCGTGGTCGTCAGCGGCAGCGCCGTCGCCGACCGCGTCAACGACCGCGTCGCCCAGCTCGGCGTGACCGCGGCCATCGCCTCGTTCCGCAACAACGACATGGTCGACGGTCTCATCGCGGCCCTGCGCGTGATGGCCACCGCCGTCGCCCGTTCCTGACACCGCAGCCTCGGTTCCACACACGAACGCCGCGTCCCCCTCTGGGGAACGCGGCGTTCGTCGTGTGACCGGGTGACCGTCAGGCGTCGCCCGCGTCGAACGCCCGGATCCGCAGCGAGCGGGCGACCGTGTCGCGCCCCTCCAGGATCAGACGACGTAGTGCGGGCGGGCGCTCCTCGGACAGGAACTCGTCGGCCAGCGCGAGCGACTCCTCGGACACCGACCAGCCGGGGTAGAGACCGACGACGACGCTCTGGGCGACCTCGCTGGACCGACGACGCCACACATCGGGAACGGCCTCGAAGAACTTCGACACGTACGAGGCAAGAAGCTCGCCCTGTCCGGGGCGGGCGAACCCGCCGATGACGGAGCGCGCGAAGGTGTTGGAGAGCGTGTCGTCCTCCACGGCCTGCTGCCACGCCCACTGCTTCGCCTCGGCGAGCGGTCGGGCCGCTTTCGCCGTCGCGGCCTTGCGGGCGCCGGCCGAGGTGTTGTCGCGCTGCGCCTCGGCGTCGATCACCGGCGTCGATTCGGGGTCGGCGTCGATGGCGCCGGCGGTGGCCAACGCGGTCACGATGCTCCACCGCAGATCGGTGTCGACGACGAGACCACCGAGACCGTGCTCGGCCGGATCGTCGCCGTCGAGCAGTCCCTTCAGCGTCGCCACGACGTCGTCGCCGATCGATCCGGCGAGGAGAGCGCCGACGAACGCGAGCTGATGATCGGAACCGGGTTCGGCGTCGCGCGCCAGTTCCAGCAGGCGCGCACTGAACGCCGGCCATCCGGTGCTCGCGGCCCACTGCGGGTCGCTGTAGCGATCCACCGCGGTCTGTGCCTGCATCAGCACACGGGACACCACGCCGATCTCGGTCTCGGCGCCGATGCCGCGCTGCACCAACTCGACGAAGTCGCGTGCCCGCATGGTGGCGCCCCGGGTCATCTCCCACGCCGCCGACCAGACCATCGTCCGGGGGAGTGACTCGGTGATGTCGGCGATCCGCCGTGTCGCGGTCTCGAGCGAGTGTTCGTCGAGTTCGACCGTGCAATAGGTGAGATCCTCGTCGTTGACCAGGATCAGCGCGCCGCGATCGAGACCGACGAGGTCGGGCACCGCGGTGCGCTCGCCCTCGACGTCGATCTCGGCGCGGTTGACCCGCACGAGCTTTCCGTCGGCATCGTCGTCGTAGATGCCGATGGCGATGCGGTGGGTGCGGAATTCGCCCGCGCCCGGGGTGGCGCCGCCCTGCACGACCTCGAACCGGGTGAACTTCCCGGACTCGTCGATGTCGAAATCGGCACGCAGCACGTTGATGCCGGTGGTGCGCAGCCACTGATCGCCCCAGTCGGACAGATCGCGGCCGGACGACTTCTCCAACGCTCCCAACAGGTCCGAGAACGTCGCGTTGCCGAATTCGTGCGCCGCGAAGTAGTCGCGCAGACCGGCGAGGAAGTCCTCGAGACCCACGTAGGCGACGAGCTGCTTGAGCACCGACGCGCCCTTGGCGTAGGTGATGCCGTCGAAGTTGACCTCCACCGCGGCGATGTCGGGGATGTCGGCGGCGACCGGGTGGGTCGAGGGCAGCTGATCCTGACGGTAGGCCCATGACTTGTCGACCGTCGCGAAAGTGGTCCAGGCCGTGGTGTATTCGGTGGCCTCGGACTGGCAGAGGACCGACGCGAACGTCGCGAAGGACTCGTTGAGCCACAAATCGTCCCACCACGTCATGGTGACGAGGTCGCCGAACCACATGTGCGCCATCTCGTGCAGGATCGTCTCGGCACGACGTTCGTAGAGCGCCTTGGTGACCTTCGACCGGAAGACGTAGTCCTCCAGGTAGGTCACCGCTCCCGCGTTCTCCATCGCCCCCGCGTTGAACTCCGGGACGAACAGCTGGTCGTATTTCCCGAAGGCATAGGGGATCCCGAAGTTCCGGTGATAGAACTCGAAGCCCTGCTTGGTCTCGGTGAACACGCGTTCGGGGTCCATGAACTCCGACAGCGATGCGCGGCAGTAGACCCCGAGGGGGATCGTGCCGTGGTCGTCGCTGTATTCGTCGGTCCACTTCGCGTACGGGCCCGCGATGAGCGCCACGAGGTAGGTGCTGAGCAGTTCGGTGGTGACGAAGGTGTGTCTGCCGTCGGCCGCCTCCGCGGTGGCACCGTTGGAGATGACCTCCCAGTCGGTCGGGGCCGTCACCGCGATGTCGAAGGTGGCCTTGAGGTCGGGCTGGTCGAAGCAGGCGAACATGCGCTTGGCGTCGGCGGTCTCGAACTGCGAGTACAGGTAGACCGAGTCGTCGGTCGGGTCGACGAAGCGGTGCAGGCCCTCACCGGTGTTCGAGTACAGGCAGTCGGCGACCACGGTGAGCTCGTTGTGCGCGGCGAGGTCGGACAGGGAGATCCCGTCCTCCTCGGCGTAACCGGCGACGTCGATGTCGGTGCCGTTGAGCGTCGCCGACACCACCGACTTCGCGACGATGTCGATGAAGGTGGAGGACCCGGCGTCGGCGGTGAACGTCACGGTCGAGGTCGAGCGGAAGGTCTCGGTCCCGGGCTTCCCGGCGCCGTCGGTGAGGTCGAGATCGATCGTGTAGTTCTCCACGGCGATCGTCGACGATCGTCGTGCCGCGTCGTCGCGGGTCAGGTTCGGTGCACTCAAAGGGACGTCCTGTCGGGGTAGAGGCGAGGGTGCGAAGGTGTCGGTGTCGTCAACACACTTACCCCATCATCCCTCCCACCCCGGTGTGCAGGCGCGATGGTGGGGTGGGGAATGCGCGTCACCCCTCGCCGTTGACATCAGGGAGACGATCGACGCACACACCGACGTGCGCACCATCCGATGCGAGGAGTAGTCATGAGCACCACCGCAGAGCAGACCACCGAGACCTCCGGCTCCACCGGCCGCGACCGCGTCGACTTCTGGCTCGACCCGCTGTGCCCCTGGTGCTGGATCACCTCCCGATGGATTCTCGAGGTCGAGAAGGTTCGGGACATCGACGTCGAGTTCCACATCATGAGCCTCGCCGTCCTCAACGAGGGCAAGGACATCCCGGCCGACTACGCCGAGAAGCTCAAGGAGGCGTGGAAGCCCGTGCGCGTGCTGCAGGCCGCGGTCGATGCGCACGGCCACGAGGTCCTCGACCCGCTGTACACCGCCATGGGAACCCAGATCCACAACAACGGGGTTGACGACTACGAGAAGGCGATCGCCGCGTCGCTGGCCGACGCCGGACTCCCCGCCGAACTGGCGAAGGCGGCCGATTCGGGCGAGTTCGACGACGCCATCCGCACAAGCCACCACGAGGGCATGGACAAGGTCGGTGACGATGTGGGCACCCCGACCATCCACATCAACAACGTCGCGTTCTTCGGTCCGGTCCTCTCGCGTATCCCGCGCGGCGACGACGCCGGTCGGGTGTGGGACGGCGCCGTGGCGCTGGCGAGCTACCCGCACTTCTTCGAACTCAAGCGCAGCCGCGACGAGGGCCCGCAGTTCGACTGAGGCGTACGCGGCCACCGTGTGATCGGCCCCCGATGACCTGGCATGCTGTAGCGCATGCGCGTCTACCTGGGGGCCGATCACGCCGGCTTCGAACTCAAGAACCAGATCCTCGACCACCTCACCGCCGCAGGCCACGAGGTGACCGACTGCGGAGCTCACACCTACGACGCCCTGGACGACTACCCGGCGTTCTGCGTCGCCGCGGCACTCGCGACCGTCGCCGACGACGGCAGTCTCGGCATCGTGTTGGGCGGTAGTGGCAACGGTGAGCAGATCGCTGCCAACAAGGTCCCGGGTGCGCGCTGCGCCCTGGCCTGGAGCGTGGAGACCGCCCAGCTGGCCCGCCAGCACAACAACGCCCAGCTGATCGGAATCGGCGGACGGATGCACTCCACCGACGAGGCGCTCGCCATCGTCGACGCGTTCCTCGCCACACCGTGGTCGGAGGAACCGCGCCACCAGCGGCGTATCGACATCCTCGCCGACTACGAGCGGACGGGACAGGCCCCCGCCCTGCCCGCGAACTGAGAGTCGTATGCCCGAGGGCCATACGATCCACCGACTCGCGCGACTGCACCACCGCCGCTACCGCGGACAGCAACTCGCGGTGTCCAGCCCGCAGGGCCGGTTCGCCGAGGAGGCGGAGCGTCTCGACGGTCAGTGCTTCGCCCGCGCCGAGGCGTGGGGCAAACATCTTCTGCACCACTATGAGTCGGGCGACATGGTGCACATCCATCTCGGGCTCTACGGCAAGTTCTCCGATGTGAAGGCGCCCATGCCGCCGCCGGTGGGGCAGGTGCGACTGCGGATCGAGGGCGACGACCACGGTGGTGACCTGCGAGGGCCGACCGCGTGCGAGATGTTCACTCCCGAGGACCTCGACGCACTCGTCGCCCGACTCGGGCCCGACCCGCTGCGCAAGGACGCCGACCCCGACAAGGCGTTCGCGCGGATCCACAAGTCCCGTCGCGCGCTCGGCGCGATGCTGATGGACCAGAAGGTCATCGCCGGGATCGGCAACGTCTACCGCGCCGAGGTGCTGTTCCGCGCGAACGTCCATCCGATGCGACCGGGTACCGCGGTCGATCACCGTGTCTGGCAGAAGATGTGGGACGACACCGTCGAACTGATGGATGTCGGGGTGCGGCGCGGCAAGATCATCACCATCCGCTCCGAGGACGACCACGGCACTCCGGGTATGCGCGGCCGTCCGCGCAGCTACGTGTACCGCCGTCGCGGCGAGCCCTGCCGGATCTGCGGGAACACGATCCTCGGCGAGGTGATGGAGGGTCGCAACCTCTTCTGGTGCCCCTCCTGTCAGCCCGACTGAACCAGTCCCGCACCCGCACTGCCAGACAATCCTCAGAGTCCACGGACGCGAACTCTCAGGTCCTGGGTCGAGTATCGAACCCATGACCACAGTGACCGTCCTCGCCGTCGGCGGGACCGGGGAGTCCTGGGCGGACGACACGCGCACCCACCTCACCGGACTGCTGGCCGAGGTCGGCGCACACCTCGACCACCGGTTCCGGTGCCGCTGGGTGGGCTACCCGTCGAGCTACGGACCCGTGCCGCACCGCGACGGGATGAGTTTCGCCGAGTCGGTCGCCGTCGGCTCGGCGAGAATGCAGGCCGCGATGACGGCCACCGACGGCCCGGTCATGCTCATCGGGTACTCGCAGGGATGTGTGGTCATCCGCGACGCGCTGGCCCGCGCACGACGTCGGGGCCACGACCTCTCGGCGGTGCTCGGCGTCGGCCTCGTCGCCGACCCGCATCAGCCGCCGGGCGCGGTCGCCGGATGCGCGGGATTCGGGATCGCCGGCCCCGGGCCCGACCTGCCGCCGGGCATCGCGACGATGTGGATCGCCGATCCGGACGACATGATCTGCAACGCGAGCGACGACTCACTGGTGCGCGACATCGCCGACCTGACCATCGCCCTGTCGTTGCGGGACGTCGGCGCCTGGCTGCGCCGCATCGGTACGACCCTGCGCGCCAACGCCTTCCAGAACGCGGCACGCACGGCGATCCGTCCACGGCAGTGGCGTCGTGACATCACCCGGATCCGGACGGCGCTGGTCGAGATCGTGGCGTATCTGCCCGCGGTGATCATGTGGCACGGCATCACCATCGTCAACCGCCGCGGTGGGCGCCATGTCGCCTACGGGTCCGAACCGCTGGCCGGTCGCGGGGAACTCTGCGGCTGTGAGGTGCTGGCGCAGTGGATGCAGGTGCAGGCCACCTTCGCCGCCGACCGGCACATGCCGCGCAGCGCCTGAGGACTCCCGGCGTCAGAATTCATGTCCACGACATGTGGCGGCGCCCGAACTGGGTGACACTGGGCCGGTCTGTGCGTGTCGCCTGTCACCGAAGCGGAGTGCAACTGTGGATCACTACGACCTCGTCGTCATCGGATCGGGCCCGGCGGGCCAGAAGGCGGCGATCGCCGCGGCCAAGCTCGGAAAACGCGCCGCGGTGGTCGAACGCCGCGACATGGTCGGCGGGGTCTGCATCAACACCGGCACGGTGCCCTCGAAGACCATGCGCGAGGCGGTTCTCTACCTCACCGGCCTGAGCCAGCGTGAGCTCTACGGCCAGTCGTACCGGCTCAAGTCCGACATCACCGTCGCCGATCTCTCCGCCCGGACGCAGCACGTGGTGGCCAAGGAGATCGACGTCATCCAGAGTCAGCTGACGCGCAATCGCGTTGCGCTGCTGATCGGCAACGCCCGATTCACCGGACCGAACGAGATCGCCGTCGACGGCCCAGACGGGGAACGCAAGGTCGTCACCGCCGATCACGTCGTCATCGCCGTCGGCACCCGCCCCGCGCGTCCGGAGACGGTGGAGTTCGACGGCGCCACCATCGTCGACTCCGATCAGATCCTGGGGATGGACCACGTACCGCAGTCCATGGTGGTGGTGGGTGCGGGTGTGATCGGCATCGAGTACGCCTCGATGTTCGCCGCACTCGGCACGAAGGTCACAGTGGTGGAGAAGCGGCCACACATGCTCGATTTCTGCGACCGCGAGATCGTCGAGGCGTTGCAGTACCAACTCCGCGAACGCGGCGTCACCTTCCGGTTCTCGGAGTCGGTGAAGACGGTGGAGAAGCACCCTCAGGGCACGCTCACCATCCTGGAGTCGGGCAAGAAGATCCCCGCGGGCTGTGTGCTGTACTCCGCGGGCCGTCAGGGGGTGACCGACGAACTCGGGGTCGAGGAGGCCGGGCTCAGCGGCAACGACCGCGGTCGCCTGGAGGTCAACGAGTTCTTCCAGACCGAGGTCGACCACATCTATGCCGTCGGTGACGTGATCGGTTTCCCCGCGCTCGCGGCGACGTCGATGGAACAGGGACGGCGGGCCGCCTACCACGCCTTCGGCGAACCGATCGGCAACGGCACCGGCATTCAGCCCATCGGCATCTACTCGATCCCCGAGGTGAGCTACGTCGGCAAGACCGAGGAGGAGTTGACCTCCGACACCGTGCCGTTCGAGGTGGGTGTCGCGCGCTATCGCGAACTCGCCCGCGGGGCGATCATGGGCGACTCGTACGGGATGCTCAAGCTCCTCGTCCACGCCCACGATCGCACCCTGCTCGGCGTGCACGTCTTCGGCAGCAACGCCGCCGAACTCGTGCACATCGGGCAGACGGTGATGGGGTGCGGCGGGACGGTCGACTACCTCGTCGACGCGGTGTTCAACTATCCGACCCTGGCCGAGGGCTACAAGGTCGCCGCACTCGACGCCGTGAACAAGATGCGCGCGATCTCCCGGGTCACCGGTGAGGGCAACGGACACGAACTCGGGGCCCACTGACCTCGACCCGTGCCGAGGGGTGCCCGCGAACGCGACGAGGCCCGACCGTGGATCACGGTCGGGCCTCGTCGGTGGAGCGAGAGGGTCAGCTGCCCTGCACGTACTGACCGCCCACGGTGCCGCGGACGACGATCGGGGTGCCCTCGGGGAAGTTCTCGAAGGCCCACTTGCCGTTCTCGGTGCTCACGTTGATGCACCCGTGGCTGACGTTGGTCTTGCCCTGCTGGGCCACCGACCACGGCGCGGCGTGGAGGAAGATCCCGTCCCAGCTCATGCGGATCGCGTACTCGACGTAGGTGCGGTAACCACCGGGGGAGTTCACCGGGACGCCGTACGTGGAGGAGTCCATGTACATGTCGCGGTACTTCTCCTTGGTGAAGTACGTGCCGTTGGGAGTCGGGTGGTCGTTGGAGCCCATCGAGATCGGCATGGTGCGCACGACCTTGCCGTTGTGCCAGACCGTGAGCGTCTTCGACGCGTCGTCGGCGAGCGCGACCCAGCCGGTCTTGGTGGGGACCGGCGGTGCGGGTTCGGCGGGCTCGGCCGGGACCGGGGCCGGCTCGGGGGTGGCCTGCGGCGCCGGCGGGGCGGGCAGCAGGGGCTTGAGGAAGTCCGGCACGGGCACACCCGGCAGGCCGGGGATGGTCGGTGTCGGGGCGGCGGGCGCGGCCATCGCCGCGGTCGGGACCGCCACGAGCGCGATCACGACACCCATGAGCACGGTGAGCACGCGGCGCACGGTGTGGGTACGTCGGGTGGACTTGGGAGTCAGCACGAGTTCGAGACCTGTCCTTCGATCGGATACGGGTGTACTGCGCGAGACCCCACGCGCTCGTCCATGGTGACACGGACCGGGGACTGCACCCAACCCGGACTGTGTCTGATTCGTTACAAGAGTGTTGTCATGGGGCCCACGGGGCCACTGTTACCGATCGTGCCGCTGAAACAGTTGGGAGACGCGGGTCACACGAGGCGGTTCGAATCGCGTTGTCGGGGATTTCGGATCAGCCACGCACACGCGGTACAGTCGCTTCCGCACGCGGCGCCGGTGGCGATCCCATCCGGCGCGGTGTGCTCGCGGGTGTAGCTCAATGGTAGAGCCCTAGTCTTCCAAACTAGCTACGCGGGTTCGATTCCCGTCACCCGCTCCGAACCGCACACAGGCGCCGATCGCACCGCGATCCGGCGCCTGTGTCGTGTCTGCGGTCGTCGCGCGCGCACGAGGCGATTCCCGAGGTCGCACCACGGCAACGTAGTATTTGCGCTCGGTGTCTGCGAGGACTGCGAGCGACCTTCTCCGCTGTGACACCGGCGAGTCCGGGATGTGGCGCAGCTTGGTAGCGCATCCGCTTTGGGAGCGGAGGGTCGCAGGTTCGAATCCTGTCATCCCGACGACAGATGGATCCCCGGGCAAGAACCCCCGACGCGACCGCGTCCGGACGGCCCCTGGCCCGGAGAGCCCGTACCGCAGACGCCCACCACCGTCATCACACAAGGAGTCAAGTTCGTGAAGAGCACTGTCGAGCAGCTGAGCCCGACGCGCGTGAAACTCAATGTCGAGGTCCCGTTCGAGGAGCTCGAGAAGGATTTCGCCCGCGCCTACAAGTCGTTGGCCCAGCAGATCCGCATCCCCGGCTTCCGTCCGGGCAAGGCCCCCGCCAAGCTGATCGAGGCACGGGTGGGCCGCGATTCGGTGCTCGCGCAGGTCGTCAACGACGCTCTCCCGGGCAAGTACTCCGAGGCCATCGCCGAGACCGAGACCAACCCGATCGGTCAGCCCGACATCGACCTCTCCGAGCTCGAGTACGGCAAGTCGATCACCTTCACCGCCGAGGTCGACGTCCGTCCCGACATCGCCCTGCCCGACTTCGAGTCGCTGTCGGTCGAGGTCGAGCCCGTCGATGTCGACGAGGCCGCGGTCGACGAACAGTTCGACGCACTGCGCGCCCGCTTCGGCACCCTGACCGGTGTCGAGCGCCCCGCCAAGGACGGCGACTTCGTGTCGATCGATCTCGCTGCCACCGTCGACGGCGCCGAGGTCGAAGAGGCCTCCACCACCGGCCTGTCCCACGAGGTCGGTTCGGGCCAGCTCATCGACGGACTCGACGAGGCGCTCGTCGGTATGAGTGCCGGCGAGGACAAGGTCTTCACCACCACGCTCGTCGCCGGTGAGCACAGCGGCGAGGAGGCCGAGGTGACCGTCACCGTCAACTCGGTCAAGGAGCGTGAGCTGCCCGAGGCCGACGACGACTTCGCCCAGATGGCCAGCGAGTTCGACACCATCGACGAGCTGCGTGCAGACCTCACCGAGCGGGTCGGCCAGTCGAAGAAGATGGAGCAGGCGAGCGCGATCCGCGACGCCGTGCTCGAGAAGCTGCTCGACAGCGTCGAGGTCCCGCTGCCCCAGGGTGTCGTCGACGCCGAGGCCGAGAGCCAGATGCATCAGGTCGTCCACGCCTTCGATCACGACGACGACAAGGTCGCCGAGTTCCTCGCCCAGCAGGGGACCACCCGCGAGGAGTGGGAGACCGAGGCGCGCGAGGGTGCCGAGAAATCTGTCCGGTCGCAGCTGCTGCTCGACGCGATCGCCGACGCCCGCGAGACCGTCGTCGGCCAGGACGAGCTGACCCAGCAGATCATGTTCCAGGCCCAGCGGTACGGCATGGCGCCCCAGGACTTCATCGCACAGCTGCAGCAGGCCGGTCAGGTCGGCGCGATCTACGCCGACGTCCGTCGCAGCAAGGCGCTCGCCGGCGTCATCGGACTGGTGTCGGTCACCGACACCACGGGCGCGACCGTCGACACCACCGAGTTCTTCGGTGGCGGCGAGGACGCCGACGAGGCGGCCGACACTCCCGGGACCGCAGAGGTCACCGAGGGCGCCGAGGCCGACAAGGGTGACGCCCCCGAGAAAGAGTCCGAGACCAGCTAGGACCACCGACGACAGCGGCCACCGAGGTGTTCCGCTGTCAGCGAATAGGGGCGGCTCCGACGACTCGGTGCCGCCCCTGTTCGTTAGTGTCGACGAAGAGCACTCCCGCACAACGGTCTCGTGTCCGGCGCCTCGCGCGCCGACCGCCGAGATCTCTCCCGACCTCTTTCGAAAGTAGGAATCGTGACCGAGTCGAAGATCCACACGCCTGCGATGAGCTCGGGTGTCACCGCCAGCTCGGGCATGTCCGGCCTGAACCTGAGCGACTCGGTCTTCGAGCGCCTGCTGCGCGAGCGGATCATCTTCCTCGGCACCCAGGTCGACGACGACATCGCCAACCGGCTGTGCGCCCAGATCCTCCTTCTCGCCGCCGAGGACAGCACCAAGGACATCAACCTCTACATCAACTCGCCCGGCGGGTCGGTCACCGCGGGCATGGCGATCTTCGACACCATGCAGCTCGCGCAGTGTGATGTCGCGACGTACGCGATGGGTATGGCCGCCTCGATGGGCCAGTTCCTCCTCGCCGCCGGCGCCAAGGGCAAGCGTCACGCGCTGCCGCACGCGCGGATCATGATGCACCAGCCGTCGGCGGGCATCGGTGGCACCGCGGCCGACATCGCCATCCAGGCTGAGCAGTTCGCGCTGACCAAGAAAGAGATGAACCGCCTCAACGCCGAGTTCACCGGGCAGCCGCTCGAGAAGATCGAGGCCGACGCCGACCGCGACAAGTGGTTCACCGCAGAGGCGGCGAAGGAGTACGGGTTCGTCGACCACGTGATCTCGCGGGCCTGACCCACCCCGACCCGACTCCATCCACGTCACGCGCGTACCGCCGCCCAAGAACCTCGGAGAAACCATGAGCAACGTGTTCGGATCCACCCCCAGTCCCGCAGGCGTGGCAGCCGCCGGGCTGCAGAGTCGCTACATCCTGCCCTCGTTCATCGAGCACACCCCCAACGGCATGCGGGAGTACAACCCGTACGCCAAGTTGTTCGAGGAGCGCATCGTCTTCCTCGGCACGCCGATCGACGAGACGGTGTCGAACGACATCATGGCGCAGCTGCTGGTGCTCGAGTCCCAGGATCCCGACCGGGACATCACGATGTACATCAACTCACCCGGCGGCAGTGTCCCCGCGATGCTGGCGATCTACGACACCATGCAGTACGTCCACTGCGACATCGTCACGGTCTGCCTCGGTGAGGCGGCCTCGGCCGCGGCGGTCCTGCTGGCCGCGGGCACCCCGGGCAAGCGCGCAGCGCTGCCCAACGCCACGGTGCTCATCCACCAGCCGCGCACCGGTGGTTCGTACCAGGGCCAGGTGTCCGACCTGGAGATCCAGGCCGCCGAGATCGAGCGCATCCGCCGCCTTCTCGACGAGATCCTGTCCGGCCACACCAGCCAGGATTCGGACAAGATCCGCCGCGACACCGACCGCGACAACATCCTCACCGCGGCCCAGGCCAAGGAATACGGGATCATCGACGAGGTCTTCGAGTACCGCAAGAAGTCGGCGCGCCGCAGCTGATCGGGGCGACACGCCGGGCGCGCAGCGGTTGCGCCCGGCGTGGCCGCGCAAGGGTGATCCTGTACTCCTGGGATCACCGCTGAACTCGTGTTCCCCACCCGTGACGGCGTCTGCCGACGCGCGCGTGGCAAAAGTGTTTATCGGTCGAAGTTCGGTCGGTCCGCGGGTACGGTCGTCCATACTGACGCCGGGTCGGTTCGCCCGGCGCGATGCCCATCGCGCCGGTGCACAAGGAAGAGGTACAGCACACGATGGCGCGAATCGGAGATGGTGGCGATCTGCTGAAGTGCTCGTTCTGCGGAAAGAGCCAGAAGCAGGTCAAGAAGCTCATCGCGGGTCCCGGCGTGTACATCTGCGACGAGTGCATCGACCTGTGCAACGAGATCATCGAGGAGGAGCTCGCCGAGTCGAGCGACGTCAAACTCGACGAGCTGCCCAAGCCCTCGGAGATCCGCGACTTCCTCGAGAACTACGTCATCGGTCAGGACACCGCCAAGCGGACCCTGGCGGTGGCCGTCTACAACCACTACAAGCGCATTCAGGCCGGTGACCGCAAGGACTCCCGCGGCGGCGAGGCCGTGGAACTGGCGAAGTCGAACATCCTCATGCTCGGCCCCACCGGATGCGGCAAGACCTACCTGGCGCAGACCCTCGCGAAGATGCTGAACGTCCCCTTCGCCATCGCCGACGCGACCGCGCTCACCGAGGCGGGCTACGTCGGTGAGGACGTCGAGAACATCCTGCTGAAGCTGATCCAGGCCGCCGACTACGACGTGAAGCGCGCCGAGACCGGCATCATCTACATAGACGAGGTCGACAAGATCGCCCGCAAGAGCGAGAACCCGTCGATCACCCGCGACGTCAGCGGCGAGGGTGTGCAACAGGCCCTGTTGAAGATCCTCGAGGGCACGCAGGCATCGGTTCCCCCGCAGGGCGGTCGCAAGCACCCGCATCAGGAGTTCATCCAGATCGACACCACCAACGTGCTGTTCATCGTGGCCGGTGCGTTCGCAGGCCTCGAGCGCATCGTGTCGGATCGGATCGGCAAGCGCGGCATCGGTTTCGGCACCGAGGTCGCCAAGAAGAACGACGACGAGATGGTCGACGCCTTCGCGGAGGTCATGCCCGAGGACCTCATCAAGTTCGGGCTCATCCCGGAGTTCATCGGTCGTCTCCCCGTGGTGGCATCGGTGACCAACCTCGACAAGGAGTCGTTGGTCTCGATCCTCTCGACCCCGAAGAACGCGCTCGTGAAGCAGTACGTGCGCCTGTTCGACATGGACGGCGTCGAGCTCGAGTTCACCCCGGACGCCCTCGAGGCCGTGGCAGATCAGGCCATTCACCGCGGCACCGGCGCTCGTGGTCTGCGCGCCATCATGGAGGAGGTCCTCCTCCCGGTGATGTACGACATCCCCGGTCGCGATGACGTCGCCAAGGTGGTCGTCACCGGAGAAACGGTGCGCGACAACGTGTTGCCGACGATTGTGCCGCGCAAGCCGCGTCGCGACGAACGGCGCGACAAGACCGCGTAGTCTCTCGGCGTGACGCACGCCGAGAAATCAGACTTCGCCGACCTCGATCGCTACATCGCACTGCCTTGTGTGAGCGGGCTGACGATGTCGGCCGACGGCAACCGACTGGTCACCACAGTGGCCACCCTCGACGACACCTCCACGAAGTACATCAGCGCCCTCTGGGAGCTCGACCCGAGCGCAGAGCAGCCGGCCCGCAGACTCACCCGAGGTGCCGACAGTGCCACCGGACCCGCCTTCGACGGCACCGGGACGCTGTGGTTCCTCCGAAAGTCCGCCCCCGCCTCCGAGCACCAGTCCGATGGGGACCCGGTGTCGGCCCTGTGGCGTCTGCCCGCGGTCGGTGAGGCCGAGCGGGTCGCACTGCGCCCTGGTGGCGTCCAGAAGATCGTGACCGCGTGCGGCAGTGACCGGATCCTTGTCCTCGCCGATGTCCTCGCACGCACGCCGGACGCCGACGCCGAGATCCGGGAGCGTCGACGCAAGACGACCTCGTCGGCGATCCTGCACGACCGCTATCCCGTACGGCTCTGGGACGCCGACCTCGGACCGGGACGACCGCACCTGTTCGACGCCGCTCACGACGGACGTCTGGAACCGGTGATCGCGCGCCCGGGTGCGGCGCTGCGTGAGGCGAACGTGGCGATCGCACCCGACGGCGACGTCGCGGTCACCACCTGGCGGACCGGCGCACCACAGGCGGCGACGCGAACCTCCCTGGTGCGCATCGACCTACGGTCCGGGTCGCCGTCCGAGCCGGTGGCCGTGCGTTCGGATCCCGACCACGACTTCTACGCCCCGACCATCTCGCCGGACGGTACGCGGGTCGCCTACCTCTCGGAGTCGGTGACCACACCCAGCACCGCGCCGGTGATCCGCGTGGAGATCCTCGACCTCGCATCCGGTGCGATCACCGAACCGGCCGCGGACTGGGATCGATGGCCGAACTCGGTGTCGTGGTCGGCGGACGGGTCGGCACTGATCGTCACCGCCGACGACGACGGCCGCGGCCAGGTCTTCGTGGTCGACGCCACCGATCACGATGACCGGGAACCCGTTCGCCCGGTCACGTCCTCGGACCACTGCTACAGCGACGTGTGCGTACACCCCGACGGCGCAACGCTGTTCGCGCTCCGCAGCTCCGCGGCGCAACCGCCCCACGCGGTGCGCATCGACATCTCCGGCGGTGGGGTCACCCCGCTGCCCGGGCCCGCCGAACTGCCGGCCCTGCCGGGCACGGTGGAGGAACTGCGCACCCAGACCATCGACGGCACGCCACTACGGGCGTGGTTGGCGCTGCCACACGGCGCGAGCGACCAGGCGCAGGTACCGCTGCTGGTGTGGGTGCACGGCGGACCGCTGGCGTCGTGGAACGCGTGGTCGTGGCGCTGGAACCCGTGGATCGCCGTCGCGGCGGGTTATGCGGTCGTGCTGCCCGACCCGGCCCTGTCGACGGGGTACGGACAGAACTTCATCCAGCGTGGCTGGGGGAGCTGGGGGTTCGAGCCCTACACCGATCTCATGGCCGTGACCGACGCCGCCGAGGCGGACCCGCGGATCTCCGCCGAGCGATCGGCACTCATGGGCGGATCGTTCGGCGGGTACATGGCGAACTGGATCGCCGGGCACACCGATCGGTTCCGCGCCGTGGTCACCCACGCGAGCCTCTGGGCGCTCGATCAGTTCGGGCCGACCACCGACGGTGCCGACTACTGGTCGCGGGAGATGTCACCGGAGATGGCGGTGGAGAACTCACCACACCTGTACGTCGCCGACATCGTGACCCCGATGCTCGTCATCCACGGCGACAAGGACTATCGCGTGCCGGTCGGTGAGTCGTTGCGGCTCTGGTACGAGCTGCTCTCGGAATCCGGGTTGCCCGCCGCCGACGACGGGACGACGGTCCACCGGTTCCTCTACTTCCCCGACGAGAACCACTGGATCCTCAAGCCGCAGAACGCGATCATCTGGTACCGGGTGGTGCTGGCCTTCCTCGCCCAGCACGTGCGCGGCGAGACCCTCGACCTGCCCGACGTCCTGGGCGACGTCGAGATCGCCGCGCACGACCTGCTCTGAGGTGTGCGCCGACCGTGCGACGGATCGTCAGGACCGGACGATGCGGTGCGGGGCGGAGTAGACGTTCATCGACTCGCCGCGCAGGAAGCCGACCACGGTGAGGTCGAGCTCGGCGCCGAGGTGGGCGGCGAGCGACGACGGTGCCGAGACCGCCGCGATGATCGGGATCCCCGCCATCACCGACTTCTGCACCAGCTCGAACGACACCCGACTCGACAACATGGCCACGGTGTGGCGCAACGGGATCCGTCCCTCCCGCAAGGCCCAGCCGACCACCTTGTCGAGGGCGTTGTGACGCCCGACGTCTTCACGCACCACCAACAGCGTGCCGTCGGTGTCGAAGAGCGCCGCCGCATGCGTTCCGCCGGTCGCGGTGAACGTGGCCTGCGCCGCACGCAGCCGGTCCGGGAGAGCACCCAGTGCGTCGATGTCGATCGACGAGTCGTCGGCGGACAGGTCGTAGCGCGAGGTCGCACGGATGTCGTCGATGGCCGACGACCCGCACACCCCGCACGCCGAGTTCGACACGAACGCCCGCGGACGCGGCGCGATCGACACGCCGTCGGCCGGGGTCACGTCGATGACGTTGTAGGTGTTCGCCCCCGCGGCGTCCACACCGTCGCAGTACCGGATGGTCGCGATGTCGTCGACCGACCCGATGAGGCCCTCCGACAACAGGAATCCGTGCACCAGGTCGATGTCGGCACCGGGCGTGCGCATGGTGACCGTCAACGCCCGACCACCGACGCGGATCTCGAGGGGCTCCTCGACGGCGAGCGTGTCCGGTCGCGTGGCGTCGTTCTCCCCGCGGATCCGGCGTACCGGTACCCGGGTGGTGACGCGACCCATCAGGCGGCGATCAAACGCACGGTGATCCCCTTCGACACCGGCGTGTTCGACTTCACGGCCACGTGATCGAGAGGGACGAGGGGATTGGTCTCGGGGTAGTAGGCGGCGGCGTTGCCGCGCGGGGTCGAGTAGGCCACGGCGGTGAAACCGTCGACCCGCCGTTCCTCGACACCCTCAACGGTCTCGAACTCCGAGACGATCGAGACCGACTGCCCGTCGCGCAGACCGAGTTCGGCGAGGTCGTCGGAGTTGACCAGCACCACGCGACGGTTGCCCTTGATCCCCCGGTAACGGTCGTCGTGGCCGTAGATGGTGGTGTTGTACTGATCGTGGCTGCGCATCGTCTGCAGGATCAGTCGCCCGGCAGGGGTGGGCAGCCATTGCAGCGGATTCACCGTCAGAACGGCCTTGCCGCTGTCGGTGGGGAACTCGCGGTCGTCGCGCGGCGGGTGGGGGAGCAGGAACCCGTCGGGCTGACGCACCCGGGTGTTGAAGTCGGTGAAACCGGGCACCACGTTCGCGACGTGATCGCGGATCACGTCGTAGTCGTTCGCCATCGCCGACCAGTCCACGGGATGGCTTGTCCCGAGCACCTTCTCGGCCAGTTCGCAGATGATGCCGACCTCGCTGCGCAGCTCTCCGCTCGCCGGTGTCAGGGACCCGCGCGACAGGTGCACCGATCCCATCGAGTCCTCGACGGTGACCTTCTGCTTGCGGCCGGCCCGCATGTCGCGGTCGGTGCGGCCGAGGGTCGGCAGGATCAGCGCGGTCGACCCGGTGGCGAGATGCGAAGCGTTGAGCTTGGTGCTCACCTGCACGGTGAGACGACAGCGTCCGAGTGCGGCGCGGGTGACGGCGGTGTCGGGGGTGGCGGAGACGAAATTGCCGCCCATCGACATGAACATCGACACCTTTCCGTCGCGCATGGCGCGGATGGAATCGACCACGTCCCAACCGTGGTCGCGGGGGCTGGTGATCCCGAACTCGGCATCGACCGCGGCGAGGAAGGCCTCGTCCATCTGCTCCCAGATCCCCATGGTCCGGTCACCCTGCACGTTGGAGTGTCCGCGCACCGGGCAGACGCCGGCGCCGGGCTTACCGATCATGCCGCGCAGCAGAAGCGTGTTGGTCACCTCCTCGATGGTCGCAACGGCGTGGGCGTGCTGGGTCAACCCCATGGCCCAGCAGACGATGATGCGCTCCGATGAGGCCCACCGATCGGCGAACTCCTCGATCTGACGCAGCGACAACCCGGTGGCGGCGACGATCTCGTCCATGTCGGTGTGGGCGAGGGTCGCGACGTAGTCGTCGACACCCGAGCAGTAGGTGTCGAGGAACTCGGTGTCGAAGACCGTTCCCGGTGCGGCCTTCTCGGCGCGGTGGAGAAGTGTCGCGAGCCCGCGGAACAGGGCCATGTCGCCGCCGAGACGGATCTGGAGGAACTCGTCGGCCATGGTGGTGCCGGAACCGACGACACCGTTGACGCGCTGCGGATCCTTGAACCGCATCAACCCGGCCTCGGGCAGCGGGTTGACCGCGACGATCTTCGCGCCCTTCCGCTTGGCCGCGTCGAGGATCGACAGCATCCGTGGATGGTTGGTGCCCGGGTTCTGTCCGGCGATGACGATGAGGTCGGCGTTCTCGACATCGAGCACCGACACCGACCCCTTGCCGATGCCGATGGTGGTCGACAGCGCGTGGCCCGACGACTCGTGGCACATGTTGGAACAGTCCGGCAGGTTGTTGGTCCCGAGGCTGCGGGCGAGCAGCTGGTAGGTGAACGCGGCCTCGTTGCTGGTGCGGCCCGAGGTGTAAAACACCGACTCGTCGGGGGAGGACTGCGCGGCGAGTTCGTCGGCGATGAGGGCGTAGGCGTCGTCCCAGTCGATCGGCCGGTAGTGGGTGTCGCCCTCGCGCAGCACCATCGGATGGGTGAGACGGCCCTGCTGCGACAGCCAGTACTCCGTGCGATCGCGTAGCGACTCCACGCTGTGCGCGGCGAAGAACTCCGGTGTCACCGTGCGCCGGGTCGCCTCCTCGGCCACCGCCTTCGCGCCGTTCTCGCAGAACTCGGCGTGCTTGCGTCCGCCCGGCTTCTCCGGCCAGGCGCATCCCGGGCAGTCGAATCCGTCGCGCTGGTTGAGCTCGAGCAGGGTGCGTGCGGTGCGCAGCGGACCCATCTGGGTGAGTCCGCGCTGCATCGACACCGCCACCGCGGGCACACCGGCGGCGTAGGACTTGCGGTGTCCGACCCGGGTGGTCGTCGGCTCGTCGACGTCGGTCTCGGTCGCCTCTACGGCGCCGGTGGGATCGGATTCGATGGAAGTCATTCCTCCATAGTGGCCCCGAGCACGGGGTGCGTCACGCGATACTGGCCCGATGACCGATGTGGCGGGTGTGGTGTTGGCCGGTGGAGCGTCGCGACGGATGGGCTCGGACAAGGCCGGTCTGGACTGGGAGGGGCAGCCGATGCTCGCCCGGATCGTCGCCGAGGTGGGCACCCGGTGCTCGCCGGTGTCGGTCGTCGCCGCGGCGTCGTCGCCGGCCTACCGGACGCTGAAGGGCACCGGCGGCCCCGAGGCGCACTGGGTCACCGATGAACAGGCCGGGGCCGGACCGCTCGGCGCACTTGCCGCCGGACTCGCCGACGCCGCGGCCGCCGGCGCTGAGATCGCCTTCGTGTGCGCGACGGACATGCCGCTCATCGGGGCGGCGATCGTCGACGAGCTGCTGCTGGGCCTGCGCGAGGGCGACGACGCGGCCATCGCCGTCGACTCCCAACGGGTGCACCCGTTCGCCGGCGTCTACCGGACGGCGTGCGCCGGGCGCATCCGCGACCTGGCGGCCACCGGTGAACGCCGCATGCTCGCCGCGCTCGACGCCATCGCCGCCAACCGCATCGCGGTGAGCGATGTCGCCTGGCTCACCAACGTGAACGCACCCGAGGATCTGCACCGGCTGCGCCACGCCGTGAGCGGTGTCGCCGCCGACACGGCAGGCGTGAGCATCCCCTAGAAGGGGCGTCACTAGAATCAAGGGGTGACCGAACTCCCAGACGCGCCCACCCCCGCCGAGAGGCTGCCCAAGTCCTGGGAACCCGCCGCCCACGAGTCCTCCATCTATCAGCGATGGATCGACGACGGCCTCTTCACGGCCGACCCGGCGAGCGGCAAGCCGACCTTCTCGATCGTCATCCCCCCGCCGAACGTCAACGGGTCCCTGCACATGGGCCACGCCTTCGAACACGTGCTGATGGATGCCCTCACCCGGCGCCGTCGGATGCAGGGTTTCGAGGTGCTGTGGCTGCCCGGTATGGACCACGCCGCCATCGCCATGCAGGCCATGGTCGAGAAGAGACTCGCCGCCGAGGGCACCACGCGTTCCGACCTCGGGCGTGAGGCGTTCATCGACCGCGTGTGGCAGGCCAAGGCCGAGATCAGCGGCGACATCGGAGCGCAGATGCGCCGTCTGGGCGACGGCGTCGACTGGTCGCGTGAGCGTTTCACGATGGACGAGGGCCTGTCGCGCGCAGTGCACACGGTGTTCAAGCGGATGTTCGACGACGGATTGATCTACCGCGCCGAGCGACTGGTCAACTGGTCGCCGGTGCTGCAGACCGCCATCAGCGACATCGAGGTGTCCTACGACGACGTCGAGGGCGAGCTCGTGAGCTTCCGCTACGGCTCCATGGACGACTCCGAACCCCACCTGGTGGTGGCGACGACGCGACTGGAGACCATGCTCGGCGACACCGCGATCGCGGTGCACCCCGACGACGAGCGTTACGCACACCTCGTCGGCACCGAGCTGCCGCACCCGTTCCTCGATCGCTCGATCCCGGTGGTCGCCGACGACTACGTCGACCCCGAGTTCGGCACCGGCGCGGTGAAGATCACCCCGGCCCACGACCCCAACGACTTCGCGCTCGGCCAGCGACACGGGCTGCCCATGCCGACGATCATGGACACCTCGGGCCACATCGCCGACACCGGAACACGTTTCGACGGTCTCGACCGGTTCGATGCGCGCGTCGCCGTGCGTGAGGCGTTGGCCGCCGAAGGCAGGATCGTCAAGGAGGTCCGCCCCTACCTGCACAGCGTCGGGCACTCCGAGCGCAGCGGTGAACCCATCGAGCCGCGACTGAGCATGCAGTGGTGGGTGCGGGTGAAGAGCCTGGCCACGGCGGCCGGCGACGCCGTGCGCAGCGGCGCAACGCAGATCCATCCGGCATCGATGGAGCCGCGCTGGTTCGGCTGGGTCGACGACATGCACGACTGGTGCATCTCTCGGCAACTGTGGTGGGGCCACCGGATCCCGATCTTCTACGGGCCCGACGGCGAGGTCGTGTGCACCGCGCCCGGCGAGGACCCGCCCACGGGCTACGTGCAGGACCCCGACGTGCTCGACACGTGGTTCTCCTCGGGTCTCTGGCCGTTCTCGACGCTGGGCTGGCCGGACGACACCGCCGACCTGCGCGCGTTCTACCCGACCAGCGTGCTGGTCACCGGCTACGACATCCTGTTCTTCTGGGTCGCCCGCATGATGATGTTCGGCACCTATGTCGGAGCGACGCTCGATCAGGACGCGCCGGTCCCGTTCCGACATCTGTTCCTGCACGGTCTCGTTCGCGACGAGCACGGCAAGAAGATGTCGAAGTCGAAGGGCAACGGCATCGACCCGCTCGACTGGGTCGACCGGTTCGGGGCCGATGCGATGCGCTTCACGCTGGCCCGCGGGGCGACGCCCGGTGGTGACCTGTCGGTCGGTGAACGGCATGCCGAGGCGTCGCGCAACTTCACCACCAAGCTGTTCAACGCCACCCGCTTCGCCCTGATGAACGGCGCGACCCTGGGGACGCTGCCCGACCGCGCGGCCCTCACCGACGCCGACCGTTGGATCCTCGACCGGCTCGACGAGGTGCTCGCCGACGCCGACTCGGGGTTCGAGTCCTACGAGTTCGCGCGAGCGTGCGAATCGCTGTATCACTTCGCGCGCGACGAGTTCTGCGACTGGTACGTGGAGCTGTCGAAGGTGCAGGTCTACGCCGACGCCGACGGGCGGGTCGACGATGACCGTGTGCGATCGACCGGCCTGGTGCTCGGCACCGTGCTCGACGCGATCCTGAAGATGCTGCATCCGGTGATGCCGTTCGTGACAGAGACCCTGTGGACCACCCTCACCGGCGAGTCGACGGTGGTGACCGCGCCGTGGCCCACCGCCGTCGGCGCGGTGCGCGACGCCGATGCCGCCGGCCACATCGCCGATCTGCAGCACCTGATCACCGAGATCCGCCGCTTCCGCGGCGATCAGGGCATCCCCGACAACAAGCGTGTCCCGACCCGCCTCGACGGCATCGACGCGGCGGGCATCGGACACCTACGGCCCTACGCCGACTCGCTGGCGAAGCTCACCCCGCCGGGACCGGAGTTCACCGCCACCGCGACGCTCGAGGTGCGGTTGTCGACGATGACGGTCACCGTGGACCTCGACACCTCCGAGGCGATCGACGTCGAGGCGGAGAAGCGCCGTCTGGCAAAGGATCTCGCGGCCGCCGAGAAGGAGCTGACGCAGACCGCGGCGAAGCTCTCGAACGAGCAGTTCCTGGCCAAGGCGCCCGACCCGGTGGTGGAGAAGATCCGGCTGCGCCAGCGCATCGCCACCGAAGAGGTCGAGCGGATCGGCGCGAAACTCGCGTCGCTCGGTGGCGCGTGAGCACGATCGACGCCGGCGGTCCGGGCTCGCCGGGGCCCGCCGACGCGGCCCCGACGCCGGAGGACCTCGCCGAGTTCGCCGATGTCGAGACCGAACTCGACGGCCGGTGGCCGGAGACCAAGATCGAGCCCTCGCTCACCCGGATGACCGCGCTGATGGACCTGCTGGGGTCTCCGCAACGTGGCTACGCCTCGATCCACATCGCCGGGACGAACGGCAAGACGTCGGTGACCCGCATGATCGACGCCCTGCTGACCGCCCTGCATCGCCGCACCGGTCGCATCACCAGTCCTCACCTGCAGCTCGCGACCGAGCGGATATCGGTGGACGGACAACCGATCTCGCCGCGCCGCTACGTCGACGCGTTCCGCGAGCTCGAGCCCTTCATCACCATGGTCGACGATTCATCCGAGGCCCAGGGTGGCCCACGGATGAGCAAGTTCGAGGTGCTCACCGCGATGGCCTACGCGGTGTTCGCCGAGGCGCCTGTCGACGTCGCGGTCGTCGAGACCGGTATGGGAGGGACCTGGGACGCCACCAACGTCATCGAACCGTCGGTCGCCGTCATCACCCCCATCGCGATGGATCACGCCGACTACCTCGGCGACACGATCACGGCGATCGCGGGGGAGAAGGCGGGGATCATCAAGCGCGCTGCCGATGACCTCGTGCCCGTCGATCCCGTCACCGTGATCGCCGTGCAGGAACCGGAGGCCGAGAAGGTGCTTCTCGCACGGACGGTGGAGACCGGAACCCTCGTCGCGCGTGAGGGTTCGGAGTTCCGGGTGCTCGAACGCCGTACCGCTGTCGGTGGCCAGCTGCTCGAACTGCAGGGCCTCGGCGGGGTGTACTCCGAGATCTTCCTGCCCGTCCATGGCGGACACCAGGCCTCCAACGCCGCGATCGCACTGGCCGCGGTCGAGGCGTTCTTCGGTGCCGGAGCCGATCGGCAGCTCGACATCGACGCCGTACGAGCCGGTTTCGCATCGGTGACGACGCCCGGACGCCTCGAACGTGTGCGGTCGGCGCCGTCGGTGTTCCTCGATGCCGCGCACAATCCGCACGGGTCGGCAGCCCTGGCCCGCAGCCTCACCGAGGAGTTCGACTTCCGACGGCTCGTCGCCGTGGTCGGCGTGATGGCCGACAAGGACGCGGTGGGGCTGCTCACCGCACTGGAACCGGTCGTCGACTCGATCATCACCACCCACAGCGGCTCCCTGCGATCGATGGAGGCCGAGGTGTTGGCCGATCTGGCGCTGCCGATCTTCGGGGAGGACCGCGTGGCGGTCCATCCGTTCCTGCCCGACGCGGTGGAGGCCGCCATCGCCGCGGCGGAGGACTCCGCCGACGACCTCGATCATGTCTCCGGTGCGGGCGTGGTGATCACCGGTTCGGTGGTGACCGCGGGCGCGGCCCGCACCCTGTTCGGAAAGGACCCCGCGTGAGCGAGCCCCGTTTCACCCCGCCGGTCAACGATCCGTGGCGTGGACTGCGCGGAGTGATGGCGGGAACCCTCGTGCTGGAGGGGATCGTGGTGGTCCTCGCGCTGCCCATCGTGGCGAAGGTCGGTGGGGGACTGACCGTCGCCTCGACGACCTACCTCGTGGTGCTGACGATCGCGATGTTCCTCGGTGCGGGTCTGCAGGGCCGCTCGTGGGCTCTGACCTTCGATCTCGCGCTGCAGGTGTTCCTCATCGCGGGTGTGGTGTTCCACTGGTCGATCTGCGCCGTCGGCATCGTCTTCGGACTGGTGTGGGTCTACATCGCCTACATCAAGCGCGACGTCGAGAAACGTGTGGCGCGGGGGCAACTGCCCGGCCAGGAACCCTTCACCGACGGTGAGCCGGGCGGCGTGTCCGATTCGTGACCTCCGGATCGGTGTCGTCGCCGAGACGTGGGCCCGGGTGACTGACACCATGCCTGTGTAGGGGGTCGTCGCGCGCGGCAGACCGCCATGACACCCGTCTCCGCTGCAGACCATCTCGACGAAAGGCCCACCGCCTCATGCCCCGTCCCCGCCTCCTGTTCCCGGCCGTCACCGCAGGTGTGTTCGCCGGTCTGTGTCTGACGGTGGTCGCGCCCGCCGGTGCCGACACGCCGCAGGCCGCGACACCTCAGGCTCCGGTCGGATCGACACAGGTGGTCGTCGCACCGGGCCCGCCGGTCCCGGTCGCCCCGTCGGAGTTCGGGTACACCGCCACCCACGACCTCACGCTCCGCGCCGCCTCGATCGACCTCGCCGGTTTCGTCGCGTCGATCCCCGTGCCCGCGCAGTACCGCGCGGCGAACCTCGCGCTCGCCGACCGCTTCGAGGCGACCGTCGCCGAGGCACTCACCTCGAGAGGTGGCTGCGTGCAGGTGGTGGTGAACCCCCGCGCGACCGACGGCAACCTGTTCAACTACGGCTTCTTCCCGGTGGCGGGCGAGTTCTGCGACTGAACCACTCGCTACGCTGTCGGACGTGACTGAACGGACACTGGTCCTGATCAAGCCCGACGGCGTAGCCCGGGCAGTGGTCGGCGAGATCATCAGCAGAATCGAACGCAAGGGACTGTCGCTGGTCGCCCTGCAGCTCACCACCGTCAGCGACGAGGTGGCGCGAGGCCACTACGCAGAACACGCGGAGAAACCCTTCTTCCCGTCACTCCTCGAATTCATCACCTCCGGACCGTTGGTGGCCGCGGTGGTCGAGGGTCCCCGCGCCATCGCGGCCTTCCGGCAGCTCGCCGGCGGCACCGATCCGGTGGAGAAGGCCGTACCCGGCACCATCCGCGGAGACTTCGCCCTCGAGACCCAGAACAACCTCGTCCACGGATCGGACTCGCCCGAGTCCGCGCAGCGCGAGATCGCCCTCTGGTTCCCGGGCCTGGCCTGACCTGACCGACCGCCCTCTCGGCCCGCCGCCTGTCGCGCACCGCTGCGACAGCCCCGGCGGGCCGACTCATGTCAGGGGGTCGCTGCGGTGTCTCTCGCGCGGCGCCTCCTCGCGGCGCGTCCGCTGGTCGAGGTGGCCTGCGTTGCGCGATCCGCTGCGGGGTCGTGGCGTGCCGGTGTGGGATACTCGTGGAGTTGTCCTCGACACAGTTCGGTGACGACACGATGACCAGCCGATTCCTCGGTCCCCGCTACAGGCGTTGATCACAACAACGCGACGGCGTCGATCACAACGACGCATCGCGGTGTGGACCGTGCGGACACCGGTGCAGCCATCACCGCCAAGGCGTGACAGCGACACGGCACAACCGATGTCCTGCCACGCGAGACCATAGAGAATTCGGGTCGCCCGCGACCCGATACACAGAGCACACCCTCGCGAGGCCGCGTCACGACGATGCGCCCGGGGGTTAGGAGAGCACGTGGCCGACAATGGCGCTTCCGAGGATCAGAACAACGAATCGACCTCGGCGCAGGAGTTCCCGCACAAGATGAGAGTGCACGCACTGGCCCGGATCCTCGGGATCACCAGCCGCGAGGTGCTCGCCTTCCTCGCCGAGCTGGGCGTCGCGGCCCGGAGCCCGCAGTCCAGCATCGATCGCAGCGCCGCCGTGCAGGTCCGCGACAAGGCGGCGGCACCCGCCGGTGAACCGGTCGCCGAGACCGCAGAGGGCGGCGAGCCGGATGCGGCTCTCGCAACCGAGAACGCTCCCGCAACCGAGGCGCCCGCGCCCGACAAGGCGCCGGCGTCGGCCTTCGAACAGACCCCGTCGCTGTTCTCGGCGGCCGCGACAGCGGAACCGGTGGTCGTCCCCAGCGAGGCTCCCGCGCCCGAGTCCGCACCTGACGCGGCACAGACCCCGTTGTTCCTGCAGCCGCAGGCGCCGGAGCGCACCCCACGCGCACGGCGTTCCGAGCGTCCCGACACCGACGCCGCCCCGGCCGTCACCGACACGACGCCCACCGACACGAGCGGCACCGACACCCCGGCAGCCGGCGACGGCACCACTCCGACCGCAGGCGAGGCCACCGACGGTGACCGGACCGCGTCCGACGATCGCCCCGACACCGACGGTGACGGTGGCGCGAACCGCCGCCGGCGTCGCGGACGCCGAGGCCGTGGCCGCGGTCGTGGCGACCAGGGTGGCGACGAGCAGAGCAGCGACGAGCACAACAGCGATGACACGGGCGATGACAGGCGCGGCGGCGACCAGGGTGACGGCTCGGCGAACGAGGCCGACGCCACGACCTCCGGTCGCCCGGACGTTGACGACGGTGCGACCGTCGGCGACTCGAACGACGACGACACGAGTGACACCGCGGACGACGCAGGCGATCAGTCCGACGACTCCGACACCACGGGATCCCGTGGGTCGGGACGATCGCGTAACTCCCGTCGGTCGGGAGGCAAGAACTCGGCCGGCGACGGCTCGACCGCGACCGAGAACGACGCAGACGGTTCCGCGTCGACCACCGACGACGACTCCGACAGCGACACCGACGGCGACGACTCCGACGACGAGTCGGGTTCGGGCACCCGTCGCCGTCGCCGACGCCGCCGTCGCAAGGGCGGCGCCGACGGATCCGACGGGTCCGGCGGCTCGAACGGGGCCGACGGTTCGACGAACGACGACCCGCCGAACACGGTGGTCCACGAGCGGGAGCCGCGCAACAAGTCGCGCAGTCGCGACCGCGACGAGGTACAGGGCATCTCCGGTTCGACACGACTCGAGGCGAAGCGCCAGCGTCGTCGCGACGGCCGCGACGCCGGTCGGCGCCGCCCGCCGATCCTCACCGAGAGTGAGTTCCTGGCCCGGCGTGAGGCCGTCGACCGGGTGATGGTGGTGCGGGAACGTTCGGCCAACACCCGCCTCAACGACGACACCGGCGAGACCACCGTCACCGAGGACTACACGCAGGTCGCCGTCCTCGAGGACGGTGTGCTCGTCGAACACTTCGTGACCACCTCGACCTCGTCGTCGATGGTCGGCAACATCTTCCTGGGCCGCGTCCAGAACGTGCTCCCCGGCATGGAGGCCGCATTCGTCGACATCGGTCGCGGTCGCAACGGCGTGCTGTACGCGGGCGAGGTCAACTGGGATGCTGCCGGTCTCGACGGTGGCAGCCGCAAGATCGAGCAGGCCCTCAAGCCGGGTGACCCGGTGGTCGTGCAGGTCAGCAAAGACCCCGTGGGACACAAGGGTGCCCGTCTGACCACACAGATCTCCCTGGCCGGTCGCTACCTCGTGTACGTGCCCGGTGGTTCGTCGACCGGGATCAGCCGCAAGCTGCCCGACACCGAACGCAAGCGCCTGAAGTCGATCCTGTCGAAGCTCATCCCGTCGGATGCCGGTGTCATCATCCGCACCGCGTCCGAGGGCGTCAGTGCCGAGGAACTCGCCGCCGACATCGATCGCCTCAAGAGTCAGTGGGCGCAGATCGAGAAGGTCACCGCCGAGGCCGGTGGGGGCAAGGGCGGCAAGAACGGCTCGAAGGGCTCGGCACCGCAGGCGCTGTACTCCGAGCCCGATCTGCTCGTGAAGGTCGTCCGCGACCTGTTCAACGAGGACTTCACCAAGCTCATCGTCGACGGCAACTCGGCCTGGGATCAGGTCCACGGGTACGTCGAGGCGGTCGCACCCGACCTCATGGAGCGACTCGAACGCTTCGAGAAGGCGCACGCCGACGCGCCGGACGCCTTCGTGGTGCACCGCATCGACGAACAGCTCGCCAAGGCGCTCGAGCGCAAGGTGTGGCTGCCCTCGGGCGGCACTCTGATCATCGAGCACACCGAGGCCATGACCGTCGTCGACGTCAACACCGGCAAGTTCACCGGGTCGGGTGGCAACCTCGAGGAGACCGTCACCCGCAACAACCTCGAGGCCGCCGAGGAGATCGTCCGCCAGATGCGTCTGCGCGACATCGGCGGCATGATCATCGTCGACTTCATCGACATGGTGCTGGAGTCGAACCGCGACCTCGTGTTGCGTCGACTGACCGAGGCCCTCTCCCGTGATCGGACCCGGCACCAGGTGTCGGAGGTCACGTCGCTGGGGCTGGTCCAGATGACCCGCAAGCGGCTGGGAACCGGTCTGCTCGAGGCGTTCTCGTCGACGTGCACCTGTTGCAACGGGCGGGGCATCGTGGTGCACGCCGATCCGGTGGAGGTGCAGTCGGGTGACGACGCACCCCGGCAGGAGGGCTCGAAGCGGTCCCGACGGGGCGGCAAACGCAAGTCCGAACCGTCGACGGAATCGAAGCCCGCGCACAGTCCCGCCGAACACCCGATGTTCCGGGCCATGGCCTCCCACGGAGACGAGCCGGCCGACGACGCGAACCCCGACACCACGGATGCGCAGGCCGCACCCGAGGTCGAGGCGGTCGTCGAGACCGCGACCGATCCCGAGGTCGCCGTCGTCGAGGTGACCGGCCCTGCGGAAGCCGACGGCTCCCCGGAGGTCGCCGACGACGTCGCCGCCGCATCCGAGACCGTCACACCTGAGACCGCCGTGTCCGAGACCGCCGCATCTGAGACCACACCGCCGGCCGACGGCGCACCGGAGACCGCGGCGCCCAAGCGCCGACGTCGGGCCGCCCGTCGACCCGCGGCCGCGCCGACCGGAGGCGGCGAGCCCGTCGCCGGGACCGCCCAGACCCTGGCCGCGACGGTCGCGGTGACCACCCCGGTCACGACGATCACCGCCGCCACCTCGGAGGAACCGACCGTCGCGGTGCGCACGCGCCCGCGGCGCCGGGCCGCGGGTCGACCTGCGGGACCCCCGGTCGACGAGTGACCATAGGTGGGTGTGTCGCGGTTTGACCCGGCCGTCGGCGCTCCCGTAACCTTGGACGGTCGCCTCAGGGCGAGCATGGTGGCGCTGTGTCCGAAACCAGCGTGAAGCCCCTGCACGGAGAACGTTCCGCGACAGACGGCGACCGAGCTCACCGAAGGCATGTCGGATCCCACGCGGTGCGACCGTGACACCCGCACGACAGACAGACGCCAACAGCGCGCGCGAAACCGCGCCGCGCCCGGACAACAGACAGTAAGAGGTAGTGCTTCGATGGCAACGTACGCGATCGTCAAGACCGGCGGTAAGCAGTACAAGGTCGCTGAAGGCGACCTCGTGAAGGTCGAGAAGATCGACGGCGCCGTGGGCGCGACGGTCTCGCTTCCGGTCACCCTCGTGGTGGACGGTTCGACGCTGACCACCGACGCCGCCGCCCTCGCCAAGGCCTCGGTGACCGGTGAGGTCGTCGAGCACGTCAAGGGCCCCAAGATCCGGATCCACAAGTTCAAGAACAAGACCGGCTACCACAAGCGCCAAGGGCACCGTCAGAAGCTGACGGTCCTCAAGGTCACCGGTATCAAGTAACCCGACGCGACCTCCAGAAGGGATCCACAGACATGGCACACAAGAAGGGCGCGTCCAGCTCGCGCAACGGTCGTGACTCCAACGCCCAGCGCCTCGGCGTGAAGCGTTTCGGCGGCCAGCAGGTCAGCGCAGGCGAGATCCTCGTCCGCCAGCGCGGCACCCACTTCCACCCCGGCGTGAACGTCGGCCGTGGCGGCGACGACACCCTGTTCGCCCTGTCGGCGGGTGCGGTGGAGTTCGGCGCCAAGCGTGGTCGCAAGACCATCAACATCGTGCCGGCCGCCGCGCAGGCCTGACGCGCGGGTTTCGACCGGACAACGCTTCACGCTCCACGAGGGGCGGGCCAGGGTGATCGTGAACCCGGCCCGCCCCTCGTGGCGTCTGCACCGCTGTTCTCCACCTCCGCCGCACCGGCGGAGGGAAATGTTCCAGTACCGAGAAAGGCCGGCACATGTCGAGATTCGTCGATCGCGTGACCATCCACGCAACGGCGGGCAACGGCGGTCACGGCTGCTCGTCGGTGCACCGCGAGAAGTTCAAGCCCCTCGGTGGTCCCGACGGCGGTAACGGTGGCAACGGCGGCAACGTGACCCTTGTCGTCGATCCGCAGGTGCACACGCTCCTCGACTTCCACTTCCGGCCGCACGCCCGCGCGGGCAACGGTCGTCCCGGCGCCGGATCGAACCGCGACGGCGCCCACGGTGACGACCTCGTGCTGCCCGTCCCCGACGGCACCGTGGTCCTCGATCGCGACGGGACGATCCTCGCCGATCTCGTCGGCGCCGGGACCACCTTCGCCGCCGCCGCCGGTGGGCGCGGGGGACTGGGCAACGCCGCTCTCGCCTCCCGTGCGCGCCGCGCGCCCGGCTTCGCCCTCCTGGGCGAGGAGGGCGAGGTCAACGAACTCGTCCTGGAGCTGAAGTCCGTCGCCGACGTCGGCCTCGTCGGTTTCCCGTCGGCGGGTAAGTCGTCGTTGGTGTCGGTGCTCTCGGCCGCGAAGCCGAAGATCGCCGACTACCCGTTCACCACCCTCGCCCCCAACCTCGGTGTCGTCACCGCGGGCGCGGAGGTGTTCACCATCGCCGACGTCCCCGGCCTCATCCCCGGCGCCTCGGCGGGCAAGGGCCTCGGACTCGAATTCCTCCGCCACCTCGAACGGTGTGCCGTGCTGGCGCACGTGGTGGACTGCGCGACCCTGGAACCGGGCCGGGACCCGCTGTCGGACATCGACGCCCTCGAGGCCGAACTCGCCGCGTACACCCCTGCGCTGAGCTCCGATCACGGGCTCACCGATCTCGCGACCCGCCCCCGGGCGGTGATCCTGAACAAGATCGACGTCCCCGACGCCGCAGACCTGGCCGACCTCGTTCGTCCCGAGCTCGAGGAACGCGGCTGGCCCGTGTACGCGATCTCCGCGGTGAGCCGTACCGGACTCAACGAGTTGACCTATGCGCTCGCCGATCTGGTGCGCCGCCACCGCACCGAGAACCCGCCGCCGGTGCCGCGCCGTGCGGTCGTGCGCCCGAAGGCCGTCGACGAGACGGGCTTCAGCGTGAGCGCCGACCCGAACCAACCCGGTGGGTTCATCGTGCGCGGCACCCGCCCCGAACGCTGGATCAAGCAGACCGCCTTCGACAACGACGAGGCCGTCGGCTACCTCGCGGACCGGCTGAACCGTCTCGGTGTCGAGGCCGAGCTCGTGAAGCAGGGTGCGCAGCCGGGGGCCCCGGTCACCATCGGGGCCGTGACCTTCGACTGGGAGCCGCAGGTGCCCAGTGGTTCCGACGTCCCGATCCAGGGACGCGGCACCGATGTCCGTCTCGACCGGCCCGATCGCATCGGCGCCGCCGACCGCAAGGTGGCACGCAAGGCCCGGCGTCATCATGCCGACGACATCGGCGCGGGCTGGGTGTCGATCGGTTCCGACGACACCGTCGACCCGACACCCGTCGACCGCACCCACGACGAGACCGATCCGACCCGTACCGACAACTGAGGGAGTCCGGTGACCACCGGTGAGCGTTCGGCCGTTCGCGCCGAGATCGCCTCTGCGCGAAGCATCGTGGTGAAGATCGGCTCGTCGGCTCTCACCGACATCGCCGACGGTCTCGACCTCGACCGCCTCGACCGTCTGGCCGACGCCCTCGAGGCGCGGATGGCCGCGGGTACCGACGTCATCGTCGTGTCGTCGGGCGCCATCGGCGCCGGTATCGCGCCGCTGGGTCTCAAGCGCCGACCGACCGACCTCGCCACCAAACAGGCCGCGGCCAGCGTCGGGCAACTCGCGCTCGCCCATGCCTGGGGCACGTCGTTCGCCCGGCACGGACGTACGGTCGGTCAGGTCCTGCTGACCGCACACGACATCTCGATGCGTGCCCAACACGCGAACGCCCAACGGACACTCGATCGCCTCCGGGCACTCGGTGCCGTGGCCGTCGTCAACGAGAACGACACCGTCGCGACCGACGAGATCCGCTTCGGCGACAACGATCGCCTGGCCGCGCTCGTCGCCCATCTCGCGGGTGCGGATGCGCTGTTCCTCCTCTCCGACGTCGACGGCCTCTACGACGGGGACCCCCGCAAGGGGGACGCCCGGTTGATCCCCGAGGTCGCCGGCCCCGCCGACCTCGACGGGGTGATCGCGGGCTCGGGTGGGGCCCTGGGCACAGGCGGGATGGCGTCGAAGCTGTCGGCGGCACGGCTGGCGGCCGACGCCGGTGTGCCGGTGCTGCTCGCCGCGGCGGCCGACGCCGGGGCGGCCCTGGGTGACGCCGCCGTCGGGACCGCGTTCGCCGCGCGGGCCAGCCGTATGTCGGCGCGACGGTTCTGGGTACGCCATGCCGCAGAGACCCGTGGACGGATCGTCGTCGACGATGGTGCGGCGGTGGCCATCTCGCGTCGTAAGTCGCTGTTGCCGGCCGGTGTTGTCGGTGCGCACGGACGGTTCTCCGCGGGCGATGTCGTCGATGTCGTCGACGGCGAGGGCGCGATCCGAGCGCGTGGTGTGATCGCCTACGACGTCGACGAGGTGGGGGAGATGGTGGGGAAGTCGACCGGTGACCTGCCGCCGGGGCTACGGCGTCCGGTGGTGCACGCCGACGACCTCGTCGGTGTGTGAGTCGACGTCCGCGTAAGGGTCTGACACGACGCCCCCACCGACCCGTTCGACGAGTGCGGTGAGGACCTCGGCGCAGCGGTGGTCGATGGTGAGGTCGGCGAGGCTGTCGCCGCGGGTGCGTCCACGGTTGACGATCGCGACCGACTTGCCCTGTCGCTTGGCGTGTTTGACGAAGCGCAGCCCCGACATCACTGTCAACGACGATCCGAGGACGAGAAGCGTGTCGGCGGCGTCGACCATCGCGTACGCGCGCCTCACGACATCGGCGGGAACGCTCTCCCCGAAGTAGACGATGGCCGGTTTCAGCGGACCGCCGCACGCGGGGCAGTCGATCATCACGAAGTCGTCGGTGTCGCCGACGGCGACGTCGGCATCGGGGGCGACCTCGATCGCCCCGCGGCTGCGGATGCGTGCGGTGAAGTCGGCGTTGAGGGGTTCGAGCATGCCCGCCAGTCGGTGTCGCGAGATCTGCCACCCGCAGTCGATGCAGCAGACACGGCCGTAGCACCCGTGCAGTTCGAGCACGGGATGGTTGCCCGCCTTGGTGTGCAGCATGTCGACGTTCTGCGTGATCACCCCGGACACGAGTCCCAGCCGCTGCAGGTCGGTGATGGCGAGATGCCCGCGGTTGGGCGTCGCGGCGTCCATGTGGCGCCACCCGAGATGGTTGCGCGCCCAGTAGTGCGTGCGGAAGTCCCGCGAGGCCAGGAAGGCGTCGATGGTCATGGGCGTACGCGGAGCGGCATCGGGGCTGCGGTAGTCGGGGATGCCCGAGTCGGTGGACATGCCCGCCCCGGACAGGATCACGGTGGTGCGGTCGGCGACGAGTCCGGACAGCCGCGTGACCGCGCCATCGAGATCGAGGTCGATCTCGGTGGGTTCTCCTGGTGTCCAGGCGACCTGGCTCCGCGTCCGCATCGCCGTCCACGGTACCGACCGTGGCCAGGTCGATGGGATCAGTAGGTGCTGTCGGGGGAGATGGTGGAGAGGAGTTCGTCACCGGCCCGGAAGCGCCGGAGGTTCTCGGCGATCCACGGGGCCAGTGTGCGGGTGAGTCCCGACGACGGGTTCGCCACGTGCGGGGTGACGATGATGCGCGGCTCGTCGAACAGGGGATCGTCGCGCGGCGGCGGCTCGGGGTCGGTGACATCGAGTGCCGCACCGGCGATCTCGCCCTCGCGTACGGCACGGAGCAGCGCCGCCTGGTCGATGAGGCTGCCGCGGGCGACGTTGACGATCCAGGCGTGGTCGGGGAGTGCGGCGAGGACCGACGCGTCGATCAGGTGTCGCGTCTGCGCCGTCGCGGGCGCGGCGAGCACGACGTGGTCGCAGCGCGGCCACACCTCGTCGACGCGATCGGCGGGCAGGGTCTCGCTGGCTCCCTCGACGTGACGACCGGAGCGGTTGACCGCGATGACGTTGGCCCCGCACGCGCTCAGTCGGGGGATCAGCGACCGGGCGATACCGCCCGCGCCGATGATGGCCACGGTGGAACCGTGCAGCGAGCGGATGGTGGTGTCGACGCGCTGCTTGTCCCATCGCGACGTCACGGCCGCGGGGATCTGCCGGAGTCCGGCGAGCAGCAGCGCGAGGGCGTGTTCGGCGACGTTCTCGGCGTAGAAGCCCGAGGCATTGGTCCAGATCCGACGATCGTCGATGAGTCCGGCGGCCATGAACTCCTCGACACCGGCGAGTTTGAGTGCGACCCACCGCACCGCGTCCGGGATCGCGGTGGGGAAGTCGTCGACGCCGCCCGCCCACACCAGCACGTGCGCGTCCTCCAAAGCGACGAGCACCCCGCCCGCGGATTCGATCGCCGCGGTGAGGTGCTCGTCGTGGTCGGGCAGCAGGGCGACCGGTGTGGTGTCGCCGGTCGGTGCCATGGCGGGTCTCAGTCCTCGACGGTGACGAGGGGGTACACGCCGTTCTCGTCGTGGGTCTCGTTGCCCACCACCGGGGGGTTGAAGACGCAGTACATGCGCAGTTCGGTCTTCGCGGTGACGGTGTGACGCTCGTGGCCGTTGAGCAGGTACATGGTGTCGGGACCAAGCGGGTACTCCTGGCCGGTCTCACGGTCGAGCAGCGTGCCCTCCCCGGAGATGAGCCACACGGCCTCGACGTGGTTCGCGTAGTGGAACTCGTTGACGGTGCCGGCCTTGATCACGGTCTCGTGCAACGAGAACCCGACCTTGTCGCCACCGAGGATGATCCGCTTGGAACGCCAGTTGCCGTTCTCGGCGACGATGTCGCGGTCGGTGTCGGTGATCTCGGTGGTGGTGCGGACGATCATGGACGCGCTCCTTCGGCGTAGAGGTTCCGGCCCGGTCGGGCCGGGGAGGTACGTGGACTCGGGCGGTCAGACGACCTTCGCGGTCGCCCGCGCGAGGATGTCGAGTCCCTGTTCGAGTTCGTCATCGGAGATCGTCAGCGGCGGAAGCAGTTTGACGACCTGATCCGACGGACCGGCGGTCTCGGTCAGCAGATGCTCGTCGAACGCGAGCGAGCACACCTTGCCGGCGTTCTCGGCGACGTCGAATACGAGTCCCTGCGCCATACCGCGACCACGGGTGCTCACACCGTCGTACTTCTCGGACAGCTCGGTGAACGCCTCGTGGATGCGGTTGCCCTTCGCGATGGTGGCCTTCTCGAAGGTGTCGTCGGACCAGAAGTGGTCGATCGCGGCCTTCGCGGTCACGAACGACGGGTTGTTGCCGCGGAAGGTGCCGTTGTGCTCGGCGGGGCTCCAGATGTCGAGGTCGCGCTTGAACAGGGTCAGCGCCATCGGCAGGCCGTAACCGCCGATCGACTTCGACAGCGTGACGATATCGGGTGTGATGCCGGCGATCTCGAACGAGAAGAACGGACCGGTACGGCCGCAACCCATCTGGACGTCGTCGACGATGAGCAGGATCTCGTGTCGCTTGCACAGGTCGGCGAGGCCTCGCAGCCACTCGGCGCGGGCGACGTTGACGCCGCCCTCACCCTGGACGGTCTCGACGATGACGCCGGCGGGCTTGTTGAATCCGCTGCCGGAGTCGCCGAGGACCTGCTCGAACCAGCGGAAGTCCTTCATGTCGCCGTCGAAGTAGTCGTCGTACGGCATGGGGGTGGTGTGCACCAGCGGCACACCGGCCCCGGCGCGCTTGAACGCGTTGCCGGTCACCGACAGGGCGCCCAGCGTCATGCCGTGGAAGGCGTTGGTGAAGTTGATGATGGCCTCGCGACCGGTCACCTTACGGGCCAGTTTGAGTGCGGCCTCGACGGTGTTGGTGCCGGTCGGGCCGGGGAACATCACCTTGTAGTCGAGGTTGCGCGGCATGAGGATCGTGTCCTGGAAGGTCTGCAGGAACTCGCCTTTGGCCACAGTCGACATGTCGAGACCGTGGGTGATCCCGTCGCCCGACATGTACTCGAGCAGGGCCTCTTTGAGAACGGGGTGGTTGTGCCCGTAGTTCAGGGCGCCGGCGCCGGCGAAGAAATCGAGGTACCGCACGCCTTCGCGGTCGGTGAGCCATGAGCCGGACGCCTTCTCGAAGACGGCGGGCCAGCCACGACTGTAGCTGCGGACCTCGGACTCTCGCGTCTCGAATATGTCGGAAGAAAAGGTCATGGTGTTCCTCAGATCAACGATGGTGTGTGAGCACGGCGGCGGGGTGCGTTCCGGGCGACACGGCTGTACCCGGTAGCGCGACGAACGTCATCGTCCGTTCGGCCATGGAGTCGCGCCCGGAGCGCTGGATGCTCATCGGGCACGGTCGCCGCTACGTGCGCGGCGCGATGGTGTAGAGGTCTTCGGGCTCGTGCGAGTCGGGGAAGTCCTCGGGCGCGAAATAGTCGCGCCGGGTGATCGTCATGCCTCGACGCTCGGCGAACGAGGTGAACAGCTTCTGCGACGCCTCGTTGTCGGGGCTGATGGTGGTCTGCATCCGCGTGATGGAGTCGGTCTCCACGCGGTCCATGAGTGCGGTGAGCATGCGACCGGCGAGGCCGAGACCACGCTGGTCGGCATCGACCGCCACCTGCCACACCATCACGGTGTCGGGCGCCTGTGGCCGGACGTATCCGGTCACGAACCCCACCACGGACCCGTCGACCTCGGCCACGATGCTGGTGCGCGCGTAATCCTGGCACCAGAGCACGTAGGCGTAGCTGCTGTTGAGGTCGAGGACCTCGGAGTCGCGAGCGATTTCCCAGAGTCGAACGCCGTCGGAGACATCGGGCTCCCGGAAGGAGACCTCGGGTGTGGTGGTCAGGGTGGCACTCGTCTGTGGAGGGGTCATCGCGTCTTAAAAGTTAACAACGGGTCACACCGATGTCACCCAGAACCGGATATTTGCTGGTGAAAGCGCCTCTAAGGGCCAGTACAGACGCTCTTTGTGATACCCGTCACGAAAGGCCTCCCGGCGCCGGTCTCCGGGGTCGCTGTCGTGTCCGTGTGCCCGCCGGACGCGTCGAACGTACGCCGGGTCCGCGGACACCGCAGGGGATAGGACAATCACCGCCATGAGGATCATCGCGGGGTCGGCCAGGGGGCGTCCGATCGTGGCGCCTCCGGCCGGCACCCGACCCACGTCGGATCGTGTTCGCGAGTCGGTGTTCGCGATGCTCGACGCGCGCATCGATCTCGAGGGGACCCGTGTTCTCGACCTGTACGCGGGCTCCGGCGCTCTCGGGCTGGAGTCCCTGTCGCGGGGCGCGGTGCGCGCGGTCTTCGTGGAGGCCGACGCGACGGCGGCGGCGACCATCGCCTCCAATGCCGCACGATGCGGGTTCTCGGCCGCGGCGGTCGACGTCCGACGACGACGGGTCGAGACGATGGTCGCCGCCACGGCCGACGACCGTTTCGACGTCATATTCTGCGACCCGCCCTACGAGGTCGACGCCGAGGTCGTCGAGGGGCACCTGCAGGCCCTCGCCGACAACGGGTGGTGCGCGCCGGGTGCGCTCGTCGTGGTGGAGCGATCGGCGCGATCGGCGCAGACCACCTGGCCGTCGGCGTTCACCGCGGAGCGGTCCCGGCGCTACGGCGAGACCCGTGTCGACCTGGGCGGTGTGGCCCACCCGGACGAGGATCGATGATCGTTCACCTCGGCAGGGGACTGCTAGCTTGACCGGTATGGCTGGAGCCGTCTGCCCGGGATCCTTCGATCCGCTCACCCGCGGTCATCTGTTCGTCATCGAGCGCTGCGCCCCGCGATTCTCCGAGTTGGTCGTGTTGGTGACGGTGAACCCGTCGAAGTCGGGGCTGTTCGACATCGACGAACGGGTCGCGCTGATCACCGAGTGCACCGCGCATCTGCCGAACGTCCGCGTCGACCGTTGGCAGGGCCTGCTCGTGGACTACCTCCGCGAGAGCGACCTGACGACGGTGGTGAAGGGTCTGCGGGGATCGGTCGACTTCTCCTACGAGATGCCGATGGCCACCATGAACCGTGACCTCGCCGACGTGGAGACCTACTTCATGCTCACCGAGCCGCGATGGGCCCATGTGTCGAGTTCGCTGGTGAAAGAGGTCGCGAAACTCGGCGGCGACGTGGAGGCGTTCGTCCCGCCGCCGGTGTTCGCCGCGTTGGGCGCCAAGCTCGCGTAGTGGTCGCGACGCGCCGACACACCGAGGCTCACCTGCCCGGTATTCGTCGTACCAATGGGCACAATAGTCACAGGAACAACACCAACCACTCGAGGCGGGCACGTCCCGGCCGAGAAACGAGGTAGCTGTGTATCGGGTATTCGAAGCTCTGGACGAACTGGGCGCCATCGTCGAGGAGGCGCGCGGGGTCCCGATGACCGCCGGATGCGTGGTCCCGCGGGGCGATGTGCTCGAACTCCTCGACGACGTCAAGGACTCCATCCCCGCCGAACTCGACGACGCCCAGGACGTGCTCGACCAGCGCGACAAGCTGATCGGCGATGCGCGGGCGCATGCCGACAACGCGGTGTCCGAGGCGACCTCGCAGTCGGATTCGATGGTCGCCCACGCACGCGCCGAGGCCGACCGGATCCTGTCGGAGGCCAAGTCGCAGGCCGACCGGATGGTGGGAGAGGCCTCGGCCCACGCCACCGAACTGGTCACCGACGCCACCGCCGACGCCCAGCGCACCGCGGCCGGCGCCGCCCGCGAGTTCGAGGCCGTGACCGGCCGGGCCCGTGCCGAGGCCGCCCGGATGATCGAGTCGGGTAACGCCAGCTATGAGAAGTCCGTTGCCGACGGCATCGCCGAGCAGCAGCGACTGGTGTCGGAGACCGAGGTCGTCGCGGCCGCCAAGAGCGAGGCCGACCGCATCATCGACGCCGCCCACGCCGAATCGGACCGCCTTCGCGGTGAGTGCGACGTCTACGTCGACAACAAGCTCGCCGACTTCGAGGAAGTGCTCACCTCCACGATGCGCTCGGTCAACCGTGGCCGTCAGCAGCTCCGCACCGGGGCCGGTGTGCACGACTACAGCGAGCATCCCCGCGCCGTCCGCGACGACTACCCGACCGGCGTCGCGGTCTGACGACGTCTCCCACCTCGGGTGAGGTGGGAGATGGTCATCGCCTCGGCGTATCGTCTACTCCCGTGTCCGATCAGCGTCTTCGATCGAGTTCCGCGGTCACCCCGTTCGTCCTCGACATCCGTTCCCTGGGGCGTCGTCCCGGCACGATGACCCAGATCCATCGCACGGTCACCTGTGACCACAGCCTGGGTCTCGACCTCATCGCCATCCCCGCCGACAGCGAGATCGATCTCGACCTCCGACTCGAGTCGGTGAACGAGGGCGTGCTGGTGACCGGGACGGTCAGCGGTGAGACCGCGGGTCAGTGCGCACGCTGTCTCGAGCCGGTGAACGGCACGGTCAACGTGTTCCTCACCGAGCTGTTCGCCTACCCCGACAGCGTGACCGAGCAGACCACCGACGCCGACGACGTGCATCGCATCGTCGACGACCGCGTCGACCTCGAGCAGGCGGTGATCGACGCGGTCGGTCTCGACCTGCCGATGACGCCGCTGTGCCGTGAGGACTGCGGCGGACTGTGCGTGGAGTGCGGCGTGCGCCTCGACACCGCCGACCCCGAGCACGGTCACGAGTTCATCGACCCGAAGTGGGCAGCGCTGCGCGAGAAGTTCGCCGAGCCGGACGCGTCGACGGACCGCGACACGGTCGATGACCCGGCCGGCCCCACCGGGTGAGCACCGTGTCACCGAAGGCATCCGATTCCCCGGACGCCGATTCCTTGCGCGCACAGTCGGTTCCCGCGCTGCCCGATCTCGTCGACGATCCGACCGACCTGCTCGACGCCCTCGGCGTCGGCATCTCGCGTGGACTGCTGACACTCGCGCTCACCCACCGCTCGTACGCCTATGAGAACGGTGGGCTCCCCACCAATGAGCGCCTGGAGTTCCTCGGCGACTCGGTTCTCGGCGTGGTGGTCACCGAGACGCTCTATCTGACCTATCCCGATCGACCCGAGGGTGAGCTGGCGAAGATCCGCGCCAGTGTCGTCAACATGTACGCACTCGCCGACATCGCGCGCGGACTCGGCCCGGGTGGACTCGGGCGCCACATCCTGCTCGGCCGTGGTGAAGAGCTGACCGGAGGCCGAGACAAGGCGAGCATCCTCGCCGACGGCACCGAGTCGATCCTGGGCGCGGTGTACCTCGACCACGGCTTCGAGACCGCCCAGCGCGTCGTCGGCGCCCTCTTCGCGCCCTCACTCGACCGCGCCGCCGTGCTCGGCGCCGGGCTGGACTGGAAGACCTCGCTGCAGGAGCTGACCGCGGAGCGCGGTCTGGGTGTCCCGCAGTACGAGATCACCTCCACCGGGCCCGATCACTCCAAGGAGTTCACCGCGACCGCGGTCGTCGCAGGCGAGGCGATGGGTGTCGGCGCGGGCCGGACGAAGAAGGAGGCCGAGCAGAAGGCGGCCGCCACGGCATGGCAGGTGATCTCGGAGTCGAAGGCCGGCCCCGCCTCGTGATCCCCGCACTCGCCGGTCGGGTGCGCGGTGCCTGAGCTCCCCGAGGTCGAGGTGGTGCGTCGGGGTCTCGACGCCCACGCCGTCGGCCGCACGATCGAGTCGGTCACCGTGCACCACCCGCGGGCGGTGCGTCGTCACCTCCCCGGCGCCGAGGACCTCGCGGGCGTGCTCGCCGGGACACGCATCGCCGCCGCGCGGCGACGCGGCAAATACCTCTGGCTCGACATCGACACCTCCGCGTCGTCGCGTGACGCGGTCGACCCGCTGACCGATGCCGCCCCCGACGTCGCCCTGGTCATCCACCTCGGGATGAGCGGCCAGATGCTCGTCTGTGACCCCGCGACCCCCGACCCCACACACCTGCGGGTGCGGGCGGCCCTCGGCGACGGCAGGGAACTGCGATTTGTCGACCAACGGACGTTCGGTGGCTGGTTCCTCGACACCCACACCGACACCGACACCGGGGTCGGCATCCCGTCGACGATCGCCCACATCGGACCCGATCCGTTCGACCCCGCCTTCGATCCGCGTGCCGTGGTGTCCACCTGGCGCGGTCGGCACACCGAGATCAAGCGAGCGCTGCTCGACCAGACCGTGGTCAGCGGCATCGGCAACATCTACGCCGACGAGGCGCTGTGGCGCGCCAGGCTCCACGGCGCGCGACCGACCGACGAGATCGGACCGCGCAAGCTGGGCGACCTCCTCGCCGCGGCGACCGAGGTGATGGAGCAGGCACTGGAGTCGGGTGGGACATCGTTCGATTCCCTCTACGTCAACGTCAACGGCCAGTCGGGGTACTTCGAGCGGTCGCTCAACGCCTACGGGCGCGAGGGACAACCCTGTCGGCGGTGCGGACGCATCATGCGCCGCGAACAGTTCATGAACCGCAGCTCGTTCAGCTGCCCGAAGTGCCAGGTGCGTCCCCGCGGCGCCTGAGCCCGCACGCCGACAAGAACTTAGCGAACCGAACCATAGCGCAGAGGCGCCATCACCCGCCGTAGGGATCTCGTAAAGACACCAGGTCGCGGCGTCGGAAGTCCGTTAACGCCACCGGATCCGGGGGATCGGATGGGACACGATCGGGCTCGTGGATCGGACCACGTCGAGTCCGGTCCCTGGAGTTCGACAGGAGATCGCGTGACCGACTTCGTCTTCGTGCTCACCATCATCGGGTTGTTCCTGGCCTGTGCACTGGTGCTGCGCGCCGTGTCGGGGCGGATGTCGCGATGACCGCCTCGGGGACGGTCAACGTCATCCTGCTCGTCGCCGCGGTGGTGGTGGCGCTGTATCTGCTCGTCGCACTGGTCTTCCCGGAGAGGTTCTGACACACGTGAACCCCGCACTCGCCGCCGCCTTCCAGGTCGGCGTCGTCATCGCTGTCCTCGCCCTGGTGTACGTCCCCCTGGGCGACCACATGGCCCGCGTCTTCACCGGCGCGCGTGACCTCGCCGTCGAACGCGTCTTCTACCGCGTGGTGCGCGTGGACGCCGGCCGACAGCAGACCTGGGTCGGCTATGCCGCCGCGCTCCTCGGCTTCTCGTTGGTCGGTGTGCTCTTCCTCTATGTGCTGCAACGCATCCAGGGACATCTGCCGATGTCGGGTGGTCGTCCCGGGGTACCGGGGGCGATGGCGTTCAACACTGCGGTGTCGTTCGTCACCAACACCAACTGGCAGTCGTATTCGCCCGAGGTCGTGATGGGCAACCTGACCCAGGCCGGCGGCCTGGCCGTGCAGAACTTCCTCTCGGCCGCCGTCGGTCTCGCGGTCGCGATCGCTCTCGTGCGCGGCATCATCGCCCGCACCACCACCGGCGAGATCGGCAACTTCTGGGTCGACCTCGTACGCGGTGTCGTCCGGATCCTGTTGCCGCTGTCGGTGTTGTTCGCGATCCTGCTCGTCGCCCAGGGTGTGGTGCAGTCGTTCCAGTCGGGTTTCGACTTCACCGGACTCGGCGGCGGCAGCGGTCACGCGGTGGTCGGTCCGTTCGCCTCGCAGGAGGCGATCAAGGAACTGGGCACCAACGGCGGCGGCTCGCTCGCCACGAACTCCGCGCACCCGTTCGAGAACCCGACGCCGCTGACGAACATCGCCCAGATCATCGCGATCCTCGTCATCCCGGTGTGCCTCACGCGGACCTACGCCACCATGGTCGCCGATCGCCGTCAGGGTTTCACCATCCTCGGTGTGATGGCGGCGTTGTTCGCCCTCATCCTCGCCGTCACCTGGTTCTTCGAGGAACGCACGAGTGGTGTCGCGGCGGGCGCGGCCGGCGCGATGATGGAGGGCAAGGAGCAACGTTTCGGCATCCCGGCCTCGGTCCTCTACGCGGTCGCGACCACCGGGACCTCGACCGGCGCCGTCAACGCCCAACACGACAGCTTCTCCGCGGCGAGCGGCGGCGCCGTGATCTGGAACATGCTGCTCGGTGAGGTCGCCCCCGGCGGCGTCGGGACCGGTCTCTACGGCATCCTCGTGCTGGCCATCATCGCGGTCTTCGTCGGCGGTCTGCTCGTCGGACGCACCCCGGAGTTCCTGGGCAAGAAGATCGGTCAGCGCGAGATCACGATGGCCGCTCTGTCTATCCTCGTGATGCCCGCTCTCGTGCTCATCGGAACGGCGATCACCGCGATCCTGCCGTCGACCACCGGTTTCCAGGGCAACAGCGGTGACCCCGGCACGCCCGGATCGATCCACGGTTTCTCCGAGGTGCTCTACGCCTACGCCTCGGCCGCCAACAACAACGGCAGCGCCTTCGGCGGCCTCACGGTCACCAGCGACTGGTTCCAGGTGTCGCTGGGGGTGTGCATGCTGTTCGGGCGATTCCTGCCGATCATCTTCACCCTCGCCCTCGCCGGTCTCCTCGCGAAGCAGAAGCCCAAACCCGCCTCGACGGCGACCCTGCCCACCCACGGACTGCTGTACGGCGGCCTCGTGACCGGCACCGTGCTCCTCGTCGCCGGCCTCACCTTCTTCCCCGCCCTTGCCCTGGGGCCCATCGCGGAGGCACTCGCATGACCATCACCGATCCCGGTCCCGACACCGCGGCCGCACCCGAGGTGTCCGACGACATGGCCGGCAGCGGGGCGTTCTCGCCCGCGCAGCTCCTCCGATCGCTGCCCGACGCGGTGCGCAAGCTCACCCCGCGCGAACAGGCCCGCAACCCCGTCATGTTCGTGGTCTTCCTCGGGGCCATCGCGACCACCGCGCTCGCGATCCACCAACCGTCGTGGTTCTCGTGGGCCATCGCGTTCTGGCTCTGGTTCACGTCACTGTTCGCGAACCTCGCCGAGGCCGTCGCGGAGGGGCGCGGCAAGGCCCAGGCCGCCAGCCTGCGGAAGGTCAAGCGCGACACCATGGCCCGACGTCTCACGGCCGACGGCTCGATCACCGAGGTCCCCGGGTCGGATCTCACCGTCGGCGACCGGATCGTCGTCGAGGCGGGTGAGGTGATCGCCGGTGACGGCGATGTCGTCGAGGGCATCGCCACCGTCGACGAGTCGGCGATCACCGGTGAATCGGCCCCGGTGATCCGCGAATCCGGCGGCGACCGGTGCGCCGTCACCGGGGGAACGGTGGTCCTGTCGGACCGCATCGTCGTCGAGATCACCACCATGCCCGGCGAGTCGTTCGTGGACCGGATGATCGCCCTCGTCGAGGGCGCGTCACGGAAGAAGACACCGAACGAGATCGCGCTGGACATCCTGCTCGCGAGCCTCACCGTGATCTTCCTGCTCGCGGTCGTCGCCATCGGACCCATGCAGCAGTACGCGGGCTCGACGCCCGATCCGGTGAAGCTCATCGCGCTCCTCGTCTGCCTCATCCCGACCACCATCGGTGCCCTGCTGTCGTCGATCGGCATCGCGGGCATGGACCGGCTCGTCCAACGCAACGTGCTCGCGATGTCGGGGCGCGCGGTGGAGGCGGCCGGTGACATCGACACACTGTTGATGGACAAGACCGGCACCATCACCTTCGGCAACCGCCGGGCCACCGCCCTCGTCCCGGCGCCCGGTGTGGCGATCGGCGACATCGCCGGTGCGGCATGTCGTTCGAGTCTGGGCGACGACACCCCTGAAGGCCGCAGCATCATCGACCTGTGTCGCGACCGCTACGGCGTGGACGTCGACACCCTCCGGCCCGCACCGGGTGCCGCCACGATCGTCGCCTTCACCGCCCAGACCCGCATGAGCGGTCTCGATCTCCCCGACGAGGGGGACCTGCACATCCGCAAGGGCGCCGCCGACGCGGTGGTGCGGTGGGCCCGCGAGGGCGGCACGGCCGTCGACGAGGCGGTCACCTCCGCGGTGGATCAGATCGCGGCCGGCGGTGGCACGCCGCTGCTGGTGGCCGACCGGACCGGATCGGAACCGGTACGGGTCCTCGGTGTGATCGCCCTGTCCGACGTGGTGAAACCCGGTATGGCCGAACGGTTCGCGCAGCTGCGTGCCATGGGCATCAAGACGGTGATGGTCACCGGCGACAACCCGCGCACCGCCGCGGCGATCGCCGCCGAGGCCGGTGTCGACGACTACATCGCCGAGGCCACCCCCGAGGACAAGCTCGCGCTGATCAAGACCGAGCAGACCGGCGGACGGCTGGTCGCGATGACCGGCGACGGCACCAACGACGCGCCGGCGCTGGCCCAGGCCGACGTGGGCCTGGCGATGAACACCGGGACCTCGGCGGCCAAGGAGGCCGGGAACATGGTCGATCTCGACTCCGACCCGACCAAACTCATCGACGTCGTCGCGATCGGCAAGCAGTTGCTCATCACCCGCGGAGCACTCACCACGTTCTCCCTCGCCAACGATCTCGCCAAGTACTTCGCGATCCTGCCCGCCCTGTTCAGTGGCATCTACCCGCAACTCGACTCGCTCAACGTGATGCGTCTGCACTCGGCACAGTCGGCGATCGTCTCGGCGGTCATCTTCAACGCGCTCATCATCGTCGCGTTGATCCCGCTGTCGCTCAAAGGTGTCCGGTACCGACCGAGTTCCGCCTCGACGTTGCTCGGACGCAACCTGGCTGTCTACGGCGTCGGCGGTGTCGTGTCACCGTTCGTGGGCATCTGGCTGATCGATCTCGTCATCCGCTTTCTCCCGGGAATGGGGTAGCACCACATGCTCGTCATACGCAATGTCGCGCGCCAGTCGCTCGTCGGCCTCGCCGTCCTCATCGGTCTGACCCTTGTGCTGGGGGTGGCCTATCCCGCTGCGGTGTGGGGGATCTCGCGCCTGACCACGAATTCGGCCGAGGGGTCGCAGGTCGCCGACTCCCGGGGGTGCGTTGTCGGGTCGCGCCTCCTCGGGGTGGACGTCGCGGTGCCTGCGGGGACCCCCGATCCGTATCTGCACTCGCGGGTGGTCGGGTCGGCCGACGACCCGTTCGCCCCCGGTGACCCGTCGGCGTCGGCGGCGAGCCAGCAGGGACCGAACAGCGAACTGCTCGCGAAGAACATCGCGGCACGCCGTGCGGCGATCGCGACCCGCGAGGGCATCGCCCCGGCGCAGGTCCCGGTCGATGCGGTGACCGGTTCGGGCTCCGGGCTCGATCCCGACATCAGCGAGTCGTACGCGGCGCTGCAGGTGCCCCGGATCGCCCGCGTGCGCAACATGACGCCACAGCAGGTGCAGGCCGTCGTCGACGCGCACACCTCCGATCGTCAACTCGGGTTCCTGGGCCAGTCCCGCGTCCATGTGCTCGAGGTCAACATCGCGTTGGGCGCCACGGCTCCGAAGTGCGGGTAGCGGCCGGTGGCGGCGTCCGACGATGATCGTGTGGTGACTACCGGACCCGAGAGCGCCGAGCGGCGCGGCACCCTGCAGATCTTCCTGGGATGCGCGCCCGGTGTGGGCAAGACCTACGAGATGCTGGCCCAGGCCGCGACCCTGGCCGCGGAGGGCGCCGACGTGGTCGCCGCGGTGGTCGAGACCCACGGGCGGACGGGGACCGCGCGGATGCTCGAGGGCATCGAGGTCATCCCGACGGTGACGGTCGAGTATCGGGGCACCATCCTGACCGAGCTCGACCTCGAGGCCGTGTTGGCCCGTGCCCCCGACGTGGTGCTGGTCGACGAACTGGCGCACAGCAACGCCCCCGGGAGCCGCAACGCCAAGCGGTGGGAGGACATCCGCGACATCGTCGACGCCGGCATCTCCGTGCTCTCCACGGTCAACATCCAACATCTGGAGAGCCTCAACGACGTCGTCGCCCAGATCACCGGCGTCGCCCAGCGCGAGACGGTCCCCGACGAGATCGTGCGGGCCGCCGACGCGGTCGAGCTCGTCGACATCGCGCCCGAGGCGCTGCGGCGTCGCCTCGCCGCGGGCAAGGTCTACCCGGGCGAACGCATCCAGGGCGCACTGGTCAACTACTTCCGGCAGGGCAACCTCACGGCACTGAGGGAACTCGCGCTGCTGTGGCTCGCCGACCGGGTCGACGACTCCCTCGCCGACTACCGCGCCGAACACGCCATCACCGACACCTGGGAGACCCGCGAACGCGTGGTCGTCGCGGTCACCGGCGGTCCCGAATCGGCGACACTGCTGCGGCGCGCCTCACGCATCGCCTCGCGGTCGAGCGCGGAGCTGATCGCGGTGCACGTGGTCCGCGGCGACGGCCTCCTCGACAGGCTCTCCGGCGAGATGCCCTCGCTCACCGAGCTGGCGGCAGGTTTCGGCGCCCGGATCCACACGGCGGTCGGCGATTCCATCCCCGAGACACTCCTCGACTTCGCCCGCGGCGTGAACGCCACCCAGCTGGTGATGGGGACCTCGCGTCGGTCCCGCTGGCAACGACTCCTCGACGAGGGGACCGGGGCGACCGTGGTGCGGATGTCGGGGAAGATCGACGTCCACATGGTCACCCATGAACAGGCGCGCCGACGCAACCGGCTCGACATCCGCGAGACCCGACTGCACCGACCGCTGAGCTGGGTGTTGGCGGTGGTGGTCCCGTGCGTCGCGGCCGCGGCGATCTTCGGCCTCGACCGGTGGCTGGGGTTCGCCAGCGAGACCGCCATCTTCTTCGTGGTGGTCCTGGCGATCTCGATGCTCGGTGGTGTCGGGCCGGCGTCGCTCACCGCGATCACCTCGGGGCTCCTGCTCAACTTCTTCTTCACCGCACCCCGCTACACCTTCACCATCGACAGCGTGGAGAACCTGTCGACGATCGTGGTGATGCTGCTGATCGCGATCGCCGTTGCCGTGCTGGTCGATTCGGCGACGGTACGACGGCGGGAGGCCACCCGCGCGGCGCGGGAGGCCGAGCTGCTCGCGATGTTCGCCGGCGCCGTTCTGCGCGGACAGGGCCTCGACACCCTCCTCGATCTGGTGCGGACCACCTTCGATCAGCGGTCGGTGTCGGTGGTGCGGATCGACGACGGCGCGTCGGCCCCGGTGGTCACCGACGCCGTCGGCGACGACCCGGCCACCGCCCCCGCGCAGGCCGACACCGTCTGCACCGTGCCCTCGGGGCCGTATGCGTTGCTGTTGCGCGGACCCGTCGTCACCGGCCGTGACCGTCGGGTGCTGACCGCTGTCGCGTCGCAGGCCGCCGCGGCGGTGGAACGGCGCCAGCTCGCCGAGGAGGCCTCGAACGCCAAGGCGCTCAGCGAGACCGACCGGTTACGGCGCGCACTGCTCTCGGCGGTGAGCCACGATCTGCGGACCCCGTTGGCCGCGGTGAAGGCGGCGGCGTCGAGTCTGCGCAGCACCGACGTGTCGTTCTCGGCCGAGGACACCGCCGAACTGCTGGCGACGATCGAGGAGTCGACCGATCACCTCACCGCCCTGGTGGGCAACCTGCTCGACTCCTCGCGCCTGGCCGCCGGGGTGGTGCGGCCGCAGATGAAGTTCGTCTACCTCACCGAGGTCGTCGGGCGCGTCCTGGTGGGGATGTCGGCGTACGACACCCGCCAGCTCGCCAGGGTGCGACTCGAACTCGGTGACACGCTGGTCTACGCCGATCCCGTCCTGCTGGAACGGGTGTTGGCCAACCTCATCGACAACGGTCTGCGCCACAGCGGCCACGGCCACGGTGACACCGACGGCGTCGAGGGGGAGGTGACCGTGTGCGCCGAGGTGGTCGCCGACGGACCCGACGAGCGCATCGGCACCTCGACCGCGGTCACAGATCCCGACGCCCCGACCCGCGTGCGGATCCGCGTGATCGACCACGGGGCGGGCATCGCCCCCGCCGACCGGGAACAGATGTTCGCGGCGTTCCATCGCGTCGGCGATCAGAACGCGAGTTCGGGTGTGGGGCTGGGTTTGTCGGTGGCACAGGGTTTCACCGAGGCGATGGACGGTCGACTCGAGGCGATCGACACCGACGGTGGGGGACTGACACTCGTCGTCGACCTGCCCGGAGCGCCGGGTGACCCGGACCTCTCCGACGACCGCCGTCTCGCCCGCGGAGCCCAGGGGGGCCACTGATGTCACCACTGCAGCCGGTCGAACACACACGGGTCCTCGTCGTCGACGACGAACCGCAGATCCTGCGCGCACTGCGCATCAACCTCAACGCACGGGGTTTCGACGTGACGACCGCGTCGACCGGTGCCGGCGCCCTGCGCGCGGCCGCCCAGACCAACCCCCAGGTGGTGATCCTGGATCTGGGGCTCCCCGACATCGACGGCTTCGAGGTCCTCGAGGGTCTGCGTGGATGGACGACGGTCCCGGTGATCGTCCTCTCGGCGCGCACCGATTCCGGCGACAAGGTGCAGGCGCTCGACGCCGGCGCCGACGACTACGTGACCAAACCGTTCGGGATGGAGGAGCTGCTGGCCCGACTGCGGGCGGCGGTCCGGCGGGCGACCGCCCCCGCCCCCGGGCTGGAGGAGCCCGTCGTCGACGCCGGATCGTTCGTCGTGGACCTGCGCGCCAAACTCGTCACCAGGAACGGGACCGACGTCCACCTCACCCCGACCGAGTGGGGTGTGTTGGAGATGCTCGTGCGCAACGAGGGCAAGCTCGTGGGACAACGCGAACTGCTCCACGAGGTGTGGGGTCCCTCCTACGACTCGCAGACCCACTATCTCCGTGTGTATCTCGCCGGCCTGCGACGCAAACTGGAACCCGACCCCACCCACCCACGCCACCTCATCACCGAGGCAGGGATGGGGTACCGCTTCGTCCGGTGACAGCGGCCCGCGGTGCGCCACCGGATCGGAATGTGTGGAGCCGCGGGGGTGTTCAATGCTGCTATGACCACCGCTGATCCCACCTCCGCCCCCACGACGCTCTGGGTCGAGCGCACCGGCACGCGTCGATACACCGGACACAGCTCGCGCGGTGCGCAGGTGCTCGTCGGGTCCGAGGACGTCGAGGGCGTGTTCACCCCGGGTGAACTGCTGAAGATCGCGCTCGCCGCGTGTACCGGGATGAGCTCGGATGCACCTCTGGCCCGGAGACTCGGCGACGACTACGCCGCCACCGTGCGGGTCGCCGGTGCCGCCGACCGCGACGCGGAGGTCTACCCGCGGCTCGACGAGGAACTCGACATCGACCTGTCCGGGCTCGACGCCGACACTGCGCAGCGACTGCTGACCGTGGTGGCGCGAGCGGTCGACGCCTCGTGCACCGTGGGCCGCACCCTCAAGGCGGGCACCGAGGTGTCGTTGACCCTGCCGACACCGTGACCGGCGAGGCGCGCGACACCGACACGGTCCGGCTCACTGCCTGGGTGCACGGGCGTGTCCAGGGCGTCGGCTTCCGCTGGTGGACCCGGAGCCGTGCCCTCGAGCTCGGGTTGGTCGGTCACGCCACCAATCAGCCCGACGGGCGGGTGCTCGTGGTCGCCGAGGGGCCACGCGCGGCGGTGGGCGAACTCCTCGCGCTGCTGCGCGGCGACACCACGCCCGGCCGGGTCGATCTGGTGGTCGACGACCTCGGGCCCGCCGTGGGCGGACTGGACGGTTTCGCCGAACGGTGAGCCGAACCGGCACGTGAGGCGGAGGTTTCGCCCAGGTGGCCGGGCGGCGACGACTGGGATGTCCACCGGTGGTGTGCGACGTGGGTAATCTCTACCGTCGTGCACCTCAAGAGCCTGACGCTGAAGGGATTCAAGTCCTTCGCGTCGGCCACCACCCTGCGTTTCGAACCGGGGATCACCTGTGTCGTCGGACCGAACGGATCGGGTAAGTCCAACGTCGTCGACGCGCTGACCTGGGTGATGGGGGAGCAGGGGGCCAAGGCGCTGCGCGGCGGCAAGATGGAGGACGTCATCTTCGCCGGCACCTCTGGGCGTCCGCCGCTCGGGCGCGCCGAGGTCACCCTCACCATCGACAACTCCGACGGCGCCCTGCCGATCGACTACTCCGAGGTCTCGGTCACGCGCCGCATGTTCCGCGACGGCGCTGGCGAGTACGAGATCAACGGCAGCACGTGTCGCCTGATGGACGTGCAGGAACTGCTCAGCGACTCCGGAATCGGCCGGGAGATGCACGTCATCGTGGGCCAGGGACGACTCTCGGCCATCCTCGAATCACGCCCCGAGGATCGTCGCGCCTTCATCGAGGAGGCCGCCGGCGTCCTCAAGCACCGCAAGCGCAAAGAGAAGGCCGTCCGCAAGCTCGAGTCGATGCAGGCGAACCTCGCCCGTCTGACCGATCTCACCGACGAACTGCGTCGACAGCTCAAGCCGTTGGGTCGTCAGGCCGAGGTCGCCCGGCGCGCCCAGACCGTGCAGGCCGACCTGCGTGACGCGCGCCTGCGTCTGGCCGCCGACGACCTGGTGACCCTTCGCGCCGCGATGGCCGAGCAGACCGCCACCGAGAGCCTGATCCGGGAGAACTCCGACCGCGTCGCCGCCGACCTCGACCGCGCCACCGCCGAGATGACCGAGCTGGAGACCCAGGTCGCCGCCATCGCCCCCGCCGCGCAGCAGGCCGCCGCCGCGTGGTTCCGGCTCTCGGCACTGGCCGAGCGGGTCGATGCCACCCGGCGCGTCGCCTCCGAGCGGGTACGCCACCTCGCCGAACCCGTCGTTGCGGCCGCCACCGGTCGCGATCCCGACGAGCTCGATGCACAGGCCGCCGCCGCAGCCGAGGAGGAGGAGATCCGCGCCCACGCGGTCACCGAGGCCGACGACGCACTGCAGGCCACCCGCGCCGCCCTCGCCGCGGCGGAATCGATTGCCGCGCAGGCCGACAGAGCCCACCTGGCCGCGGTGCGCGCGGTCGCCGACCGGCGCGAGGGACTGGTGCGCCTCGAGGGTCAGGTCACCAACCTCGCCACCCGCGCGGAATCGACCGACGCCGAGGCGGCTCGCCTGTCGGCCGCGATCGTCGACGCCGACCGTCGTGCCGACGAAGCGCAGGCCGAACTCGACACCGTCGCGGCGACCGTCGGCGACCTCGACGCGACCGAGCGCGGCCTCGACGAACACCACGAACGCACCGTCGTCGCGCTGAACCACGCCAACGAACGCGTCGCGGAACTGCAGGCCGCCGAACGCGCCGCCGAACAGCGGGTCGCGTCGCTCACCGCCCGCATCGAGGCCCTGTCGACGAACCTGACACGCAAGGACGGTGGCGCCTGGCTGCTGTCGAACGACGTTCGTGGACTGCAGGGTTCGGTGGTCGACCTCGTGAAGGTCGCGCCCGGTTACGAGGCCGCGATCGCGGCTGCGCTCGGCCCCGCCGCCGACGCTGTCGCCGCCGACGACACCGACGCCGCCCGCGCGGCGCTCGCCACCCTGAAGGACGCCGATGCCGGCCGGGCCGCGTTGCTGCTCGGTGGGTTGACCGCGCCGCGGCGCCAGGGCCCCTCGCTGCCCGGCGGAGCGCGGTGGGCCGCCGAGGTCGTGACCGCGCCGGAGCAGCTGCGCGGCGCCGTCGATCTCCTGCTCGCCGACACCGTCGTCGCCGACAGCGACACCGTCGCCGCCGACGTGGCCGCCCGCGCCCGCGAGACCGGCGACCGCCTGCACGTGGTGACCCTCGACGGCGACGTGCTCGGGCCGGGGTGGATCAGCGGCGGCTCCGATCGTCGCCCCTCCACCCTGGAGCTGCAGGCCGACATCGACTCCGCCAAAGCCGATCTCGTGATCACCGCGCATCAGGGTGAGGAGATCGCCGCGGCGTTGTCGGGTGCTCTCGGCGAGCAGGAGGCCCGTCGGCAGTCCGCCGACGACGCACTGGTGGCGCTGCATGAATCCGATGCGGCCGTGGGCGCGGTGTACGAGCAGCTGGCACGCCTGGGGCAGACCGTGCGCGCGGCCCGCGAGGAGTCCGCCCGACTCGCCGCGCAGCGCAGCGCCATCGAATCCGGACGCACCACCGCCCTGGCCGAACTCGCCGAGATGGAGGAGCGGCTGCGCGCGGCGCAGGTCGACCCGGACGATGAGGAGAGCGATCTCGACACCGACGGTGAACGGGTGGCCGCGGCCGGTGCGGTCGCCGAGGCGCGGACCGCCGAGACCGAGGCGCGGCTGGCGTTGCGCACCGCCGAAGAACGCCTCGCGTCGGTGCGGGGCCGAGCCGACTCCCTGCGTCGTGCGGCCGAATCCGAACGCGACGCCCGCGCCCGCGCCGAACGACAGAACCGCGCCCGGGCCCACGCGGCCGCGGTGGCGCAGGTGGTGGTGACCGCCGCCGACGACATCATCGCCCGCCTGGGTGGTGCGGTCGCCGACGCGCAGCGGACCCGCGACGGTCTCGAGACCGCACGCACTGAACGGGCGGCGCTGCTCGACACCGCTCGGCGACAGGTCGCCGAGCTCACCGGCGAACTGAACCGGCTCCGCGACCGACTCCACGCCGACGAGGTCGCCGGCGCCCAGGCGTCGCTGCGGGTGGAACAGCTCGAGGAGCAGATCGTCTCGACGCATGCGATCGGTCTCGACGATCTGCTCGCCGAGTACGGCCCCGATGTGGAGCTGCCGCCCACCGAGCTCGAGATGACTGAGTACCGGCAGGCGGTCGAGCGTGGGGAGATCGTGGTGGCGCCGGCGCCCATGCGGTTCGACCGCGCGGCGCAGGAGGCGCGGGCCAAGCGTGCCCAGAAGGACCTCACCACGCTGGGCAAGGTCAACCCACTCGCCCTCGAGGAGTTCGCGGCCCTCGAGGAGCGCTACACCTTCCTCTCCACCCAACTCGAGGACGTGCGCAGCGCACGCCGCGACCTCCTCGACGTCGTCGACGACGTCGACGCGAAGATCCTGCAGGTGTTCACCGAGGCCTACGCCGACGTCGAGCGCGAGTTCGTCGAGGTGTTCAAGACCCTGTTCCCCGGTGGTGACGGACGCCTGGTGCTCACCGATCCCACCGACATGCTCACCACGGGTATCGAGGTGGAGGCGCGCCCGCCGGGCAAGAAGGTCAAGCGGCTCTCACTGCTCTCCGGCGGCGAGAAGTCGCTGACCGCGGTGGCCATGCTCGTCGCGATCTTCCGGGCCCGGCCCTCGCCGTTCTATGTGATGGACGAGGTGGAGGCCGCCCTCGACGACACGAACCTGCGACGCCTCATCCGACTGTTCGAACAGCTCCGGGAACGGTCGCAGCTCATCGTGATCACCCACCAGAAGCCGACGATGGAGATCGCCGACGCGCTGTACGGGGTGAGCATGCAGGGCGACGGCATCACGACCGTCATCTCCCAGCGGCTTCGCGGGGTCGACGTCACCGGTGCCGGCGGACGGTGATCGGTTCCGGCCGCAGGCTCGGCAGCTGACACAATGTTCGGGTGAACACCGAACTCATCATCGGCATCGTCGTCGGCGTGATCGTCGCGATCGGTGTGGTCGCGCTGATCGGCGTCGTGATCTCCCGTCGACGCCGGATCTCGTTGCGAGACGGCACCTCCACCGACACGCCGACCCGCGAGGTCGATCGCTCGGGCGGGTATCAGGCGGGCGGCGGTTTCACCTTCAGTCAGGGCGGCGGCACCGGTCTCGCCGATCCGCCCGAACCGGTCACACCCCAGCCCGCGACGCCTCCATCGGTGACGCCACCGGCCACCACCTACGAGCGCACCGAGACCGACGGCCAGCCCGGTGTCGGCGACGACGCGTCGGTCCCGCGTGACTCACCGCAGCGGGGGATGACCAACGTCTCCCTGCCCGACCTCGACATACCTGGATCGGACACACCTGGATCGGACATCTCCGATGTCGAGACGTCCGACCCCGCGCCTGTCCCCGACGAGATCGACACCGCCGACGCCTCGGCACTCGCCGCGCCGCCGCCGCTCGACGTCATCGAGCCGGTCGACGGTCGGCTGCACCGTCTGCGGGGTCGGCTCGCCCGCTCGCAGGGCACCCTCGGCAAGGGCGTGCTGGGTCTGCTCGGCGGCGGCGACCTCGACGAGGACTCCTGGGAGGAGATCGAGGACACCCTGATCTCGGCCGACCTCGGCAGCGCCACCACCGCCCGCGTCGTCGACGCGTTGCGCACCGGCCTCGCGACGTCGTCGGTCCGTACCGCCGCGGAGGTCCGCGCGCTGCTGCGGTCGGTGCTGATGGCCGAGCTGATGCCCGACCTCGACCGCTCGATCCGGGCACTGCCGCATGCGAACGTGCCCGCGGTGCTGCTCGTGGTCGGTGTCAACGGCACCGGCAAGACCACCACCGTCGGCAAGCTCGCACGGGTGCTCGTAGCCGACGGTCGTCGCGTCCTCCTGGGCGCTGCCGACACGTTCCGTGCCGCTGCGGCCGATCAGTTGCAGACGTGGGGAGAGCGCGTCGGGGCGCAGACCGTCCGGGGGCGCGAGGGTGCCGATCCGGCGTCGGTCGCGTTCGACGCGGTCGCCACCGGTGTCGCCGACGGCGTCGACGTCGTGGTGGTCGACACCGCGGGCCGGCTGCACACCAAGACGGGCCTGATGGACGAGCTCGGCAAGGTCAAGCGTGTCATCGAGAAGAAGACCGCGGTCGACGAGGTGCTGCTGGTCCTCGACGCGACCACGGGTCAGAACGGGATGATGCAGGCGAAGGTGTTCGCCGAGGTCGTCTCGATCACCGGTGTCGTGCTGACCAAGCTCGACGGCACGGCCAAGGGAGGCATCGTCTTCCACGTGCAGCACGAACTCGGGGTGCCGGTGAAACTCGTCGGACTCGGTGAGGGGGCCGACGACCTGGCGCCGTTCGAGCCGGGTGCGTTCGTCGACGCCCTGCTCGGCTGAGCCCTCACCGGCGTCCGTTTTGCCCGATCGGGCCAGTCGCTTGCCTCGGCTCACGACTTCCTGAACTGGGCCGATACATACCCGAAATATCCGGCGCCGATCCGTTCACGTCCGGGAAACATGCAGTAGCCATCACCGAAACATCCGGATAGGAAAGTTCTCCCAGATCGAAGCCGCGGCCTCATGTCGTGGTGGTGAAAATCGAGGAGGAATAGGGTGGCTTACCCCGCAATGGGTGTCCCGGATACCGGAGACACCGCCTGGATGCTCGCGAGCGCAGCGCTCGTGTTGCTGATGACCCCAGGTCTGGCGTTCTTCTACGGCGGCATGGTGCGCGCCAAGAACGTCCTCAACATGATCATGATGAGCGTCATCGCGATGGGCATCGTGACCGTGCTCTGGGTGCTCTACGGTTTCTCCTTCGCCTTCGGCGACGACAAGGGGAACCTCATCGGCGACCCGGGGCAGTACCTCGGGCTCAAGGGTGTCATCAGCGGCAACGGCGCGGCCGCGGTCGCCGCCGACCCCGCCACCGGGACCGCGGCATCCGACGCGGTGAACATCCCCCTCTTCGGCACCCTGCCGTTGTCGGTGTTCGTGGTGTTCCAGCTCATGTTCGCCATCATCACGGTCGCGCTCATCTCCGGCGCCGTCGCCGACCGCATGAAGTTCAGCGCCTGGGCCGCGTTCACCGTCCTCTGGTCGACGATCGTGTACTTCCCCGTCGCGCACTGGGTGTTCGCGTTCGACGGATACACCGGTGAGACCGGCGGCTGGATCGCCAACAAGCTCAAGGCGATCGACTTCGCCGGCGGTACCGCGGTCCACATCAACGCCGGTGTCGCGGGTCTCGTCCTCGCGATCATCCTCGGCAAGCGCCGCGGCTGGCCCGGCACCCCGATGCGCCCGCACAACCTGCCGTTCGTGATGCTCGGCGCCGGTCTACTGTGGTTCGGCTGGTACGGCTTCAACGCCGGTTCGGCCACCGCGTCGAACGGTGTCGCGGGCTCGACCTTCCTCACCACCACCGTCGCCACCGCAGCGGCCATGCTCGCCTGGCTCGTCGTCGAGGTCATCCGCGACGGCCACGCCACGTCGCTCGGCGGCGCGTCGGGTGTGGTCGCCGGTCTGGTCGCCATCACCCCGTCGTGTTCCTCGGTCAACGTCCTCGGCGCACTGGTCATCGGCGTCGTCGCCGGCGCGATCTGTGCCCTCGCGGTCGGGCTGAAGTACAAGTTCGGCTTCGACGACTCACTCGACGTCGTCGGAGTCCACCTCGTCGGTGGCCTCATCGGAACGCTGCTGGTCGGACTGGTCGCCACCCACCAGGCCCCGGCTGCGGTCGACGGCCTGTTCTACGGCGGCGGATTCGATCAGCTGTGGCGTCAAGCGGTGGGCGCGTTCGCCGTGCTCGCATACTCCGCCATCGCAACTGCCATAATCGCCCTGATCATCAAATTCACCATCGGACTCCGTATCGACCCCGAGGGTGAAGCCGAAGGCGCCGACGAATCGCAGCACGCAGAGTCGGCCTACGACTTCGCCTCGCTCGGTGGCAGCTCCGGTACCAGTGCATTCAGCCAGAGCGGCGTCGCTCTCGGCAAGGAGGGATGAATCAGTGAAACTGATCACAGCAATCGTCAAGCCGTTCACGCTCGAAGACGTCAAGACCGGACTCGAGCAGGCCGGAGTCCTGGGTATGACGGTCAGCGAGGTGCAGGGCTACGGCCGCCAGAAGGGCCACACCGAGGTGTACCGCGGTGCGGAGTATTCGGTCGATTTCGTGCCGAAGGTCCGCGTGGAGGTCGTCGTCGACGACGCCGCCGTGGACAAGGTCGTCGACGTGATCGTCGAGGCCGCACGCACCGGCAAGATCGGTGACGGCAAGGTCTGGGTCTCGCCGGTCGACTCGGTGGTGCGTGTGCGCACCGGCGAGCGTGGCGGCGACGCGCTGTAGAGGTCCACGTACACCTGTGCCCTTCGTGACCAGCGGTGACGATTCGCACGGCGATCACACGGAAGGCCCTGCGTCCGACTCGACGTCGAACGCGGGGCCTTCCGGGTCGTCGCCCCGATCGCCCAGCCCGACCCCGACCGCACCCACCGCGGCAACCGATCTCGTCGACGCCCGCCGTCGACTCCTGCGCACCACCGACGGCGCCAAGCGGGCCGATGCGCCCGCACTCCGGCAGATCCTCGTCGACCTCCACGACTTCTGGCTCACCACCAAGGGCGCCGAGATCGGCGTCCGCCCCGACAGCGGCTTCGCGATCGTCGCCGTCGGCGGACTCGGGCGCCAGGAACTGCTGCCCCACTCCGATCTCGACCTGATCCTGCTGCACGACGACATGGACGTCGCCCGTGTCTCCGAGGTCGCCGACGCGCTCTGGTACCCGCTCTGGGACGCCCACATCAAACTCGACCACAGCGTCCGCACCGTCCCACAGGCTCTGCAGGTCGCCGCGGCCGACATGACCGCTGCACTCGGTCTCCTCGAGGCCCGACACATCGCGGGTGACGAATCACTGACCGCGCTGCTCATCAGCGGTGTCCGGCGTCAGTGGCGCAGCGACATCCGCACGCGATTCCCGGAACTGGTCGATCAGGCCTCCGACCGGTGGCGCCGCAGCGGTGACATCGCCCATCGCGCCGAACCCGATCTCAAGAACGGACGCGGAGGACTCCGCGACGTGCAGATGCTCGGCGCGCTCGCCATCGCCCAGCTCACCGACGGCATGGCGAACCTGCGTCCCGACTCCCCGGGGGCCGGCCTGCAGGTGGCCTACAACCGGCTGCTCGACATCCGTACCGAACTGCACCGGATCGCCGGCCGACCGCGCGAACAACTCCGCGCCCAGGACGCCGACGAGATCGGTGCCGCGCTGCGCATCGGCGACCGCTTCGACCTCGCCCGGGTCATCAGCGACAGCGCCCGCACCATCAGTTACTCGGTCGAGGTGGGTCTGCGCACCGCGGGCAACGCCCTGCCGCGCCGCGGTCTCGCGAAACTGCGTCGCTCGCCGGTCCGCCGCCCCCTCGACGAGGGGGTCGTCGAACACTCCGGTGAAGTGGTGTTGGCGCGCAACGCGATCCCCAGCAAAGATCCCGGTCTGATCCTGCGGGTGGCCGGGGCGTCGGCCCGCACCGGACTGCCGATCAGCGCCTCGACCCTGTCCCGTCTCGCCGACTTCGCACCGGAACTCCGGGAGCCGTGGCCGGCGGAGGCGCTCAGCGACCTGTTGGTCTTGCTCGGCACCGGCCGCCACATGGTGGCGCCGATCGAGGCGCTCGACCGCACCGGGCTGTGGGGTCGGCTGCTACCCGAGTGGGGAGCGGTGCGTGACCTCCCGCCGCGCGACGCCATCCACACCTGGACCGTCGACCGGCACCTTGTCGAGACCACCGCGTACGCCTCCACGATGACCACGCGGGTGTCGCGGCCGGACCTGCTGGTCCTCGGTGCCCTGCTCCATGACCTGGGCAAGGGGCGCGGCGCCGACCACAGCATCGTGGGTGCGGAGCTCGCCACACAGATCGGCAACCGGTTCGGGCTGTGGCCGCAGGATGTCGCGACGCTCTCGGCCATGGTCCGCCACCACCTTCTCCTCCCGGCGACGGCGACCCGCCGCGATCTCGACGACCCCGCCACGACCCAGGGTGTGGTCGACGCCCTCGGCGGCGACCGTCTCCTCCTCGAACTGCTCGCCGCCCTCGCCGAGGCCGACTCGCTGGCCACCGGCCCCGGGGTGTGGGGGGACTGGAAGGCGTCGTTGATCGGCGACCTGGTCCGGAAGTGCCTGCGCGTCATGGATGGTGAGCAGCTGCACCGCCCGGACCCGCTGACCGACGACCAACGCGCCCGGGCCCAGGCCGGTGGGGTCCACGTCGACATCGTCCCGACCGGGAGCATGCACACCCACCTGGTGACGATGATCGCGCCCGATCAACCGGGTCTGCTGTCGAAGATGGCCGGTGTGTTGTCGCTGAACGGTCTGCGTTGCCGCAGCGCCGCGGTCCAGTCGTACGCCGAGAGCATCGTCAACACGTTCGTCGTGGTGCCCGCCTTCGGTGACCCACCCGACGCCGGTCTGCTGCGACAGCAGTTGCTGCAGGCCACCGCGGGCACCCTCGACGTGATCGCCCGCATCGACGCCCGCGAACGCGAGTCGCCGATCCCCACGGCCCCGCCGCCGGTCACCGACCCCGACGGAGCGCCGGTCGCGGTGCCCGCCCTGTTCGCGCAGGCGCCGCCGAAGGTGCTCTGGTTCGACGTCGGAGACAGCGACGCCCACGACCGCATCGTGATGGAGTTGCGCGCCGCCGACCGATCCGGGCTACTCAGCCGGGTCGCCGCGGTGCTCGACACCCACGGGGTGACGATCGAGTGGGCGTCGGTGTCGACCATGGGTGGCACGGTGGTCGACACGTTCTGTCTGCGATTGCCCGCCGGCTCGCCGGACGGCGACGGGACGCGTCGAACCCTGGCCGACGCGGTCCTCGCGGTGGTCCCTCCGCCCGAGCCACCCCGCGAGAGCGACGACGGGACGACTGCGGCCGGCGTCCCGATAGGGTAGGGCCATGTTCGATTCGCTGTCCGACCGGTTGACCGGGGCACTCAAAGACCTGCGCGGCAAGGGAAAGCTCACCGACGCCGACATCGACCGCACCTGCCGGGAGATCCGCCTCGCCCTGCTCGACGCGGACGTGTCACTTCAGGTGGTCCGCGGCTTCATCGCCCGCATCAAGGAACGCGCCAAGGGTGCCGAGGTGTCGGGTGCGCTGAACCCGGCCCAACAGATCGTCAAGATCGTCAACGAGGAGCTCGTCGGCATCCTCGGTGGCGAGACCCGGCGGATCGCGTACGCCAAGACCCCGCCGACGGTCATCATGCTCGCGGGTCTGCAGGGCGCCGGTAAGACGACGCTGGCGGGCAAGCTCTCGGCGTGGTTGGCAAAGCAGGGCCACACCCCGCTGCTGGTGGCGTGTGATCTCCAGCGTCCCGGCGCGGTGAGCCAGCTGCAGATCGTCGGCGAGCGTGCGGGTACCCCTGTGTTCGCGCCGCACCCGGGTACCTCCGTCGGTGGCGAGGGGGAGCTGGGCGTCAGTGCCGCCGATCCGGTGGAGGTCGCCCGCGCCGGTGTCGCCGAGGCGCGCGCCCGACAGCACGACATCGTCATCGTCGACACCGCCGGTCGCCTCGGCATCGACAGCGAACTGATGGCGCAGGCCGCGGGTATCCGCGACGCCGTGCAACCCGACGAGGTCCTGTTCGTCGTCGACGCCATGATCGGTCAGGACGCGGTCACCACCGCCGAGGCGTTCGCCTCCGGTGTCGGCTTCACCGGCGTGGTGCTGACCAAGCTCGACGGCGACGCCCGCGGTGGCGCCGCGCTGTCGATCCGCGAGATGACCGGCGCGCCCATCATGTTCGCGTCGTCGGGCGAGAAGCTCGAGGAGTTCGACACCTTCCACCCCGACCGTATGGCCAGCCGCATCCTCGGCATGGGCGACGTCCTGAGCCTCATCGAGCAGGCCGAGGAGCACTGGGACGCCACCCAGGCCGAGGCGGCCGCGGCCAAGATCACCCAGGGCGAGCTGACGCTCGAGGACTTCCTCGAGCAGATGCTGATGATCCGCAAGATGGGCCCCATCGGGAACCTGCTGGGCATGCTGCCCGGCGCCGGGCAGATGAAGGACGCTCTGAGCCAGGTCGACGACAAGCAGCTCGACCGTGTGCAGGCGATCATCCGCGGCATGACCCCCGCCGAACGCGACAACCCGAAGATCATCAACGCCTCGCGCCGACTGCGCATCGCCAACGGCTCCGGTGTGGCGGTGAGCGAGGTCAACCAGCTCGTCGACCGGTTCTACGAGGCGCGCAAGATGATGGCCGCCATGTCGGGCCGCATGGGCATGCCCGGCGCGAACCGTCGCAACAACCGCAGCAAGAAGGGCAAGAAGGGGAAGAAGGGCACCGGTCGCGGACCCACCCCGCCGAAGGTGCGCGGTGGTATGCCCGGGATGGGGATGCCGGGCATGCCCGCCGGGTTCCCGGACCTGTCGAACATGCCCGCCGGTCTCGATCAGCTCCCGCCGGGACTCGAGGGCATCGACGTCTCGCAGTTCCAGAAGCCGAAGAAGCGCGGCTGACCGCGCCTCGGAACCGACCGACGATGCCCGAGCCGCACTCTGCCGCACTGCATTTCCGTGGACACTGCGTCGACACCGACACCGCCGTCGAGTTCTGGACTCACGACGGGGCGATCACCTTCGAGCCGGTGGCCGGTGCCGACACCGTCTGCGACGGTGGGTGGATCACCTCGGGACTCGTCGACGCCCACAACCACGTCGGCATCGCCCCGGGCCTCGGGGTCACCCTCGACCAGGCGAGGGGGTTCGCCGAACTCGACGCACGCGCCGGGGCACTGCTGATCCGTGAGGTCGGGTCGCCGCTCGACACCCACCCGCTCGACGGCGACCCGTTCGGCCCGCGGTTCATCCGATCGGGGCGTCACATCGCGCGCACCAAGCGCTACCTACGTGGTTACGGCGTCGAGCTCGACGACCCCGACACCCTCGCCGACGAGGTGCGCAGGCAGGCCCGCGACGGCGACGGCTGGGTGAAGCTGGTGGGGGACTGGATCGACCGCGAGGTCGGCGACCTCGCCCCGCTGTGGTCCGATGCCCAGCTCGTCGCGGCGGCGCAGGCCGCGCACTCCGAGGGCGCCCGCATCACCGCGCACATCTTCGGCACGGACGCCTTGCACGGCGTGATCGCCGCGGGGTTCGACTGCATCGAGCACGGCACCGGGCTCACCGACGACCTCATCGCGGCGATGGTGCAGCGCGACATCGCGCTGGTACCGACGCTCATCCAGGTGGAGAACTTCCCGTCCATCGCCGACGGCGCCGATCGGTTCCCGACGTACCAGTCCCACATGCGGGCGCTGCACGCCGGCGCGCAGGAAGTGTTCGCACACGCCGCCGAGGCCGGTGTGGCCATCTACGCCGGCACCGACGCCGGCGGGTTCGTCGAACACGGTCGCATCGTCGACGAGATGGTCGCGCTCACCTCCATCGGACTCGACGCCGCCGCGGTGGTCGACGCCGCCACCGTCGGGTCCCGGCAGTGGCTTCTCGGGAGCAAGAACGGGCTTCTCGGGAGCGAGCTCAGGCTTGCGGCGAGCACCTTCGTCGAGGGTGAGCGCGCCGACCTGATCGTGCTCGACGCCGATCCACGCGTCGACCTCGAGACGCTGCGTGCACCGCGAGCCGTCATCAGCGGCGGCGCCGTCCTGTAGAGAGCACCCGCAGGCGAGATTTCGTGCCCGCCACCCCTGCGTGGCAGAATGGGCCGCTGGTTCGTCGGACCCGGTCACGCACCGCCCGACGGTCACACCACCACAAACCGCAAAACCGGGCCCACCACACCGGGTGGGTCGCTGAATTGCACTGTGACCGCAGATGAGAGAGAAACCATGGCTGTCAAGATCAAGCTCACCCGCCTCGGCAAGATCCGCAACCCGCAGTACCGGATCGTCGTCGCCGACGCCCGCACCCGTCGCGACGGCCGTGCGATCGAGACCATCGGCAAGTACCACCCGAAGGAAGAGCCCAGCCTCATCGAGATCGACTCCGAGCGCGCGCAGTACTGGCTGGGTGTGGGCGCACAGCCCACCGAGCCCGTCGCGGCGCTGCTCAAGGTCACCGGTGACTGGCAGAAGTTCAAGGGCCTCCCGGGCGCCGAGGGCACCCTCAAGGTGAAGGAGCCCAAGACCAGCAAGCTCGACCTGTTCAACGCGGCGTTGGCCGCCGCCGACAGCGAGCCCGCCGCCGAGGCCACCACCCCGAAGAAGAAGGCCGCCAAGAAGGCCGACGCCGAGGCCCCCGCGGCCGACGCTGCCGCCGAGGAGACCCCGGCCGCCGGGACCGACGCGTGAGCACAGTCGTCGCCGACGCCATCGAGCACCTCGTGCGCGGTATCGTCGCCAACCCCGACGACGTCTCGGTGGACATGATCACCGGTCGTCGCGGCCGCATGGTCGAGGTCCACGTGCACCCCGAGGATCTGGGCAAGGTCATCGGCCGTGGCGGTCGCACCGCCACCGCCCTGCGCACCCTCGTCACCGGTATCGGTGGCCGAGGCGTGCGGCTCGACATCGTCGACACCGATCGCTGATCGTCCGATCGCCGGACAGACCGATTCGATGGACCTCGTCGTCGGACGCATCGTGAAATCTCACGGCGTCCGCGGCGAGGTCGTCGTCGATGTACGCACCGACGACCCCGACACCCGCTTCGCCGACGGCTCCCGCCTGCGCGGGCGTCTTCCCAGGGGCGGGGGAGAACGCGAGTTCGTCGTCTCCGGTGCCCGCGAGCACGGCGGACGGATGCTTCTGCGCATCGACGGCGTCGACGACCGCGGTGCCGCCGACGATCTGCGCGGTGTGCTGTTCCTCATCGACACCGCCGCAGTCGATTCCGGCTCCGACCCCGACGAGTTCTACGACCACGAACTGATCGGCGTCGGTGTGACCACCGTCGCCGGTGACCCGGTGGGCGAGCTCACCGAGATCCTGCACCTGCCCGGCGGCGACACCCTCGTGGTCCGCACCCCGCAGGGCCGCGAGGTGCTCGTGCCGTTCGTCACCGAGATCGTCCCCACGGTCACGACCGACGGCATCGAGATCGACCCGCCGGACGGATTGCTCGACCTCGAATGAGCGAGGAGTCGCCGCGGATGCGGATCGACGTGGTGTCGATCTTCCCGGAGTACCTCGATCCGCTCCGGATGGCGCTGCTCGGTCGCGCCATCGACCGCGGCATCCTCGCCGTCGACGTGCACGACCTCCGTGACTGGACGCACGACGTCCATCGCGCCGTCGACGACTCGCCCTACGGCGGCGGGCCGGGCATGGTCATGAAACCGCAGGTGTGGGGTCCGTGCCTGGACGACGTGTGCCCCGACGACGCCGTCCTGGTGGTACCGACACCGGCCGGCGAGCCCTTCACCCAGCGCGTCGCGGAGGAACTGCGGGACGAGTCGCACCTGGTGTTCGCGTGCGGTCGCTACGAGGGGATCGACCAGCGCGTCGTCGACGACGTCGCGCGGCGTGCCCGTGTGCGCGAACTGTCCATCGGCGACTACGTGCTGATCGGCGGCGAGGTCGCCGCGATCACCATGATCGAGGCGATCGTGCGCCTCATCGACGGTGTGCTGGGCAACGCGGCGTCGCATCAGCAGGATTCGTTCTCCGACGGACTGCTCGAGGGACCGAGCTACACCCGTCCCGAGCACTGGCGCGGACTGACCGTGCCGCCGGTGCTGCTGGGCGGCGACCACGCCGCGATCACCCGCTGGCGTCGCGAGCAGTCCCTCGAGCGCACCCGAGCGCGTCGCCCCGATCTGCTCGACGAATCGGGGTCCGGTCCGCGTACGAGCACCCCGCCGACCGCAGTACCCGAGTCCGGCATCTCCGACCACCCGCTGGACTAGCCTGACCTGGTGCACCACTGGTTCACCCACGACATCCTCGACGCCGGACGCCTGCCGCTGTTCCTGTTCTTCATCGGGTTCATCGTCGGTTTCGTGTGCACCCGCGTCAGCGTGCGACTCATCCGTGCCGACGTCTCGTGGTGGTTCGGCAACGTCAGCACGGGCGCCACGCACGTCCACCACATGGTCTTCGGGGTGGTGCTGTCCCTAGTGTCGGGCGTGTCGATCGTCGCGGTGTCGGTCACCGGCTCGCAGACCACGCTCTCGGTCCTCGCATGTTTCTTCGGGATCGGTGCGGCCCTGGTCCTCGACGAGTTCGCACTGATCTTCTATCTGCGTGACGTCTACTGGGCCGAGGAGGGGCGTGCCTCGATCGACGCCGTGTGGGCCGCGCTCGGCGCGACCGGCATGGTGCTGCTCGGGTTCCGGCCGTTGGAACTGTTCACGCTCTCGGGGCTCTCACCCGACGACGGCTGGACAGAGGTGGCGATCACCGTCGTGCTCGCCGCGGTCAGCCTGCTCCTCGCCGCGATCGTGCTCGCCAAGGGCAAGATCTGGACCGGACTCATCGGCATCTTCGCGTGGCCGCTCCTGCTGGTGGGCGCCCTGCGACTGGCCCGCCCGGGATCGCCGTGGGCGCGGTTACGCTACACCCATCGACCCCGCCGGATGGAGCGGGCGATGTCGCGGGAGCGACGCCTCCGCCGGCCTCTGATCCGCGCCAAGATCTACCTGCAGGACCTCATGGCCGGCAGGCCCGATGTCCCGCACGCCATCTCCGAGGCCGAGTCGGTCCTCGACGAGGTGGTGCACGCCGCCCCGCCGCCACCGGGCTCGGCGGTCGCCTCCGGGGTCGCGGGCACGGGGGGTGCGGTGGCCGCGTCGTCGATTTCCGCCCGGAGGGGGCGCTCTGGCACAATGGTCGGGTTGCCGTTCGAGGGAGATGCGGCTGCGTCGAGGTCGATGCAGCCGGTCCCACCGTCCGGCGAACCCCACGACTAGATCACGAACCGGTCGGACCGCGTCCCCGGCGACGGCCGCCAGGTTCCTCTGACTCAGTGACGATGACCACCGATTGGATCCGCAGATGAACACCCTGGACTTTCTCGACAAGCAGTCGATGCGCGACGACATCCCGGCCTTCCGGCCCGGCGACACCCTCGACGTGCACGTCAAGGTCATCGAGGGTTCCAAGGAGCGTGTCCAGGTCTTCAAGGGCGTCGTGATCCGTCGCCAGGGTGGCGGCCTGCAGGAGACCTTCACCGTGCGCAAGGTGTCGTTCGGCGTCGGTGTGGAGCGCACCTTCCCGATCCACAGCCCGAACATCGCGAAGGTCGACGTGATCACCCGCGGCGACGTGCGTCGCGCCAAGCTGTACTACCTGCGCGACCTGCGCGGCAAGGCCGCGAAGATCAAGGAAAAGCGCTGACGCTGCTCAGTGGGCCGGGTGCCGACCTCGCGGTCGACCCGGCTCCCTCGGCTCGTCCACTAGGCTGATCGTCGTGCCCGACACCCCCCGCCAGGACAGCCCGCAGGACCGGTTCGACGACGCCCGCGCGACGGACGACGCCGACTCGGACACCCACCGCCCCTGGCGAACTCGGGGTGACAGTGCGGGCGACGCCAAGCGCTCGGGCCGTAAGCGGTCCGCGTTGCGCGAGACCGCGATCATCATCGTCAGCGTTCTCGTCCTGACGTGGATCCTGCAGACCTTCATCGGCCGGCAGTACGTGATCCCGTCGGAGTCGATGGAGAACACGCTGCACGGGTGCACCGGCTGCACCAACGACCGCATCGTGATCGACAAGCTCACCTACCGGTTCAACGATCCCGCGCCCGGCGACCTCGTCGTGTTCAAGGCCCCGACCCAGTCGTGGGACGAGACCTGGACCTCGCCACGGTCGGACAACACGATCCTGCGCGGCGCGCAGGACGCCCTGTCGTGGTTCGGGTTCGCCCCGCCCGACGAGAACGACCTCGTCAAGCGGGTCATCGCCGTCGGCGGCCAGACCGTGCAGTGCCGCAACGCCGACAAGGTCGGGGTCACCGTCAACGGCAAACCTCTCACCGAGCCCTACGTCGACAAGGCGCTGCAGCAGCAGGACTCGACCACCGTCAACACCGGTCTCGTGGTGTCGGACAGCGGCGAGCTCAGCAGCTGCCTGGGGCCCGACTTCGGACCGGTCACCGTTCCCAAGGGCAACGTGTGGGTGATGGGCGACAACCGCGGCGACTCGGCCGATTCGCGGTATCACATCACCGACGAGCTCAACGGCACCGTCCCGGTCTCCGACATCCGCGGCAAGGTGCGCTTCATCATCTATCCGTTCTCCCGGATCGGTGGTGTGGGCGCACACAACCCGCAGAAGTAGCGGGGGTGGCGACGTGAACCGGTGGCCGCCGCGCGCACCCGTCCGTCGGGCCGCGAGCCTGCGCACCTACGAATTCGCGCTCCACAACAGCGGTCTGGGACCGGTGGCCGGCGTCGACGAGGCCGGCCGCGGTGCGTGTGCGGGCCCACTGGTCGTCGCGGCGTGTGTCCTCAAGCCGACCCAGCTGGTGTCGCTCGCCGATCTCGACGACTCCAAACGCCTCGCCCCGGCGATGCGCGAGACCCTCTACCGATCGATCACCCGTCACGCCGTGGCGAGCAGCGTCGTGATCGTCGACGCCGACGAGGTCGACCGCATCGGGATCCACGTCGCCAACATCGAGGGCATGCGCCGCGCGGTCGCCACGCTCGACGTGACGCCGGGATACGTGCTCTCCGACGGATTCGTGGTGCCCGGCCTCACGGTCCCGTCGTTGCCGGTGATCGGTGGCGACGGTGCCGCCGCATGCATCGCGGCGGCCAGCATTCTCGCGAAGGTCACCCGCGACCGCATCATGGTCGAGATGGAGAACGACCTCCCCGGGTACAGCTTCGCGGTGCACAAGGGCTACAGCACCGAGCTGCACATGTCGGCCCTCGACCGCCTCGGTCCGTCTCGTCAGCACCGGATGTCGTATCGCAACGTCCGCGAGCGCGTCCGCGTCACGACGGCCGCAGACGAGTGACCACAGATGGGTGACTAGGCTGACCTCCATGAGTGCGGAGGATCTCGAGAAGTACGAGACCGAGATGGAACTCTCGCTGTACCGCGAGTACAAAGACGTGGTCGGGCAGTTCACCTACGTCGTGGAGACCGAACGGCGGTTCTACCTCGCCAACGCGGTCGATCTGGTGCCGCGCAACGCCGACGGCGAGGTCTACTTCGAACTGCGGATGTCCGACGCCTGGGTGTGGGACATGTACCGGCCCGCACGTTTCGTGAAGCAGGTCCGGGTGATCACGTTCAAGGACGTCAACATCGAGGAACTCGAGAAGTCGGAGTTGCGTCTGCCCGAGGACGGCGCGCTACCCGACTGATGCCGGCGTGCCGACCGCGACGGTCACCCGTGCCCGGGGCACGGCGAGGCTGATCGCCGCGACCGCAGCCGCGGTGGCGCAGATGATCCACATGATCGTCGAGAACGCCTCGAGGAACGCCCGAGCCGCGGCGACCCGCGCCGCCGGTCGTAAGGCGGGGTCGGCCTGGCGGATGATCGCGGCCTGCGGGCCTGCGTCGGCTGCGGCAGCGGGGTCCTGCGAGCATCCGGGCGGGGGCACCTCGGGCCGCGGCGACGACAACTGTCGCGACACGCAGTCGCTGAACCGGCTCACGACGATCGGTTGCGCGACGGCGGGGACGGCGGTGTCGCCCAGACGTGCCCGCAGATCGTCGGCGCCCGCGGACGCCCCGGCCGACGATGACGACCCCACCAGGGCGAAGAACACGATCCCGATGATCGCCAGGCCCACCGACCCGCCGATCTGCTGGACCGTCGGGATCGTGCCCGACGCCGAACCGACCGTGCGCGACGTCGTGCCGGACAGGATCACCGCCTGCAGCGGCGCGACGAAGAGACCGGTGCCCAGACCGCCGAGGACCAGGGGTGCGATCAGCGTCGCGACGGCGATGTCGTGGCGCGCGGGGTCGATCACCATCGCCATCCACGCGACCGACGCCGCGAACACCACCATGCCGACCGTCAGCGTCCGCGGACCGATCCGCGTCACCACCAGTGGCGACAGCAGCGAGCCGACGGCCGCGCCCAGCGCGAACGGCAACGTGATGAGCCCGGTGTGCAGCGGCGAGTAGCCGAGACCGAACTGCGTCGTGATCGAGACGGTGAAGAAGAACGCGGTGAAGACGCTGAAGAAGAGCAGCGAGAGCACCGCGCCGACCGCGAACGATCGTTCGGAGAACAGGTCGAGCCGCAAGAGAGGCGCGCCACCGCGGCGTAGCAGTGCGCGTTCGTGGAGGACGAAGGCGACGAGCACGGCGACCGAGACGACCAGCATCGCCAGCAGCCACCCCGGCCATCCCTTCTCGCGGCCGGTCGACAGCGGGTAGATCAACAGGAACAGCCCGACGGTCGACAGGGCGACCCCGACCGGGTCGAGGGATTCACGCAGCGTCCCCAGCACCGGCGGCATCGCCCGCGCGGCGATGACGCAGGCGATCACGCCGAAGGGCAGGTTGACCAGGAAGATGGTGCGCCAACCGAGTCCGAAGGCGTCGAGCCCGACCAACACACCACCGAGGACCGGGCCGAGCATCGCCGCGACCCCGGCGGTGGCGCCGTACACGCCGAACACCAGGCCGTGTCGCGCCCTGGGGAAGATCGCGGAGATGATGGCGATCGTCTGCGCCGAGGCGAACGCCGCGCACGCGCCCTGTACCCCGCGCGCCGCGATCAGCTCGCCGGGGCCCGCCGCCGTGCCGCACAGCAGCGAGGCGATGGTGAAGCCCGCCAGCGCGGCGATGAAGACCCGTCGTCGCCCGAGGCGTTCCCCGATCCGCGACGCGGTCATCAGGGTGCATGCGAATGCGAGCGTGTAGACCGTGAGGACCAGCAGTTGATCGGCCGATGACGCGCCGAGATCGGTGGTGAGGTCCGGTAGCGCGATGTTGACGATCGTGGTGTCGACCATCTGCATGAACACCGCCACCAGGCACGCGGCAAACGCCGGCCACGCATGTCGCGCGGCCGACGTCGCGCCCGCCTCGGCGGTGGGGACCGAGCTCACCGGGTGGTCGACGCCGCCGCGGGGCTGTAGTCGCCGGTGGTGGCGATCGAGGCGAAGACACCGAGGAGCCGGTCGATGTAGAGCTTGATCGAGTCCCGTGCCTGATCGGAGTCGGGATAGAGCAGCGTCATCACCGTGTAGTCCGGGAAGCGGTTGACCCAGAGGTAGACCTCCTCCGAACTGCCGCGGTTGCCGAACACACCGCCGTTGATGTGATCGAACATCTGCGCACCGGGCAGCTTGCGCACGTCGATGTAGCTGACCATCGGCACCACCCATCCCGGCGCGATGTCGATGTCGGAGTCGTCGTCGACGAGCTGCAGCACCCGGTGCAACGACACCTCCGACATCGTCTTGCCCGCGGCGAACGACTCCTGCGCCGGACCGACGATCGAGGTGAAGGTGGCGTCGGCGTCGACATCGACCACCACGGGGATGAGATTGGTGAACCAGCCGACGGAGGTGAACTCGCTCGCCGTGGACCGGGTGTTCTTCGGCGTCATCCCCAGATAGCGCTCGGTGCCGGTGAACTCGTGTGCGACGAGCGCGGCGGCGGCCATGACCCCGGCGGCGACACCGGAACAGTGCGCGCGGCAGACGTCCTCGAAGCGCTGGCCGGACGCGTTGTCGTCGTAGACCCGCACGGTGGTGATGGCGCTGCGGGTGTAGCCCTCGCCGCCGGCACCGAGATCGAGCGGGAAGGCGGGCAGGCGGCCGCCGTTGTCGGCGAGCAGCGACAACCACCGGGCGATCTGCGGTGAGTCGGCGGTCAGCACCGAGGTGGCCTCGCGTTCGCGGCGGCAGTAGTCGATGTAGCTGCCCGGCGTGGCCGGAGGGTTCTGGCCGCCGCCGAGCTCGTTGCCGTAGAGGGCGATCAGATCGACGCATGCCAGTGCCTGCGAGACGCCGTCGGAGTTGAGGTGGTCGACCGCGAAATACACGGTGAACCCGGTCTCGCGTTCGATGGTCCCGAAGGTGAAGCAGTCCCAGTGGAACGGTCCCGGCGTCTCGTCCTGCACGTGGGTGCGGATCTCCGCGGCGTGCTCACGGTGACCATGGGTCGTCGGCGCGAAATCGACGACGTCGGGATCGATGACGTGTCGCACGATCGCGTCGTCCTCCGCGGAGTGCGAGAACCAGCTGAGGAACGTGTCGTGCCGCCGGATGAACGCGTTGACCGTCGCGGTCATGGCATCGCGGTCGAGTGCGCCTTCGAGGTCGAACGAGATGAGGCACAGTCGGGAGAACCGGAACCCGGCACGGCTGTTGCGTGCCGCAGCGCGGAGATACTCCTCCTGCTGGTGCGATGCCGGCACCGGATGCGCGGGGGCCGCCGCGGCACGCTCCACCGAGGCGAGGGTGGCGGTCCAGCTGGTGAGGGTGCCGCCGCGCGGCTCCCATTCGTCGATCAGACCGAAATTGATCATGCGCGCTCACCTGTCGTCGTCGAGGGTCGTCGATGCGCAGGTGATGGACTGGGCATGGGATTTCCCTTCGGCATGTGATGTCTCCCGGCGATGCCGCCGGCCACGTGCGAGCCGGTCGGCAGGGATTCGATGGGGTTCGAACCGACCGCAGACGGCGGCGGCGTCATCGCCTGTCGAGGCCGGAGAAGTCCTCGACAGCCGTCGGGGTCGCTTTCGAATGCACGGAAGGTACCGTCGGATGTGTGGGCAAGGCAACGACGCTCCCGATATCGGACGTCGAACTTGTGACGTGTTCCAAGCGCCCACCAATGTGCCTGTCTGACTGAATAGTTCGCGATATCAAATCGTAGTGCCGGTGTTCTCCTGGGATACCGTCGCCGGAGCGTCCGCCCGGCGGTGGCCGTCGCCATGACCGTGTCCGCGTGGTGGCCATCGGGGAGTGTGGGAGCAGGGGGAGTGATGGCGAGGGTGACCGACCGGCGCATGCCGACGCGCACCGGAGCGCGCACACGCAGGGCGTCGTCGCTGATCAGCGGTGTGGTCGCCACCCTGATCGTGGGGCTGGGCGCCGCTGCGGTGCCGTCCGCGATCGCGGCGCCGGTCTCTCCGGCTCCCGCGGTGACGACCTCGGCGACAGTGGTCGGCAGTTCCCCGGGACCGCACGGTGTCCGATACCTGCGCGTCCGCTCGGCCGCGATGCGGGCGGACATGCAGGTGCGCGTACTACCGGCCCGCGATCCCGAGGTCCCACACCCCACGCTCTATCTCCTCAACGGCGCCCAGGGCGGCTTCAACGACAGCAGCTGGTTCGACCAGACCGACATCGTCGACTTCTTCGCCGACAAGAACGTCACCGTGGTGGTCCCGATGGGCGGCACGGCGAGCTACTTCGCCGACTGGATCCGCGACGACCCGGTGCTCGGGCACCAGAAGTGGGCCACCTACCTCACCCGAGAGCTGCCACCGCTGATGGATGCGACGTTCGGGGGCAACGGCCGCAACGCGCTCGCCGGTATCTCCATGGCCGGCACCTCGGTCCTGCAGCTGGCGGAGAAGAACCCCGGGCTCTACCGCGCGGTCGGCGCCTACAGCGGCTGCGCGAAGACCGCCGACACCATGGGTCAGGCCTACGTCCGACTCACCGTCGCCCGCGGCGGCGGCAACGCCGACAACCTGTGGGGTGTGTCGACCGATCCGCGCTGGCGGGAGAACGACCCCTACATCCATGCCGACAGACTCCGCGGCACGTCTCTGTTCATCTCGGCGAGTACGGGGCTGCCCGGGCAGTACGACACCATCACCGGGCCGGGGATCGACGGCGACGTCGGGGAACTGGTATCCCGCATCGGCGTCGGCGCGGTGATCGAGACCGCCGTCCGGCAGTGCACCGTGGCTCTGAAGTCCCGCCTGGCGACGTTGGGGATCCCGGCGACGTTCCGCCTCCCGCCCGCCGGAACCCACAGCTGGCCCTACTGGCAGGACAGTCTGCACGCCTCCTGGCCGCAGTTCGCCCGCGCGCTGGACGACTGAGCACGACAGGCCCCGGGCCTGCGGTCCGGCCCGGTTGTGCACAGGAACGCACTGATGCACAGAACGGTCGGGATCTGGGGTCGCGGCACCGGGCGCGGTCGGGTTCGGCGGTCATGGTTGCCCCGTGGCAACGCAGAGCAGAGGACCGAACCGACGGCAGTTGATCGGCCGGCGGGGTGAGGACGCCGCGGTCGAGCACCTGACCGCGGTGGGGTGGTCGGTGCTCGACCGCAACTGGCGGTGTCGGTACGGCGAGATCGATGTGATCGCCGTCGATCCGACCGAGGCGGGCGGCGAATCGTTGGTGATCGTCGAGGTCAAGACGCGCACCGGTTCGATGTTCGGGGATCCGGCACAGGCGGTGACGGCGGAGAAGTATCGACGGTTGCGTCGGCTGGCCGGGCTGTGGCTCGCCGAGTCGGAGCGTCATTGGCCGACCATCCGTTTCGACGTCGTCGCGGTGCAGATCGACGTCACCGGGGTGTGCACCGTGTCGCACTTGCGTGGGGTCTTCTGATGTCGCTCGGTCGTGCGCGGTCGGCGGCGGTGGCCGGTGTCGAGGGGCAGATGGTCGAGATCGAGGCGTTCATCGGTCAGGGCCTGCCCGGAGTCCAGCTCGTCGGTCTGGCGGATGCGTCGCTGCGGGAGTCGAAAGACCGTGTGCGTGCGGCGATCACCAATAGTGACCGCAAGTGGCCCGACGGGAGGATCACGCTGAACCTGTCGCCGGCGACGGTTCCCAAGGGTGGCTCGAACCACGATGTGGCGATCGCGTTGGCGGTGCTCGCCGCGAAGGATCTGGTCGCGACCCACCATCTCGACGACACCGTGTTCATCGGGGAACTGGCGCTCGACGGCCGCATCCGAGGGGTGCGGGGTGTGTTGCCGTCGGTGGTCGCGGCGCGGGCCGCCGGCTTCGCGCGGGTGGTGGTGCCGTTGGTGAACGTGGCCGAGGCGGCGCTGGTGCCCGGGGTCGAGGTCGGTGGGGCGAGCACGCTGCGTGAGGTCATCGCGTGGCTGGCCGGCGAGCGGACCCTGGACACGGTGTGCGAGGCCGGTGTGGTCGCGGCGTCGGCTCAGGTACCCGACCTCGCCGACGTGGTGGGTCAGGCCGAGGCGCGGTATGCCCTCGAGATCGCCGCCGCGGGTGCACATCACCTGTTCATGACCGGCCCGCCGGGCATCGGCAAGACCATGCTCGCCCGACGGTTGCCGGGGATCCTGCCGCCCTTGAGCGAGACCGAACAGCTGGAGGTGACCGCGATCCACTCGATCGCCGGGACGCTGCCCGCGGGACGGCCGTTGATCACCGAGCCCCCGTTCATCGCCCCGCACCACTCCACCTCGCAGACCGCCCTCGTCGGTGGGGGTACCGGGATGGCGAAGCCTGGGGCGGTGTCACGGGCGCACCGAGGCGTGCTGTTTCTCGACGAGTGCGCCGAACTCGGGGTGAAGGCGTTGGAATCGCTGCGGACACCGCTCGAGGACGGTGAGACCCGCGTGATGCGCCGCGACGGTGTCGCGGTGATGCCGGCCCGGTTCCAGCTCATCCTGTCGGCGAACCCGTGTCCGTGTGCCCCGGCCTCCGACATCGACTGTGTCTGTTCCGCCCAGGTGCGGCGGCGTTATCTCGGGAAGCTCTCGGGACCGCTGATGGATCGGGTCGACATCCGCGTCCGGATGGATCCGCCGGGCAACACCGCACTCATGAACCCGACCGGCGAATGCAGCGCCGACGTGCGCGCCCGGGTGTCGGCCGCCCGCATGACGGCTCGCGAGCGCTGGTCCGACCACGGGTGGCAGACCAACAGCGAGGTGCCCGGTTCGGCTCTGCGGCAGCGGTTCCGGCTCGCGAGTTCGGCCATCCGGCCGATCGAGCTGTTCCTGCGGGACGGACGCGTCACCGCGCGTGGGGCCGATCGGGCTTTGCGATTGGCGTGGACACTGGCCGATCTCGGCGGGCTCGCACAACCGACAGAAGACGAGGTGGCACAGGCATTGCTGTTCCGGGACAGGGGATACGCGTGAGCGACGACGGCGTCGGGGCCGACCCCGACATGCGGCCGCGTCCCGCGACGGTCATGGCCCCCATCGATCCGCACGCCGTGACGCCGACGGTGATCGACTCGAGGGACCTGCGCGCGTGGGCGTATCTCGCCGCGGTCGCCGAACCCCCGGCGGCCTCGATCGCTCGCCTCGTCGACGCGGTCGGGGTGCGCGACGCCGCGCAGGCGGTGCGCTCGCGGCGCTTCCCCGACGGCCACGAGGCGGTGGCGAGATCGACCGCCTCGCGCCATCATCTCGTCGACCCCGATCGCGACCTCCTCGTCGCCGACCGACTCGGCGGGCGGTTGATGACCGCCGACGACGAGGACTGGCCGGCGTGGGCGTTGCACGGTCTGAGCACGGCGGACACGTCCGCACGTGGCGGCCCGCCGCTGGCGCTGTGGAAACGGGGGCCGGGGTCGATCGAGGCCGCGTCGGAACGCGCTGTGGCGCTGGTGGGTTCGCGGGCCGCCACCGGCTACGGCACGCGGATGACCGCGGTACTCACCAACGGTCTCGTCGACCGCGGTCGCTGTGTCGTCTCCGGGGGCGCGTACGGCATCGACGGTGCCGCGCACCGGGCCGCACTGGCCGCCGGTGGTGACACCATGGCGGTGATGGCGTGCGGCCTCGACATCGACTATCCGACCGACCACGCACTGCTCTTCGACGAGATCGCGCGGGTCGGGACCATCGTGACCGAGTACCCGCCGGGGATGTCGGCGTCCCGGCACCGGTTCCTGGCCCGCAATCGGCTGGTCGCGGCGCTGTCGAAGGCGGTGGTGGTCGTCGAGGCCGGACATCGCAGCGGCGCGAAGAACACCGCCGCCTGGGCGCGTCGGCTCGGCATCCCGCTCGGAGCGGTACCGGGCCCGGCCACCTCGGCCATGTCGGTGGGGTGTCATGCGTTGATCAGCGACGGCGATGCCGCGCTCGTCGGCGATGCAGCCGGCCTCGAACGACTCGTCTCCCCGGACGGCTCGGACGCGCTGTCGTCGACACCCGCCGAGCGCGGCGAGGCCGATCCTCTCGAGGCGCGGATCGTGGCGGCGATCGGGAGACGGGGCGGGCTCACCCTCGCCGACATCGCGACCGCGTGCGACATCGACGTCGGCCGCGTGCGATCGACGCTCGCTCGGATGGAGGTGCACGGCCGGGCGGTCACGAACGGTGCGACATGGAGCCTGCCGTCACGATGACAGCCCCAGCGACGGAGACGACCGACTGTAGGCCGGCGGCTATAGGGTCGGGATCTGCGAGTCCACGACGTGGGAGGGGAGGGGTGAGTCATCGATCCTGCGCCGCTGTCCGACGCGAACCACGAGGCCTTCGAGCTGTTCCTGCGTGAAAGCGACCGAGGCGTGCTCACACGCGCCGAGGCCACCGAGGCCGTCGCCGCCCTCACCGCAATCGCCGCCGGCTCGACCCCGAGCCCGCTTCCCGACGCCGATCAGGCGGTGCTCGCGCTGGCTGCGCGGGACGCCGTTCTCGCGGCCGTCGCCGACGGCGAGGTCGCCGTGGGTCTCGACGTCGAGGGCTCGGTCGCCGAGAGCGTGGGACAGCCGCGACGCATCGTGCGTGTGGCGATCGGGCCCACCGACATCGGGTGGATCGCGACGACCTACCGCCACCAGATCGCGATCGCCGGCCTCGCCGACCCCGACGCACTGATCGGGCACTTCCTCGTGCTCCGTACGCCGTCGGGAGAGCGCGTGGTGCGCGAGTACGCATCCGGGGTGGCACTGCGGGACGCCTGGATCAACAGCATCGCGGTGGCGCGCGGTCGCGACCACCTAGGCTGAGGTATGGCACACCCGGGTATGCGCATCCTCCTGATCGGCGCCGGTGGAGTGGGTGACGCGCTCGCCAAGATCGCCGCCCGTCGGGACTTCTTCGATCATCTCGTCGTCGCCGACTACGATCTCGCTCGCGCAGAGCGCACGGTGGCCGCGATCGGCGAGCGGCACGGCGACACCGTGGCATCGCGGTTCACCGCGGCGCGCGTCGACGCCTCCGACGCCGACGCGGTGGCCGCTCTCGCGCGCGAGCACGGGGCGACGCACGTCATGAACGCCGTGGAACCGGCTTTCGTACCGACCGTGTTCGCCGGCGCCCTCGCCGCCGACGCCGACTACCTCGACATGGCGATGAGTCTGAGCACCCCGCACCCGACCGATCCGCACACCCGCACCGGGGTGATGCTGGGGGAGCAGCAGTTCGCCGCACACGACGAGTGGGTGTCCGCCGGTCGACTGGCGCTGGTCGGCATGGGCGTCGAGCCCGGACTGTCCGACGTCTTCGCCCGCCATGCCTGCGACGAACTGTTCGACACCGTCGACGAACTCGGCACACGCGACGGCGCGAACCTCGTGGTCCGCGACGAGAACGGCGCCGAGATGTTCGCACCGTCGTTCTCCATCTGGACCACCATCGAGGAATGTCTCAACCCGCCGGTGGTGTGGGAACGCGACCGGGGATGGTTCACCACTGCGCCGTTCTCCGAACCCGAGACGTTCGTGTTCCCCGAGGGCATCGGGCCGGTCGAATGCGTGAACGTGGAGCACGAGGAGGTGCTCCTCATGCCCCGATGGCTCGACGCGCGCCGTGTCACCTTCAAGTACGGACTCGGCGCCGAGTTCATCGGTGTCCTGCAGACGCTGCACACCCTCGGACTCGATGCGACCGAACCGATCCGGGTGCGTTCGGTCGACGGCCCGGTGTCGGTGTCACCGCGTGACGTGGTCGCGGCAGCACTTCCCGACCCCGCGACGATCGGTCCGGTGATGACCGGGAAGACCTGCGCGGGGATGTGGGTCACCGGGACGAAAGATGGTGCGGCCCGGGAGGTCTACCTCTACCACGTGAGCGACAACGAGTGGACCATGCGCGAATACGGCACCCAGTGCGTCGTCTGGCAGACCGCCCTCGGACCGGTCATCGCGCTCGAACTGCTCGCCACCGGGGCATGGTCGGGAACGGGCGTGCTCGGCCCCGAGGCGTTCGAGGCGTCACCGTTCCTCGAACTGATGGCGCGTCCGGAGTCCGAGGGCGGATACGGCCAACCGTGGGGCATGCGCGAGGGGCCGGCCTGAACGTTGGGACATCGACTACTTAGGGTGTCCTAATTCGGGGTGTAGGCTGCCGTCATGGCCAAGCGACTGAACACCATGGAGGTCACCGGCACCGAGTGGCTCACCCCGCACATGATGCGGGTCCGCCTCGGTGGTCCGGGCTTCTCCGACTTCGCCTCGAGCGACGACACCGACGCCTACGTGAAGATCCTCTTCGGGGTCCCCGGCGTGACCTACCCCGATCCGTACGACCTCGAGCGGATCCGCGCCGAGTACACACCGGAACAGCAACCCGTGTTGCGGACGTACACCGTGCGGACGGTCGACCACGAACGCCGTGAGATCGCGATCGACTTCGTGGTCCATGGCACCGAGGGCATCGCGGGCCCCTGGGCGGCGTCCGCCCAGGTCGGTGACGTCGTGCGATTCCTTGGGCCCGGCAGCGGGTACCGCCCCGACCCCGAGGCGCCGTGGCACCTGCTCGCCTCCGACGAGGCGGGACTCCCCGCCCTGGCCGCCGCCCTCGAGTCGCTGCCCCCGGCCGCCACCGTGCAGGCCTTCATCGAGGTCGCGGGACCCGAGGACGAGATCGCGCTCGTCGCACCGAGCGACGCCCGCATCACCTGGGTCCATCGGGGCGCAGGCTCCGACACCGCCGGCGACGATGTGGCGGGTGACAACGCGCCGCTGATCCGCGCGGTCCGCGATGCACCGTGGCTCGACGGTGAGCCGCACGTGTTCATCCACGGCGAGGCGCAGGCCGTGATGCACAACCTGCGGCGCTACATCCGATCCGAGCGTGGGGTCTCGGCGCGACGCGCCTCGATCTCGGGGTACTGGCGTCGAGGACGGACCGAGGAGGGCTTCCGGGCGTGGAAGGCCGAGCTGCGGGCGGCCGAGGAGAGCGCGACCGTCGGTTCCTGACACGGCGCTCCTGGGTGGGAACGCTTTGATCACGACGCGCGTGTCAGGACCCGGGTGTGGTCCTCGGGCGGTGTTGGCTGGTCGTCGTGAGCACCTCCTCGACCCGACTCGGTGAATTCGAGTCCTACCTGCGTTACGAACGGGGCAGCAGCGAGCACACGATCCGCGCCTACGTCGGTGACGTCCGCGCACTGGTCAGCTTCGCCGGAGCGCGACGGGTGTCCATCGCCGAGATCGACCTCGCGGTACTGCGGGCCTGGCTGGCCGAGTCGACACGGCGTGGCGCCGCGCGCACCACGATCGCGCGGCAGGTGTCGTCGGTGAAGACCTTCTGCACCTGGGCCGCCCGCGAGGGTGTGATGGCCCACGATGCCGCGACTCGACTTCAGGCTCCCCGCGCGCACCGCACCCTGCCTGCGGTCCTCTCGCCGGATCAGGCGCGCAGTGTGATGGCAGGGTCCGTTCGATCCGAGTCCGTTCGATCCGAGTCCGACCGATCCGAGTCCGACCGATCCGAGTCCGACCGATCCGACTCCGATCCGGCTGCGACCGGTGCGTCGGCGGGTCGGTCGTCGCGGACCCCGATCATGCTGCGGGACAGGGCGATCCTCGAGGTCCTCTACGCCACCGGTATCCGTGTGGGCGAGCTCTGCGGGCTCGATCTCGACGACGTCGACGACGGTCGCCGCGTGCTACGCGTGATCGGCAAGGGCGACAAGCAACGCACGGTGCCCTTCGGCGCACCCGCGGGCGCCGCGCTCGACGCGTGGCGCGCACGTGGCCGTCCGGCACTCGCGGGCCCGACATCAGGATCGGCGCTGCTGCTCGGCGCCAAGGGTGGGCGACTCGACCCGCGGATGGCGCGCAGCGTCGTCCACGCGGCCACCCGTGCGGTCGAGGGCGCACCCGACATCGGTCCGCACGGTCTGCGTCACTCGGCGGCGACACATCTTCTCGAGGGTGGCGCCGACCTGCGCGTCGTGCAGGAGCTGCTCGGCCACTCGTCCCTGGCGACGACGCAGCTCTACACCCATGTCGGCGTCGAACGCCTCCGAGCCGTCCACCGTCAGGCCCATCCCCGGGCCTGAGGGCCGACCGGTCCGATCGCGGAGACGTCGCCGACCGGTTTCAGTCGCACGCGGACCACGCCGAGCAGGGCCAACGGGTTGAGGTACCGGGCCGCCGACCCCGAGCCCCGCCGCGCACCCCAGTGCAGACAGGCAGCGACACAGCCGGGATGCACGCCGTCGACGGTGCCCAACGGCGAGCCCCGTGCCACCGACATACCCACCGACACCGTCGCGGTCACCGGCTCGTAGGTGGTGAGCACACCGTCCGGGTGCAGCACCGACACCACGGGTTTCCCGGCGACCACACCCGCGAAATGGACGACACCCGCACCGGCCGAGACGACCGGTGCGCTGGGCGCCGAGGCCAGATCGACCCCGCGATGCCCCGCGAGCCAGCGCGCAGCCGGGGGATCGAAACCCCGGACCACCGCCGGGCGGGGACTCAGCGGCCATCCGTAGCCACCCGGGGTGAGTCCCTCGGCCCGCGACGGCCCGGGCACGGCGACGATCGCGACACCGAGCATCGCGACGACGGCGACGAGGATCATCGCCGACCTCGCCAGCTCCGCCGGGATGGGCGACGTCGTCCGTCGACGCGACGAGACGAGCACAGATGTCGCCGACCCCTCGTGTCCCGTGGGCGGCCCACCCCGACCGGGGTGCGTCGCGACCTGGGCGTCTCCGGCGACATCTGTGCTCACATCGGTTCAGACGGTGGCCGTCGACCTGCGGTTCCCTCGGCGGATCGATGATTTCGTGGGCAGGGCGGCCCGTGCGTACACTGAACGACGCACTTCGCCCTCGCGGGTGAGGTGACTTCGCACGCCTGCACCACCCGGGTGGCACCTCGCACATGCGGGGCTCGCGCCCGGAACACCTCCGATCAGGCGGTCCGGCGGATCTCGGTGATCCGCACGGTTCTGATCGGACCCAGGCGTCAGGGTCGGGCGCACAACGCTCCCGACGACCAACTGCACACGGAAGAAGAACACCCACATGGCTGTAGTGACCATGAAGCAGCTGCTCGACAGCGGCGCTCATTTCGGGCATCAGACCCGTCGTTGGAATCCCAAGATGAAGCGATTCATCTTCACCGATCGCAACGGCATCTACATCATCGATCTGCAGCAGACGCTGACCTACATCGACAAGGCCTACGAGTTCGTCAAGGAGACCGTCGCCCACGGCGGCACCGTCCTGTTCGTCGGCACCAAGAAGCAGGCCCAGGAGTCGATCGCCGCCGAGGCCACCCGCGTCGGGATGCCGTACGTGAACCAGCGCTGGCTCGGTGGCATGCTCACCAACTTCTCGACCGTCCACAAGCGTCTCCTGCGTCTCAAGGAGCTCGAGACGATGGAGCAGACCGGCGGTTTCGAGGGTCGCACCAAGAAGGAAATCCTCATGCTCACGCGTGAGATGACCAAGCTCGACCGCACCCTCGGCGGTATCCGCGACATGGCCCGCGTGCCCTCGGCCGTGTGGATCGTGGACACCAACAAGGAGCACATCGCCGTCGGCGAGGCCCGCAAGCTCAACATCCCGGTCATCGCGATCCTCGACACCAACTGCGACCCGGACCTGGTCGACTACCCGATCCCGGGCAACGACGACGCCATCCGCAGCGCGGCGCTGCTGACCCGCGTGGTCGCGGCTGCGGTCGCCGAGGGTGTCCAGGCACGTGCCGGACAGAACGCCGGCGACGCCAAGCCCGAGGCCGGAGCGGGCGAGCCGCTCGCCGAGTGGGAGCAGGAGCTACTCACGCAGGCGACGACCCCCGCCGCAGGCACCGAGGCGCCGGCCGCCGAGGCGACCGCCCCGGCCGCCACCGCCGAGGCCGCGCCCGCGGCCGCCGACGAGGCGCCCGCACAGGCCTGACCGATCGAGCCCTCGGGCTCGAGCGACGACGAGGGCGTCGGGCCATCAGGCTCGGCGCCCGAATCGCGTCTGAACACCGTCGACGTCACACGGCGCCGACACCCCACGACGCGACGACGCGCCCCGAGCGTGGGCGTCGCGACACCGATGAAGGAGGCTCGCCGCACATGGCGAACTACACCGCTGCCGACGTCAAGCGGCTCCGCGAGCTCACGGGCTCGGGAATGCTGGACTGCAAGAACGCCCTCGCCGACAACGACGGCGACTTCGACAAGGCTGTCGAACAGCTCCGCATCAAGGGCGCGAAGGACGTCGGCAAGCGCGCCGAGCGGTCCACTGCCGAGGGCCTCGTCGCCACCCGCGACGGCGTCATGATCGAGATCAACTGCGAGACCGACTTCGTGGCGAAGAACGACGAGTTCCAGAAGCTCGCCGACGCGATCGTCACCGCGGCCGCCGAGCAGAAGGCGACCGATCTGGAGTCGCTCGGAGCCGCGAAGCTCGGCGACCAGACCGTCACCGAGGCCGTCGCCGCGCTGTCGGCGAAGATCGGCGAGAAGCTCGAACTGCGACGCGTCGTCTCCTACGACGGCCCCGTCGCGAGCTACCTCCACAAGCGTGCGTCGGATCTCCCGCCTGCCGTCGGTGTCCTCGTGCAGTACACCGGTGACGGCGCCGAGGCGGCCGAGGCCGCACGCGGTGCCGCCATGCAGGTCGCCGCACTCAAGGCCCGCTACGCCACCCGCGACGAGGTCCCCGCCGACATCGTGGAGAACGAGCGGTCCATCGCCGAGAAGACCGCGCGCGAGGAGGGCAAGCCCGAGCAGGCGCTGCCCAAGATCGTCGAGGGTCGCGTCAACGGCTTCTACAAGGACGTCGTCCTGATCGACCAGTCGTCGGTGCAGGATTCGAAGAAGACGGTCAAGGCCGTCCTCGACGAGGCCGGCGTCACCGTGACCGCGTTCTCGCGCTTCGAGGTCGGACAGGCCTGAGCCGACCCGACCACGATCCACGACAGGCCCCGGTGAGCACCGCGCTCACCGGGGCCTGTCGTGTACGCATAGGATCACTGTCGACAACCGGTCCCCTCCGACGCCACCTCGGTGGTCCGGATCGCCGGTCCGATGAGCGCCGAACGGAAGGCATGATGTGACCGAGATCGACGGGGGAGCCATCGACGGGGCGACACGTCCCGGTTTCCGTCGCGTGGTCCTCAAACTCGGCGGCGAGATGTTCGGCGGCGGCAAGGTGGGGCTCGACCCCGACGTGGTCTCCACCGTCGCCGCCCAGATCTCCGAGGTCGTCCGCAGCGGCGTGCAGGTGGCGGTCGTGATCGGCGGAGGCAACTTCTTCCGTGGTGCCGAACTCCAGCAGCGCGGACTCGAGCGCAGTCGCTCGGATTACATGGGCATGCTCGGCACCGTCATGAACAGCCTTGCGCTGCAGGACTTCCTCGAGAAGTCAGGTGTGGTCACCCGGGTGCAGACCGCGATCACCATGGGTCAGGTGGCCGAGCCGTACATCCCGTTGCGGGCCCAGCGCCATCTCGAGAAGGGGCGGGTGGTGATCTTCGGCGCCGGCATGGGCATGCCGTACTTCTCCACCGACACCACCGCCGCACAGCGCGCACTCGAGATCAAGGCCGAGGTCGTCCTGATGGCCAAGGCCGTCGACGGTGTCTATTCCGACGACCCGCGCACGAACCCCGACGCGACGCTCTACAGCGAGATCACCCACCGCGAGGTCATCGAGAAGGGCCTCGCCGTCGCCGACTCCACCGCGTTCAGCCTGTGTATGGACAACAAGATGCCGATGCTCGTGTTCAACCTGTTGCGCGAGGGGAACATCGCGCGTGCGGTGGCGGGTGAGAAGATCGGAACCCTGGTCACCACGTGATCACCACCAGTCACAGCAGCAGGAATCGCGCGACCCGCAGCGAGCACACAACGGAGGCGAAACCGTGATCGACGAAGCACTCTTCGATGCCGAGGAGAAGATGGAGAAAGCTGTCTCCGTGGCCAAGGACGACATGGGGTCGATCCGGACCGGTCGTGCGAATCCGTCGATGTTCAACCGCATCGTCATCGACTACTACGGCGCGATGACCCCGATCACGCAGGTCTCCTCGATCACCGCCCCCGAGGCGCGGATGATCATCATCAAGCCCTACGAGGCGTCGTCGCTGAACGCGATCGAGACCGCCATCCGCAACTCCGACCTCGGCGTGAACCCCACCAACGACGGCAACATCATCCGCGTGGCGATCCCGCAGCTGACCGAGGAGCGTCGTCGCGAACTGGTGAAGCAGGTCAAGTCCAAGGGTGAGGATGCGAAGATCTCCATCCGCAACGTCCGCCGCAAGGCCGCCGACGAACTCAAGCGCATCCAGAAGGACGGCGAGGCGGGCGAGGACGAGGTCAACCGCGCCGAGAAGGACCTCGACAAGACCACGGCGGGCTACGTCGCCCAGGTCGACGACCTGGTGACGCGCAAAGAGGGCGAACTGCTCGAGGTGTGAGGGGCGCCGGACGGCGGACAGCGGTGCGGGGCGACGGGGACGACAGCGAAGGACAGGGTGTGAGCGAAACGAGGCCGACGGCCGCGCCCGACCCGTCCCACCCGGACCCGTCCGCGGCCGGGGAACCGGAGAAGAAATCCCGGGCCGGGCGCGACCTGCCCGCGGCCTTCGCCGTCGGCGGAGGTCTCGGCGTCGGCGTCATCCTCATCCTGGTCTTCGCCCCACTGGTGTGGATCCCCGTGGTGGCGGTGTCCATCGCGATCGCCACGTGGGAGGTGGCCAAGCGGGTCCGCGCCGGCGGGTACGACGTGGGGATCATCCCGCTCATCGGCGGCGGCCAGGCGATCATGTGGACCGCGTGGCCCTTCGGCGCGACCGGTGCGCTGGTGTCGTTCGTGGCGACCGTTCTCGTGGCGATGATCTGGAAACTGTTGTCGCAGGGGCGGACCACTGCACCGGTCAACTATCTCCGCGACCTCGCCGTGACGGTGTTGATCCTCGCGTGGCTGCCGCTGCTGGCGTCGTTCGCCGTCGCGATGGTGCTGCAGAGCCACGGCTGGGCGCGCGTGTTGACGCTCATGATCGTGGTCGTGTGCTCCGACGTGGGCGGCTACACAGCCGGCGTCCTCTTCGGCAAGCACCCGATGGTGCCCGCCATCTCGCCGAAGAAATCGTGGGAGGGCATGGCGGGTTCGCTCGTCTTCGGCACGGTGGGGGCGGTGGTCGTCGTCACCTACCTCGTCGGCGCCCACTGGTGGATCGGCCTCGTCCTCGGACCGGTCCTGGTGGTGTGCGCCACCCTCGGCGACCTCGTGGAGTCACAGGTCAAGCGTGATCTCGGCATCAAGGACATGGGGACCCTGCTCCCCGGCCACGGCGGGATCATGGACCGACTCGACTCGATCCTGCCGTCGGCGTTCGTCGTGTGGGCCATCCTCGGCGCCCTGCTCTGACCCGGATCGCACCACACGCCACACACCGATCGCCGCGCGTCGCGCCCGACGGACGTGACGCGCGGCGACGGGCGATCAGACCTTGCGGACCGCGCGACGCACCTGGAACATGCGCGCACCGCCGACGACCGCGGTGATGAGCGCGCCGGCGATGGCCGCGATCAGCAGGCTCACGCCCTGCGGGAGGTTGACCTCCCAGAAGAACAGCTGGATCGACTGGCTGTCGAGGTTCTGCACGATGAACACCAGGAGCAGGATGAGCACGATGGCGCCGACGATGAGGCCCACCCACGCCGACTTCGTGCGGGTGTGCTGGACGTCGCTGAGGGCCTGCTTCACCGCGGCCTGCTTGTCGGCGGAATCGGGACCCGAGGACGCATCGGCGGCGGGCAGATCCGTGGAGGACGGGGTGGGGTCGGCCGGGGTCGGCTCGTTGTATGTCATGGGCACATCATCCCCTGTCCGACGCCCGCGCCGCGACAGGTCTCGGGGCACACGCCGCGGATTGGATTTCCATCCCGAACTGCGAGAGCGTTGACCCATGCCCGGTCTCGACCTCCCGTTGGTCTTCGACGCCCCCAAGCGAGGGCGTCCGCCCACCCATCTGGCGGATCTCGATCGTGACCAGCGCGCCGACGCGGTCACGAAGCTCGGTCTCCCGGGCTTTCGAGCCGACCAACTCGCCCGCCAGTACTACGGACGCCTCGAGGCCGATCCGGAGGCGATGACCGACCTCCCCGCCGCGGTCCGGGCCTCTGTGGGACAGGCGTTGTTCCCGACGCTGATGACCCCGATCCGACACATCTCGTGCGACGACGGCACCACGCGGAAGACCCTGTGGCGCCTGCACGACGGCACGATGCTGGAGTCGGTGCTGATGGGCTACTCCGATCGCACCACGGTGTGCGTCTCGTCGCAGGCGGGGTGCGGGATGGCGTGCCCGTTCTGCGCGACGGGCCAGGGCGGACTCGACCGCAACCTGTCGACCGCCGAGATCGTCGACCAGGTCCGCGCGGCGGCACGTGCGGTCGCCGACGGGGAACTCTCGGGCGGTCGCAAGGACGCCCGCCGACTGTCGAACGTGGTGTTCATGGGCATGGGCGAACCACTCGCGAACTACAACCGGGTCCGTGATGCCGTGTCGCGCATCATCTCCCCGGCCCCCGACGGCCTCGGCATCTCGCAGCGCTCGGTGACCGTCTCGACGGTCGGTCTGGCCCCGGCGATCCGGCGGCTGGCCGACGAGGGGTGGCAGGTACGTCTCGCGGTGTCGCTGCACACCCCCGACGACGAACTGCGAGACACGCTCGTGCCGGTGAACAACCGGTGGTCGGTCGACGAGGTCCTATCGGCCGCACGGTATTACGCCGACACCTCCGGTCGCCGGGTCTCGATCGAGTACGCCCTCATCAAGGACGTCAACGATCAGCCGTGGCGTGCCGATCTGCTGGCGAAACGACTACGCAAGCATCTGGGCCAACTGGTGCACGTCAACGTCATCCCGCTGAACCCGACGCCCGGCAGCGAATGGGATGCCGCGCCGAAGCCGGTGGAGCGGGAGTTCGTACGCCGGGTCGTGGCCGGGGGAGTGGCGTGCACCGTGCGCGACACCCGCGGACAGGAGATCGCCGCCGCCTGCGGTCAGCTGGCGGCCGAGGGCTGACGACCGGCAGCGAGTCCGGGAACGCTCAGTTACGCCACTTGCCGCGACGCAGGTACACGTCGCGCAGCAACACGAACCACAGCGCCGCGGTGAAGCCGATGAGGTAGAGGTCCTCGACGTGCCCTTGGTGGTTGCCGATGATCATGGCCAGCAGTGCGATGCCGCTGATCCAGCCGGCGATGCGCATCGCGGGCAGGCTCTCGCCGTGCCACCCGAAGCGGGCCGAGGGGGCGTCCGGCGGCTCGTGGGCCCAACCGGTATCGACGACCTCGACCTCGTGGGAGTGGGTGTCGGCGTGCTCGACCTCGCTGCTTGCCACTTTGATTCTCCTTCTCGTGACCTGTGTCGCGACGGTCGGCCGCGGTCAACGATGGCGCGTAGTAGGCACAGCATATCGTCGGCACCCGCCTCGGTGCACCGGCGCATCGACGATGGGAGGATGACGGGCGTGTCGCTGTCGAGATACCGGTCCGAGAACCTGCCACGCGACCTCGTCGGGTACGGGGAACACCGTCCCCATCCGCGGTGGCCGGACGACGCGGCCATCGCCGTGCAGTTCGTCCTGAACTACGAGGAGGGTTCGGAGAACAACGTCCTCGACGGCGATCCGGCCAGCGAGACGTTCCTCTCCGAGATGGCTGCGCCGGCGGCGTACCCCGACCGGCACATGAGCATGGAGTCGCTCTACGAGTACGGCTCGCGCGCCGGGGTGTGGCGCGTGTTGCGCACCTTCGATCGCCGCGAGCTGCCGCTCACGGTGTTCGCCGTCGCGCAGGCGATGGCCCGCAACACCGAGGTCGCCGCAGCATTCGTCGAACGCGGACACGAGATCGCCGCACACGGGCTGCGGTGGCTGAACTACCAGGAGACCGCACCCGAGGTCGAGCGCGCGCACATGGCGCAGGCGGTCGACCTGCTCACCGAGATCACAGGACAGGCCCCCGTCGGCTGGTACACCGGCCGCGACTCCCCGAACACCCGATCGTTGGTCATCTCCCACGGCGGTTTCCTCTACGACTCCGACAGCTATGCCGACGACCTGCCGTACTGGGTGCCGGTCCCCGCCTCGGAGGGGGAGGGCGAGGCGGCGGGCCACCACCTGGTGGTGCCGTACACCCTAGACACCAACGACATGCGCTTCTCGTCGTCATCGGGTTTCTCGACCGGCGAGGACTTCTTCGTGCATCTGCGCGACGCGTTCGACGTGCTCTACGCCGAGGGGACCGCGGGCGCACCCGCGATGCTCTCGGTCGGTCTGCACTGCCGGATCGTCGGCCGTCCGGCCCGGATCGCGGCCCTCGAGCGATTCCTCGACCACGTGCAGTCCCACGACCGCGTGTGGATCGCACGACGGGTCGACGTGGCCCGGCATTGGCACGCCCATCACCGCCCACCACAATGAGCCGGTGACCCCCAGCGACGCCCCCACCGTCAGGCGAGTCCTGATCCTCGGCTCCACCGGCTCGATCGGTGTACAGGCCCTCGAGGTGATCGCCGCGAATCCCGACCTGTTCGCGGTCGTCGGCGTCGGTGCGGGCGGGTCGAACATCGATCTCCTCGCCGAGCAGATCCGGACGCTGCGACTGGGCGCCGAGGCGGTCGCGGTGGCCGACGCCGCGGCCGCACGCTCGCTGGCCGATCGGATGGGCTGGCCGTCGGTCCGCTCGGGACCCGACGCGATGTGCGACCTCGTCGAGTCGGTGTCCGCCGATGTCGTGCTCAACGCCGTCGTCGGGTCCCTGGGTCTGCGGCCCACCCTCGCGGCGCTGGCGACGGGCGCATCGCTCGCCCTGGCGAACAAGGAGTCGCTGGTCGCGGGAGGCGCGCTGGTCCTCGCCGCGGCCGCGCCCGATCAGATCGTCCCCGTCGACTCCGAGCACTCGGCCATCGCGCAATGCCTGCGGGCGGGTACGGCGGCCGAGGTGGACCGCCTGGTGCTGACCGCGTCCGGCGGGCCCTTCCGCGGGTTCACCGCGCAGCAGCTGGAGTCGGTGACACCCGAGCAGGCGGGCAGACACCCGACGTGGTCGATGGGTCCGATGATCACGCTGAACTCGGCGACCCTGGTCAACAAGGCCCTCGAGGTCGTCGAGGCGCACCTGCTGTTCGGGGTGCCCTACGACCGCATCGATGTCACCGTCCACCCGCAGTCGATCGTGCACTCGATGGTGACCTTCGTCGACGGGGCGACGGTCGCCAAGGCCTCGCCGCCGTCGATGAAACTGCCGATCGCGCTGGCGCTGGGGTGGCCGCGACGGGTACCCGGCGCATCGACCGCCTGCGATTTCTCGACGGCGTCGTCGTGGACCTTCGAACCCGTCGACTCCGAGGTGTTCCCGGCCATCGACCTGGCCCGATCGGCCGGTACCCGCGGCGGCTCGCTGACGGCGGTGTTCAACGCGGCCAACGAGGCGGCGGCCGACGGGTTCTTCGCGGGCGCCATCGCGTTCCCGCGGATCGTGGGCGTCATCGGTGACGTGCTCGCGCACGCCGACGAGTGGACCGCGACCCCGGGTACCGTGGAGGAGGTCCTCGCGGCCGACGACTGGGCGCGTCGACGCGCGCACGAACTGGTCACACGCCACGCGCGGTGACCGCCGGGACTCCCGGCGACGGCGCCACAACGACAACTGGAGGTCACGAGCGCGGTGGGTTTCATCCTGGGTGTGCTGCTGTTCGCGGCGGGTCTGCTGCTGTCGATCGCCTGGCACGAGTGCGGACACATGTGGGCCGCACAGCGCACCGGCATGCTGGTGCGCCGCTACTTCGTCGGCTTCGGACCCACCCTGTGGTCGGTCCGGCGCGGCGAGACCGAGTACGGGATCAAGGCGCTCCCGCTGGGCGGCTTCTGCGACATCGCCGGGATGACGACCTACGACGAGATCGACCCGCGCTTCGAACACCGCGCGATGTACCGGCAGAAGGCGTGGAAACGGCTCGTGGTCATGATCGCCGGGCCGATGCAGAACTTCATCCTCGGTTTCGTGCTCATCGTCATCCTCGCGGTGACCGCGGGACTACCGGTGCTCAACGGCAAGACCGAGGTGTCGGTGGGGTCGATGGCGTGTGTGGCCCCGTCGGTGCAACCCAACGGCGACCTCACACCGTGCTCGGGTGGCAGCCCGGCCCAGGCCGCAGGTCTGCGCACCGGTGATCGTGTGATCATGGTGAACGGCGACCGATTCGACAACTCGAGCGGCCTGGTGTCGACCATCCAGAAGGCCACCGGTTCGGTCGTCCTCACCATCGAACGCGACGGACGCGAGCAGACACTCACCGTCCCGGTGTCACAGGTACAGCGGCAGGTCCGCAGCGGCGACGGCACCACCTCGACCGCCACCGTCGGCGCGATCGGTGTGGCGTTGTCCGACAACGGCATCAAGGAGTACTCGGCACTGACCGCGGTCCCCGGCGCCGTGGTGTTCACCGGCCAGCTCATCGCACGTACCTGGGATGCCCTGCTGTCGCTGCCGCAGAAGGTCGGCGCGCTGTGGACGTCGGTGACCGGCGGCGAACGCGCCGCCGACACCCCGGTCAGCGTCTACGGGGCCTCGGTCATCGGAGGGCAGGCCGCCGAGCGCGGATCGTGGAGCTTCTTCATCTTCCTGCTCGCCAGCATCAACTTCTTCCTCGGCCTGTTCAACCTGGTGCCGCTCCTCCCGCTCGACGGCGGTCACATGGCCCTCATCGGGTACGAGAAGGGGCGCAACGCACTTCGTCGACGACTCGGCAAGGTCGCCAAGGGCCCCGTCGACTACCTCAAGCTGATGCCGGCGACGTACGCGGTACTCGCGGTGATGGGCTGTTACATGGTCCTCACGCTGTCGGCCGACATCATCAATCCCATCAAGGTCTTCTAGGAAGGCACTCTCATGCCCAGCGATCCCACCTCCGGTCCGATGTCCATCGGACTCGGTATGCCCGCGGCACCCCCGCCGGTCTTGGCCCCGCGCCGGAAGACCCGCCAGATCCAGGTCGGCACGGTCGGTGTCGGCAGCGACCACCCGATCTCGGTGCAGTCGATGTGTACCACCAAGACCCACGACATCAACTCCACCCTGCAGCAGATCGCCGAGCTGACCGCATCGGGCTGCGACATCGTGCGCGTGGCCTGCCCCCGGCAGGAGGACGCCGACGCCCTCGCCGTGATCGCGAAGAAGAGTCAGATCCCGGTCATCGCCGACATCCACTTCCAGCCGCGCTACATCTTCGCCGCGATCGATGCCGGATGCGCCGCCGTGCGCGTGAACCCCGGCAACATCAAGGAATTCGACGGCCGGGTGAAGGACGTCGCCCTCGCGGCGAAGGATGCGAACATCCCGATCCGTATCGGCGTCAACGCCGGTTCGCTCGACCCGCGACTGCTCGCGAAGTACGGCAAGGCGACCCCCGAGGCGCTCGTGGAATCGGCGCTGTGGGAGGCGAGCCTGTTCGAGGAGCACGGGTTCGGCGACATCAAGATCTCGGTGAAGCACAACGACCCGGTGATCATGGTCGAGGCCTACCGTCAGCTCGCCGCACAGTCGGACTACCCACTGCACCTCGGCGTCACCGAGGCGGGCCCGGCGTTCCAGGGCACCATCAAGTCCGCGGTCGCCTTCGGTGCCCTGCTGTCCGAGGGCATCGGCGACACCATCCGCGTGTCGCTCTCGGCCCCGCCGGCCGAGGAGATCAAGGTCGGCGACCAGATCCTGCAATCGCTCAACCTGCGTCCGCGCAAACTCGAAATCGTGTCCTGCCCGTCGTGCGGCCGCGCACAGGTCGACGTCTACAAGCTCGCCGACGAGGTGAGTGCCGGCCTCGAGGGCATGGAGATACCGCTGCGCGTCGCGGTCATGGGCTGCGTCGTCAACGGTCCCGGCGAGGCCCGCGAGGCCGACCTGGGCGTGGCCTCGGGCAACGGTCGCGGACAGATCTTCGTCAAGGGTGAGGTCATCAAAACCGTGCCCGAAGCCCAGATCGTGGAAACTCTGATCGAAGAAGCTCTTCGCATTGCCGCCGATTCGGGGGAGACTGGCGATGGGGCCACCACCGGATCGCCGGTCGTCAGCGTCGGATAGCCCACCGACGCCTGCGACAGGCGCACCGTCTCCACCTCTCGACCCGTCGTCCGACCGGTCGATTCACGACTGCCCGGGCCGGGAGCGACCGTGTTGAAGCTGCTGGGCGACAAGCCCCTCGGCGCGCGCGACGCCGAGGCGGTCGGTGCCGCACTGGCTCTCGACCCGGTCGCGATGTGCATGGTGGCCGCGCGCGTGGAGGAACAGGGCGTCTCCCCGCGCCTGCTGGGCGGCGAGCTGTGGACCACCACCGAACCGACGACGTCGCTGTGCTTCTCGGGCGCGAACCTCATCCCGATGCTCGGTGACGCCGCCGACATGGAGATGTTCGCCGCCCGCGCCACGCGCAACCCGCGTGTGTGCTCGTCGATCGTGGGGCGAGCAGATCACGTCCTCGCGTTCTGGGAGCACGCGAAGGCGCACTGGGGTCCCGCGCGCGAGGTGCGGGCCGATCAACCCCTGCTCGCGATGTCGGGGCCGCCGTCGGTGGGTCCCGACCGTGCGGTCCGCCGTGTACGGATCAGCGAGATCGACGCCTACCTGCCCGCAGCGATCGAGATGTTCCACGGCGAAGTGGGTGTCGACCCCCGCGCCGGCGACGGGGGACGGTCCTACCGGCGACGTATCGCCTCCCTCATCGGCGCCGGACGCGCGTTCGCCCGCTTCGAGAACGGCGAGGTGGTGTTCAAGGCCGAGATCGGCTCGATGTCGTCCACCGTCGGCCAGATCCAGGGCGTGTGGGTTGCCCACGACCGCCGCGGGGAGGGACTCGGTGCCTCCGGGACCGCCGCGGTCGTCTCCGCGATCGCCGCCGAGGGCCGCATGTCGAGCCTCTACGTCAACGGTTTCAACACCGCGGCCCGTGCCGCCTACGCGAAGGTCGGTTTCGCCGAGGTCGGCACGTTCGCGACCGTGCTGGTCGACTGACCCCCGGGGGATCGCCTCGGCCGCCCCCATCCGTGGGCGAATTCTCAGGTGGATGCGCTGCGTGGCACCACGATCTCGCCGTGAGTGACACCTAGTCTCGGTCCCGATGACCACTTCGCACCGGACTCGATCGCACCGACTCGCCGCACGACTGGGTGCGGTGGCCGTGGTCGTCGTGGCCGCCGGGACGGCGTGCTCGAATTCCGACGACGGGCCCCGCGCGGCCGCGGCGTCGTTCCTCGACGTGTTCGGCGAGCACCGCACCGATCAGGCGGCGGCCCGCACCGACTCCCCGCAGCAGGCGTCGACCGACATCGAGGCCGCCTGGTCGGGATTGCAGGCGTCGGCCATGAAGGCGACCGCGGGGCGGACCAAGGTCTCCGGCGACACCGCCACGGTCGACGTCACCTACGCCTGGACGCTCCCGCGCGCCCAGACGTGGAAGTACACGGCCACCCTCGCCATGGCCCGAGCCGACTCCGGCTGGCAGGTCCGGTGGGACTCCACCGACATCCACCCCGATCTCGGGGCGACACAACGGATGTCGGTGGAGACGATCCCCGCCCCGGTGGGTTCGGTGAACGAGTCCGACGGGTCGTCGGTGCTCGTCCCGGGAACGGTCTACCGGGTCGGGATCGACGCGTCGAGCGCCGCGGCGTCGGGATCGGTCGCCGACTCGGCCACGCAGTTGGCGTCGGTGATCGGCCGGTTCGTCCCGACGGTCAGTGCGCAGGCGATCGCCGAGGGCGCGACGGCCACCACCGGCACCTACTCCGTCGCCACCCTCGATCGTGGCCAGTTCGACCAGGTCAGCGACCTCCTCGCCGCCATCCCGGGGGTGAACAGCACCGACCTCGCCGATCTCGTGCCCACCGACCCGGGCTTCGCGCCCGATCTGCTCGGACAGGTCAAGAAGCAGGTCGCCAGCGACCTCGACGGCAAGGCCGGATGGCGGGTGTTGTCGCTCAACGCCAACGGCGCCACCGCGGGCGTCCTCGCCGAGGTCGACCCCGCGCCGTCACCGTCGGTGTCGATCAGCCTGTCGCGCAGCGTCCAACAGGCCGCGCAACGAGCCGTCGACGCCGCCTCGCGGTTCCAGACGATGATGGTGGTGATCCAACCGTCGACCGGACGTCTGTTGGCCGTCGCGCAGAACAAGCTCGCTGACGCCAACGGGCCGCTCGCCACGATCGGTCAGTACCCGCCCGGGTCGACGTTCAAGATGGTCACCTCCGCCGCGGCGATCGGCACGGGCCTGTCGACGCCGACGACCACCGTGGGATGTCCCGGCGCGGTGACGATCGGGGAGCGCACCATCCCCAACTACGACAACTTCTCCCTCGGCGACGTGTCGATGCTGCAGGCGTTCGCCAAGTCGTGCAACACCACCTTCGCCAAGCTGGCCAGCGAGATGGGGCCGTCGGATCTGGCCAACGCCGCGGCATCGATGGGGATCGGTACCCGCTACGACGTGCCCGGCATCCCGGTCGACTCGGGCTCGGTACCGATCGCCCCGGAACTGATCTCCCGCACCGAGGACGGGTTCGGTCAGGGCAAGGTGCTCACCAGCCCGTTCGGTCTGGCGCTGGTCGCGGCGACCGTGGCCCACGGCTCCACCCCGGTCCCGCAGCTCATCCTCGACCGCGCGACCACGGTGTCGGGTCCCCACCCGACCATCAGCCCCGCGGTGATCCGGCAGCTGCGGCCGATGATGCGCGCGGTGGTCGTCGACGGCACCGCCGACCGCATCAAAGACCAGGGCGAGGTCTACGGCAAGACCGGTGAGGCCGAGGTCCCCGGCGGCTCGCACGCATGGTTCGCCGGGTACCGCGGCGACCTCGCCTTCGCGACCCTGGTGGTGCTGGGCGCGAGTTCGGACAACGCCGTCGCGGTGACCCGTGACTTCTTCACCGCCCTGCCGCCCGACTTCCTCGACTGACAGCGCGACCCGACCGCGCCCCCCGGCCCGATACGATGGTCGCCATGTCCGTACGCACTGCTCTGCAGCCCGGGGTTGTCTCACCGACCCTGCCGGTGCCGCCGTCGATCCCGCGACCGGAGTATGCGTGGCGCGCCACGGTGAACGAGGGCCACGAGCCGTGGGTGCAGACCCCGGAGACCATCGAGAAGATGCGTGTCGCGGGTCGGATCGCGGCCGACGCACTGGCCGAGGCCGGCAAGGCCGTCGCGCCGGGTGTCACCACCGATCAGCTCGACCGGATCGCCCACGAGTACATGATCGATCACGGCGCCTACCCCTCCACGCTCGGCTATCGCGGGTTCCCGAAGTCCTGCTGCACCTCGCTGAACGAGGTGATCTGCCACGGCATCCCCGACTCGACGGTCATCTCCGACGGCGACATCGTCAACATCGACGTCACCGCCTACATCGACGGCGTGCACGGCGACACCAACGCGACCTTCCTCGCCGGCGACGTCAGTCAGGAACACGCCGACCTCGTCGAGCGCACGCACACCGCCACCATGCGGGCCATCAAGGCCGTCCGGCCCGGACGTGAGCTCAACGTCGTCGGGCGCGTGATCGAGGCCTACGCGAACCGATTCGGCTATTCGGTGGTACGCGACTTCACCGGCCACGGGATCGGCGAGACCTTCCACAACGGACTCATCGTCCTGCACTACGACCAGCCGAACGTCGACACGGTGATGGAACCGGGGATGGTGTTCACGATCGAGCCGATGATCAACCTCGGCGGATTGGCGTGGGACATGTGGGACGACGACTGGACGGTGGTCACCCGCGACAAGAAGTGGACCGCCCAGTTCGAGCACACCCTGGTCGTCACCGACAGCGGCGCCGAGATCCTCACCCTGCCCTCGGAGTAGTGCGCCGGTGAGCGGTGCACTTCTGATCGGCGGCACCAGTTCCGATGCGGGCAAGAGTCTCCTCGTGGCGGGGCTCTGCCGTGTCCTGCACCGCCGGGGCCTCTCGGTCGCGCCGTTCAAGGCGCAGAACATGTCGAACAACTCCGTCGTCACCGCCGACGGTGGTGAGATCGGTCGCGCCCAGGGGATGCAGGCGTTCGCCTGCGGACTCGCCCCGTCCACACGGTTCAACCCGGTGCTGCTCAAACCCGGCAGCGACCGCCGGTCCCAGGTCGTGGTCCGCGGCGTCGCCGACGGGTGGATCACCGCGACCGACTACCACTCGCGCCGGGCGGCCCTCGCCGACGTCGTCGCATCCGAACTCGATTCGCTGCGTCGCGATGTCGACGTCGTCGTATGCGAGGGTGCCGGGTCGATCGCCGAGATCAACCTGCGCGCCACCGACATCGCCAACATGGGGCTCGCGGCGGCCGCTGACATCCCGGTGGTCGTCGTCGGCGACATCGACCGCGGGGGAGTGCTGGCACACCTGCTCGGCAGCGTCGCCGCCCTCCCGCCGGACGATCAGTCGCGGGTCGCCGGCTTCGTGATCAACAAGTTCCGCGGCGCGCAGTCGATCCTCGACCCGGGACTGCGTCAGCTCGAGGAGCTGTGCGGTCGCCCGACCCTCGGGGTGATCCCGTGGGCCGACGACATGTGGCTCGACGCCGAGGACTCGTTGTCGTCACCGATCGGGCGGGCGATCGGTCCGTCGACTCCCGCGCTGGGGACCCAACGCCTCACCGTTGCCGCCGTCCGACTCCCGCGTCTGTCGAACTCGACCGACCTCGAGGCGCTCGCGTGCGAACCGGGCGTCGACGTCCGCTGGGTCGATGACATGGCCTCGGTGGCCGCAGCCGATCTGGTGGTGCTACCCGGTACCCGCGCCACCGTCTCCGATCTCGCCTGGCTCCGCGCTCGCGGACTCGACACCGCGCTGACCGAGCGGGCCGCTCGCGGCCGCCCGATCGTCGGTGTGTGCGGCGGCTACCAGATGCTCGCGCGACGCATCGACGACACGGTCGAGTCCGGGGGCGGCGTCGTCGACGGACTCGGGCTACTCGACATCGGCATCGTGTTCGCCGAGAGCAAGCTGGTCCGCGAGGTCCGCGGCCACCTCGACTCCTCCGGCGGGGAGGAGGCGATCACCGGATACGAGATCCACCACGGTCGGCTCACACACCCGACACCGCACGAGCACTGGATCGTCGACGACGAACACGGGCCCGAGGGCAGCGTGGTGGGCGCGGTGTGGGGCACCCACTGGCACGGACTGCTGGCCAACGGGGTGGTACGGCGCGCACTGCTCGGCGAGGTCGCCGACAGGGTCGGCAAACCCGGATTCGTGGTGGCCCCCGACACCGATGTCGACGCCGCCCGGATGGCGCAGATCGACCGGATCGCCGACCTGATCACCGACCACGTCGACCTCGCGGCGATCGATTCGCTTCTCACAGCGGGGGTGCCGCGCGACCTGCCGACGGTCACACTGGGGCTGGCGCCCGCGGGCGGCTCCGCGACGGCGGGGCGCCACGTAGGCTCGAGGTGATGAACGTCGACACGCAGATCGTGACCGTCGGTGAGCACGAGTTCACCGTCCGGGTCGGTGGCCCCGCCGCCGGCCCCGTCGTGTTGCTGCTGCACGGCTTCCCCAGCAGCGGAAGGTGTTTCGACGACGTGGTGCCCCGTCTGCACGACTCCGGACTGCGCACGGTGGTGCCCGATCAGCGCGGCTACTCCCCGGGTGCGCGACCGACCGACGTCGACGCGTACCGGCTGCCCCACCTTGTCGACGACGCCGTCGGAATCCTCGACGCCCTGGGTATCTCCTACGCGCTGGTGGTCGGACACGACTGGGGGGCGTTGGTGGCGTGGCACCTCGCCGGGCGCCATCCCGGTCGCCTCACCGGTCTCGTCGCGGTGAGCGTCGGCCACCCCGGCGCCATCTCGGGTGCGCTGGCCGACGATGACGAGCAGCGCGAACGCTCGTCTTACATACCGAAGCTGATCGATCCCTCGGCCGAGGACGGGCTCCTCGCCGACGACGCCGCGTTCCTGCGCAGCATCGTGCCCGACGACTCGGTGGCGCCGCTGCTCGAGCGCTCCGGGCTGACCGGGGCGATCAACTGGTACCGGGCGAACTTCACCGGTGACATCAAGGCGAACCTGGCCTGCCCGCCCATCGAGGTCCCGACCACCGTGGTGTGGAGCGACGGCGACACCGCTCTCGGCCGGGGACAGGCGGAGGGCAGCGGGCGGATGGTGTACTCCGACTACCGCTTCTGCGAGCTACCCGGCATCGACCACTGGATCCCGCAGAACGCGCCGGCCGCCCTGGCCAGCGAGATCGCCCTGCGGTCGGCCACCTTCTGACGCCCGCGTTACACATGAACCCGATTCGACGCGCGCGCAGGAGGTGCTGGGGATGCCCTACCTCGTCCTGATCTACGCCGTCATCATCATCGCGGTCGCCGTCGACATAGTCGTCGCCGACGGACGCACCGTGCGCGGGTTGCCCAAGATGGTGTGGGTGCTCGGCGCGATGGTGCTGCCGCTGCTCGGTCCGATCGCCTGGTTCGCATTGGGACGCCCCTCGAAGGATGACACCGAGGACGGCGAGCGCGGCCGTCCGGCGGGGCAGACCGGGAAGCCCACCGTGGCCCCGGCGCGGTCGGCCGCCGACGAGGCCCGTGCCGCGGAGGAGTTCCGCCGCGCCGTCCGCGAACGCGCACAGGCGCAACGCCGCGCCGCGCGTGACCACGGCGGTCCCGACGCCTGAGAGTCCGCGTCGCAGATGCCACGATGACGGCATGACCTTCGACACCCTCGTCGTCGAGACCCCGTCGGGACCGATCCGCACCGAGCACACCGGCGGGCTGGTGCACGCCCGCGGTATCCGATACGCACAGGCGCGGCGATTCGAACCCTGTGTGCCGGTGCCGGCGTGGACCGACACCGTCGACGCGACCCGCCGCGGACCGGCCTGCCCGCAGTTGCCGTCGCGGATCGAGTCGGTGACCGGCCCGATGCTCACCGGACTCGATCTCGACGAGGACTGCCTGCGCGTGTCGGTGACGGCGCCGACACCCGACGGTCGCCCACGGCCGGTGATGGTGTGGCTCCACGGCGGCGCGTACGTCTCCGGCGGCGGCGAGAGCGAGAAGTACGACCCCGATGCGCTGGCCCGGGAGAACGACGTCGTCGTGGTCACCGTCACCTACCGCCTGGGGATACTCGGCTTTCTCGGGATCGACGGTGTCGCGCCCGCCAATCTCGGTGTGGGCGATCAGATCGCCGCGCTGCGCTGGGTGCGCGATTCCATCGGCGCCTTCGGAGGAGACCCCCGCGCGGTCACGGTGTTCGGTCATTCCGCCGGCGCCGACTCCATCGCCGCGCTGCTCGTCGCCGACGGCGCGCAGGGACTGTTCCATCGCGCGGTGCTGCAGAGCGCGCCGCTGGCCCTGCGCGGCGACTCGACGGCCATGTCGGCGGCGATGGGCGACGCCGCCCGCGCGGCGCTCGGCGGTGATCCCGGCGGCCTCGCGATCGACGACATCCTCGCCGCCCACACCGCCGCGCTGGCCGCCGCGAACGATTTCGGGTTCGCCTCGGGGATGGCGTTCGGCCCCCGGTACGGTGATCACCCGCTCCCGCCGCTCGCCGAGGTCGACGGTCGTCGTGGGGCGATCGCGCCCGACGTGGAGATCCTCATCGGATGGACCTCCGACGACGGCAGTCCGTTCGTCGAGGCCATCCCCCGACTCCACCGGCTCGCGCACCTTCCGGTCGTCGGGTTGACCCTGCGCAGAGTGCTCACGGCGATCGTGACGCGACGCGCGTTCTCCGGCCCGGCGACGGCGTTCGCCGCCGCGCACCGGGCCGCCGGCGGACGCGCCGTCACCTACGAGTTCACCTGGGCTGCCGAGGATTCCGCGGTCGGGTCCTGCCACAGCATCGAGATCCCGTTCCTGCTGGGGACACCGCAGGCGTGGTCGGACGCACCGATGCTGGGTGCCGACGCCGGCTCGGCGCTCGCCAACCTGGGACCGCGGATACGCCGCCGCTGGGCCGAGTTCGCCCGCGCCGGCATCGATCCAGACGGACCCGACCACGTCACCCTCGGGTGAGCCGGGTCGGCGTCAGATGTCGAGGCCGAGCAGCGCGTTCTCGAGCACCTCGGGCATGGCGGGATGGATCCAGTACTGGCCCTTGGCCATCGAGGTGGCGTCGAGCCCGAAATGCATGGCCTGGATGACCGGCTGGATCACCGTCGGCGCCTGCGGGCCGATGAGGTGCGCGCCGAGGATCCGGCCGGTGCCGCGCTCGGCGATGATCTTGCACAGGCCGGTGGTGTCCTCCATAGCCCAGCCGTACGCGACGTCGCCGTAGTCCTGCACCTTGACGGTGATGTCGAGGCCATCGGCGCGGGCCTGCTCCTCGGTCAGACCGACCGAGGCGATCTGCGGGTGGGTGAACACCGCCGCCGGCACGAACCGGTGGTCGAACTCCTCGAGGTCGTCGGCATCCCAGTCGCGCAACAGGTTCGTCTGGACCACCCGCGCCTCGTGGTTGGCGACATGCTTGAGCTGATACGGCGAGCTGACGTCGCCGAGGGTCCACACGTTCTGCGCGGCGGTGCGACCGAACTCGTCGCACTCCACGCGCCCGGCGTCGTCGAGGGAGACGCCGATCGTGTCGAGGTGCAGACCGTCTCCGTTGGGGGTCCGGCCGGTCGCGACGAGCAGCGCGTCGGTGGTGACCGACGACCCGTCGGACAACTCCACGATCACCGCACCCTCGTCGCCGATCTTCGTACCGGTCACCGAGGTCTCGAACCGCACGTCGAACCGCTTGCTCGCGATCTCGGTGAAGCGGTCGGAGATGTCGGCGTCGAGATGGCGCAACAGCTTGTCGCCGCGGGCGACGATGGTGACCTCGGTGCCCAGGGAGGCGAAGACGTGGGCGAACTCGGCGCTGATGTATCCGCCGCCGACGATCACGAGGCGCCGCGGCAGCGACGCGAGACGCATCACGTCCTCGTTGGTGTGGAACGGGGCGCTGCCCGTGGCGATCGCCTCGGGGATGAACGAGCGTGACCCCGCCGCGATCACGACCTTGCGCGCGATCACCTCGTCGCCCGCATCGGTCAGCAGGCGGTACCGGCCGTCGTCGGTGGTGCCGGCGAAGCGGACGTGGGAGTGGAACACCGAGATGTTGTCGCACCGGTCCTCCCGGTACTGCTGGCCGCCCAGCGAGATCGGGTCGATACGGCCGAACACGCGGGTGACGATGTCGCGCCATCGCACGTCGTCGATGTGGCTGTCGATGCCGTAGCGCGCGGACTCGCGGATGGTCTCGGCGACCTCACCGGCGTAGACGTACATCTTCGTCGGGATGCAGCCCACGTTCAGGCAGGTGCCCCCGTAGACCCCCTTCTCGAAGATGGCGATCGACCAGTCGTCGAAGCGGTCGTCGGGGATCGAGTTGCCGCTGCCGGAACCGATGATGGCGAGGTCGACGTCTGTCATGTGCACGCTCCTGATGGTCACGAGACGTCACGCGCGGCGCGCGACGATTCCGTGGGTGGTGGTTCGATCGAACGGCGGACCGAGAGGGTTGCGGTGTTCTCCGACAACCACCTCGACAATTCTGCGTAGGCGACCGCCCGCGGCTCCTCGCGGGAGAGGAACACGTCGTGACGGGCACCGTCGATCGGCACCGCGGTCACCCGGTTGCCCAGGCATCCGCTCCAGCGCGCGATCTGCTCGGTGTCGAGAACGGTGTCGGCGGTGTCGATCTCGGGGCGGTACGGACCGCCGAGCAGCGAGCGCGCCGACCGTAGGACCAACGACGGGACGCCGGTGTCGATTCCCCGGTGCAGCGCGGCGTGTCCGCGGCGCACGGCCGCGAGGAAACCGAACGTGACGGGGAAACCGCCGAGCGGCTTGAGCTCGAGGTCGTACTCCCACTCGCCGTGGGCACTGACGTGCAGGCTCTCGCCGTACCCGCCGGGCAGTCGGTTGGGCAGCACGCGGTACGGCGCGACCCGGGCGACCGCACGCACGAGCACGGTTCCCCAGCTGCGCAGGGCCGGCGCACCCTGCAGGTCGAACCACGGACTGTTGAGCACCTGTCCGGTGATGCGGCTGTGACGACCCGGATCGGTGGCGCGCAGCCGGTCGAGCCACAGGGCGGTGATCAACCCGCCGGTGGAGTGCGCGGCGACGACGACCGGTGTGCCCGGGGTCGCGGCGTCGATGATGTCGAGCGCCGCGTCGAGTTCGGCGTCGTAGAGCGCGAGATCGGAGATGAAGTGCGGGGTGTGCCGGGGCTGTCGTGATCGACCGCACTTGCGGAGATCGAGGGCGTAGAAGTCGTATCCGGCGTCGGCGAACGCCATGGCGAGCGGCGCCTGGAAGAAGTAGTCGGTGAAGCCGTGGACGTAGAGCACCGACGGCCGCACGGCGGTGGTGTCGGTGTCGGACTCCGACCGCAGGTGACGGACGAGTGTCGCGGTGACGGTGCCCTCCCCGTCGGGATCGGGCCCGAGATCGATGGTCAGTGCCGCGAATTCCGGTCCGAGCACGTCGGGTTCCCAGGTCTGCGCCACGCCTCGACTGTAGTGGCGGCCCCGACCCAGCCGGCGTCGCGACCGGATTTCCACCGGTGGCTTTTCCCACACCGGCTCCTCCCGGGGCATCCTGATGGGGGAGAATGGAACCATTCAACCTGCCGACCGGTAGAAGCGGTCGACGACAAGGGAGTTGAGCAGGACGTGGCCGGCGACAAGAACACACACGACAACCCAGGTACGACCAAGACCGATGTCGTGCTCATCGGCGCCGGGATCATGAGCGCCACCCTCGGCGCCCTGATCCGGCAACTGCAGCCCGACTGGTCGATCTCGGTGTTCGAGCGTCTCGACGCCGCCGCCGCGGAGAGCAGTGACCCGTGGAACAACGCGGGCACCGGACACTCGGCGCTGTGTGAGCTGAACTACACCCCGCAGGCCGCCGACGGCAGCGTCGACATCTCCAAGGCCATCACGATCAACGAGCAGTTCCAGGTGTCGCGCCAGTTCTGGGCCCACGCGATCGAGAAGGGGATCCTCGACACCCCCTCGGAGTTCATCAACCCGATCCCGCACGTGAGCTTCTGTCACGGCGAGGACGGCGTCGACTACCTGCGCAAGCGCTACGACGCGCTCGCGAGCCAGACGCTGTTCGCCGACATGGAGTACATCGACGACGACGCGCTGTTCGCCAAGAAGCTGCCGTTGATGTCGGACGGGCGTGACTTCGCCGATCCCGTCGCCCTCAACTGGTACGAGAACGGCACCGACGTCGACTTCGGCGCGCTGACCCAGAAGCTCCTCAACTCCGTCGCCGAGGGCGGCTCGGTCAACTTCGGGCACGCGGTGACCGATCTCGACAAGCAGTCCGACGGCAGCTGGATCGTCAAGGTCGTCAACCTGCGCACCAAGCGCAAGCAGAAGATCCACGCCGGGTTCGTGTTCGTCGGTGCCGGCGGCGGCGCCCTGCACCTGCTGCAGAAGTCGGGTATCGCCGAGGCACGGCAGTTCGGCGGATTCCCCGTCTCGGGCGCGTTCTTCCGCTGCACCAACCCCGAACTCATCGACGAGCACCAGGCGAAGGTCTACGGCCGTGCCGCGGTCGGTGCACCTCCGATGTCGGTGCCGCACCTCGACACCCGCGTGATCAACCACAAGCCGGGTCTGTTGTTCGGGCCCTACGCGGGATGGTCGCCGAAGTTCCTCAAGGAGGGGTCGAATCTCGACCTGCTGAAATCGATCACGCCGTTCAACGCGTTCCCGATCGCCAGCATCGCGCCGAAGGAGTTCGGCCTCCTGAAGTACCTCATCAGCGAGCTCGCGGCCGGTCCGGCCGATCGGGTCAAGACCCTGCAGGAGTTCGTCCCCCGCGCGGTGGGTGGCGACTGGGAGCTGATCACGGCAGGCCAGCGTGTGCAGGTCATCCGCAAGAAGGGGCCGGTGAACGGGGCGCTCGAGTTCGGCACCGCGGTGGTCAACTCCGCCGACGGCACCATGGCCGGACTGCTCGGTGCCTCGCCGGGCGCATCGACCGCCGTGCCCGCGATGCTCGACGTGCTCGAGCGGTGCTTCCCCCGCCACTTCGAGAGCTGGAAGCCCGCACTGACCGACATGATCCCGTCGTTCGGCCAGAAGCTGAACACGACGCCGTCGCTGTTCCGCGAGGTCTGGGACTGGACGTCGAGGGTGCTCGAACTGTCGTCCACCCCGGCCGAACAACCCGTCTCCGGCACCGACCGCCGCGTGGCGGCCCCCACGTCGGTGTGATAGTCACGACCACATGACCGCCACCGCGTCGCTGCATCGCAGCTGGGCTCTCGACCTGGACATCGCCACCTTCTACAAGATCCTGAAACTACGCGTGGACGTGTTCGTGGTGGAGCAGTCGTGCCCGTACCCCGAACTCGACGGGCTCGACCTCGCCTCCGACACCCGCCACCTGTGGCTCGAGGAGGACGGCGAGGTCGTCTGCACCCTCCGTCTGCTCGAGGAGCACGAGGACGGGAAATCGTTCCGCATCGGTCGCCTCTGCACCGATCGGGCGCACCGCGGGCAGGGACACACCACCCGTCTGCTGCGCACCGCACTCGCCGAGGTCGGTTCACACGCGTGCCGCATCCACGCGCAGACCTACCTCGTCGACATGTACGCCAAGCACGGTTTCGCGCCGGAGGGCGAGGAATACCTGCTCGACGGGATCCCGCACGTGCCGATGCGCCGCGGTGGCGGGGAGCCCTGGCAGCCGTTGTGACCCCTCGATCCGAACCGGATCCCGATCGTCACCGCACCGCCGAACCCGCCTCCGACACCCTCCGGGCGCCGTTCCCGTTCAGCGCCGTGGTCGGTCAGGAGTCGCTGAAACTCGCCCTGATCCTCTGTGCCATCTCGCCCGGGATCGGGGGCGTGCTGCTCCGCGGTGAGAAGGGCACGGCCAAGTCGACCATCGTCCGTGCGCTGGCACCGCTGCTCCCGGCCGACCCGACGACACGTGCCGCCGGGCGGGTCGTGGAACTGCCGATCGGAGCCACCGACGACCGCGTCGTCGGCTCCCTCGACGTGGCGCGCATCCTGCGCGACGGCGACGCCGCGTTCACCCCCGGACTGCTCTCGTCCGCCGACGGCGGCGTGCTCTACATCGACGAGGTCAATCTGCTCGCCGACCACCTCGTTGACCTGTTGCTCGACGCCGCCGCGATGGGGCGGGTCACCGTCGAGCGCGACTCGGTGTCCCACAGCTACGACGCGCGGTTCGTGCTCGTCGGGACGATGAACCCCGAGGAGGGCGAGCTGAGACCACAGCTGCTCGACCGGTTCGGGCTCACCGTCGCCGTGACCGCCCCCCGCGACGTGGACGAGCGTGTCGAGGTCATCACCCGACGTATGGACTACGACGCCGACCCCGCCGGGTTCGCGGCGCGGTGGGCCGATCGAGACGTCGAGACCGCCGCGGCCATCGCCGCCGCGCGCGCTGCGGTCGAGTCGGTGTCGCTGCCGGTCGCGGAGATGCGGCGCATCGCCGCGGTCTGCACCCACCTCGACGTCGACGGTCTGCGCGGCGACATCGTCGTCGCCCGGACCGCCCGCGCCCACGCCGCCTGGCGCGGTGCCTCCGAGGTCGACGAGTCCGACGTCCGCGTCGCGGTGGAACTGGCACTGCCGCACCGACGTCGGCGCGACCCCTTCGACGACACCGACATGAGCCGCGACGATCTCGACTCGGCGATGGACGCCGCCGCCGAACAGGCCGACCGCGAGCCGACGACCGATCCGGGGGGGTCACCCGAGGGCGATCCCGATCCGGACCCCGATCCCGACCCCGGACCCGGCTCGCCGCCTCCCGGGGGGTCACCACCGCCCGCAGGGCAGCAGCCGGCCGCCGACGGTCCCGCACCCGGGGGGCCGACCCAGCAGTCCGGCCCACCCGCCGAGGCGCCCGATCCGTCGGCCGCCCCTCGGGAACCGTCCCCGGCCTCGTCGGGGTCCGGTCCGCCGACGCCGACCGACCTGTCCGTCGACGACCGCCGCGGAACGTTGCGGGCCGGGGTCACCCGCATGATGCGCGTCGCCGGTGTCGGTGACGGCGACCCCGGGCGACGCTCACCCGCACGCAGCCGACGCGGCCAGGTCATCGCCTCCACCGAGACGCTGCACTCCGGTGTGCACCTCACCGCGACCGTCCTCGCCGCGGCCGGTCGCCACCACGGGGACGACCGCCCCACGAACGGACGTCTGTCGATCACCGCAGCCGATCTGCGGGGGGCGGTGCGCGTCGGGCGTGAGGGCAACCTCGTCGTGTTCGCCGTCGACCTGTCGGGATCGATGACGGCGCGACGACGCCTCGACGCGGTCAGCGGAGCCTGCGCGGCGCTGCTGCGCGACTCCTACCAGCGACGCGACCGGGTCGCCGTCGTGGTCCTGCGCGGATCGTCGGCGCAGGTGGTCGTCCCGCCGACCCGATCGGTGAGCATCGCCCTGCGCGGCTTGTCGGGCGTGCGCACCGGCGGCCGCACCCCGCTCGCCGAGGGCCTCACCGAGGCCGCCGTGCTGATCGACCGCGCCCGCCACACCGATCCGCGTCGCCGCCCCCTGTTGGTGGTGCTCACCGACGGTCGGGCCACCAGCGGCCCCGACGCGACCGGCCGCGCCGCGACCGCAGCCGATCGACTACGCCGTCGCGGCGTCGACTCGGTGGTCGTCGACTGCGAACAGGGCATCGTCCGACTCGGCCTGGCGCGTACGCTTGCCGTTCACCTCGACGCCACCCATGTCACCGTCGACGACGTCACCGCCGACGCCGTCGCCGGTGCCGTACGCCGCGCCGCCTGACCGCGAGACGTCACCGCCCGAGCCCGGCCCACCCGTGAGAGGAGAACCCGCGTGCCGCAGGGAATCCCCGCCGTCGTCCCCGACGACGGACTGACCACACGTCAACGACGCAACACCGCGTTGCTGGCCGTCCACACCGGGAACGGCAAGGGCAAATCCACCGCGGCCTTCGGGATGGCGATGCGCGCGTGGAACGCCGGCATGGACATCGGGGTGTTCCAGTTCGTCAAGAACGCGAAGTGGAAGGTCGGTGAGGAGACCGCGATGACCGCGCTCGGCGAGGTGCACGCCCGCACCGGACAGGGCGGCCCCGTCGAATGGCACAAGATGGGGTCGGGGTGGTCGTGGATCCGCCACGGCGACCAGGCTGAGGCCGATCACGCCGATCAGGCCCGCGCCGGATGGACCGAGATCGCCCGCCGCCTGCGCGCCGAGACCCACGACTTCTACGTCCTCGACGAGTTCACCTACCCGCTGGGGTGGGGATGGATCGATGTCGAGGAGGTGCTCGAGGTGCTGCGGGAGCGTCCCGGCAAACAGCATGTCGTCATCACCGGGCGCCGCGCCCCGGCCGCACTGGTCGCCGCTGCCGACCTCGTCACCGACATGACGAAGACCAAGCACCCGATGGATGCCGGCCGCAAGGGACAGCGGGGTATCGAATGGTGATCCCCGCCATCGTGATCGCCGCGCCGTCGTCGGGCAGCGGCAAGACCACCGTCGCCACCGGGCTCATCGGCGCGCTCACCCGTGCCGGCCACCGTGTGGCGCCGTTCAAGGTCGGTCCCGACTACATCGACCCCGGCTACCACGGGGTCGCGGCCGGACGCCCCGGCCGCAACCTCGACCCCAATCTCGTCGGCGCCCACCGCGTCCCCGGTCTGTTCGCCGCCGGTTCCCGCGGGTGCGACATCGCGGTGGTCGAGGGCGTCATGGGCCTGTTCGACGGACGCATCGCCGACGACATCGACGGCGGCGACGCGATGCCCGAGGGCCACGCCCACGGCTCGACCGCGCATGTCGCGTCGCTGCTCGGTGCCCCGGTGGTGCTGGTCGTCGACGCCTCCGGGCACAGCCAGACCCTTGCCGCGATCCTGCACGGACTCCGCAGCTTCGACACCGACGTCGACATCTGCGGGGTCATCCTCAACCGCGTCGGTTCGCCGCGCCACGAACACGTCCTGCGACAGGCGTGTGATCGTGTCGGGCTGCCGGTGTTCGCGGTGCTGCGCCGCGCACCGGAACTGGTGGTGCCGTCCCGCCATCTGGGGCTCATCCCCGCCGCCGAACACGGCGGCGCCGCGCAGACGGCCGTCGCGGCCATGACGGAGCTCGTCGCGGCCACCGCCGATCTGTCCGCCGTCGTCGCCGCGGCCCGCGCCCGGACACCTCGGGCTGTGAGCGCCTGGTCGGCCGACGACGAGATCGCCGACGCCCGCAGGCGACTCCGTCTGCCCGCACCCACCCGACCGGTGCGTGTCGCCGTCGCCGGGGGAGCGGCCTTCACCTTCGGCTACGCCGAACACACCGAGATGCTGGCCGCGGCCGGCGCCGAGGTCGTCACGGTCGACCCGATGCACGACCGACTGCCCCCGGGCACCGACGCCCTGATCATCGGGGGCGGTTTCCCCGAGGAACACGTCCACGCCCTGGCCGCGAACACCCCGATGCTCTCCGACGTCGCCGCGCATGCGCGCGCCGGTCGTCCGGTGCACGCCGAATGTGCTGGATTGCTCTATCTCGCACACGATCTCGATGGCCACACCATGGCGGGTGTGGTCGACGTGCGCGGTCACTTCGGCCCGAGACTGACCCTGGGGTACCGCGACGCGGTCGCGCTGAGCGATTCGGTGCTCTTCGCCGCCGGCGACCGGATCACCGGACACGAGTTCCATCGCAGCACCGTCGAGGCGATCGGTCCCGTCGATCACGCCTGGGCCTGGCGCAAGGCCGGTGTCGCCTGCCGCGACGGTGTGGCCGGCGGCTCGGTGCACGCGTCGTATCTGCATACCCACCCCGCGGGCGCCCCCGACTCGGTGGCGCGACTCGTCGCGACGGCCGCGGCGGTCGCCGAGGGTGAGGATCGTCACGCCGGTGACGTCGGTACGGTTCTGCCATGCCTGGATCAGTCCCTGACGTGACAGGGCGCGACGCGCACCCCGACGAGGAGCACTACCTCGTCGGGCTCGATCTGCGTGGCCGTCGGGTCGTGCTCATCGGCGGCGGATCGGTGGTGTCGCGACGCCTGGGCACCCTCGCCGCGAGCGGCGCCGACATCCACGTCATCGCCGTCGACCCCACGCCGACGGTGGAGTCGTTCCCCGGCATCACCGTCACCACCCGCGCCTACCGTCCGGGCGACCTCGCCGGCGCCTGGTACGCCCTGGCGTGCACCGACGACCCGCAGGTGAATGCCGAGGTCGTCGCCGAGGCCGAGGAACGTCACATCTTCTGCGTCCGCGCCGACGACGCCCGCCGCGGAACCGCGGTCACCCCGGCGTCGGTGCAGCACGACCGCCTCAACATCGGCGTCCTGGCGTCGGGCGATCACCGACGATCCGCCCGTATCCGTTCGGAGATCGCGCAGGGGCTGCTCGACGGGTCGCTGGGCACGCCGTCGCAGGGCAGCCACCCCGCGGGTGTCGCGCTCGTCGGCGGCGGACCGGGAGACCCGGAGCTGATCACCGTCCGTGGTCGCCGACTGCTCGCCGCGGCCGACGTCGTCGTCGCCGACCGTCTCGCCCCGCCCGCACTGTTGGCCGAACTCGCCCCGTGGGTGGAGATCATCGACGCGGCGAAGGTGCCCTACGGGCGGGCCATGAAGCAGGAGGCCATCAACGACGCCCTCGTCGACAACGCCCGCGCGGGCAAATTCGTCGTGCGTCTCAAGGGCGGTGACCCCTACGTCTACGGGCGCGGCTTCGAGGAACTCGCCGCGTGTGTGCAAGCAGGCATACCGGTGACGGTTGTGCCCGGCATCACCAGCGCCATCGCCGCGCCGGCGGCCGCGGGGATCCCCGTGACCCACCGCGGTGTCACCCACGAGGTGGTCGTCGTGTCCGGGCACCTGCCGCCCGGACACCCCGAATCGCTGGTCGACTGGTCGGCGCTGGGACGCCTGCGGGGCACGCTGGTGTTGATGATGGCCGTCGAACGCCTCGAACAGTTCACCGAGGCGCTGATCACCGGTGGCCGCGATCCCGGGACCCCCGTCGCCGTGATCGAACAGGGCTCGATGCCCGGGCAACGCCGGCTCACCTCCACCCTCGCCGCCGTGGCCGACGAGGCACGCGGGCAGGCGGTGAAACCGCCGGCGATCGTGGTCGTCGGCGAGGTCGCGGCCTTCGACGCCGCGAGCGGCACCCTGGGACGCGTCGGTGGCTGACGACGCGGCCGGATCGCCCCCGTCACCGTCGGATTTCCGCGCCACGACCGACGACCGGTAGCGTCGGAGGACGTGACCGCCGATTCGACGACCCGTGCGCCGAGCGTCGGGCAATCCCGTGTCTTCGGCTGGCCCATCTTCGTGCTCGGCGGCATGCAGCTGCTGGTGGTGCTCGACGGCACGGTCGCGGCGCTCGCGCTGCCCCGTATCCGTGACGCCCTCGGACTGAGCGAGTCCAGCGGCAACTGGATCATCACCGCCTATGTCATCGCCTTCGGCGGACTCATGCTGCTCGGTGGCCGCCTCGGCGACACCTTCGGGCGGCGGAAGATGTTCGTCTTCGGCGTCGCCGCGTTCACCATCACCTCACTGCTGTGCGGCCTCGCCTGGGACGAGGCGAGTCTCGTGGCCGGTCGCGCCCTGCAGGGTGCGTCGGCGGCCGTCGCCGCACCCACCGCGATGGCGCTGGTGACCACCACCTACGCCCCCGGCAAACCCCGGAGCCGGGCTTTCGCGGTGTACGCCGCGATGAGCGGCATCGGATCGGTCGCCGGACTCATCGTGGGTGGCGCGCTCACCGAGGTGTCGTGGCGGCTGGTCTTCCTGATCAACGTCCCGATCGGCCTCCTCGTGGTCGTCGGGGCCGTCGTCTTCCTCACCGAGTCGCAGGGCAGCCGCCTCGCCCTCGACGTCCCCGGCGCCGTCCTCGCGACCGCGGGCGCATCGCTGCTGGTGTTCGCCGTCAACGAGGGACCCGGCGGATGGGTGCGCCCGATCGTGCTGATCCCCGCCGTGCTCGCGATTGCGGCCTGGATCGCGTTCGTCTTCGTCGAACGCCGTGCCGTGAACCCGATCCTCCCGTTCTCGCTGTTCCGCAACGTCAGTCGCGTCGCGGCGCTGGTGTCGATCCTGTTGTCGGGCGCGATCCTCATGACGATGGCGGTCTACATCGCCCTGTTCCTGCAGGGGATCATCAAGTACACGCCGCTGCAGAGCGGTCTCGCCGTGGTGCCGTTCGCGTACGGCCTCGGTGTCGGCGCCTTCCTTGCGTCGCGTCTGGCCCAGCGGGTGCAGTGCCGGTGGATCGTCGTCGTCGGCGGCGCATGCATCCTCGGTGGCTGTCTCTACGCGGCCAGTATCGCGACGTCGTCGCCGAGCTACTTCCCGTCGATCTTCGTGCCCGTCATCGTCATCGGTTTCGGTGTCGGCGTGGCATCGATCCCACTCACCCTCGCCGCGGTCGCCGGCGTCGGCGTCAACGAGGTCGGCCCCGTCACCGCGATGGTGCAGGTCGGCCAGAACCTCGGCGGCGGTATCGGTCTGGTGATCGTCGGCGCGATCGTCACCTCGCGGACCCTGTCGTTGGGCGGCACCACCGCTCCCGTCGTGGACATGAACCCCGCCCAGCTCGACGCCCTGGCCAACGGCTACGGTCTCGCGTTCATCTGCGCCTCGGGGATCGCGGTGCTCACCGGCCTGGTGGTGCTGTTCATGCGCTTCACCGTCGACGAGGTCGCCGAGGGGCAGTTGGCACAGAAGGCCGCCAACGAAGGCGGCCCGGTCGAGACCACCGCCTGACCTTCTCACCGCCGACGGGCTCGGGTCAGTCGGTGAGGATGATCAGTTCGCGGTCGGAGGCGATCTCGGTGCGCTGACCACCATCGGCCACCACCGACGCCAGCGACGAGATGTCGCGCACCGCCCGTCGGGTGGTCACCAGCGTCCGCGCCATCACACCCTTGTGGTGCTTGTTGAAGTGACTGACGACGCTGCGCGATCCGTCGGTGTCCTCGGTCAGGACCGTCACCTCGATCGACCCGGTGACCGGCCCCAGCGCCCGATAGCCACCCGACCGGAGATCGATGACCATGTCGGTCTCGAGGCCCTCGAGCGCGGCCGACAGGTCCGGCTTCCACTGCGACGCCAACGTCCCGACGCCCGGCAGTCGTGACCCCGCGGAGAGTCGATACGCGGGGATCGGGTCACCCGCGCGGACCACGCCGAACAACGCGGAACCGATCGCGAGTCGTTCGCGCGCCTTTGCCTTCGATGCTCGGGTGAGTCCCCCGACGTCGAGGGCGTCGTAGAGGACGCCGGTGTACCGCTCGATGGCCGGCCGGGTCGGTGAGGTGAACAGCGCGGCGTTGCGCGCGACCTCGTCGAGCTGGGTGCGACCGAGACCCAGTGCGGTGGCGCTGGACTCGGGGTCGTCGGCGAGATCGACCAATGCCTCGGTGAGGCGCGCCCGGATCGGCGTCAACGTGGGAAACGACAGGGCGCCGAGATCGAGTGGGGCGCCACGCCCTCCGTCGGACTTGGTCTCCGACGGCGGCAGGATGATCAACACGATCGCCCACGCTAGCGGCAGGCGCCACCGCCTTCGCGAGCAACTAGGCTGACTTCCCGTGATCACCCGTATGTCGACCCTGTTCCTCCGCACGCTGCGCGACGACCCCGCCGATGCGGAGGTGCCGAGCCACAAGCTGTTGGTGCGCGCCGGTTACGTGCGTCGCGTCGCGCCCGGCGTGTACAGCTGGCTGCCGCTGGGCCTGCGCGTGCTGCGTCGGGTCGAGAACGTCGTGCGCGAGGAGATGGACCGCATCGGCGCGCAGGAGATCTCGCTGCCCGCGCTGCTGCCGCGTGAACCGTACGAGACGACAGGCCGCTGGACCGAGTACGGCGACGCGCTGTTCCGCCTCAAGGACCGGCGGGGTGCCGACATGCTGCTGGGCCCCACCCACGAGGAACTCTTCGCCCAGCTGGTGAAGGGGGAGTACTCGTCGTACAAGGACCTGCCCGTCACGCTGTATCAGATCCAGACGAAGTACCGAGACGAGGAACGGCCCCGCGCCGGGATCCTGCGCGGACGCGAGTTCGTGATGAAGGACTCGTACTCGTTCGATCTCGACGAGGCGGGCACCAAGGCCTCCTACACCGCCCACCGTGAGGCCTACCAGGCGATCTTCGCCCGCCTCGGTGTCCGCTACGTCATCGTCGCCGCCACGTCGGGGGCCATGGGCGGGAGTGCGTCGGAGGAGTTCCTGGCCGAGAGCGAGGTGGGGGAGGACACCTACGTCCGCTCGCCCGAATCGGGCTACGCCGCCAACGTCGAGGCCGTCGTCACCCCCAGCCCGCCGCCGATCCCCATCGAGGGACAGCCCGAGGCGGCGGTGTACGAGACCGGATCGACCCCCACCATCGCGACCCTCGTCGACTGGGCCAACGAGACCCTCGACCGGCCCGTGACGGCCGCCGACACCCTCAAGAACGTCATGGTGAAGGTCGTGGTGCCGGGCAAGGAGCCCGAGATCGTCGGCATCGGGGTCCCCGGTGACCGTGAGGTCGACATGAAGCGGCTCGAGGCGTCGTTCGAACCCTCGACCGTCGAACTGCTCGACGAGGCCGATTTCGTCGCCAACCCGTTCCTGGTGAAGGGCTACATCGGTCCGCGTGGACTCATCGCCCACGGGGTCCGGTATCTCGTCGATCCCCGTGTCGTCGACGGCACGAGTTGGATCACCGGTGCCGACGAGAAGGGCAAGCATGTCGTCGGGCTGGTCGCCGGGCGCGACTTCGTCGCCGACGGCACGGTGGAGGCCGCCGCGATCCGCGACGGCGACCCGTCCCCCGACGGCACCGGCACGCTGGTCTCGGCGCGGGGCATCGAGATCGGGCACATCTTCTCCCTGGGACAGAAGTACACCGACGCCTTCGAGGTCGATGTGCTCGGTGAGAACGGCAAGCCCGTCCGTCTCATCCAGGGCTCCTACGGCGTGGGGGTGTCGCGGCTGGTCGCGGTCATCGCCGAGCAGACCCACGACGAGAAGGGGCTGTGCTGGCCGGAGTCGGTGGCGCCGTTCGACGTCCACATCGTGATCGCCAACGCCAAGGACGCGGCCATCGTCACCGGCGCCCAGGAGCTGGCCGCCGACCTCGACTCCTGGGGACGTGAGGTGCTGCTGGACGATCGCAAGGCCTCACCCGGGGTGAAGTTCAAGGACGCCGAGTTGCTCGGCACGCCCTACATCGTCGTCGTCGGTCGTGGTTTCGTCGACGGCCTCGTGGAGGTGCGGGTCCGTGCGACCGGAGAGGTCAGCGAGGTGCCCGTCGCCGACGTGCGGTCAGCTCTGGGTGCCCGGTGACGCGACCGTCGCCGGCGAGATCCGCAGCACCAGACGCCAGGTCGCGGCCCGTCGCGCGGAGTCGCTGAGCGCATCGACCCCGGTCTGTCGCTGCGAGCGGTCGTCGGCGCGTTCGAGCAGCGAACGGTAGGCGCGTGCGCAGTCCTGTTCGGCGGCGAGGACGGCCCGGATCGCGGTCACCGGGTCGGTGATCGACACCGGCGGGACGTACCCCGCGGCCGGCAGCGGGGCGGTGACCTTGGCCGCCAGCATCAGGCTTTCGAGTTCGTCTCGGCGAGAACGGTGTTCGGCGGTGTAGTCGGCGATCGTGTCGCGGCGTGACGCGGCCGCGTATGCCACGGCCACGCCGTAGACGAACACGGCGGCGTTCTCCGCCTCGACGGCGGCACCCAGGGCGTCGGTGGCCTCGCTCATGCGAGCTGCACCTCGATCTCGGCGGTCAGCGCGGCGGCGACCGAGCCCAGCATCCCGGCGCGGTATCCCTGACCGGCCACGGCGAGGCCCGCAGCGGCCGACCGGGCATCGCTCAGGCGTCCGCGCAGGTCGTCGACGGACGTCACCGCGGCGGCCGCCTCGGTGACCGACGGCGCCGAGGATGTCGGTGACGCGGCATCGGCGCCCGTCGTGGCGGCCGGCGACGGATCGGCGACCACCCCCGAGGCCGAACTCGGCCGCGCCACGTCGGGGGACAGGCGGGCGATCTCGTCGTTGATGAGCGTGGCGTGGGTCTGTCGCTCGGCCGCGATCACGGCGAGGGCCGCGGCACGGTCGGGTGCGCGGGCGGCGAGCGCGGTCGCCGCGGCGGCATCGACCGACGCCGCGACCGACAGCGGCGCCAGTTGCTGCGCGATCCGCATGTCCTCGGTCACCTCGGCGCCACTCCCGCAGGCCGCGAGGGCCCCTGCGCCGAGGACCGCACCGGTCGAGACCACCGCGGTGGTGCGCAGGAGCCCGCGACGGGACACGACGGCCCCGCCGACACGGGGTGCCGCGACCTGGTCGGAGGCGGGTCGGGCGCGCGGGGGACGGGTTGGGGTGTCGGTCACAGGCGTTCATACTGCCAGCCGGGTGCCGGTGTCGACGGGCGGCGCGGTCGTCGGTCGCGTCGGGTGTCGGGGTGCCGACGGCGGTCCGACGTGGACCGGAGCACCCCTGGCGGCGGGGTAAACTCACCTCTCGCACGACGCGCGGGTTCTCTGCGCGACAACTTCAGACGAGGAGGCGCTCATGGCGGATGACAGCCAGGCGATCGGCGCCATGATCTCCGGGGTCGTCGGTGACGCGGGCTTCGACCTCGACGACGTGATCGTCCACCGCTCCGGCGATCGCAGTGTGGTCCGCGTGATCGTCGACTCCGAGCAGGGCGGTGACCTCGAGTTGCTCGCCGACCTCAGTCGCGCCGTCTCCGAGGTGCTCGACGCCGCCGACCCACCCGTCCTGGGCGCACTGCGCTACACCCTCGAGGTCACCTCGCCCGGGGTCGACCGTCCACTGACCCGGCCACGGCACTGGCGCCGTGCCCAGGGTCGCAAGATCGTCGTCGACCTCGCCGACGGGAGCACCGTCACCGGTCGCGTCGGTCGGTTCGCCGATGACGAGTCGACCGTCGACATCGTCGTCACCGACCGCGGTCGCAGCACCGTCCGCACCCTGCCCGTCACCGACGTCGCCAAGGCGGTGGTGCAGGTCGACTTCGGTCGCGCCGGCCGCGAGGAGCGCCTCCTGTGCGGCCTGCCCGAGGAGACCGAGGTGCGCGCCCCGGTCGCGGTCTGGGAGGAGCCCGGACCCGACACCGACGACCCCCTGCAGCCCGAACCGCAATCCGACTCCGTCGAGGCGGCACCAGACGCCACGAGAGGACACGCATGAACATCGACATCGCCGCACTGCGGATGATCGAGTCCGACAAGGGGATCCCGATCGACACCGTGATCACCGCCATCGAGACGGCCTTGATCACCGCGTACCGCCACACCGACGGTTTCGCCCAGCACGCGCGGATCGACGTGAACCGCAAGACCGGTGCGGTGCGGGTGATGGCCCAGACCCGTGACGAGAACGACCAGCTGATCTCCGAATGGGACGACACCCCCGAGGGGTTCGGGCGCATCGCCGCGACGACGGCACGCCAGGTGATCCTGCAGCGTCTGCGCGACGCGGAGAACGAGAAGAACTTCGGCGACTACGTCGCTCACGAAGGACAGATCGTGGGCGGCGTGGTCCAGCAGGACTCGCGGGCCAACGCCCGCGGCATGGTCATCGTCCGCATCGGCAGCGAGGCCACCGGGACCGAGGGCGTCATGCCCTCGGCCGAACAGGTCCCCGGCGAGACCTACAAGCACGGCGACCGCATCAAGTGCTACGTCGTCGGCGTGGCCCGCGGGGCCCGCGGCCCCCAGATCACCCTCTCGCGCACCCACCCGAACCTCGTACGCAAGCTGTTCTCCCTCGAGGTGCCCGAGATCGAGGACGGCTCGGTCGAGATCGTCGCGGTCGCACGGGAGGCGGGTCACCGCTCGAAGATCGCCGTGCACACCGGTGTCGCCGGTCTCAACGCCAAAGGCGCCTGCATCGGGCCGATGGGACAGCGCGTGCGGAACGTGATGAGCGAGCTGGCGGGGGAGAAGATCGACATCATCGACTTCGACACCGACCCGGCGATGTTCGTCGGCAACGCGCTGTCGCCGTCCAAGGTGGTGTCGGTGACCGTGGTCGACCCGGTGGCCAAGGCCGCCCGCGTCGTCGTCCCCGACTACCAGCTGTCGCTGGCGATCGGCAAAGAGGGACAGAACGCCCGTCTGGCCGCCCGGTTGACCGGATGGCGCATCGACATCCGCTCCGACGCCGAGGTCGAGGCGGCCGGATCCTCGGACCGCACCTGAGGACGCGCACCCCGGCGCGGTGTCGTGGCGCCGACGATTTGCGGCGGGCGGTAGACTCTTCGATGGTAGAAAAAGCGCTGACGACCATCGGTCCCGTGCGAACGTGCATCGGTTGTCGGACGCGAGCCGCGGCCGCAGATCTCGTGCGGGTCGTGGCAGCAGTCGAGCAGGGTGCGCCGATCGTGACGATCGACCGGACCTCGACCATGCCGGGACGCGGTGCCTGGCTGCATCACAGTCCGGACTGCGTCCGGGCGGCGGTGCGGCGCAAGGCCTTCGCACCGGCGCTCAGGGTGCCCGGACTCATTGCCGACGCCGACCGTCTCGAACGCGAGATGGCCGACAGCGGGGATGACCGGACGCGAAGTACAGACGGTCGTATCACGACCGAAGGCGCGAGCCGGTCACATCGGTGACCGGTCGAGAGCCGAGGACGCGAGTCCTCGGCAGAACGGGTGGCAGAAGACATGAGCACACCGTGAAGTTCCCACGATGAGCACGTTTCTAACGTAATCCGAGGTCGCAGCGGGCAGCCCGCTCGACCTCCAAGTGAGGAGAGCAGTGGCAGGCAAGGCCCGCGTGCACGAGTTGGCAAAAGAACTCGGCGTCACGAGCAAACAAGTCCTGGCTCGATTGAGCGAGCAGGGCGAATTCGTCAAATCAGCGTCATCCACCGTCGAGGCACCGGTCGCACGTCGACTGCGTGAGTCGTTCCCGGCCGCCGCAGGCGCGTCGACCCCGTCGGGTTCGAACGGTGCGGCCCAGAAGAGCACGACCCAGAGCGGTGCAGCCCAGAACGGTGCGGCCACCACCGCGCCGTCCCCCGGATCCGGCGCGAAGCCCGGTGGCCGCAGGCCGTCGGCACCGAGCCCCGCCTCGGCCGCCGCCGCAGCGGCACCTGCGCCGGCCGCCCCGACACCGTCGGCACCGACCCCGACAGCGCCCACGCCGTCGGCACCCACCCCGGCCGCACCGACCCCGGCACCGCGTCCCGCGGCGGCGACCCCTGCCGCCGAGGCACCTGCACCGCAGGCCCCGGCCGCGGCGTCGGCGGCCCCGACCGAGGCGCCCCCTGCGGCTCCCGGCCCCCGTACGCCGGCCGGTCCCAAGCCCGGCCCGCGCGCGCCCCGCGTCGGCAACAATCCGTACTCGTCGGCGCCCGCCCCGCGGCCGCCGGCATCCCGTCCGGCAGCGCCCGGCGCCCCCGGTGCCGGTCGTCCGGCCGCCGGTCCCGGCGGACCGCGTCCGGCTCCCGGCGCAGGCGGACCCCGTCCCAGCCCCGGCAGCATGCCCCCTCGTCCGAATCCCGGTGCGATGCCGTCGCGTTCGGCGCGTCCCGCCCCGGGCGGTCGTCCCGGCGGTCCCGGCGCACGTCCGGGTGGTCCGGGCGGTCGTCCCGGCGGCGGTGGCGGTGGTTACCGCGGCGGCGGCGCTCCCACGGGCGCACCGACCGGTGGACCTCCCGGTGGTTTCCGGGGACGTCCCGGTGGTGGCGGTCGTGGCCGTGGCGGCGGTGCCGCAGGTGCCTTCGGTCGTCCCGGCGGAGCGCCCCGCAAGGGACGCAAGTCGAAGCGTCAGAAGCGCCAGGAATACGACTCGATGCAGGCACCGGCCGTCGGTGGCGTCCGGTTGCCCCGTGGCAACGGTGAGACGATCCGTCTCGCCCGCGGCGCGTCGCTCGTCGACTTCGCCGACAAGATCGACGCCAACCCGGCCGCGCTGGTCCAGGCGCTGTTCAACCTCGGCGAGATGGTCACGGCCACCGAGTCGGTGAACGACGAGACGCTCGAGCTGCTCGGCGGCGAGATGAACTACGTCGTGCAGGTCGTCAGCCCGGAGGACGAGGACCGCGAGCTGCTCGACAGCTTCGACCTCACCTACGGCGAGAACGAGGGCGGCGAGGACGAGCTCGAGCAGCGTCCGCCGGTGGTGACCGTGATGGGTCACGTCGACCACGGCAAGACCCGACTGCTCGACACGATCCGCAAGGCCAACGTCCGCGAGGGTGAGGCCGGCGGCATCACGCAGCACATCGGTGCCTACCAGGTGCTCACCGAGCTCAACGGCGACGAGCGGCTCATCACCTTCATCGACACCCCGGGTCACGAGGCGTTCACCGCCATGCGTGCCCGCGGCGCGAAGTCGACCGACATCGCGATCCTCGTGGTCGCGGCCGACGACGGCGTCATGCCGCAGACGGTGGAGGCGATCAACCACGCCCAGGCGGCCGACGTGCCGATCGTGGTCGCGGTCAACAAGATCGACAAGGAGGGTGCGGATCCGCAGAAGATCCGTGGCCAGCTCACCGAATACGGTCTGATCCCCGAGGAGTACGGCGGCGACGCGATGTTCGTCGACATCTCCGCGCGGGAGAACACCAACATCGAGGCACTCCTCGAGGCGGTCCTGCTCACCGCGGACGCGTCGCTCGACCTGCGGGCCAACCCCGACATGGACGCCCAGGGTGTCGCCATCGAGGCGCACCTCGACCGCGGCCGTGGCCCGGTGGCCACCGTGCTCGTGCAGCGCGGAACGCTCAAGGTCGGCGACTCGATCGTCGCCGGCGACGCCTACGGACGTGTGCGTCGCATGGTCGACGAGCACGGCGAGGACGTGGCCGAGGCGACACCGTCGCGGCCCGTGCAGGTCATCGGGTTCACCTCGGTGCCCGGCGCCGGCGACAACCTCCTCGTCGTCGACGAGGACCGCATCGCCCGCCAGATCGCCGACCGTCGCAATGCGCGCAAGCGCAACGCGATGGCCGCACGCAGCCGCAAGCGGATCAGCCTCGACGATCTCGACGCCGCCCTCAAGGAGACGTCGCAGCTCAACCTCATCCTCAAGGGTGACAACTCGGGCACCGTGGAGGCACTCGAGGAGGCGCTGCTAGGCATCGACATCGGCGACGAGGTGCAGCTGCGCGTCATCGACCGTGGTGTCGGTGGCGTGACGGAGACCAACGTCAACCTCGCGACGGCGTCGGACGCGATCATCGTCGGGTTCAACGTCCGGGCGGAGGGCAAGGCCACCGAGCTGGCCAACCGCGAGGGTGTCGACATCCGGTACTACACGGTGATCTACCAGGCGATCGACGAGATCGAGAGCGCGCTCAAGGGCATGCTCAAGCCGATCTACGAAGAGGTCGAGCTCGGCCGTGCGGACATCCGTGCGATCTTCCGCTCGTCCAAGGTCGGCAACATCGCCGGTTGCCTGGTCACCTCGGGAATCATGCGACGCAACGCCAAGGCGCGTCTCCTGCGCGACAACGTGGTGGTGGCCGAGAACCTCACCATCTCGTCGCTCAAGCGGGAGAAGGACGACGCGACCGAGGTCCGCGACGGCTACGAATGTGGTCTCACCATCACCTACAACGACATCAAGGTCGACGACGTGATCGAGACCTACGAGTTGCAGGAGAAGGCGCGTAGTTGATCGGTCCCGTCGTCGACGGACATCAAGGTCGACGACGTGATCGAGACCTATGAGTTGCAGGAGAAGGCGCGTAGTTAATCGATTCCGTCGTCGACGGACATCAAGGTCGACGACGTGATCGAGACCTACGAGTTGCAGGAGAAGGCGCGCACCTAGATCGCGTCTGCACAGCACGACCACCCGACGCCCGGGCGTCCCGCACCGACGGGATCCCGGGCGTCGGGCTCGGCGGACAACCCACCACCGCGAAGGAGTGACCTCATGGCCGACCCGGCACGGGCACGACGGATGGCCAAGCGGATCTCGTCGATCGTCGCCTCGGCGATCGGCTCGGAGATCAAGGATCCGCGGCTGAACTTCGTCACCGTCACCGACACGAAGGTGACCAACGACCTCCACGACGCGACCATCTACTACACGGTGATGGGCGAATCCCTCGACGTCGCACCCGATTACGAGGGTGCGGCGGCCGGACTTGCGCGCGCCACCGGTCTCCTGCGCTCCAAGGTCGGCGCCGGGACCGGCGTCCGGTTCACCCCGACGCTGCGATTCGTCCTCGACACCGTTCCCGACACCGCACGGCACATGGAGGAACTCGTCGCCCGCGCCCGTGCGCACGACGAGATGCTGGCCCGCCAGGCCCGCGATGCCGTCCCGGCCGGGGATCCCGACCCCTACCGCGACGACGTCTCGATCGCCGACGAGGCGACCACACCCGGCTCGGCCGAGGACGCGAGTTCGCCGCAGGGCGCCGACCCCGCTGACTACGATGGGCCGGACGCGGCCGACCGACGGTGACGGGCGCGGCCGGGCGGCGGCCGAGGCCGCCGGTCGGTACCGGGCACGACGATGCGGACGGGACAGATGTGAGCGGGGCAGGTGTGAGCGGGGCAGGTGTGAGCGGATCTGGGCAGACGACCGACGCACTCACCGTGCCACGGGCTCGCACCGCTGCGGCCCTGCGCGACGCCCGCGCGGTCACCGTGCTCTGCCACGTCCGTCCCGACGCCGACACCATCGGCAGCGGCCTCGCACTCGCACTCGCACTTGATGCGACCGGGGTCGATGTGGAGGTCGCGTTCCCCGGCCCGTGGCCGCTCCCCGACGCGCTGGCCTCGCTCCCCGGCGCCAAGCTCATCGTCGAACCCGACGACCTCGTCGGTCATCCCGTCGCCGTCGCGATGGACTGCGCCAGCGCCGAACGCCTCGGTGATCTCGCGGGTGTCCTCCTCGCCGCCGACACCGGGATCGTCGTCGACCACCACGCCTCCAACCGAGGGTTCGGCGACATCGACCTGATCGACCCCACCGCCGACTGCACCGCCGAACTCGTACTCGGCATCCTCGACGAGGCCGAACTGACCGTCGATCGCGACATCGCGACCTGCCTGTTCGCAGGGCTCGTCACCGACACCGGGTCGTTCCGGTGGGCCCGGCCCAACTCCCATGTGCTCGCGGCCCGCCTCCTCGAGACCGGTGTCGACGGCCAGGGGTGGACCCGCACGCTGCTCGACACCCACCAGTTCGGGTGGCTGACGATGGTCTCCGAGGCACTGCAGTCGGCGGTGCTCGTCCCCGACGCTTTCGGCGGCAGCGGCCTGGTCTACGCGGTGGTCGACCACCGATGCAGCGCAGCCATCGACTGGGACGAGGCCGAGAGCGTCATCGACCTCGTGCGCACCGTCGGCGACGCCGACGTCGCCGTGGTCTTCAAGGAAGCCGCGCCGCAGGAGTGGACGGTGTCGATGCGTGCACGCTCGCACACCGATCTCGTACCGCTGGCCCGCTCCCAGGGCGGCGGCGGCCACCCCCACGCCGCGGGGTTCAGCGCGTCGGGTCCGGCCGACGAGGTCATCGAGAAGTTCCTCACCGCGGTGTGACCGGCTCGGACACCGCCGCCGCGCCCCCGTCGGGGCGAACCATCCTGCGTCTGGCCTCGTCGGCACTGATCGTCCTGGTGGCCGAACCCCTCTATCTGATGGAGGATCTCGCCGTCGTCGGCCGACTCGGCGCCGTCGCCCTGGCCGCGCTCGGTGTCGGATCGCTGATCCTGGGCGTCGTCAGCACCCAGCTCACCTTCCTGTCGTACGGCACCACGGCCCGATCGGCCCGCATGTTCGGTCGGGGTGACCGGCGCGCGGCGATCGCCGAGGGTGTCGCGGCCAGCTGGCTCGCCGTCGGGGTCGGCATCGCCATCGCGGTGGTGATGACCATCGCCGCCCCCACCGTCGTCGGGCTGATCGCGCCCGGTGACGGCGTCGACACCGAGGCCGTCGGATGGTTGCGGATCGCCGTCTGCGGTGTCCCGCTCATCCTGCTGTCGATGGCCGGCAACGGCTGGATGCGCGGCGTCCAGGACACCCGCAGGCCGGTCGTCTTCGTGGTGATCGGTCTGGGGCTGAGTGCCGTGTTGTGCCCGATCCTCGTGCACGGGTTGCTCGGCGCCCCCGAGATGGGACTGCACGGCAGCGCCGTCGCCAACGTCGTCGGTCAGTCGGTGGCGGGGGTGCTGTTCGCGCGACAGGTCGTCGTCGCGGCCCGACGGTCGGCGCCCGACGAGCCGTGGACGGCTCTGCTCGCGCCCCGTCGTCGCGTCATCGGCGCGCAGTTGTCGATGGCACGCGACCTCATCGTGCGGAGCCTGTCGTTCCAGGTCTGCTTCCTCTCCGCCGCGGGCGTCGCCGCGCGCTTCGGGGTCGCGTCGCTCGCCGCACACCAGGTGGTGTTGCAGCTGTGGAACTTCGTGTCGCTGGTCCTCGACGCACTGGCCATCGCCGCGCAATCCCTCGTCGGCGCCGCGCTGGGTGCCCGCGCCGTCAGGGCGGCGGGAGTCGTGGCCCGACGGGTCACCGTCGTCTCGGTCGGTGTCGCCCTCGCCGTCGCGGCGGTGTTCGCGGTGGCACGCACCCCGATGGGGCGGATCTTCACCGACGACACCGACGTCCTCGCCGCGCTGGACACGCCGTGGTGGTTCCTCATCGGCATGCTGCCCGTCGCGGGTGTGGTGTTCGCCCTCGACGGTGTCCTCCTGGGCAGCGGCGACGCCGCGTATCTGCGCACCACGACCGTCGCGAGTGCGCTCATCGGGTTCCTGCCGATCATCTGGCTGTCGTTGGTGTTCGACTGGGGACTGGCCGGTATCTGGACCGGACTCGCCCTGTTCATGCTCTGCCGCCTCGTGGCGCTCTCGGTGCGGATGGCCGGTGGTCGATGGACCCTCGTGGAGATCCGATGAGGCGTCGATAGACTCTGACATCGTCCCCGTCCGACAGAGGCGTGACGACAAGGGCGTAGGACGAGGAGGTCTGTGTGCCGACCCTGTGGGCGATCAGCGATCTCCACGTCAGCCACCGCGGTAACGACGAGGTGCTCGACCGGATCCATCCCGAACACCCCGACGACTGGCTGATCGTCGCCGGAGACGTCGCCGAGCGCACCGACGACATCATCGAGACGCTGCGGCGACTCAAGGCCAAGTTCGCGACCGTGGTGTGGGTGCCGGGCAACCACGAGCTGTACACCACCGCCAAGGACCCCCTGCAGATCCACGGAGTCGCCCGTTACGACTACCTCGTGCAGGCCTGCCGCGACCTCGGTGTCATCACCCCCGAGGAGATCTATCCGCAGTTCGACCCCGGCGACGGCACCCCTCCGGTGCGGGTGGTCCCGATGTTCCTGTTGTACGACTACACGTTCCGACCCGAGGGCACGACCAACAAGTTCGCCGCCCTGGCGCTGGCCCGCGAGCACGACGTGGTCGCCACCGACGAGTTCCTGCTGTCGCCGGAGCCGTTCGCCACGCGCGACGCCTGGGGGCGAGACCGGATCGAACGCACGCGCACCCGACTCGATGCGATCGATCCGTCGGAGCGGACGATTCTCATCAATCACTGGCCGCTGCGGCGTGAACCGACCGACGCCCTGATGTACCCGGAATTCGCACTGTGGTGCGGCAGCGAGCTGACCCACGACTGGCACACCCGCTACAACGCCGCATGCTGCGTCTACGGGCACCTCCACATCCCCCGGACCACCTGGTACGACGACGTCCGCTTCGAGGAGGTCTCGGTCGGGTACCCGCGGGAATGGCAACGTCGCGGGCTCCCGGATCCGTTGCTGCGCAAAATCGTTCCCGATGGCGGACTGCGTCCGGAACACCTGCCCGAGCACGGTGCACGCTTCGACCTCCCGCCGGACTACCGCGAGCGCGCCGAGGCCTTCAAAGCGAGTGTCGTCGCCAAACGGGAGGCGCGGGCACGCAGGCTCGCCGCCCGGGCCGAGCGCGACACGGGGGGACCGCGGTGATCGACGAGCTTCTCGCGCCGGGTGTCGCGGCGGCCGAGGCCTTCGCCGACCCCGACGACCTCGAACTGCTGCCCGCCGAGATCTCGCTCGTGGCGCGCGCGGTCGAGAAACGGCGGTCGGAGTTCACCACGGCGCGCGGCCTCGCTCGCCGCGCGCTGGGCACCCTCGGGGTGGAACCGGTCCCCATCCTGCGCGGCGAGAAGGGCCAACCCCTGTGGCCGCGCGGTGTGGTCGGCAGCCTCACCCACTGCGACGGCTACCGCGCCGCGGTCGTCGCCTACAAGCTGCAGTGCCGGTCGGTGGGCATCGACGCCGAACCCCACGGCGAACTGCCCGACGGAGTCCTCGATCACGTCACCCTCGCTGCCGAACGTGACGTGCTCGCCACCCGGTCGGGCGACATCCACTGGGACCGACTGCTGTTCTGCGCCAAGGAGGCGACGTACAAGGCGTGGTTCCCGCTGACCGAGCGATGGCTGGGTTTCGAGGACGCACACATCACCTTCGAGCGAGACACGGCCGGGGGCGGCGTCACCGCGGCGGGAACCTTCCACTCCGAACTGCTCGTCGACGGTGCCGTGATCGACGGCGGGCCGCCGCTGAAGTCGTTCGACGGTCGCTGGCGCATCGAACACGGACTGGTGGTCACCTCGATATGTCTGTGAACCCGAACACGTCCCCCGACGGGCCCGATCGCGCGGAGAACGCGCACATCGCCGCCGCGGGTCTCGTCGTGGTCGACAAACCGGGCGGTATGACGAGCCACGACGTCGTCGCAAAGTGCCGCAAAGCGTTCCGGACGCGCAAGGTCGGACACGCCGGCACCCTCGACCCGATGGCGACGGGGGTCCTCGTCCTCGGTCTCGAGCGCGCCACCAAACTGCTCGGTCTGCTGTCGCTCACCACGAAGTCGTACTCGGCCACGATCCGACTCGGAGCGGGCACCGACACCGACGACCGCGAGGGCGTGCTCGGCCAACGGACCGACATCTCAGGCCTTGACATCGCAGCCGTCGCCGCGGCGGTCGAGGCCTTCGTCGGTGAGATCGATCAGGTCCCGGCGACGGTCAGCGCCATCAAGGTCGACGGCCGACGCGCGCACGATCGCGCCCGCAGCGGCGAGGAGTTCGCGCTGGCGTCGCGCCGGGTCACGGTGTCGCGCTTCGACATCGGAGACCACCGGATCGACGACGAGTGGTTCGACGTCGACGTCGAGGTCGACTGCTCTTCGGGCACCTACATCCGGTCGTTGGCCCGCGACCTCGGCGCCGCCCTCGGGGTCGGGGGACACCTGACCGCGCTGCGCCGCACCGCGGTCGGCCCCTTCACCCTTTCGCAGGCCACGCCGCTGGCGGCGATCGTCGACGATCCGGCTCCCACGCCGACTCTCGACATCGACGCCGCGGTCACCCTCGCGTTCCCGACCCGGCCCGTCGACGACGTCGAGGCCCAGACGGTGAGCAACGGACGGTGGCTCGACCCGATCGGGATGCGCGGTGTGTACGCGGCGGTCGACCGGCACGGTCGGGCGATCGGACTGCTCGAGGAGAAGGGCAAACGGGCGGCGTCGGTGATGGTGGTCCGCCCGTCGACGATGCGCTGACCGGCGTCGAAACCTCGGTCAGGTAGCCGGCGGGATGTCGAGCCAGATGGCCCGGGTCGCGATGTCGCCGAGGTCTATCGGTTCGGAACCGTCGACCGCGACCGCGACCGTCCCGGCGAACGGACGCTGCTCGACGACCTCGATGCGACGGTCCAGCGCGATGCCGACGGAGTCGAAGTACCGCAGCATCGCCGGATCGGTGTCGGCGATCCGCGCGACCCGGCCCGACCGTCCGGGATGGACGTCGGCCAGCTGACACGCGGGCGACTCCGGGACCGCGCCGTCGGGATCGGGGATCGGGTCGCCGTGCGGGTCTCGCGTCGGGTGGCCCAATTTCGCGTCGAGGCGTTCCATGAACCGGTCCGACATCGCGTGCTCGAGCACCTCGGCCTCGTCGTGCACCTCGTCCCAGCCGTATCCGAGCTCGCGGACCAGGAACGTCTCGATCAGTCGGTGACGGCGCACCATCGACACCGCGGCACGGCGGCCCGACTCGGTGAGCGTCACCGATCCGTAGCGGGCGTGCGACACCAGGCCCTGGTCGGCGAGTTTGCGTACGGCCTCCGACACCGTCGACGGCGACACGGCGAGCTTCTCGGCCAGGAGTTTGGTGGTCACCTTCGTCGACGACCACTCCTGCGCGGTCCAGATGACCTTCAGATAATCCTGCGTGACCGAGCTGAGTTCGGTCACGGGGGTGGTCGGCGCATCGCTGCTCGCGACCGTTGTCACGGTGGGCGCGGCGTCGCGGCTCGGCTCGCCGCCGGTGGAAGGCACCCCACGAGCTTAGGGCAGGGCAACTCGATCACCGACGAGCACTCGCGGGAGTCGCTGTCGTGCCCCGACCGGACGCGGGTCTGGTACCCAGTTGGGCGTCCCCGTACGCTTGGCCCCGTGCTGCGATGGCGAGGGTTGGACGATATCCCCGCGGGCTGGGGCCGATGTGTCGTGACCATCGGGGTGTTCGACGGCGTGCACCGGGGACACGCCCAGTTGATCGCCACCGCAACCTCGATCGCGAAGAAGCGCGGGGTGCCCGCGGTCCTGATGACCTTCGATCCGCATCCGGCCGAGGTCGTGCGTCCGGGCAGCCATCCGCAGCAGCTCTCCACCCTCACCCGGCGCGCCGAACTGGCCGAGGAACTCGGTATCGACGTCTTCTGTGTCATGCCGTTCACGCCGGTGCTCGCCGCGCAGTCGCCGAAGGACTTCGCCCACGAGGTGCTCGTCGAGGGTCTGCACGCTGCCGATGTCGTGGTCGGTGCCAACTTCACCTTCGGCAAGAAGGCCGCGGGCACGGTCGACGTGCTCACGTCGCTGGGCCGCACGTTCGGGTTCGAGGTCCACGCCGTCTCGCTGCTCGGCGAGGGAGCGGGCGCCGCGGCCCCGGATTCCGGTGTCACCGACCGCCCGTCGGTCACCTTCTCCTCCACCTACATCCGCTCGTGCGTCGCCGCGGGTGACGTCGAGGCCGCCGCCGAGGCGCTCGGCCGCCCTCATCGGGTCGAGGGAGTGGTGGTGCGCGGCGACGGTCGGGGTCGCGAGATGGGTTATCCGACCGCCAACGTCGCGCCGCCCATGTATTCGGCCATCCCGTCCGACGGCGTCTACGCGGCGTGGTTCACGGTGCTCGGTGCCGGGCCGGTCGTCGGACAGGTGGTGCCGGGGGAGAGCTACCGCGCGGCGGTCTCGGTGGGGTCGAACCCCACGTTCTCCGGGCGCACCCGCACGGTCGAGGCGTTCGTCCTCGACACTCACGCCGATCTCTACGGCCAGCACGTCGCGGTGGACTTCGTCCGACGGATCCGCGGGATGGTCAAGTACGAGGGCATGGAGCCGTTGATCAGACAGATGGACGACGACGTGATCAAGACCCGCGAGGCGCTGGCGGACTGAGCGCGCCCGACGATTTGGGTGGGGTGCGAATGCGCTGGTAGCCTGGCCGATCGGCGCATGCTGCGGTTCGCGGCGGCTGCGCCAGGGCCTTGGGCCCCTTCCTCGCGCGAACTCTCATCACAGGAGAACACCATGGCGTTGACCACGGATCAGAAGAAGTCGATCCTTTCCGAGTACGGCCTGCACGAGACCGACACCGGATCCCCCGAGGCACAGATCGCGATGCTCACCAAGCGCATCAGCGACCTGACCGAGCACCTCAAGACCCACAAGCACGATCACCACAGCCGTCGCGGTCTGCTGCTGATGGTCGGCCGCCGCCGTCGTCTGCTCAAGTACGTCGCCAAGGTCGACGTCAACCGCTACCGCTCGCTGATCGAGCGCCTCGGCCTGCGTCGCTGACGCAGCTCGCACCGAAACATCCCACGAACCGCGTGTCCGGAGCCGGACACGCGGTTCGTGTCGTCTCACCCCTCGTCGCGCGTCGGGTCACGCGATGAACCGGTCGACGGACGCCCAGTGCTACCCTCGCCATGGACCCGATGCCACGAGATGGTTTTCGCTTCACGCGTGCCCCGAGTTCGGACGATCGGTCTTCGGTAGTGGCTGCCGGAACCCGCGGAACTCCTCCGCAGTGTTCCGACCGCTTCGATCGACGGCCGTCGCCGAACCTCCTCCGCCTGTTGTTCGCGGACATCCGCACCTGTTCGGAAATCCTTCTCTCGGGCATCGACCCACAGCACCCGTCCGTCTGGACGGGCGCTGCTACACCGCTGCGCCGCGATGACACGCGCGCATCGAACGAGAGGATTCATCCACACATGACCGATGTCACCACCGCGCCCGAGGCCGTCGAGTACGACGACGAGATCACCGAGGCGACCGCCGTCATCGACAACGGCTCCTTCGGCACCCGCACGATCCGCTTCGAGACCGGCCGCCTCGCGCAGCAGGCCGCCGGCGCCGTCGTCGCCTACCTCGACGACGAGAACATGCTGCTCTCGGCGACCAGCGCCGGGAAGCACCCCAAGGACCAGTTCGACTTCTTCCCCCTCACGATCGACGTCGAGGAGCGGATGTACGCCGCCGGGCGCATCCCCGGGTCGTTCTTCCGTCGCGAGGGCCGCCCCTCGACCGACGCGATCCTGACCTGTCGCCTGATCGACCGGCCGCTGCGCCCGTCCTTCGTCGACGGCCTGCGCAACGAGATCCAGGTCGTCATCACCGTCCTGTCGCTGGATCCCAACGACCTCTACGACGTCGTCGCGATCAACGCCGCGTCGGCGTCCACCCAACTCGCGGGTCTGCCGTTCTCCGGCCCCGTCGGCGGCGTGCGCGTCGCGCTCATCCCGACCGAGTCCAACCGGGCCGGCCAGTGGGTCGCGTTCCCGACCGTCGAGCAGCTCGAGGGCGCCGTGTTCGACATGGTCGTCGCCGGCCGCATCGTCGGCGAGGGCGACACCGCCGACGTCGCGATCATGATGGTCGAGGCCGAGGCCACCGACAACGTCATCGAGCTCATCGAGGGCGGGGCACAGGCCCCCACCGAGGCCATCGTCGCCGAGGGCCTCGAGGCCGCGAAGCCGTTCATCCGCTCGCTGTGCGAGGCGCAGAAGCAGCTCGCCGCGCAGGCCGCCAAGGCCACCGGCGAGTTCCCGCTGTTCCCCGCGTACCAGTCCGACGTGTACGACGCCGTCGAGTCGGCGGGCAAGGACCGCCTCTCGGAGATCCTGACCATCGCGGGCAAGACCGAGCGTGACGACAAGACCGACGAGCTCAAGGGCGACATCCTCGGCTCGCTCGGCGAGCAGTTCGCCGGGCGCGAGAAGGAGATCGGCGCGGCCTACCGCTCGCTGACCAAGAAGCTCGTGCGTCAGCGCATCCTCACCGATCACTTCCGCATCGACGGCCGTGGCATCACCGACATCCGGTCGCTCTCGGCCGAGGTCGCACTGATCCCGCGCGCCCACGGCAGCGCCCTGTTCGAGCGTGGCGAGACCCAGATCATGGGCGTCACCACCCTCGACATGGTCAAGATGGCGCAGCAGATCGACTCGCTCGGGCCCGAGACCTCCAAGCGCTACATGCACCACTACAACTTCCCGCCGTACTCGACCGGTGAGACCGGTCGTGTCGGGTCGCCGAAGCGTCGCGAGATCGGCCACGGAGCGCTCGCCGAGCGTGCGCTCATGCCGGTGCTGCCCAGCGTCGACGAGTTCCCGTACGCCATCCGTCAGGTCTCCGAGGCGCTGTCCTCGAACGGCTCGACCTCGATGGGGTCGGTCTGTGCGTCGACCATGTCGCTGCTCAACGCCGGTGTGCCGCTCAAGGCGCCGGTGGCGGGTATCGCGATGGGTCTCGTGTCCGACGAGGTCGACGGGGAGACGCGCTACGTCGCCCTCACCGACATCCTCGGTGCCGAGGACGCGTTCGGTGACATGGACTTCAAGGTCGCCGGCACGAAGGACTTCGTAACGGCCCTGCAGCTCGACACCAAGCTCGACGGCATCCCGTCGGCCGTGTTGGCCGGCGCGCTGAGCCAGGCCAAGGACGCCCGCACCACCATCCTCGAGGTGATGGCCGAGGCGATCGACGAGCCCGACGAGATGAGCCCCTTCGCTCCTCGCGTCACCACCGTGAAGGTGCCGATCGACAAGATCGGCGAGCTGATCGGGCCCAAGGGCAAGAACATCAACGCGATCACCGAGGAGACCGGCGCCAACATCTCCATCGAGGACGACGGCACCGTGTTCGTCGGTGCCACCGATGGCGTCAAGGCGCAGGCCGCGATCGACCGCATCAACGCGATCGCGAACCCGCAGCTGCCCAAGGTCGGCGAGCGGTTCCTCGGAACCGTCGTCAAGACAACGGCATTCGGCGCGTTCGTGTCGCTGCTCCCCGGCCGTGACGGTCTGGTCCACATCTCTAAGCTGGGTCAGGGCAAGCGCGTCAACAAGGTCGAGGACGTCGTGACCGTCGGCGGCAAGCTCCGCGTGGAGATCGCCGACATCGACGACCGCGGCAAGATCAGCCTCGTGCCGGTCTCGGATGTGTCCGATGCGGCCACCGCGGACACCGCGGCGGCCGAGTAAGACTCGCGCTGAACGACACCACACGCACGCAGCCCACCGGGACCCGCGACTCCGTACGGAGAAGCGTTCTCCCCGGTGGGCTGCGTGTTGTCACCGAACACATCCCGGGGGTCCGATCGGCGTCGATCGGCCTGTGGGTCGGCGTCGGCTCACGCGACGAGAAGCCCAGCGTCGCCGGTGCCGCGCATTTCCTCGAACACCTGCTGTTCAAGGCGACCCCGACGCGCACCGCGTCGTCGATCGCCCAGGACATGGACGCCGTCGGCGGAGAACTGAATGCGTTCACCTCCAAGGAGCACACCTGCTTCTACGCGCACGTCCTCGACGAGCACGCCGACATGGCGATCGACATGGTCGCCGACGTGGTGCTGCGTGGTCGATGCACGTCCGACGACGTCGACACCGAGCGCGACGTGGTCCTCGAGGAGATCGCGATGCGCGACGACGATCACGAGGACCTGCTCGCCGACGCGTTCATGACCGCCACGTTCGGTGATCACCCGATCGGACGTCCGGTGATCGGGTCCGCAGAATCGATCGCGGCCATGTCGCGCAGGCAGATCCAGTCGTTCCACACCCGCCGCTACACCCCCGACAAGATGGTGTTGGCCGTGGCCGGCAACGTCGCCCACCGCGACGTCCTGGCCCAGGTACGGCGGTCGTTCGGAGCGCACCTCCAGCAGGGTGTCGCTGCCACCCCTCCACGACGCAGCGGCCACCGGCCTCCGACACGGGCGGGCCTGGAACTGATCCATCGCGACAGCGAGCAGACCCACCTGATGCTCGGCGTACCCACCCCGGGTCTCGCCGACGACGACCGCTGGGCCCTGTCGGTGCTCAACGCCGCGATCGGCGGCGGCCTGAGTTCACGTCTTTTCCAACAGATCCGGGAGGAACGCGGACTGGCGTACTCGGTGTACTCCGGGGTCGACTCGTTCAGCGACGTGGGCACGTTCTCGGTCTATGCGGGCTGCAACCCCGACCGCCTCGCCGACGTCACATCGGTGGCGATCGACATCCTCCGCGACGTCGCCCGTGACGGCATCACCGACGCCGAATGTGCCCGCGCGAAGGGCGCCCTGCGCGGTTCGCTGCTGCTGGGTCTCGAGGACACGCAGTCGCGAATGCACCGAATCGGCAGTGCCGAACTGGATTTCGGGCGCAGGCGACCGGTGGCGCGTTCGTTGCGTCAGATCGAATCGGTACGGACCCTGCAGGTGTCGGCGTTGGCGGCGCGGCTGCTCGGTGCCGCGCCGGCGGTCGCGGTGGTCGGTCCCTACCGGCGCACACGCGACCTGCCCGCATCGGTGCGGGCCCTCACCACCTGATCAGTCCTTCCGGGCGGAGAACTCCCGCTCCTTCGCCGCCCAGGTCGACTCGATCTTGCCGTCGGTGTTGGCTTTCACGTTGTCGCGGATGAGGAACCATCCGCCGATGAGCAGCGCGGCGATGAACGGGATCCCGATCACCACGACATAGAAGTCGACGCGGCCACCCTCCTTGTCTAGCCACCCCGACACCCCGAGCCCGACGATGACCGCGACGAGGAACACGAGCCCGAAGATGGACGTGTACGGATGGCCGGGTGCCTGGAACTTGCTCTTCTCGATGATTCCCTTGTTCACCAGTGATCGCAGTTTGAGCTGGCACGCGAAGATGGTGCCCCAGGTGAACACGATGCCCAGCGATGCGGCCTCGAGCGCGATGTCGAACGCCCGGCCGGGCACCAGGACGTTGAGGATCACCCCGAGCACATAGACGACGGTGGTCATCGCGATACCCGCCCAGGGCACACCGCCGTTGCTCATCTTCGTGGTGAAACCCGGTGCCTGCTTGCTCATCCCGAGGCTACGCAGCACGCGGCCGGTGGAGTAGAGCCCGGAATTGAGGCTGCTCATCGCGGCCACGATCAGCACGACCTGGATCACGTCGCCCATCCAGCCGAATCCGAGCTTGTTGAACACGGTCACGAACGGACTCGTCCCCGACGTGTACGAGGTCGTCGGCAACATGGCGCACAGCAGGAGGATGGAGCCGATGTAGAAGATCGCGATACGGAAGATGACCGCGTTCACCGCGCGGGGGACCTCCTTGTCGGAGTCCTCCATCTCGCCGGCCGCGACACCGACCATCTCGATGGCGGCGTAGGCGAACACCACGCCCGACATCACGAGGATCGGTCCGTACCAGTTGTAGGCGCCGCTGGTCGGCCAGAACCCACCCGGGTTGTCCCAGAGGTTGGAGAACCCGGCCTGGTGGTCGCCGACGTGCACCGCACCGAACACGACGACGAGTCCCACGATGAGGAACAGGACGATGGCGCCGACCTTGAGGATGGAGGCCCAGAACTCGAACTCGCCGAATGCCTTCGCGCTGAGCAGGTTCACGGCGAGGACCACCACGAGGGCGATCAGTGCCGAACCCCAGTTCGGCATCGACGGGAAGTTGTTGTTGACGTACACCCCGACCGCCGACAGCTCGGCGATGCCGGTCAGGGCCCAGTTGAGCCAGTACATCCAGCCGGTCACGTACGCGGCCTTCTCGCCGAAGAACTCCCGCATGTAGGAGACGAAGGCGCCGCTGGTGGAGCGGTGCAGCACGAGTTCGCCGAGGGCGCGCATGAGGAAGTAGGCGACGAGCCCGGCGATGGCGTAGCTGACGAGCAGCGCCGGACCGTTCGCGTTGAGGCGCGAGGCCGAACCGAGGAACAGTCCGGTGCCGATCGCGCCGCCGATCGCGATCATCTGCACCTGGCGCCGCCCGAGCGACTGTTTGTAGCCGACCTGCTCCGCGTCGAGTCCTGACGTGCCGATGTCTGTGCTCATGTCGCCCTCCGTACGCCGGATGTTCACCGCGTTGAACACTAGCGGCAGAGGGGTTTCGCCCGGATTACATTGCGGGTCAACTGATGTTGCCGAAACCGACGAAACCGACATCGGTGCCCGGTTTGTTCTTTTCGGTGCGGCGTGGCGCAGCCGCCGTGTACTTGCGAAGATGTCCCGATGATCGCGGTCGCGCAGTTCCTGGGGCTCCACCCGCCGTTCGACGCGCTCGCTCCCGCGGAGCTCGACCGTCTGGCGTCGCGGGCGACGATCGGCGAGTTCGCCGCCGGCGGCGAGATCTTCGACGGATTCCGCGACACCGTCGAGGAACTCGGCGTGGTGATCACCGGCGAGGTGGGTCTGTGGAGCCTGCCCGACCATCTCGACGGCGAGCCCGACGAGATCCTCGGGCCGGGCGGGGTGTTCGGCTACTTCTCGTTGCTGACCAACGCCGCGCGAGGCCCACGGGCGGTCGCCCTGTCGGCCAGCAGCGTATGTCGCATACCCAGCGACTCGGTGCATGCGGTCTTCTCGAGCATGGCCGGCGCCCGGTTCCTGGCCGGGCAGCTCCGGCTGCCCCGGAGGGTCGATCCCGTGCGACCGCGGGGTGGCATCGTCGACGAATTGATCCGTACCGCACCGGTGGTCGGCACTCCGACGATGTCGGTGAGCGAGGCGGCACGCCTCATGACCGAGCGCCGACGTGACTACGTCGTGATCCCGGCGGACGACGGGACCGTGGGTGTCCTCACCGACTCCGACATCCGATCGCGGGTGGTCGCGGCCGGCCACTCCGGGGACATCCCCGTCAGCAGGGTCGTCACACCTCGTGCACGCACGGTCGTCACCGGCACGCCTGCAGCCGATGCGCTGCTGCAGATCCTCGAACACGGCCTGGGCTGCCTACCCGTGACCGAACCCGGTGGACGTCTCGTCGGCGTGGTCGGCCCGGGTGACTTCATCTCGGCACCGGGCGGCGCCAGCGTGTCGCTGCGACACCAGATCGGTCGCGCCCGATCGGTGGAGACGTTGACCGAACACGCGGGGCGCATGCCGTTCGTCGTCGCCGACCTCATCCGCCGCGGGCAGCCCTCACACGAGGTGACCGCGATGCTGTCCCTCGTGCACGACGCCGTCGTGCGCAGGGCGTTGGAACTCGTGCTCGAGCGGCACGAGGACGTCGACCCCGACAAGCTGACGTGGCTGTCGTTGGGCAGCAACGCACGTCGCGAGGCGGTGCTCAGTTCCGATGTGGACAGCGCGGTCGCTCTCGACGAATCGGTGTCCGACCCCGAACAGATCGCGGTGTACCGGTCGGCCTTCGCCGAGGTCGACGACGTCCTCCGTGCCTGTGGGCTCCCCATCGACGCCAACGGGGCGGTGGCGTCGTCGCCGCTGTTCGCCCGGACCCATGCCCAGTGGCGGGCGGCGGCGGCCCAGTGGTTGGCGGCACCACTGGAGAACAAGGGCATGATCATGACCTCGCTCATGCTCGACGGCCGGCCCATCTGGGGCGACCGGGGCCTGTCGGGGGTGGCCGAGGTCTTCGGCGACCTGCGATCACATCCGGGAACCCTGCGCCTGTTGCTGGCGGAGTCGTTGTCGCACAAGGCGCGGATCCGGTCGATGCGAGACGTGTTGGCGCGCCGAGGCGGGACGTTCGACATCAAGACCCACGCCCTCACCCCGCTGGTGAACATCGCCCGCTGGGCGTCGCTGAGCGTGGAGTCCCTCGAACTCGACACCCGCTCCCGACTACGTGTCGCCGCCGGGAGCCCGATGCTCACCGAGGACAACGCAGGAGTGCTCGTCGAGGTGTTCGACGTGCTGCAGAAGATCCGGATCACCTATCAGGTCGCGCAACTCGACCGTCGGGAGTCGGCAGGCGACCTGCTCACTATGCGCAGGCTCTCCCCACTCGACCGGTCTCTGGTGGCGCAGGCGGTGCGCGAGGTGTCGGGGATCCAACGTCGGATGGTCAACCTCTCCCACTACGCCCCGATCGGCGACCAGGACTGAGCTCAGGCCGGCAGCGGTGACGCGCCCACCGGCAGGTCCAGGGCAGCCCCCACCGACGGCGACAGGAGGGCGCCTGCGTGGGTGCTCAGCCCCGCGGCAAGGCTCGCGTCGTCGGAACATGCGCGCTGCCATCCCTTCTCGGCCAGCGCGACGACGTAGGGGAGGGTGGCGCCGGTCAGGGCGGAGGTCGAGGTGCGCGCGACCGAGCCGGGCATGTTCGCGACGCAGTAGAACACCGAGTCGTGCACGGTGAAGGTCGGGTCGTCGTGGGTGGTCGGACGCGAGTCCTCGAAGCAGCCACCCTGATCGATGGCGATGTCGACGAGCACCGATCCGGGCTTCATCGACGCGACGAGGCCGTTGGAGACCACCACCGGTGCCTTGGCCCCGGGGACCAGCACTGCGCCGATCACCAGATCGGCCTTCTTCACGGCCTCCTCCACGGCGAGCGCGGTGCTGTAGCGGGTGTGCACCCGCCCTGCGAATCGGGCGTCGACGGCACGCAGTTTGGCGATGTCGAGATCGAACACGGTGACCTGGGCGCCCATGCCCATCGCGATCGTCGCGGCGTTCACCCCGCTGACCCCGGCGCCGATCACGACGACGTCGGCGGGTTCGGTGCCGGGAACGCCACCCATCAGTTGGCCGCGTCCGCCGGCCGACCGCATCAGGTGGTACGCGCCGACCTGCGGCGCCAGACGTCCCGCGACCTCACTCATGGGTGCCAGCAGAGGCAGCGAACCGTCGCGGGCCTGCACCGTCTCGTAGGCGATGGAGGTGATGCCCGAGGACAGCAGCGAGTCGGTGCAGGGACGGCTCGCCGCGAGGTGCAGGTAGGTGAACAGCGTCTGGCCCGAGCGCATCCGCGCGTACTCCGCGGCGATCGGTTCCTTGACCTTGACCACCAGGTCGGCCTGCTCCCAGATGGCCTCGGCGGTGGCCAGGATCTGCGCGCCGGCCTCCTTGAAGTCGACGTCGGAGATCGCCGACCCGGCGCCCGCGCCGGCTTCGATGACAACTTCGTGGCCGCGTCGCGTGAGTTCGGCGACGCCGGCCGGGGTCATGGCGACGCGGTACTCGTGGTTCTTGATCTCGCGGGGGATCCCGATGCGCATGGCGTTGTCCTTCGTTCGCTCTGGCGCGGCGTCGTCGCCACGATGTGTGTGATCCAAGCGTGAACAACCTTCGGTGATTGCTCAATTCTTCCGAACATGTTTCTTTGCAAGTCCGAAAAGATGAAGATCACGCGCGATAGAGTGCGACGATGAGCCCCGAATCGAAGGATCTTCGGACCGTCGTCGGCCGTCGCGATCTCGACGACACCGACCGGTTGCTGCTGCAGTTGCTCCAGGCCGACGCGCGGATGCCCAATCGTGAGCTCGCCGAGCGCGCGGGTATCGCGGCCTCGACGTGCCATGGTCGCGTGCGGCGACTCATCGAGCTCGGGGTGATCCGCGGCTTCTTCGCCGACATCGACCCGGCCGCGGTCGGGCGGACCCTGCGCGCCATGGTCGCGGTCAGCCTCCAATCCGATGCACGGGGTCAGATCCGGCGGTTCGTCGGCCAGATCGGCGCGCAGGACGAGATCATCGACGTCTTCTTCCTCGCCGGTTCCGACGACTACCTGCTGCATGTGGCGGTGGCCGATACCGAGGCGCTGCGAGGGTTCGTCGAACGCCTGAACTCCCGGCCCGAGGTCGCGGGAACCACCACGTCGCTGGTGTTCGAACATCTACGGGCCGCAGCGCCGGTCTTCTAGGACCCGTGGCCAGGTGTGCGCAGGCGGCCGACTCAGACGTGTGCCACGGCCCCGGAGGAGCCGACCAGGACTCGATCCATCGTCTTGCGCAGACGGAGGAAGTCTCGGGGCCGGTCGACGGCTATCACCGCGGCGGGCTGATCGCGGTCACCGAAAACGGCGAGGAACCCCTCGGTCGCACCGTGTTCCATCGATCCGTCCACGACCTCGGGCTGCATGCCGACGGGGATGTATCCGCAGACCTGTAGTCGGTGCCCGTACTGATCGCTCCAGAAGTAGGGCGAACGCCGAGGTGGCGGTTCGAGTCCGGCGATGCGGCGTGCGACGGTCCGTGCCTGCTCGACGGCCGAACTCCAATGCTGGCGTCGCACATGGGTTCCGGTGATCGGATCGAAGGTCCGTGCGCAGTCGCCGAGGGCGAAGACCCCCGGCATGGAGGTCGCGCCATGGGCGTCGGTGACGAACCCGTCGTCGAGCGCGATACCGGATGCGGCCGCCCAGTCGGTGTCGGGGACGGAGCCGATGCCCACGACCACCACGTCGGCATCGACGACACGTCCGTCGCCGAGGGTGACCGACCGGACCCGGCCGGCGGTCCCGTCGATGGTCTCCACCGCGGCGCCGGTGTACACCGAGACACCGGCGAGTGCGTGACGCGACAGCGACCACCGGGCGACGTCGACACCGAGTACCGCGGCGCCCGGGATCTCGGTCGCCTCCACGATGGTGACCTCCGCGCCGAGGCCCCGCGCGGTGGAGGCGATCTCGGCGCCGATGAATCCGCCTCCGATCATCACGACACGCCGCGCGGTCCGGAGGTCGGCCGCGAGGCAGCGGGCATCGTCGAGGGTGCGGAGCACGTGGACCCCGTCGAGTTCGGCGCCGATGAGGGTTCGGCCGCGTGCGCCCGTCGCGATGATCACCGCATCGGCCGGACCGACGGCGCGGTGGAATCCGCGCTTGACGCTGATGCCGTTCTCATCGACCGTCAGGCCGTCGGCGGCGATGCCGAGGTGCCAGTCGTAGGCGTCGATCTCGCCGTCGAGGAGCAGGCCCGTGGGTCCCGGATCGACGCCGGTCCCGGGGGCACCCCCGCTCGGGAGCTGCCCCAGCAGTACGTCTTTGGACAGCGGAGGACGGTCGTAGGGCAACCAGGGCTCCGCGCCGACGAACGCGATCGGGTCGGTGACGCCGGAGGCCCTCAGTTCACGGGCGGCGGTCAGACCGCCCAGTGACGCGCCCACCACGGTGATCATGCGGCGCCCGAGATGTCCTCGGCAGATTCGGGCATCGGCAGCGACCGGTCGACGAGGGTGATGTGGACTCGACCGTCGGTCACGGTAACCGGGTGGGTGGCCACGGCGCGTGTGGCCGGCGGGCCGCTCGGCTCTCCGGTACGCAGGTCGAAGCACGCCTCGTGGAGTGGACATTCGACCGCGCAGTTCTCCACCCAGCCGTCCGACAACGACGTGTCCTGGTGGGTACAGGTGTCGTCGATGGCGAACACACCCTCGGCGGTACGGATCACCGCGATCGGTGGGTGATCGGCGGGGTCGATGCGCAGCGGTACGTCGACCGTGAGGTCGGCGAGAGCGACCTCCAGCGCGGCGCCGACACCGTGGGCAGTGGCGGTCGTGGGGGTGTGGACAACAGACATGGGGTCACCTCGAGACGGCGGATTCTCTGACGCGCTGCGTTGCGTTGGGGGCAACATAGCGCATTGTGCGCAACAAAAGCACGTCGATGCAGGCGCTGATCGGACGTGTCGGACCGTTCGCGGCCGCAACTATGCTGGGAGGTGACATGGACATCAACGACACGCCCGACATCTCGCCCGACCGGAACCGTCCCGCCTCCATCCAGTCCGTCGATCGCGCGCTCGAGGTCCTCGAGATATTGGCTCGACACGGGGAGGGCGGCGTGTCCGACATCGCCGACACCCTCGGCGTGCACAAGTCGACGATCTCGCGGCTGGTGTCGGTGCTGGAGGGTCGCGGATTCGTCGAGCAGGTCGCCGATCGCGGCAAGTATCGGCTGGGGTTCACCATCGTCCGCCTGGCCGGTGCGACCATGGCCACCCGTGACCTGGGACGCGAGAGTCGCGACATCGCCGGCCCGTTGGCCGACGCCGTCGGCGAGACGGTCAACCTCGCGATCCTCGACAGCGGGCGTGCGGTCAACGTCACCGAGGCCAACGGGTCACCGGGGATCTCGTTGCGTACCTGGGTCGGTCAGAGTTGTCCGGCGCACGCCACTTCCAGCGGGAAGATCCTGCTCGCAGCGCTCGACGAACCGCGCCTCGATACCGCCGTCGGCGCGACGCTGGAAAGGTTCACACCCTCGACGATCGCCGACCTCGACGCGTTGCGTGCCGAACTCGCCGACGTCCGCAGACGCGGTTGGGCGCAGGCGCGCGAGGAGCTCGAAGAGGGGCTCACCGCGGTGGCCGCCCCGATCCGCGATCACACGGGCGACGTGGTCGCCGCGCTGAGCATCTCCGGGCCGACGTTCCGGATGTCCGACGATCGGCTGCCCACACTGTCGGCCGAGGCAGTCGACGCCGCCGCCGCGATCAGCGTCCGCCTCGGTCACCACGCCTGACCGAACCTTCGTCCGACCCCGTCCGGTCCCGCGCGTCGAGTTGACGTGCGGCCCCGTCGGTCGCACCATGTGTTGCACAGGAGACAACGCGTTGCGTTGGATGCAACAGATGGGCGTCCACGTCGCAGCATCGGTACAGAAACGAGGTGACCATGCCCGGTCCTCGCGTGGTCATCATCGGTGCAGGCATCGTCGGCACCTCGCTGGCCGACGAACTCACCGGTCGTGGATGGACCGACGTCACCGTCCTCGACCGCGGACCCCTCCCCGCCACCGGCGGCTCGAGCAGCCACGCGCCGGGCCTGGTCTTCGCGACCAACCCGTCGGAGACCCTGTCGCGTTTCGCGCAGTACACGATCGACAAGTTCCGCGGCCTGTCGCAGACGACGGATCGACTGTGTTTCAACCCCGTCGGTGGACTGGAGGTCGCGACCACCGAGGCGCGCATGACCGACCTGCACCGCAAGGCGGGCTGGGCTCGTGCGTGGGGTGTGCCCGCGCAGATCGTCGACGCGACGGAGTGCGCCCGGCTGCATCCCCTGCTCGACCCGACGACGGTGCTCGGTGGATTGCACACCCCCGCAGACGGTCTCGCTGATGCACTGTCCTGTGTGGAGGTGCAGCGTCGGCGCGCCGAGGCCGCCGGGGCACGTTTCGTCGGCGACACCGTCGTGCGTGCGGTGACCACCGTCGGCGATCGCGTGACCGGGGTGCAGACCGCCGACGGCTCGCACCCCGCCGACCTGGTGGTGTCGTGTGCGGGCTTCTGGGGTGTCGAGATCGGTGCGATGGTCGATCTCGCCGTGCCGCTGGTCGCCATGGGTCACCAGTACGTCGAGACCACGCCGGTGCAGGAGTTGCGCCCCTTCGCCGACCACCGCGTGGGCAAAGCCGCTGCGACACTACCGATCCTGCGTCACCAGGATGCCGACCTCTACTACCGTCAGCACGGCGACCGGATCGGTATCGGCTACTACGGACACCGTGCGATGCCCGTCGACATGGACCGGCTCTACCGCGACACCCGGGAACAACCGATGCCGTCGATGTTGCCGTTCACCGCCGATGATTTCGCCCCGGCGTGGTCGGAATCGACACGTGTGCTCCCCGATCTGGCGTCGGCGGCAGTCGCCGACGGGTTCAACGGCATCTTCTCCTTCACGCCCGACGGCGGCCCGGTCCTCGGCCCCCATCCGGGGCTCGACGGCTTCTGGGTGGCCGAGGCGGTGTGGGTCACCCAGTCGGCGGGCGTGGCACGCACCATGGCGCACTGGATGATCGACGGCAACCCCGATCTGTGTGTCGCCGGGTGTGACATCGCCCGGTTCTCCGCCCGCGAGGTCGCGCCCGATCACGTCGCGGCGATGAGTGCCCGAGCCTTCGACGAGGTCTACGACATCATCCACCCGCGCGAACAGCGGTCGATCCAGCGCGATCTCACCGTGAGTCCGCTGCATGACGGGCATCGCGACCGCGGTGCGGTGTTCGTCACCTCCCACGACTGGGAGCGACCGGCCTGGTTCGAGGAGAACGCCGCTCTGCCGACGCACAAGACGGCGAACATCGGGTCGGCGAACACCGCGATGACGCGCGAGGACGACTTCTCCACCCGACACTGGTCACCGATCGTGCTCGCCGAGGCGGCGGCAACCCGGGCAGGTGTCGGGCTCTTCGACATGACGTCGCTGATGCGGGTCGATGTCAGCGGCCCCGACGCCGCATCGTTCCTCTCGCCGATACTCACCCGCAGTCCCGACCGCGCGGTCGGGACGGTCATCTACGCGCTGATGCTCGATCCGTCGGGCGGCATCCTCAGTGACGTCACCGTCGCGCGCATCGCCGCAGACCGGTTCCAGATCGGTGTCAACGGTCCGCTCGACCTCGCCCGTCTGACGTCGCTCGCCCGGGTCGCCCGCCGCGACGGTGTCGATGTCGAGGTCCGCGAGACCACCAGGGAGACCGCGTGTATCGGCGTCTGGGGGCCGGCCGCACTCGCCCTCGTGGGCCCTCTCGCCGCCGACGCCCTCGACGCCGACGCGCTCGGGTTCTACCGCACCCTGCGCACACGGATCGCCGACGTCGAGGTCCTCGCCATGCGGGTGTCCTACGTCGGCGAGTTCGGCTGGGAGCTCTACGTCGACGCGGACGATGCGGTCACCCTCGCCGGCGAACTCACCACCGCGGGAGAACCTCTCGGCGCCGTGTGGGCCGGCCGCGGCGCGCTCGACACCCTCCGGATCGAGAAGGGCTACCGCTCGTGGGGGACCGACATGACCGCGGTGCACTCTCCCGACGAAGCGGGACTGGCGTTCGCCGTCGCGAAGAACCACGACTTCGTCGGACGCGCGGCGATGATGCAGCGGCCGGTGCGGCGACGCCTGCACACACTCGTCGCCGACGACCCCGGCACGGTGCTGCTCGGACGGGAACCGGTCACCGGTCCCGACGGGACCGTGGGCCACGTGACGTCGGCCGCGTTCTCGCCGGCGGTGCAGCGCACCATCGCCTACGCCTGGGGCGCGCCCGAACTCCGCGTCGGTGACCGGGTTCGGGTCGACCACCTCGCGACGACCGCGACGTTCACCGTGTCGCCGACCACCACGGTCGACCCGGAGAACGCCCGCCTGAAAGGACGGACATCATGATCGACGCAGGACCCGACGTCGATGCCGACGTCATCGTCATCGGACTCGGAGGCATGGGATCGGCTGCGGCTCATCACCTCACGCGGCGGGGCGTGTCGGTGCTCGGCCTGGAACGGTTCACCCCGGCACACGATCGCGGCTCGTCGCACGGCGGTTCGCGCATCATCCGACAGTCGTACTTCGAGGACCCCGCCTACGTACCGCTGCTGCTGCGGGCCTACGAACTGTGGGAGGAACTCGCGCGGGAATCCGGTCGCGAGGTCTACCGGATCACCGGTGGTCTGTTCATCGGGCCACCCGAATCCGCGACGGTGTCGGGTTCGTTGCACGCCGCGCAGCTCTGGGGTCTCGAGCACGAGGTGCTCGACGCCGACGAGGTCACCCGCCGCTTCCCGGGGTTCGCGCCCGAGGCGGGTCAGGTGGCCGTGTACGAACCGCTGGCCGGGTTCGCGCGTCCGGAGGAGACCGTCGCCGCCCACATCGACCTCGCGCGTCGCGGCGGCGCCGACCTCCGATTCGGTGAGACGGTGCGTTCCTGGACCGATCACGGTGGGTATGTGGAGGTCGTCACCGACTCGGGACGGCTGCGTGCGCGGGAACTGGTGATCTGCCCGGGAGCGTGGGCGCCGGAGATCCTGGCCGACCTCGGCGTCTCCATCGAGATCGAACGTCAGGTCATGTACTGGTTCCCGGTCGCCGCTCCCGCTCCCACAGGCGCCGTCCCGGCGATGACCGACGCGCCGATCTACATCCAGGAGAACTCCGACATCGAACAGATCTACGGGTTCCCGGCGATCGACGGTCCCGACGGGGGAGTGAAGGTGGCCTTCTTCCGCCGGGGTGAGGTCTGCTCGCCGGAGACCATCGACCGCGTGGTGCACGACGACGAGACCGCGCGGATGCGGACACGGGTCCAGGAGCTGCTGCCCGGTGTCGACGGGCCTGCTCTCGATGCGGCCACCTGCATGTACTCGACCACCCCCGATCACAATTTCGTGATCGCACGACATCCCCGGCACGAGCGGGTCACCGTGGCCTGCGGATTCTCCGGTCACGGCTTCAAGTTCGTCCCGGTGGTCGGCGAGATCCTCGCCGATCTCGTCGTCGACGGTCGCACCGAACACCCGATCGGCATCTTCGACCCGAACCGTGCCGCGGTGGCCGCCGGTGGCGACGACCGTGTGGCGACGGCCGGTGCCCGATGACCGCCGTCGACGCCACCGGCCGGACCGCTCCGGAGACCCCCGACACCCTCGTGGCGACGCTGCCGGGCAGCGCCTACACCGACACCGCCGCCTTCACCCGTGAGCAGGAGGCGATTCTCGAACGCCGGTGGATGTGCGCGGTCCGCACTGCCGACCTCGACGCCCCCGGACGTTTCGCGACCGTGGACATCGGCCGCGAGAGCGTGCTGGTGGTCCGGGGACGCGACGGCGGACTGCGGGCGTTCCTCAACAGCTGCCGCCACCGGGGCGCGTTGATCTGCACCGAGAGCGATGGGGCGGTACGACGAAATCTCCAGTGTCCCTACCACGCCTGGACCTACGGGCTCGACGGTGCACTCGTCGCCGCCCCCAACCTCAGCAGTCTCGGTGACATCGACCGCACCCGCTACGGGCTCGTCGGCGTCGCCTCCCACGAATGGCTCGGCTACCTGTGGGTGTGCCTGGCCGACGAACCGCCCTCGTTCGCCGACACCGTGATCGAAGCGGTGACAACACGTCTCGGATCACCGGATCAGATCGATCGATACGGGGTGGCCGGTCTCGCGCTGGCCCACCGCGAGACCTACGAGGTCGCGGCGAACTGGAAACTGATCGTCGAGAACTTCATGGAGTGTTATCACTGCGCGACGATCCACCCCGAGCTCACCGAGGTGTTGCCGGAGTTCGCCGACGGCCTCGCCGCCCAGTACTACGTCGGTCACGGAGCCGAGTTCGGAGGGGCGATCGACGGATTCACCGTCGACGGGTCGTCCGGATTCGCGCCGCTACCGGATCTGTCCGCCGATCAGGACCGTCGCTACTACGCGATCACGATCAACCCGACGGTGTTCGTCAACCTCGTCCCCGACCACGTGATCGTGCACCGCATGTTCCCGGCGGCGGTCGACCGCACGGTGGTGGTGTGCGACTGGCTCTACCACCCCGACGTGATCGCCTCCGGCGGTGACACCCGCGGCGGCGTCGAACTGTTCCACCGCGTGAACGTCCAGGATTTCGACGCCTGCGAGCGCACACAACCGGGGATGTCGTCGCGCGCTTACGCCTCCGGTGGCGTCCTGGTACCCGCCGAGCACCACATCGCGCAATTCCACGATTGGATCAACGAAATGTGCGCCGACGGGTGAGGATGAGGAGGTGAGTGACCTCTTCATCGACGGCGCATGGACCGCGGCGACCTCCGGTCGCACCCGTGACTGCATCGATCCGGCCGACGCCACGGTCATCCGGGCGGTCGACGAGGCGTCGCCGGCGGACGTCCGTGCGGCGATCGTCGCCGCGCGCACCGCCTTCGACGATTCGCCGTGGCGATCGACGACGGTCGCCGACCGGTCGGCGCTCCTCGACCGCATCGCCGACCTGCTGATGCGTGACATCGAGCCGCTCGCGTTGATCGAGACCCGCGACACGGGGAAGACCCTCGCGGAGAGTCGGATCGACATCACCGACGTCGTGTCGGTGTTCCGCTACTACGCCGATCTGGTCACCACGACCTCCGACCGACTCGTCGATGTCGGCAACCCCGCCGTGGTCAGCCGGGTGGTCGCCGAACCGGTGGGTGTGTGCGTGATGATCGCCCCCTGGAACTATCCGCTGCTGCAGATCTCGTGGAAGATCGCCCCCGCGTTGGCGGCCGGGGCGACGATGGTCCTCAAGCCCAGCGAGGTCACCCCGCTGTCGACGATCGAGCTGACCAGGCTCATCGAGGAGGCCGGTGTGCCCGCGGGTGTCGTGAATCTCGTGCTCGGTGCGGGATCCGATCTCGGGCCCGCGCTCACCGACGACCCCGACGTGGACCTCATCTCCTTCACCGGTGGGCTCGCGACGGGGAAGGTCATCGGCCGAACGGCCGCCGAACACGTCACGCGGGTGCTCGTCGAACTCGGTGGCAAGAACCCCCATATCGTCTTCGCCGACGCGTGCGCGACGCCGGAGGCCATGTCGGCGACGGTCGACCAGGTCCTCACGGGCGTGTTCCTGCACTCGGGTCAGGTCTGCTCGGCCGGAACCCGGTTGATCGTCGAGGAATCCGTCGCCGACGACCTCGTCGCCGCCGTCGCCGACCGCGCCGGCCGGATCCCGATGGGGCCCGGCGTCGATCCGGCCAGTCTCACCGGCCCGCTCGTCTCGGCACAGCAACTCGACAAGATCGTCGACTTCGTGGCCGTGGGCGTGGCCGAGGGGGCCACGCTCGTCACCGGGGGCCGTCGGCCGACCGAGCCGCGGCTGGCCGACGGATACTTCTTCGAACCCACGGTGTTCGACCACTGCGACCGCACGATGCGGATCGTCGCGGAGGAGACCTTCGGCCCGATCCTCACCGTCGAACGGTTCACCACCGAGGCCCACGCCCTCGAACTGGGCAACGACACCGCCTACGGTCTCGCCGCCGGGGTCCGCACCTCCGACGCCGCACGCGGTGAACGGATGGCACGCGGGCTGCGGCACGGCACCGTGTGGGTCAACGACTTCGGCTATTACACCCCCGCTGCGGAGTGGGGCGGCTTCGGACGCTCCGGTAACGGTCGCGAGCTGGGACCGTCGGGGCTCGCCGAATACCAGGAGCTCAAACACATCTGGACCAACACCACCGCGCCGCCGGCCGGTTGGTTCCCCCAATGAGGGTTATCGGAGTGAGGGGCTGGGTATGACCATCGAGAAACCGATCGATCCCGACAACGGGATGGAACATTTCGGCTACAAGGAGAGCCTCGACCGCAGCATCGGCAAGTTCGCCAGCTTCGCCGCCGGGGTCAGCTACATCTCCATCCTCACCGGCACCTTCCAGCTGTTCTACTTCGGGTTCGGCACGGCGGGCGCGGCATACCTGTGGAGCTGGCCCATCGTGTTCGTCGGACAGCTCGCTGTCGCTTTGTGTTTCATGGAACTCGCCGCCAAGTACCCGATCGCAGGGTCGGTCTACAACTGGGCGAAGATCCTGGGCAACAAGGTGGTGGGGTGGTTCTCGGGCTGGATGATGCTCACCGCCTCGATCGTCACGATGTCGGCGGTCGTCCTGGCGATCGACTCCACCCTGCCGAAGATCTGGGGTGGGTTCCGCCTGATCGGATCCGACGACCTCTCCGTGGTGTCACCGTCGAATGCCGTTCTGCTGGGCTCGATCCTGGTGCTCGCGACCACCGCGATCAACGCCTTCGGCGTCCGGTTGATGTCGATCATCAACAGCACGGGCGTGTTCATCGAACTCATCGCCGCGGTCCTGATCGCGGTGATCCTGGCCTTCAACATCGACCGCACCCCCGCGGTGTTCTTCTCCACCAACGGGTACGGCGCAGGCGAGAGCGGGGGATACCTCGGGGCATTTCTCATCGCCTCGCTGGCCTCGGGGTACGTCATGTACGGCTTCGACACCGCGTCGTCGCTCGGTGAGGAGACGGTCAACCCGCGCAAGACCGCACCGTCGGCCATCCTGCGCGCGATCCTCGCCTCCTTCGTGATCGGCGGCGCCATCCTCGTGTTCGCGATCCTCGCCGCACCGAACCTGTCCGATCCAGCGCTCGCCGCACAGGGCGGGCTGCAACAGATCGTGCTCGACGTCATGTACGGGCCCGTCGGGAAGATCTTCCTCATGTGCATCGTGGTGGCGGTGTTCGTGTGCACACTCGCCGTGCACACCGCGGCGATCCGACTCACGTTCGCCATGGCCCGCGACAACGCGTTGCCGTTCGGCGAACAACTGGCCAAGGTGCATCCGCGGACCCAGGCGCCGGTCATCCCGTCGGTCCTCATCGGCGTGCTGTCGATTTTGATCCTCGTCATCAACATCAACCAGCCGACCATCTTCCTGCTGCTGACCTCGGTGGCCATCATCATGATCTACATCGCCTACCTGATGGTCACCGGTCCGTTGCTGCTCAAGCGATTCCGCGGACAGTGGCCGCCGCCCGATCTCAAGGCGGGCGGATACTTCTCGATGGGCCGGTGGGGCCTCCCGGTGAACATCGTCGCCGTGCTGTGGGGGATCGGGATGGCGATCAACCTCGCCTGGCCGCGCGAAGCCGTCTACGGTGCGCCCTGGTACAACACCTGGGCCGCGTTCATCTACATCGGTGTCATCGGCGGCGTCGGGTTGATCTGGTACTTCACCGTCGGCAGCCGGGGCATGGGGACATTGAGATCGCATGCGTCGGAGACGAAGTCCGACGCCGTGACCGCCGAACCGTTCCCCGGACCCGAGGGAGTCTGACCACATGGCCGATCCACTACACGAGAACGCGGTCACCGCAGGCCGATTCGACTACGTGATCGTCGGGGGTGGCACCGCGGGATGCGTGCTCGCCGCACGCCTGAGCGAGGATCCCGAGGTGACCGTCTGCCTCATCGAGGCAGGGCCGACCGATGTCGGTGCCGACGACGTCCTGGTGCTCAGCGAGTGGATGCACCTGCTGGACTCGGGATACGACTGGGATTACCCCATCGAACCGCAGGAGCGTGGCAACGATTTCATGCGGCACGCCCGGGCCAAGGTGCTCGGCGGATGTTCGTCGCACAACTCGTGTATCGCGTTCTGGCCGCCGGCGGAGAGTCTCGACGAGTGGGAGCGCATGGGGCTGACCGGGTGGGGTGCCGCCGACGTGCACCCGCTGGTCCGGCGCCTGGAGAACAACGACGCCCCGGGTGACCACGGGCACGACGGGCCGGTGCGCCTGCGCGACATCCCCGCCCAGGATCCCTGCGGTGCCGCGCTTCTCGATGCCGCCGCCGCAACCGGGCTGCCGACCGTCGGGTTCAACCGAGGTGAGACGGTGCGGACCGGCGCCGGCTGGTTCCAGATCAACGCCGGCGAGGACGGCCTGCGGATGTCGACCTCCCACGCCTACCTGCACCCGATCATCGGCACCCGCCCCAACCTGGAGGTCCGCACGGGCTGTTGGGCGCAGGAGATCCTGTTCGACGGGGACGACGGTTCGGGCACCACCGCCGTCGGTGCCCGCTACCAGCGCCCCGACCTCACCGGGTTCGACGTGGTGGGCGCAGACCGTGAGGTCATCGTGACCGCCGGCGCCATCGACACCCCGAAACTGTTGATGCTCTCGGGGATCGGCCCGGCCGACCACCTGCGCGCGATGGGTGTCGACCTGCGCGTCGACTCGCCGGGGGTGGGTTCGAACCTCGACGACCACGTCGAGGGACTCGTGTTCTGGGAGGCCGCGCAGCCCATGGTCACCACGTCGAGTCAGTGGTGGGAGATCGGACTGTTCGCCTCCACCGGTCATTCTCCCGAGACCGACGCCCTCGGTCTACCGGACCTGATGATGCATTACGGCAGCGTGCCGTTCGACATGAACACCCTGCGGTGGGGGTACCCGACCACCGACAACGGTTTCTGTCTGACACCGAATGTCACGCAGGGCCTCTCCCGGGGGACGGTACGGCTGCGCAGCCGCGATTTCCGCGACCGGCCGCGGGTCGATCCGCGCTACTTCACCGACGCCGGACACCACGACGAGACGGTGATGCTCGCCGGCATCCGGCTCGCGCGGGAGATCGCGGCCCAGGAACCGCTGCGGCCGTGGATCGCGCGCGAACTCGCACCCGGCCCCGACGCCGTCACCGACGACGACCTCATCGACTACATGCACAAGACCCACAACACCGTCTATCACCCGGCGGCGACGGCGAGGATGGGTACCGACGCCGATCCGATGGCCGTCCTCGACCCGCAGCTGCGTGTGCGCGGGACGCAGCGGCTGCGTGTGGTCGACGCGTCGGCGATGCCGAAACTCCCCACCGTCAACCCCAACATCTCGGTGATGGCCATGGCCGAGAAGTGCGCGGACCTGCTGCGGGCGACCTGACCCACGTGGGGGATCATGGACGCCATGGCTGGTGGTGACGGGATCCGCGTCGGGGTGTTCGGTAGTGGCGGCAAGGTGGGGCAGGCGATCGTCGATGCGGTCACCGCCGCCGACGACCTGACCTTCACCGTCGGTGTCGACAAGGACGACGATCGGTCGGCGCTGGTCGACTCCGGCACACAGGTGGTCGTCGACTTCACGCATCCGTCGGTGGTGATGGACAACCTCGAGTTCCTCATCGGCAACGGCATCCATGCTGTCGTCGGGACCACCGGATTCGACGACGAGCGACTCGCGCAGGTCCGCGGATGGCTCGACGACGCCCCCGGGGTCGGCGTTCTCATCGCCCCGAACTTCGCGATCGGTGCGGTGCTGAGCATGAGGTTCGCCGCCGCCGCGGCCCGCTTCTACGACTCCGTCGAGGTGATCGAGCTGCACCACCCGCACAAGGCCGATGCGCCGTCGGGCACCGCATACCGCACCGCGCGACTCATCGCCGAGGCCCGAGCGCAGGCCGGGGCCCCCGCGATGCCCGACGCCACATCGACCGAACTCGAGGGCGCCCGCGGTGCCGACGTGGACGGCGTCCGCGTGCACTCGGTGCGACTGGCCGGACTCGTCGCACACCAGGAGGTGCTGCTGGGCACCGAGGGGGAGACGCTCACCATCCGACACGATTCCCTCGATCGCACGTCGTTCGCCCCGGGCGTGCTCCTCGGCGTCCGCCAGATCGGTGACCGACCGGGACTCACCGTCGGCCTCGACGATCTTCTCGACCTCTAGGGCGTCGTGATGGGCGAGCGCTCCAAGCGCGACTTCTACTCCCGCGACGCACGGCCGATCGTGGCGGTCATCGTGGTGATCCTCATCCTGCTGGCCTTCTACATCGGGCTGCTCGGTGTGCGCGGGGTCCAGCTGATCGAGGACGGGTCGGTGGTCGGTATCGGGCTGGGCGTCGGTGTGCTGATCCTGCCGTTCCTCGGGGTCTGGATGGCGTTCACGACCGTGCGTGCCGGCATCGCGCATCAGCGCCTGGGCCGACGGATGCGCGAGGAGGGTCGTGAACTCGACGTCTCCGACCTGCCGCGGCGCCCGTCGGGCCGACTCGAACGCGACGCGGCCGACGAGCTGTTCGCAACGGTCAAGACCGAGTGGGAAGCCGACCCCGAGAACTGGCGCAACACCTACCGCATCGCCCGCGCCTACGACTTCGCCGGCGACCGCTCCCGTGCCCGTGAGATGATGAAACGCGCTGTTGCACAGGAGAAGGCCGATCGCGATGGTGAGTCGCGCGCGTGACCGCGCGACTCCTGATCGTCCATCACACGCCGTCGCCGCACTGTCAGGCCATGTTCGAGGCGGTGCTCGCCGGGGCGACCGATCCGGAGATCACCGGCGTCGAGGTGATCCGCCGCCCGGCGTTGGCGGTGAGCGCATCGGACTTCCTCGACGCCGACGCCTACGTTCTCGGGTGCCCGGTGAACCTCGGCTACATCGCCGGCGTTCTGAAACGTTTAAGTCACGGATACCCCGCTACTACGTGTTCGCGGAGGTCAGCGGCATGACGCAGCTCCTCATCGTCCATCACACACCATCCCCGTACTGCCAGGCGATGTTCGAGGCGGTGCTCAGCGGTGCGACTGACCCTGAGATCGAGCGCGTCGAGGTCGTCCGCCGGGCGGCGTTGTCGGTGTCGGCGAGCGACTTCCTGGAGGCTGACGGGTACCTACTTGGCAGCCCAGCGAACCTCGGGTCGATTTCAGGTGCCCTCAAGCACGCGTTCGATCAGAGTTACTATCAGATTCTCGACTCGACGCGGGGCCGCCCGTTCGGGGTGTACCTGCACGGCAACGAGGGGACCGAGGGCGCGGAGAGCGCCGTCGACCGGATCACTACCGGCCTCGGTTGGGCGAAGGCCGCCGACTACGTCATCGTCTCGGGCAAGCCCGAGAAGGCGGACCTGGAGCGGTGTTGGGAGCTGGGCGCGACGGTCGCCGCACAGCTGATGGGGTAGCCCCAAGATTCGCGTGAAACACAGAGTTATCCACAGGCGTGATGGAGTGTGTCGGTACCGGCGTTTACGATGGTGAACGGCAGGCTCGCCCGGGTCTGCCCAGAGACGCCGAGGCCCTGCCAGAGCGGACTCCGACAGGGCTCGACGCGTATTTGGCGATACCGCTAAAGCCTAGAGGTTGGCCTGCGCCCCGCAACAGGGGGTTGGTCAAATTTGGGTCGGTGATGTCTTGGTCGCGGCGACGCACCAGGAGGATTGCCCCTTGTCTGATGAACCGCTTCGGACTGTTCGCGAGTTCTGCCGCCATTACGGCCTCAACCGAAACGCCTTCCTCACTGTTCGAGCGAAGGCGAAAGTCAATGCGCGAGAATGGGACACGCCGCTGTCGGCTGCCGTCCAGCTCAGGCTCTTGCGCTACGTGAGCGTTGATCGTCGCGATGACCATATTCGCCGGGAACGCGACAAGAGGATCGTGTTCACCCCGAGACGAGCGATCAAGCAGCCGCCGCTTCCGAGGCCAGCCATTGACGTTGACGCGAAGATCGAGGAGGTAGCGGCGTCGTTGGCGAAGTGGAGTCGCGCGCTCGTTGATCTGACGAGGGACCACGTCACCGACGACGGTATGGGGCGGTGCGGAAAGTGTCATGCGGCTGCGCCATGCCGGGTGAAACGGACTTTGACGGACCTCGACAAAGGACTCGTCGAGGAGATCGCGGTGTGGGAGACAGGCGCGGCTTCCCCCGTCGCCTCAGGCGACCCCGAGCAGCGGTTGCGTCTGCTCTACGCTGCCCGCACGCGATGGCGTGAGGTACTGGTCCGGTACACCGTCGATCACATGATCGAGGGCACTGATGGTAAGTGCGCTGTGTGCCGAACCGACGCACCGTGCGAGATCAAGCGGACCCTGACGCGGATCAACAAGGGCATCGCACGCCAGATCGAGAACGACTACGCGATCCTTGACGACGAGGAGCTGAACGCGGCGTTTCGGCCTCGGCGGCGCTTCACCTACGAGGAGTGGGACGCGCAATAGCCACTGCACCGCCGCTCGATACCGTTGAGGTGTGCGGGCTGGGTAGCCCCCACGAGGACGCCCCGGCTGATGCTCACGGCCGGGGCGTCGCGCTACTGGTCGGGTTCGTCAGCCGCTCGGCTCTCCATGTTCTCTACGAAGTAGGCCCACATCTCGGATGCGCATACGGCAACAGCATCCAGTGCAGGTCTTGGGCGCTGTCCTCACCGGAATTACCGAGAGCCTGCTTGCGCGTGTGGTCGCGGATAAGCGCCATCTCGGCGAGCTGAGCGACCCGCTCCAGCTCGGTGGCCACCGGCGCGCGCTCGACGTCGAGGGGGGATGCGAATCGGCCGCCTGCCCCTGGAGCCGACGCGACGTAGAACCCGTCTTGCTTCTCGCGATCGACCTCGGCGGGCAGTCGACCAGGCTCGGGCACGACCCCGTTCTCCCACGCGCTGTAATCGCCCCAGAATGGGCCGAGGTCCAGCGCGAAATCGTCGGTCGCGGCGATCTTGTCGCGGTGGTTGTTCGAGACGGCGAGGTGCTTGGGGTTGCCGGGCGGCGAGGACAGTTCGACCGTGCCGCCGCTCTCCCACGCGCCAACTGACGCCTCGAAGACCGCATTCGCGCGCGCCAACTCCTCTTGCGCCAACACGAGAAGCGACCGTGCGCGGCCAGGAGACTGGTTATCCAGTAGCACGTTCGCGTCGTCGATCAGCGCCGCCACGTTCGCGATGAGCGCGTGCCAGTAGCGCCGTGCGTTGTCCGCTGTTAGCCGGAGGGTCATAAGCCCAATCATGCCGCGTTACTCCGACATTGACGGGTATGTCGGTGGTTGATGGGACTATCGTCGCGATACGCAACGACGACGAGGAGGCGGGCGATGGCCCAGACACGCTCAGTCAAGTTCGAGCACGAGAACATCGAGGTTCGCTTGCGCAACATGCACGACACCGAAGAGGCAGAGGCGGCGGCCGAGGCCGAGGTGATGCGGAGAATCGCTGGCCGACCCGGAGCCTGGTACTCCAACGTGGAGCACGTCAGCGTTCTGAATAGCTCTGAGGGGCCGGTCGCCACCGTCACCATCTCCTACGGCTACAACGAGCCGATCTAGAGCAGCGCAGCGGGCGTCACGTTGAAGCTACCGGGAGCGCTGCCGGATCGGATCGAGGCGAGGGTAAACGCTCGCGCCTCGGGCTCGACACCCGAGCCCGGTCGACGGCCGGGCTCGGAGAGAACGAGGCCTCCGATCAGAGTCTCGCGATCCGACACATCGACAAGCTGATCTACGAGACGGGGGCGGCGGTGCTGACCGTCCATCACACCGCACGCGGCACCACCCACGGGCGCGGGTCGTCGGCATGGTTCGGGGCGGTGCAGACGTCGCTTCGGGTCGATCGATCCGGCACCACCCCCAAGCTCACGATCGTGCGCGACAAGCAGAAGGACGACAAGGCTGGCTGCAAGCACCAGTTCGAACTCGTCGAGGTGCCGGAGTCGGCGGGGCGAAAGTCGTCGCTCGCGGTGCGTGCACTCGATGCGTTCGAGGTGGCCGAGCAGATTAATGAGACCGGCGAGGCCGTGTTCGAGATCGTCCGCGGCCTCGAGACGATCGAGGGCGTGACGTCGGGAGAGGTGAAAGCGGCGGCCACTGCCCGTGACCCTTCTCGGAGAAGTCGACCCAACACAGCCACCACCTGAAGGTGCTGCTGAAAGCGGGGCGGCTCGATAACCTCGGCACCCTCACCTCGCGGCGGTACGCCACAGGGGGATTCCGTGAGGAGTGCTACCGCGACCAGGTCGCAACCGACGAGGTGCGGGTGAAGCGCATCAACAAGGCGATCGAGGATTTGTGCGCCGCCCTGGCCTGCGACGACATCAACGGCAAGACAACCGCCGCCAAGATTCGCACGAGCTTCGTGCAGGGCATCCCGCGGGACATCTTCGACGCGGCGTACGAGCGGTGGCATGACGCGGGCCGCCCTGGCGACTCTGCGCATGTAACCCTCGCGAAGGTGGAGCCGCCCGAGGGCGCTCAAAACAACAGCACTGCAACCTGATTGGAGAGATAGATATGAGCACTGAGAATAAGCAGGACGCCGTGGCGCGCGGAGTTGACGAGTCTTTCGCTCGTTGGGCAGCGGCCCACCCCGACCCCTACCCCCGATAGGGGGCGTCAGACAGCGAGACCTCGGTATCGGTGGAGCCGATCTTCTCCAGCAGATGCGTCACCGCCTCCTTCCTCAGTTCTCGCTCTCTACCCGGGCCGACGACGATCTTGACGATTGAGGGTTCGCCGGATCGCGTGATCGGGAAGTGGAGTTTCTGATAGGGGACGAGGCCGATTGATCCGGGGCGAAACTCGCTGTCCTGGGCCTTGTTGATCCGGTCGACGATCAACCGCCACTCGGCCTCCTCGCTGAACGCGTCGTGCTTCACCTGGGCGAGCCAGCGAGCGGCGACGCCGTGAAAGACGTCGGGGTAGGTGTAGTCGTTGTCGCCGGTCTCTATCCCCTCGACACCTTCGGCGATCTCGTCGGCGCAGTCGTCGAGGAACTGGCTCGCGTCGTCGTCCCCGTAGTAGACCTTCTCGGGCGGGCCAATCGGGCTGACCGCGAACTCGGGGCTCGTCTCGAAGAAGTGGGAGTCGATCGTGATGAACTCGTTGAGCGCGGTGTCACTGAACCCGATCGCGTAGCCGCCTCCACCGTCGCCGTACCCGCGCCACTGGCTGAGAAGGTTCCCGGAGGTGCAGAAGCACGTGACGTGAGGGTGACGCTGTTCGGGCGCGGAGCCAATGGTGAACTCGAACCGGCCGGTACGGACGTCGGCGGTGAGGCTCACGAGCCGATCGTGAACGGTGCCCGGTGGTGTCGACTCGGCGCGGTTTTCGAGCTTCTGCGCCAGCATCTCCGCGCCGAAAGTCAGCTCGGCCGCATCGTTGAGGTACCGAGCGTCCGTCGCCCACAGCGTCCCGAATGTCGCGCCGGTCTCGGTGGCGAATACGCCCGCGTCGGTGCCGGGGAAGTTGGCTGGGTGGCCGAGGATGCCGAGGAGCCCGGCGGTGTCGGTGTAGTGGTAGAGAACCTTCGGCAGTTCGGGGCGAGTCGACACCCGGAAAGCATATTCTGCTGAGGGCGATGGTCGGTTCCGCTACCTAATGAGCGGCGACAGGGCGACGAGGCGTGATTGTGATCGCGTCAGACGGCTTGTGCCACCGGCCCCGGCCGACGCGGTCGATGGTCATGGTCGACCGGATGAACTCGCGCTTCGCGACCAGCGGTAGTTCCTGCCACATCGCCATCGGGTCGGGGGCGGTCGCGAGTTCTCGGATCAACGGGTCCGTGAACACCGGTGTCGCGTCAGTCTCGGCGTCGGCGATCTGCGCCTCCAGTCGGGTCGCGACCCGCGCGCCGGTACTCGGCGGCATCCAACCCTCGGCTCTTTCGTTCTCGACGTCCTCCAGGCGTCGACGTAGCTGGGCCAACCGTGCCGGGGCGGTGGGGTCAGATGCCGGTACCTCGGCCAGCGCGGCCAGCGACTCGGGTGTGGTCAGGATGCCCTCGACGACCGCGAGAACTACACCGTCGGTCGCCGCCATATTTCGGCCGACACAGTGCTCCTTGCACTGATACACCACGTGCCCGGTCCCATCTTTCCGTCGGCCGCCGCGCGCCTTCCAGACGTACTCGCCGCACACCGCACACCGAGCGATGCCCGTCAGCAGGTGCTTCACCGGCACCCCACGCGGCCCGGTCTTGCGGCCCGCGAACAGCGCCACGAGGTCATGGTGTTGCTCGTCGGGGAGAATCGGCTCCCATGTGCCCTTGCCGTGGATTTCCTGAGGGCCGCGTTTGCCGTCGATGGTGGCGCTGACGGTGCGATACCCGGCGTAGGTCGCGTTTGAGCCGAATGCGACGCAGCTTCGCCGAGTCCCACCCGATCGGGTCTTTCGTCTCGATCCAACGGACCACCGAGCCGAACGATTGCCCGGCGAGCACTCGCCGCGCGGCCTCCAGAACGAGGGGAACACGGTCGGGGTCGGGGGTCCGGCCGATCGACTTGCCTGTCTCAGGGTCACGAACGATCTTGTAGCCGCACGGAACTCGTCCGTAAGGCTTTCCGTCGGCGAGGTTGGCCCGGTGCGCACGGAGGATGCGCTCCTGGGTCTTCTTGGCCTCCTGCTCGGACATCATGCCGTCGATGACGAACTTGGGTTCGTCGAGGTCGACGAGTTGCCCGCCGTACGACATTGCCACGCCTCGGTCGATACACAGATCGCGCAGCCCGATAAGCGCGCCGAGATCACGTGAGAGTCGCGACGCCTCCTAACATACGATTACGTGCCCCAGGCGACGATCTCGCGGAGCCGGTCGAAGCCGGGGCGGTCTTTGCGGGCATACCGGCTCGCCGACCGATCGTTGTCGCAGATCACCTCGGCGACTGGCCAGCCCTCCCGCTCGCACACTGCCCGGCACTCGGCCTCCTGCTCGGCGACCGACCGGCCCTTTGCGTTGTCGCGGGAGGCGCGGGTGTAGATGATTGCGCTGGTCGCGGGCATGTTCGTAGTTAGAGAGTTCAAGACTAATAAACACGCCTTCGACACCAGCTACTACCAGATCCTCGACGCCACCCGTGGCCGTCCGTTCGGGGCCTATCTGCACGGCAACGAGGGCACCGGGGGGCCGTTCGCGCCATCGACTCGATCACCACGGGCCTCGCCTGGACCCGGGTCTCCGAGCACGTCGTCGTGTCGAACAAGCCGGATACCGGCGAGCTCGCAGCGTGTCGTGAGCTCGGCGGGGTCGTCGCCGCGCAGTTGATGAGCTGAGCCGCCTGCGCACCGTCGTCGGTGAGGAGTCCTAGACTCGACCCGTGATCGACACCCCGTACGAGGACCTGCTGGCGAAGGTGTTGGCCGAGGGGACACCCAAGGCCGACCGCACCGGCACCGGCACGCGCAGCCTGTTCGGCCATCAGCTCCGCTACGACCTGGCCGCCGGGTTCCCGCTGATCACCACCAAGCGGGTCCACGTGAAGTCGGTGTTCTACGAACTGCTGTGGTTCCTGCGGGGCGACTCGAACGTGCGGTGGCTGCAGGAGCGCGGCGTCACCATCTGGGACGAGTGGGCCGACTCCTCCGGTGACCTCGGGCCGGTCTACGGGGTGCAGTGGCGCAGTTGGCCCACGCCGTCGGGCGAGCACATCGACCAGATCTCCAACGCACTGGCGTTGCTGAGGTCCGATCCCGACTCACGTCGCAACATCGTCTCGGCGTGGAACGTGGGGGAGATCCCGCAGATGGCACTGCCGCCGTGCCACGCCTTCTTCCAGTTCTACGTCGCCGACGGCAAACTCTCGTGCCAGCTCTACCAGCGCAGCGCCGATCTGTTCCTGGGGGTCCCGTTCAACATCGCCTCCTACGCCCTGCTGACCCACATGATGGCCACGCAGGCCGGACTCGAGGTCGGCGAGTTCGTGTGGACCGGCGGCGACTGCCACATCTACGACAATCACGTCGAGCAGGTGAAGTTGCAGCTCTCACGTGACCCGTACCCGTACCCGACACTGCGCCTGGCCCCGCGAGAGTCGTTGTTCGACTACGAATTCGACGACATCGAGGTCGTCGACTACCAGCACCATCCCGGAATCAAGGCGCCTGTGGCGGTATGACGGTCGCGTTGATCTGGGCGCAGGGCAACGATCGGGCCATCGGGCGCGACAACACCATCCCGTGGCGTGTCCCCGAAGATGCCCGGCATTTCCGCGATCTCACCCGCGGACACCGCGTGGTGATGGGTCGCAAGACCTGGGAGTCGCTGCCCGAACGATTCCGGCCGCTACCCGACCGGGTCAACGTCGTGCTGACCACCGACCAGACCTGGACGTCGCCCGGGGCGGTCGTCGCCCACGATCTCGCGGACGCGCTCGCAGCCGACCCCGGCGACACCGTGATGGTGATGGGTGGCAGCCAGATCTACACTGCGGCAATGGAGTTCGCTGACATCCTGTACGTCACCGAGATCGACGTCGACGTCGACGGTGCCGACGCACACGCGCCGGAGATCGACCCCGCGCGGTGGGAGGCCACCACACGGGGGGACTGGCAGGAATCGTCGAGCGGGTTGCGCTTCCGGTTCCTCGACCACCGGCTCCGCCCCGACGTGTCGACACCGCGGCCGCCCACACCGTGAACGCAGCCGCCCTGCCCATCGCGCGAGCGCGTCGGATCGCACTGGCGGCGCAGGGTTTCGCCGACCCGAAACCCGGTGGAGCCGTCACCCGTCGGCACCTGCAGCGGGTCCTCGGCCGGATCCGGTTCCTGCAGATGGACTCGGTCAACATCGTCGTCCGCGCGCACTACATGCCGTTGTTCAGTCGGCTCGGTCCCTACGACCCTGCGCTGCTCGACCGGGCGGCGGCCGAATCGACAGCGCGGGCACCGCGTCTGTTGGCCGAGTACTGGGCGCACGAGGCCGCCCTCATCCCGGTCGAGGACTGGCCGCTGTTCGGCTGGCGGATGGACGACTATCGCCACGGCCGGTACGGCAAGCCGGTGACCGAGCCGCCCGAACGCACCGCGCTACGCGCCGAGATCGCCGACGTCCTCGCCGAGATGGGTCCGTCGACCGGCGGTGAGCTCGAAGAGCTGCTCGGCCGGCGCCGCGATCGGCCGCGGCGGGGGAGCTGGTGGGATCGCAGCGAGGTGAAGCATGCGTGCGAGGTGATGCTCGCCGCCGGCGATCTCTCCGCGATCCGGCGGGGCAACTTCGCGCGTCACTACGACCTCGCGTCGAACATCGTCGGTCCGTACCTCGCGAACACCGACATCGACCGGGACGTCGCCGTCCGTGAGCTGGTCCGCCGGTCGATCGGTGCGCTCGGCGTCGCGACGGAGACCGACCTGCGCGACTACTACCGTCTGCCGGTCGCCGACGCGCGCGTGGCCGTCACCGAGCTCGTCGACGCCGGCGAACTGACGCCGGTGACCGTGGCGGGGTGGGACCGCACCGCATATCTCGACCCCGCGGCCCGCACTCCCCGTCGGGTCACCGCGTCGGCCCTGCTCGCCCCGTTCGACCCGCTGGTGTTCTTCCGGCCACGGCTGCATCGCCTGTTCGACATGCACTACCGCATCGAGATCTACGTACCCGAACCGCAACGCGTGCACGGGTATTACGTCTTCCCCTATCTCCTCGACGAGGAGATCCCCGCCCGCGTGGACCTCAAGACCGATCGGTCCGCGCGTGTGCTGCGGGTACTCGGTGCCTTCGCCGAGGACGGGGTGGACCGCGGCCGCGTCGCCGAACATCTCGCGGTCGACCTGCGATCGATGGCGGGGTGGCTCGGGATGGACGACGTGACGGTCGGAGGCGTGGACACCGACGCGCGTGGCGACCTCGCTCCCGTTCTGCGTCGCGCTCTGCAGTAGCGAACACCGACACCCGCGTTCGGCGACGTCGCGTGGCACGGGACAATCGGTTCCGATCGAGTCGCCGGTCGACCCGTCGAAGAGGAGTGCAGTCAGGTGTCGCAGTTGGTTCCGTTGCAGGTGCACATGATCGCGCACACCGAGTTCCACCCACCCGCCGACGTCCCGTGGTCGACCGACGTCGACGGTGGCGAGGCACTCGTCGAGTTCGCAGGCCGGGCCTGCTACCAGAGCTGGGACAAGCCCAACCCGCGAACGGCCACCAACGCCGGCTACCTGCGCCACATCCTCGAGGTCGGGCACCTCTCCCTCCTCGAGCACGCGACGGTCACCTTCTACATCACGGGGATCTCGCGATCGTGCACACACGAACTGATCCGGCATCGACACTTCTCCTACTCCCAGCTCTCGCAGCGGTTCGTCCCCGAACACGACTCGAACGTGGTCCCGCCGCCCGCGATCCGCGGAGACGCCGAGCTCGAGGACCTGTTCGTCACCGCCACCGACGCCGCGCGCGCGGCCTACACCGAACTCCTCGAGGCCCTCGAGGCCAAGTTCGCCGACGTGCCCAACGCAATCCTGCGTCGCAAACAGGCACGACAGGCGGCGCGGTCGGTGCTGCCCAACGCCACCGAGACCAAGATCGTGGTGAGCGGCAACCTGCGCGCGTGGCGTCATTTCGTCGGGATGCGTGCGACCGAACACGCCGACGTCGAGATCCGGCAGCTCGCGATCGAGTGTCTGCGGCAGCTCTGCGGTGTCGCGCCGACCGTGTTCGGTGATTTCGAGATCGGGACCCTGGCCGACGGCACCGAGGTCGCGACCTCCCCATACGTGGTGGACAGCTGACCGACGCGGCCGCGGGTGGGTTGTGCGGTTCGGGCGCACCCCCGGGCGGTAGCCTGACCACCATGAACAGCGGCCAGACGCAGCACGGGCTGCATCCGTTCGGAACCGTGGGTGTCGCGATGGTGACGCCTTTCGCCGCCGACGGCAGCCTCGACCTCGACCGGGCAGTCGAGCTCGCGACCCATCTCGTCGATCGCGGGGTCGACGGACTCGTGATCTCCGGTACCACCGGGGAATCACCGACCACCACCGTGACCGAGAAGCTCGACCTGCTCAGCGCCGTGCTCGACGCGGTCGGCGACCGTGCACGCATCACGCAGGGGGCGGGCAGCTACGACACCGCCGAGAGCGTGCGCTTCGCCGTCGAGTCGGCCAAGCGCGGCGCGCATGCGCTTCTCGTGGTGACGCCCTATTACTCGCGGCCACCGCAGACCGGACTCCTCGCACACTTCACGGCGATCGCCGACGCGACCGACCTGCCGGTACTGCTCTACGACATCCCGCCGCGCTCGGTGGTGCCGATCGAGCACCGCACGCTGCTCGAACTGGCGCGGCACCCGAACATCGTGGGCGTCAAGGACGCCAAGGGCGATCTGAACTCCGCCGCGTCGCTCATCGCCGACGCCGGACTGCAGTACCTGTCCGGTGAGGACGCGCTCAACCTGCCGTGGCTGGCGGTGGGTGCGTCGGGATTCGTCTCGGTGATCGGCCACCTGGTGCCGGAACGGCTCAGAGATCTGCTCGACGCTGTGGAAAAGGGTGACATGATTCGTGCACGGGAGATCAACCTCTCGCTCATACCGCTGGTGAACGCCATGGGTCGACTCGGTGGTGTGACGATGGTGAAGGCCGCCCTGCGGATCACCGGACTCGACGTCGGCGAGCCTCGCCTGCCGCAGATGCCGGCCACCGGGCCGCAGATCGAATCGCTGATCGCGGATCTGCGTGCAGCGCAGGTGCTCTCATGACCGGCCCCGAGCAGCCGAGCGGCGAACCCACCGCCCCGAAACGTCGACGCCGCGCCGCGACCCGTCGCAGCGGCCCGCCGGAACCCGCGGCCCCGACCCCGCCGGCCCACGAGCAGCCCACGGCGGCTGCCGAGCCCGTACAGCCCAAGGCCGCCGCCGCACCCGAGCAGACGAACACCGCGCCCCCGCAACAGAAGTCGGGGCAGGCCTCGAAGGCGTCGAACCCCGCGGCCAAGAACACCACGCCCAAGGACAACGCCGCCAAGGACAATGCCCGGTCGTCGGACTCCTCGGGCGGTGGACGCCGTCGCGGCAAGAACTCGCGCAACTCCGGTGGCGGCGGTGCGTCGGAGCCGCGTCGCGACCGTTCCCCCCAGGTCGCATCGCAGCCCGTCGGTGACGTCACCGACCGTCTCGGTCTGCCGAAGAAGCTGCCCCGCGGCGGTTTACGGGTCGTGGCGCTCGGCGGCATCGGCGAGATCGGCCGCAACATGACCGTGTTCGAGTACGACGGCAAGCTGCTGATCGTCGACTGCGGGGTGTTGTTCCCCGAGGACCAGCAGCCCGGCGTCGACCTCATCCTCCCGGACTTCCGCTACATCGAGGACCGGATGGACGACGTCGAGGCGATCGTCCTGACCCACGGGCACGAGGACCACATCGGTGCCGTGCCGTTCCTGTTGCGACTGCGCGGCGACATCCCGGTGATCGGTTCGCGTTTCACCCTCGCCCTGCTGGCGGCGAAGTGCCGCGAGCACCGGCAGCGCCCGAAGCTGGTCCAGGTCACCGAGGGGGAGCGGTCGAACTTCGGGCCGTTCGACCTCGAGTACTTCGCGGTCAACCACTCCATCCCCGATGCGATCGCCGTGGCGATCCGGACCCCCGCAGGCTTGGTGCTGCACACCGGCGACATCAAGCTCGACCAGCTACCCCTCGACGGTCGTCTCACCGACCTCGCCGGGTTCAGCCGGCTCGGCGACGAAGGGGTCGACCTGTTCCTCGTCGACTCCACCAATGCCGAGGTCCCCGGATTCGTGACGCCCGAACGCAACATCGGCACCGTCCTCGACACCGTGATCGGCAAGGCCCGCCAGCGCGTGATCGTCGCGTCGTTCGCCAGCCACGTCCATCGCATCCAGCAGGTCGTGGATGTCGCGGCCGCCCACGACCGCAAGGTGTGTTTCGTCGGACGGTCGATGGTCCGCAACATGCAGATCGCGCAGGAGCTCGATTACCTGCGCGTGCCCGACGGTGTGATTGTCGAGATGGATGCGGCCGCATCGCTTCCCGACCACCGTGTGGTGCTGGTCTCCACGGGGTCGCAGGGCGAGCCGCTGTCGGCGCTGTCGCGGATGGCGCGCGGCGAACACCGGCAGATCAACATCCGCGCCGACGATCTCGTCGTGCTGGCGTCCTCTCTGATCCCGGGCAACGAGAACTCGGTGTTCGCGGTGGTGAACGGGCTCGCGAAACGCGGTGCCACGGTCGTCACCCAGCAGAGCGCGAAGGTGCACGTCTCCGGACACGCGTCGGCCGGCGAGCTGCTCTACCTCTACAACGCCGTGCGGCCCTCGAACGCGATGCCGGTGCACGGCGAGTGGCGGCATCTGCGCGCCAACGCCGCACTGGCGGAGGCGACCGGAGTCGCCCCCGACCGCGTGGTGCTCGCCGAGGACGGCGTGGTCGTCGATCTCGTCGACGGCCGCGCGAGCATCGTCGGTCGCGTGCCCGTCGGTTACGTCTACGTCGACGGTCTGTCGGTCGGCGACGTCGGGGAGTCGACCCTGTCGGAGCGCCTGGTTCTCGGCGAGGGTGGTTTCATCGCCATCACCGTGGTGATCGACGCCGCCGACGGTCGACTGATCAGTCCACCCGAGGTCTCGGGCCGCGGGTTCTCCGACGACCCGGCGGCACTGAAGGATGCGGCCGACCTGGTCCACTCGTCGCTGTCGGACCTCGCTGCCGACGGTGTCACCGACACCCACCGGATCGCCCAGCTGATCCGACGTGTGGTGGGCAAGTGGGTGGCCGACACCTACCGTCGTCGCCCCATGATCGTGCCGACCGTGTTGTCGGTGCGCGAGAAGCGGCCCCGGTAGCGCAGAGACCACCGCGGTCGCGGGCGTCGCCGGAGTCGATAGGCTCGGGCGATGACCGCTGCACGCACCGAACGCACCGCCCTCGCCGAGACCCTGCGTTCGGTCGGACCCGATGCCCCCACCCTCTGCGACGGCTGGACCGCGCGTGACCTGACCGCGCACATGGTGGTCCGTGAGGCGCGGCTCGACGCGTCGGCGGGCATCGTGATCCCGCCGCTGGCGGGCTACACCGAGCAGGTGCAGAACTCGTATGCGCGGCGCGATTACGACCGCCTCGTCGATCAGTTCGCCTCCGGCCCGCCGTGGTATTCGCCGTTCGCGATCCTCGACCGGTTCGCCAACCCGGCGGAGTTCTTCGTCCACCACGAGGACGTACGCCGTGCCTCCCCGGGGTGGACGCCCCGCGTTCTCGATCCCGCGCTCGAGTCGGCACTCAAGGCCCCGCTGACGTTGATCGGGAAGAAGGGACTGCGTTCGGCAGGGGCGCGTGTCGCGCTGACCACGGGCGACGGCGCGACGGTGTTGACCGCCGGCTCGGGTCCGTCGGTCACGGTCACCGGAGATCTGGGCGATCTCGTCCTGTTCGTGTACGGGCGCGATCAGGTCGATCTGGCCTTCGACGGCGACCCCGACGCGGTGGCCGCGGTGAAGGCGGCCGAGCGCGGCCTCTGACGTCGGCCCAGAGCTCGGTCACGATAGAGACACGCCTTTCGTGGGACCGGTGAGGTGCACGAGGCGTATGGGGTTGATGCGGTTTATGGTGAGCCCATGAGCTCCAAGTCCACGGCCCGTGGTTCCCGCGCGGCCGCGAAGCGCACCTCGTCGGGTTCCTCGACGCGTCGAGCTGCGGGGACGTCCTCCGCGACGACCCGCACGGCCTCCCGCAGCGGAGCCGCGAAGAAGGCAGGAACGCCCAAGAAGGCCGGTGGCTCCACGTCGAGGTCGAGCGCGAAGACCCCGACGAAGGGGCGCGCAGCGGGCCCTCGATCCCCATCGTCCAACCGCACCTCGGCCCGCTCGACCTCCGCCTCGGCGGGCACCACGCGGTCGCGATCGGCCGCGACCCGGGCCACCGTGGTGGAGGAGACCCCGGAGCACGGTTCGGTGGTCCGCGCGATCGGTCGGGGAGTGGGGAGCGGCTGGGTCCTGCTCGCACGCGGGGTGGGTGGACTCGCCCGTGTCGGATCGGGAGCCGCGCACACGCGCGATGACCGCCACCCCCGCGGCCTCGACGACGTCGACGTCGACGATCTGGGGCCCGAGCGCTTCGACCCCGATCGCACCTACGCCGACGAGTACTTCGACGACGACCTCTCCGACGTGGGGGATCGCGACGACGACATGGTCGACGGGTTCGACGACGCACCGGTCCGCCGTCCGCGGCGCGAGGCCCCGGCCCCGTTCGATCGGTCATCTGATGAGGGGCGCCGCCGTGACGGCGCCGCCCTGGCTCTCCTCGCCGTTGCGATCCTGGTCGCCGTCGGGGTCTGGTTCCACGCCGCCGGACCGGTCGGAGCGTTCATCGACACCGTCGTGCGGGCGGTCGTCGGCGCCGCAGCCGTGGTGGTCCCCGTCGTCGCCACAGCTGTCGCCATCCGACTGATGCGACGCGGACCCGATCCGCGCAGCCGCGGCCGCAACATCGGCGCCTGCGCGTTGATCGGTCTGCCGGTGCTGGGGATCTGGCATCTGATCGCCGGGGCCCCGGTCGATTTCGACGGCCGTCTCGACGCCGGCGGGTTCCTCGGCTTCGCCGCGGCCGGACCACTCACCGCCGGGCTCACCGCCTGGGTGTCGGTACCGATCCTTCTCGTCTGCATCGTCGCCGGGATCCTGCTGGCCGTGCGCATGACCGTGCGCGAGGTCGTCACGCTCGCGTCGGAGTACTTCGGGGTGGGGCACGGTGCGCGTCACGATGTCTACGACCCCTCCGACCTCGAGGACCCTACCGATCTCGACGACCCGGCCGACGACTGGGACGACCCCCGGTATGAGGTGGGTCGCGGTGGCGACCCGTGGCAGAACTACCCGCCCGACGACGTCGACGACATCCCGGCACCGACGACGCGCCTGCGTCGACCCGCCGGGGTCACCGCCGGCGAGGCCCTCACCGAGCCGCTCATCACCGACGTCGACCCGGCCGAGGCACTCGCCACCCGTCCCACCGAGGTCGTCGCGAAGCCGCGCCGTGTGGCCACGCCGAAGAAGGCCGCTGCGCCCGCACCGCCTGCCGCCGAGGACTTCACCGAACTCGTCGAGCGCACCATCGACGGCGACTACCGTCTGCCGCCGGCCTCGCTGCTGATCGACGGCGATCCGCCGAAGATGGGCAGCGCCTCCAACGACGACATGATCGACCGCATCACCGCGGTGCTCGAGCAGTTCAAGATCGACGCCGCCGTCACCGGTTTCACGCGGGGACCGACGGTCACGCGGTACGAGGTCGAACTCGGCCCGGGCGTGAAGGTCGAGAAGATCACCGCGCTGGCCCGCAACATCGCCTACGCCGCCGCGACCGACAACGTGCGACTGCTCGCGCCCATCCCCGGCAAGTCCGCGGTCGGGATCGAGGTGCCCAACAGCGACCGTGAGATGGTCCGCCTCGCCGATGTCCTGAAGTCGCCGAGCACCCGAAAAGATGCACATCCATTGGTGATCGGGCTCGGCAAGGACATCGAGGGCGACTTCGTGAGCGCCAACCTCGCGAAGATGCCGCACCTCCTGGTGGCCGGTTCCACCGGTTCGGGCAAGTCGAGCTTCGTGAACTCGATGCTGGTGTCGCTGCTGACGCGTGCGACGCCCGACGACGTCCGGATGATCCTCATCGACCCGAAGATGGTGGAACTCACGCCGTACGAGGGCATCCCGCACCTGATCACCCCCATCATCACCGAGCCGAGGAAGGCCGCGGCCGCTCTCGCGTGGCTGGTGGAGGAGATGGAGCAGCGCTATCAGGACATGAAGGCGTCGCGCGTGCGACACATCGACGACTTCAACGCGAAGGTGCGATCCGGCGAGATCACCACCCCGCTGGGCTCCGAGCGTGTGTACCGGCCCTACCCCTACATCCTCGCCATCGTCGACGAGCTCGCCGACCTCATGATGACCGCGCCGAAGGACGTCGAGGACGCGATCGTCCGCATCACGCAGAAGGCGCGCGCCGCCGGCATCCATCTGGTGTTGGCCACGCAGCGCCCCTCGGTCGACGTGGTCACCGGTCTGATCAAGACCAACGTCCCCTCGCGTCTGGCGTTCGCGACGTCGTCGCTGACCGACTCGCGAGTCATCCTCGATCAGCCCGGCGCCGAGAAGCTGATCGGCATGGGCGACGGCCTGTTCATCCCGATGGGCTCCAACCGGCCCATCCGCATGCAGGGCGCGTTCATCACCGACGAGGAGATCTCCGCGGTCGTCGAGTTCGCCAAGGAGCAGGGCGACCCGCAGTACCAGGAAGGTGTCACCGCGCAGAAGGTGTCGGATTCGAAGGACATCGACGGCGACATCGGCGGCGATCTCGACGACCTCCTGCAGGCCATCGAGCTCGTGGTGAGCAGTCAGTTCGGGTCGACGTCGATGCTGCAGCGCAAGCTGCGCGTCGGGTTCGCGAAGGCCGGACGACTGATGGACCTGATGGAGACGCGCGGCGTCGTCGGCCCCAGCGAGGGCTCCAAGGCGCGGGAGGTCCTGGTGAAGCCCGAGGACCTCGCCGGCGTGATCGCCTCGATCAACGGCGCGACGGTCGGTGACTGAATTGTCCGTAACACAAATCCGCTGACCTGCGACAATGGCGAGCCCCCCACGGCAAAGGTAAAGTAAATTTTGCTTTCGAGGGGAGTATCCCTGTCGCGGCGATCTCGTCAATACGTTCGTCATCGAATCGGTGCCATCACCGGGCTCGTATGTCGTTCCGGGACGTCGGCCGAGTGGTCAACCACACGGCGGGAGAGACCTCTGGCACCCGTGTTCGGTCAGCTGGAGGATTTTTCGTATGAACGTGTCCGCGACAACCTGGATCATCACCCTCGTGGTGATCCTGGGGTTGTTCATCTTCGACTTCTTCGCCCACGTCCGCACCCCCCACGCCCCCTCGCTCAAGGAGTCCGGGGCCTGGTCGGCGGTCTACATCACCATCGCACTGATCTTCGGCGGCTACGTCTGGTGGCAGTGGGGCGGCACCTACGGCGGTGAGTACTACGCCGGCTTCATCACCGAGAAGGCGCTGTCGGTCGACAACCTCTTCGTGTTCGTCATCATCATGGCCAAGTTCGCGGTTCCCCGTGAGTACCAGCAGAAGGTGCTGTTGCTAGGCATCGTGATGGCGCTGGTCATGCGCGGTGGATTCATCGCCGTTGGCGCCGCGGCGATCAACGCCTACAGCTGGGTCTTCTACCTGTTCGGTGCGTTCCTCATCTACACCGCCGTCAAGCTGATCCGCGAGGCCACCGCCTCGGAGGACGACGAGGACGAAGGCGACAGCGCGATCATGCGCTTCGTCAAGAAGTACCTGCGCACGACCGACGACTACAACGGCGACAAGCTGTTCACCAAGGTCAACGGCAGGCGCCTCGCCACCCCGATGCTGATGGTCCTCATCGTCATCGGCTTCACCGACGTGCTGTTCGCCCTCGACTCGATCCCCGCCATCTACGGCCTCACCACCGAGCCGTACATCGTGTTCACCGCGAACGCCTTCGCGCTGATGGGTCTGCGTCAGCTGTTCTTCCTGCTCGACGGCCTGCTCGATCGCCTCGTGTACCTGTCGTGGGGCCTGTCGATCATCCTCGGCTTCATCGGTGTGAAGCTCGTGCTGCACGCATTGCACGAGAACACGCTGCCGTTCCTCAACGGCGGCGAGCACATCAAGGTGCCGGAGATCTCGACCGGCCTGTCGCTGAGCATCATCGTCGGTGTCCTGGTGGTCACCACGGTGGCCAGCCTCATCAAGGCGAAATCGAACGACAAGAAGGAACAGGACTCGATACCGAGCGCCTGACCTCCGCCGAGCACCGTCGCGGACCCCGCATCACCTGTCGGTGGTGCGGGGTTCGCCCGTCTCAGTCGGCCAACGGCCCGAACAGGGGCTTCCACTCCGTCACGCGGGTGGCCGTGATGGCGTCGGCCGCATGGAAGGGGTCGTCGGTGAGGATCGCCGCCAACTCGTCGGCGTCGTCGGCCCGGAAGATCAGCAGCGCGCCACTGCCGTCGGGGTAGGGACCCGACTCGAGCACCACGCCGGTGTCCACGAGGCCACCGAGCCACGCACGGTGCGATGCCCGGTGGGTGTCGCGGGTGTCGGAGGTGGCATCGACGTAGGTGTACTCGACGGCGAAGACGGTCATGGGAGTGCGCTCCTGGGTGGTCGGGTCGGATCAGGGGACATCAGCGGAGGGAGGCCAACATGCGGGTGTTGCCCAGGGTGTTGGGCTTGACGTAGCTCAGGTCGAGGAACTCGGCGACACCGGCGTCGTACGACCGGCACATCTCCTCGTAGACCTCCGAGGTGACCGGTGTCCCGTCGATCTCGGCGAAACCGTGCCGGGCGAAGAAACGGGTCTCGAACGTCAGCACGAACACCCGCGTGAGTTGCAGATCGCGCGCCACGTCCATGAGCCGGCCGACCAGTCGGTGGCCGATGCCGTGTCCGGCCCACGCCGGGTCGACCGCCACCGTGCGCACCTCGCCGAGATCGGCCCAGAGCACGTGCAGTGCACCGCATCCCACCACCTCGCCCGCGATCTCGGCGACCCAGAACTCCTGGACCGCCTCGTACAGGGTGACCAGGTTCTTCTCGAGGAGGATGCGGCCGGCGTACATGTCGATCACCGCTTTGATGCGCGGGACGTCCGATGTCCGAGCCCGGCGGATGGTCACCGACACCGCCTCGGTGATGCCGGCGATGTCGGCGGACCCCTCGTCGGCTGCCATGGGGGAGACAGTAGTACGCCGGTGCCGACGCGGGGCCTGTCGCGTCGACCTGTCACGCGGCCCCGCGACACTCGCGCGGCGCGCTCGCGTGACCTGCGCTCGGGTCGCGCCCGTCTGACCGATATCGTCTTGGGCGTGGGTGATCCAGGACGCACCGATGACCGGCGCCGAGGCATCGTCGGTCGGTCGACGGGCGAGGATTCGCCGGTGGCCGAGCGGTTGCGCAACTCCATCAAGCCGGTGGCCGACGATCCGATCGCCGACCCGGTCAGCAACGTCCCGATCGTCAACATCGCCAACATCCTCACGGTGTTCCGCATCGTGCTCGTGCCGGTGTTCCTCGCGGCCCTCTTCGTCGGTGACGGCCACGAAGCGGGTTGGCGGATCGCCGCCTGGGTCGTGTTCGCGGTCGCGGCGATCACCGACCGTTACGACGGCCGCATCGCTCGCAACCGGGGCCTGATCACCGATTTCGGCAAGATGGCCGATCCGATCGCCGACAAGGCACTGATCGGTGCGGCGCTGATCGGCCTGTCGCTCCTCGGTGACCTGTCGTGGTGGATCACCGCGGTGATCATCGCTCGCGAGGTCGGCGTCACCCTGCTGAGGTTCTGGGTGCTCCGACACGGGGTCATCCCGGCCAGCCGCGGCGGGAAGCTCAAGACGCTGCTGCAGGTGATCGCGATCGGCCTGTACATCCTGCCCCTGCCGGGTGCGTTGCACTGGGTCGCCGTCGCGGTGATGGTCGCCGCGATCGTGGCCACCGTGCTCACCGGACTCGACTACGTCTGGCGTGCGCTGCAGCTGCGATCGGCCGGCCGCGCCGCGTGACGATCCCGGTCGGATCACCGACCGGCGGTGTCGCCGGACGTCGATTAGGGTCGTCGGAACTCCTCGCTGCGTGCCGATACGACCGGATCGGGAACTTCCGTGGGGTGTGAGCGCGTTGTACGTCAGTAGGTGAGGAGGACTCCAATGGCAGCACTACTTCGTGAGGCTCTCGGTGGCAGTCTGCGGCGGGTCCGGACGGATCAGGGCCGCACGCTGCGTGAGGTCTCGACCGACGCGCGGGTGAGCCTGGGCTACCTGTCCGAGATCGAGCGTGGACAGAAGGAGGCGTCGAGCGAGTTGCTCTCGGCGATCTGCGACGCCCTCGACGTGGAGATCGCCGACCTCCTCCTCGATGTCAGCACCGCGATGCGTCGTCGTACCACCATCGCCGAGGACACGAAGGTCGTGATCCCGCCGCCCGCCGACTCGACCGGTGCCGCCCGCGCCCGGGGCACCTCCACGCTGTCGGCGGCCTGACCCGCACCACCCGCCGGGCCGACGTCACCCCTCGCGGTGACGCCACCGGCTAGATTGGTGTCCATTGCACGGCTGTACTCCTGCGAGATCGGCCGGGCACGACTCCATGTACGAGCACCGACGACAGGGAAAAGATGCCGAACCCATTCGTGAAGGCCTGGCGCTACCTGATGGCCGCCGGCAACGCCACGATCGACGAGCGTGCCGATCCGAAGATCCAGATCCAGCAGGCCATCGAGGACGCGCAACGTCAGCACCAGGCGTTGTCGCAGCAGGCCGCCGCGGTCATCGGCAACCAGCGTCAGCTCGAGATGAAGCTCAATCGTCAGCTCGAGGAGGTCGAGAAGCTCAACGCGAACACTCGGCAGGCGCTGACGCTGGCCGATCAGGCCGCGTCGAACGGTGACTCCGCGAAGGCGGGGGAGTACACCAATGCCGCCGAGGCGTTCGCCGCCCAGCTCGTCACCGCCGAGCAGAGCATCGAGGACCTCAAGACCCTGCACGACCAGTCCCTGCAGGCGGCGGCGCAGGCCAAGCAGGCCGTCGAGCAGAACTCGATGATGTTGCAGCAGAAGCTCGCCGAACGTACGAAGCTGCTCAGCCAGCTCGAGCAGGCGAAGATGCAGGAGCAGGTCAGCTCCTCGCTGCAGCAGATGAGCGAGCTGTCGGCGCCGGGCAACACCCCGAATCTCGAGCAGGTGCGCGAGAAGATCGAGCGTCGCTACGCCACCGCTCTCGGCTCGGCTGAGCTCTCCCGCAACACCGTCGGTGGTCGCATGATGGAGGTCCAGCAGGCCTCGGTCCAGATGGCAGGTCATTCGCGCCTCGAGCAGATCCGCGCCGGGATGAAGAACGAGGCCCTGCCCGGTGGTTCGTCGTCGAACCCCGCCATCGACCCCGCCACCCCCGATCTGAACAAGCGTCCCGAGCAGTCCTGACCCACCGGGTCCTGGTGTCCCCGAGAACTCGTCTCGCGGTGTCGGGGTCATCCCGGATCTTTCCCCCGACTCGGTCGTGAGCTGCTGACCCGGCGTCGCCGACGGGGCATCGTGACCGGTGACGGGTCGGCGCATCGATCGGCCCGGACGCCGGAACGGAAGAGGTGCGCGACATGTGGTGGAAGATTGCGGTGGCGATCGTCGTGGTGTGGTTGGCCTTCGGGTTGATCGTGGCGCTCGTGAAAGGGTTGGCGGCGCTGGCCGTCCTCGGCCTGCTGGCCCTGGGGGTCGTGACGGCGGTCAAGTGGTTCACCCGAGCGGACAAGCCCTCGGCCGGTCTGCCCGCCGATCGCTAGACCGGCGCTACGACCGATGGATCGACAGCTGAGGAGCTCGTAGGTGCGGATCGCTGTCGTGGCGGGACCCGATGCCGGACATGCGATCCCGGCGATGGCCCTGGCCGAACGGCTGTCACGGGCGGGTGACGAGGTCATCGTCTTCACCGGTGCGGGGTGGGCCGACATCCGTGCCGCCCGCGCGGAGGAACTCCCGCCCGTGGAGATGGCGGAGCTTCCTGGCCTCGACCTCCTCGACTCCGACGGCGACGACACCGATGCCGGCGCGCGACTCAGTGTCCGCGCGGCGCGGATGACCACGGCCCTCACCCCGTTGCTCGAGGCGGCCGGGGTCGAGCTGGTGGTGTGTGACGTGATCACCGTCTGCGGCGGGTGGTCGGCCCGGCTGCTCGGACTGCCCTGGATCGAGCTGTCGCCGCACCCGCTCTACGAGCCGTCGCGAGGTCTGCCACCGATCGGCAGCGGATTGGCGCCGGGGACCGGGGTGGGGGGCCGACTGCGCGACACGCTGATGCGTGCGGCGACCGCGCGGTCGCGACGGCTCGGTGAACGGCAGCGCGGGGTGGCGCGTGTGTCGGTCGGCCTGCCCGCCGAGGATCCCGGTCCCGACGCGCGTCTGGTCGCGACACTGCCTGCGCTGGAGGTGCCGCGACCCGACTGGCCCGACTCCGCCCACGTCGTCGGTCCGCTGCTGTGGGAGCCGACCGATGCCACCGCCGAACCCCCGGCCGGTGACGATCCGCTGGTCGTGGTGGCCCCCTCCACCGCGCACACCGGTGTCGCCGACCTCGTCGCCACCGCACTGCAGGCGCTCGATCCGGCCACGACCGGCCGACCGGTTCGGCTGGTCGTCTCGGCACTCACCGAACCGTCGATCCCGTTGCCCGACTGGGCGACCGCCACGACCGGCCGCCAGGACACGCTGCTGGCGACGGCGTCGGTGGCGATCTGTGGAGGTGGCCACGGCATGCTCGCCAAATGTCTCACCGCGGGGGTGCCGGTGGTCACCGTCCCGGGTGGTGGCGATCAGTGGGAACTCGCCAACCGCGCCGAACGGGCCGGCGTCGGTGTCTGCGTGCGGCCGCTGACCCCCGCGGCACTGCGTCGCGCGGTCGAGCGGGTTCTCGACGACCCCGCGATCCGGGCCGCCGCACGGGCGGCCGGCGCCGCGGGCGGTCTCACCGATCCGGTGGATGTGTGTCACGCCGTGGTCCGCGCACATCGTGACGATCCTGCGGGGGATCGTCGCTAGGCTGGTCGGCGATGCGACTGACCGAGTTCACCGAACTGATGGAGACCGAGTTCGGCTCCACCGCCGCCTACTCCATGCTGCGTGACCACGTCTTCCCGGAGTTCGGTGGGCGCAGCGGCGCCGACGCCGTCGACGCGGGATACGACCCGAAGCAGGTGTGGCAGGCCTACTGCCGCGATTTCGACGTCCCACGCGACCGCTGGTGACGCGTCACCCGATGTGACAGTGACGCGTCACCAGATGTCACGGTGACGCGTCACCCGATCCGACGGCGTGTCGGCGCGGCGAATACCCGCATCGAACAGATGTTCGTCTAATCTGGAGCCTGTTCGATAACGCGAGGCGATCCCGATCGAGCGGATCGGTCCACAGATGACGTCGGTGCACAGGGCGGCACGCACGATCGATGTCGTTGTCGGTGGTCCCGTCTAGCGTGGCGCACACCGAGGACACCGGCCTGTGGACACGCACAGAATCGGCCTCCCAAGACACAGGAGAACCCCATGGCAGCAGCACCGCAGGATCGCGAGAAGGCACTCGACCTCGCACTCGCGCAGATCGACAAGAACTTCGGCAAGGGCTCGGTGATGCGCCTGGGCGACGAGGTGCGCGCACCGATCGAGGTCATCCCGACCGGCTCCATCGCGCTCGATGTCGCGCTGGGCATCGGCGGTCTCCCCCGCGGCCGCGTCGTCGAGATCTACGGCCCGGAATCGTCGGGTAAGACGACCGTGGCACTGCACGCGGTCGCCAACGCACAGGCCAACGGTGGCATCGCGGCCTTCATCGACGCCGAGCACGCGCTCGACCCCGACTACGCGCAGAAGCTCGGTGTCGACACCGACGCGTTGCTGGTGTCGCAGCCCGACACCGGTGAGCAGGCCCTCGAGATCGCGGACATGCTGATCCGTTCCGGCGCTCTCGACATCCTGGTCGTCGACTCGGTGGCCGCACTGGTGCCCCGCGCGGAGATCGAGGGCGAGATGGGCGACAGCCACGTCGGCCTGCAGGCGCGACTGATGAGCCAGGCGCTGCGCAAGATCACCGGCGCGATGAGCAACTCGGGGACCACGGTCATCTTCATCAACCAGCTGCGCGAGAAGATCGGCGTCATGTTCGGCTCGCCCGAGACCACCACGGGCGGTAAGGCTCTCAAGTTCTACGCCTCGGTGCGCCTCGACATCCGTCGCATCGAGACCCTCAAGGACGGCACCGACGCGGTGGGCAACCGTACCCGCGTGAAGGTCGTCAAGAACAAGGTGTCGCCGCCGTTCAAGCAGGCCGAGTTCGACATCCTCTACGGCCACGGCATCAGCAAGGAGGGCTCGCTGATCGACCTCGGCGTCAACGAGGGCTTCATCCGCAAGTCCGGATCGTGGTTCACCTACGAGGGGGACCAGCTCGGCCAGGGCAAGGAGAACGCCCGCAAGTTCCTGCTCGAGAACATCGATGTGCGCGACGAGATCGAGAAGAAGATCAAGGAGAAGCTCGGCATCGGTGCGGTCCTGACCGATGACGTGGCGCCTGCGCCCGTTGACTTCTGATCGGTTCCACGACTCCCGAACGGGGGAGGATGTCCGGGCGCGCCTGCAGGGTGCGACCCGCGAGATCCTCTCCCGTTCGTCGTCTGCCCCTCCTCGCCCCGAGAAACAGACATCGGGACGCGGTGGGTCGCGCCCTGAGGCGACGGCCTACGACAGCGCACTGCGCCTGCTCGGGGTGCGCGCCCGGAGCCGATCAGAACTGCGGACTCGACTGTTGGGCAAGGATTTCGAGCCAGCGGAGGTGGACTCGGTACTCGACCGCCTCGCCGCCGTCGGACTCGTCGACGATGCGGATTTCGCCCTGCAGTGGGTTCGCGCACGACACGAACACAGCGGTCGCGGGCGCACCGCCCTGCGGCACGAGCTGCGCACCAAGGGTGTCGATCCGGCGGTCGCCGAGGCCGCACTCGCCACGATCGACGCCGACGAGGAACGCCTCCGCGCCGCCGATCTCGTCGCGCGGAAGGTCAGCGGCTGGACGGTGGACATGATCGCCGACCGCGACGAACGCGACCGGCGGACCCGCCGCCTCGTCGCCATGCTCGCCCGACGCGGCTACGGATCGGCGGATGCCTTCGAGATCGTCCGCGCCGCACTCGACGACCTACCCGACCCCGACTGACACCGCCGACCGCAGCTGGACCCATGCGACGTCAGACGGGCAGTTTGTCGAGCTGGACCGGTGCGGTCGTCGTGTCCTTGCGTCGTCCCTCGCGTACACGCCGCTCGACCGTGGTGGCCAACACCGACAACCCGAAGTTGATGATGATCATGACGATCGCCACGACCACCAGCGCCGGCAGATAGTTGCCGTAGTACGAGGCGGACTGGATACCCGAGCGCACGACCTCGATGTAGCCGATCGCGTACCCCAGAGCGCTGTCCTTGAGCGCGATCACCATCTGCGAGATCAGGGCGGGGAGCATCGCGGTGATGGCCTGGGGGAGCAGGATGATCCGCATGGTCTGGGACTTGCGCAGCCCCAAGGAGTTCGCGGCCTCGAGCTGACCCGACGGCAACGAGTTGATGCCCGAGCGCAGGATCTCCGCGATCACCGAGCCGTTGTACAGCGTGAGCCCGGTGACCACGGCCGCGAAGGCCAACTGCTGCGACGGGAACACCGCGTACTGCGCGAACAGGTAGTAGGCGAAGATCATCAGGATCAGGACGGGGATCGCTCGGAAGATCTCGACCACTCCACCGCTGATCCAGCGCACCGCACGATGTTCCGAGAGTCGTCCGATGCCCAGGACGGCACCGAGGATCAACGCGAACACGATCGACAGGGCCGCCGCCTTCAAGGTGCCCCACAGTCCGGGCAGCAGGTAGGTGGTCCAGGTGTTGGCCTCGACGAACGGCTTCCACTTCTCGCCGGTGAGCTGCTCGTTGCCGGCCAGCGTCACGATCACGAACGCCACCGCCGCGATGAGGATCACGGCGAACACGACGGCGATCGCCTGGTAGCGACGCCTGGCCTTGGGGCCCGGGGCGTCGTAGAGGACTGTCGCGCTGCCGCTCATCGTCGGACCGCCAATCTCTTCGCGAGGAAGCCGAACACGTAGCCCTCGAGCAACGTGATGATCATGAAGCCGACCGCGATGATGGCGAAGATCGCGACGATCTGGTCGGCGTGGTTCTCGATCTGTTCCTTCATCAGCAGCGACGCCTCGGCGACACCGATGGCCGAGGCGATCGTGGTGTTCTTCGTCAGCGCGATCAGGACGCTGCCCATCGGCCCGATGACCGACCGGATCGCCTGCGGCAGGACGATGATCCCGAAGACCTTCGAGAAACCGAGACCCAGCGACCGGGCCGCCTCGGCCTGTCCGAGCGGGACGGTGTTGAAGCCGGACCGCAGTGTCTCGCACACGAATGTCGAGGTGTAGACCACGAATCCGAGGACGGCGAGCCAGAAGTTGTTGTTCTTGATGAAGTTGGCGTTCTCCGGCGCCAGGGTGAGCCCGAGGTTCTGGTAGAGGCCGATCGAACAGAAGATGACGATCAGCGTCAGCGGGGTGTTGCGGACGATGTTGACGTACCAGGTCCCGAACATCCGCATCACGGGCACCGGCGACACCCGCATGCCGGCGAGGATCGTGCCCCACACCAGCGAACCGATGGCGGCGAAGAAGGTGAGCTTGAGGGTGACCCAGTACGCTGGCCACAACGCGGGGCCGATGTCCGACCACAACTCGTTCATGACAGACCCGCCGGGCACGGGGTGGACTTCGAGTCGAGGAACGACAGATCGCCGGGCTTCGGGGTGAAGGTGAACGGCGAGTCGGGCGCGTCGGCGCGCTTCATCAAGGTGTTGACCTCCTCGTCACCGACGGACTCACGCAGAGCGCGTTCCCACGGCGACGACCCCGAACCGTCCGGGGTGAGCATCTTTTCGAGCGCTTTGTTTGCCGCGGTGGCGTTGGCCGGATAGTTCTTCGGCATGCCGATGCCGTACCGCTCGGTGGAGAACGGCGCCCCCTCCTTGCGCAGGACCTTCTTGCCGGACGAGGTGACGCACGCGTCCTTGGGGTAGGTCATGTCGACGATCTTGAACTGGTCGTCGTAGATGTCGAAGTTGGCGAAGCCCGCGAGGATGACCTCGTCGGTGGTCAACGCGTCGATCTTCTTCAACCGCAGGGCCTCCACGCATCCGGAGTAGGAGTCGTACTCCTGCAACTGGATTCGCGGCAGCTGGGCCTTGACGTTCTGCGCCGACGTCGATCCGGTCACCGAACAGAGCTTCTTGCCCTTGTCGAGGTCGGTCAGCGTCGCGATGCTGTCGTCGTCCTTGCGGACCAGCAGTCCCTGGTAGTTCACGAGGTAGGGCCCGGCGAAGGCGACGCGTTCGGAGCGCGCGGCGTTGATCGAGTAGGTGGCGGCGATCATGTCGACCTCGCCGTTCTCGATGAGCGTCTCGCGCTGGGCCGACGGGGTCTCGCGCCAGGTGATCTTCGGGTGTTTCACGCCGAGGTCGTCGGCGATCGAATCGACCACGTACCGCGACACCAAAGTGTCGAAACCGGTGAAGTCGCGGTTCGGTTCGCGCAGCCCGAGTCCGGGCTGGTCGTACTTCGTGCCGAGGATGACCGAGCCGTCCTTGATCGACGCGATGAGATCACGGGGATTGGTGTTGCCGCAGGCGGTCATCGACGCCGCGGTGACGGTCAGCGTCACGGCCAGCGCGAACACGGTGGACCACCGACGCCGGCGTGTGTGTGCCCGCACCGGTCGTGTGTGTGATGCCCGCATCAGTTGTCTGTGTGATGCCCGCATCAGTGCCCCAGGATCTTGCCGAGGAAGTCACGGGCACGGTCGGACTCCGGGCGGGTGAAGAAGCTCTCCGGATCGGTGTCCTCGACGACGGCGCCGTCGGCCATGAAGATCACGCGATCGGCGGCCTTGCGGGCGAACCCCATCTCGTGGGTCACCACCAGCATCGTCATGCCCTCCTTGGCGAGGGAGACCATGACGTCGAGGACCTCGTTGACCATCTCCGGGTCGAGTGCCGAGGTCGGCTCGTCGAACAGCATCACCTTCGGGTCCATCGCGAGCGAACGGGCGATGGCCACGCGCTGCTGCTGACCACCTGAGAGCTGCGCCGGGTACTTGTCCTTCTGCGCGGCGATCCCCACACGTTCGAGGAGTTCCATCGCCCGCTCGCGTGCGGCGTCCTTGCTCTTCTTGCGCACCTTCATCGGCGCGAGGGTGACGTTGTCGATGATCGTCTTGTGGGCGAAGAGGTTGAACGACTGGAACACCATGCCGACCTCGGCGCGCAGGGCGGCGAGTCCCTTCCCCTCCGACGGCAGCGGTTCACCGTCGATGCGGATCTCGCCGTTGTCGATCGGCTCGAGGCGGTTGATCGTGCGACACAGCGTGGACTTGCCCGAGCCGGAGGGGCCGAGGACGACGACCACCTGTCCCGCCGGCACATCGAGGTTGATGTCCTTGAGGACGTGGAGGTCACCGAAGTGTTTGTCGACACCGTGTAGCGAGATCATCGGGGTGGTGCCCGAGGTCGCGGACGCGGCCGGTCCGGATTGCGAAGCGGTCATGCAGGGCACCTTACGGTCACCGTGACCCGATATGACCCGAAAGCGTGGCCCTGGGTAACGAAATCTTTACCCACGGACCCCCGGGGGGTTGTCGAGTCGCCGATTCCGGTTGTGCCCGGGCGCGGACGTACCCTGGACTGCGATGAAAGCGTATTCACCGTCGATCGCGCCCGCCGGTCCGGTCGCCCGCAGTTACCAGGTCCGTACCCACGGCTGTCAGATGAACGTGCACGATTCCGAGCGCATCTCGGGGGTTCTCGAGGACGCCGGTTACGTGCGCGCGAGTGACGACACCGACGCCGACCTGGTGGTGTTCAACACGTGTGCGGTGCGGGAGAACGCCGACAACAAGCTCTACGGCAACCTGTCGCATCTCGCGCCGATCAAGAAGCAGCGCCCCGACATGCAGATCGCCGTCGGTGGATGCCTCGCCCAGAAGGACCGGGGTGCCGTCGTCGACAAGGCGCCGTGGGTCGACGTCGTGTTCGGCACCCACAACCTGGGGTCGCTGCCGGTGCTGCTCGAACGCGCCCGCCACAACGCCGCGGCGGAGGTCGAGATCCTCGACTCGCTCAAGGAATTCCCCTCGACGCTGCCCGCACGCCGGGAGTCGTCGTACGCGGGGTGGGTGTCGGTCTCGGTGGGGTGCAACAACACCTGCACGTTCTGCATCGTCCCCGCGCTCCGCGGCAAGGAGGTCGACCGGCGACCCGGCGACGTCCTCGCCGAGGTGCAGGCACTCGTGGACGAGGGTGTGCTCGAGGTGACGCTGCTCGGTCAGAACGTGAACGCGTACGGCATGTCGTTCGTCGACCCGGGCCTCGGGAGGCAGCGCTCGGCGTTCGCAGACCTGTTGCGCGCGGCCGGCGACATCGACGGACTCGAGCGACTGCGATTCACATCACCGCACCCGGCCGAGTTCACCACCGACGTCATCGACGCGATGGCGGAGACCCCGGCGGTGTGCCCGCAGCTGCACATGCCGCTGCAGTCCGGTTCCGACCGTGTCCTGCGGTCGATGCGACGCAGCTATCGACGGACACGGTTCCTGTCGATCCTCGACGAGGTGCGCGACCGTATCCCCGACGCCGCGATCAGCACCGACATCATCGTCGGGTTCCCGGGGGAGACCGAGGAGGACTTCGCTGCGACCCTCGACATGGTCGCCACCGCCCGTTTCGCGTCGGCGTTCACCTTCCAGTACTCGCCGCGTCCGGGCACCCCCGCGGCGACCATGCCCGATCAGGTGCCCAAAGAGGTTGTCACCGAACGGTATCTGCGGCTGACGGCCCTGCAGGACGAGATCTGCCTGCAGGAGAACCGTCGGGTGGTCGGCACGCCGGTGGAGCTGCTGGTGGTCGCCGACAGCGGTCGCAAGAGCGCGGCCAGCCACCGGCGGACCGGTCGTGCGCGCGACGGTCGCCTCGTGCACTTCACGGCGACCGATCCCGACGCGATCCGTGCGGGCGATGTCGTCGAGACCGTGGTGACCGGGGCATCACCGCACCATCTGGTGGCCGACGACGGTGTGCTCTCGCACCGCCGGACCCGCGCAGGCGATGCATCCGCGGCCGGACGCACAGCACAGACCCCGCCGATCGGTGTGGGTCTCGGGATGCCCGCGGTGGGGGTGCCGACCATCGCCGACGCGACCGGCGGTACCGACACCGCGTCATGCGGAGGAGGATGTGGTTCATGAGTGATGCACGATCGACCGACGGTGACCGGGGCGACGCCTTCTCCGCGTTTGAGGGAGACCTCCGCAAAGCCGAACGCAAGGTGGCCGGCGAGATCGACCCGGGCGGTCGTGCAGTCGTGGTCGCGGTCGCGGTGCTCGCGGCGATCCTGGCGATGATCCTTCCGCACACCGGTTCGGCCAACGGGATCGACGTGCTCACCTTCGCGGCCGACTCGACGGCGGAGCGGGTGACGATCACCTCGCGCGTGTTCATCTACCTGCTGGTGATCTTCGGCATCGTGTTCTCGATGCTCGCGCTGGTGACCCGTCGCTGGGTGATCGCGTGGGTGGCGCTGTGCGGCTCGGCGGTCGGTTGCGTCGCGGGCATGCTCGCGTGGTGGTCGCGCAACACCCCCGGTGTCGACGGGATCGCTCCGCCGCACGGTGTCGGTGCCGGCCTGGTGCTCGGCTGGTTCGCGTTGCTGGTCATCACGTTCCACTGGGCGCGGGTGGTCTGGGCGCGCACCAACTATCAGCTCGCGCTCGAGGAGGGTCGGCGTCGTGAGGCGACCGAGGCCGAGGACCGTGCCCGCGCCCTGCAGCAGCGGGCGTCGCAGGCCCGCGTCACCGATCGGCCGGTCGACGACTCCACGCCCACCGACCCCGCCGGCGACTGACCTCGCCCGACCGCAAGCTCGGGCGAGCCGGGGACTAGAGGTCGGAGACGGCGCTCTGCGCGGCCTGTGACCACTCGCGCCACTGCTGGGCCTGGGCTCGCAGGTCGGCGGCCTCGCGGTCCTTCCCCCGCGCGGCGGCCTTCTCGGCCTGCTCCTCGAGTTGTGCCACGCGGGACGCGAACTGGTCGGCACGGGCCTTGACCTCAGGGTCGGTGCGCTGCCAGTGCGAGTTCTCGGCGTCGGCGATGCGCTTCTCGATGGCGCGCATGCCTTTCTCCAGCGACTGCATCTGCTCGCGGGGGACCTTCCCGATGGCGTCCCACCGGTCGCGCAACGACCGGAACTGCGCGCGCGCCGCGTCGAGATCCTCGGCCGGGTCGGCCATCGACTTCGCTTCGTCGAGGAGGGCGCGCTTGGCCGCCGCGTTCGCGCCGAACTCCTCGTCACGTTCGGAGTTGGCTGCGTTCCGGGCCGCGAAGAACACGTCCTGGGCGGCCTTGAAGCGCTCCCACAGGGCGTCGTCGGTGTCACGCGGCGCGCGCCCGGCCGCTTTCCACTCGGTCAGCAGGTCGCGGAAACGACCTGCCGTGGGCCCCCAGTCGGTGGAGTCCGACAGGGCCTGCGCCTGCTCGATCAGCTCTTCCTTGCGGGCTTTCGCGCCCGCGCGCTCGCGGTCGAGATCGGCGAAATGCGCACCACGACGGCGATTGAACGCGTCGCGGGCCTTCGCGTAGCGCTTCCACAGAACGTCGTCGGTCTTGCGGTCGACACCCTTGATCGTCTTCCACTCGTCGAGGATCTCGCGCAGTCGATCGCCGGCGTGTTTCCACTGCGTGGTCTCGGCGCCGATCTGTTCGGCCTCGGCGGCGAGGGTCTCCTTGCGCGCGATGGCCGCGGCACGGGCGGCGTCACGCTCCTTCGTGCGCTGTTCGGCGATGCTGTCGGCGCCGTCGATGATGGCCGTCAGCCGACGCTCGAGCGTCGGGACGTCGCCGATGACCGCGGCCGTGGGCAGCGATTCCCGCAGGCCCACCGCGGCCGTCTTCGTCTTCCGGGGATCACCTGTTCCCGCCGCGAGCCGTTCCTCGAGGATCTCGACCTCCGTGGCGAGGTCGTCGAACCGTCGGCCGTAGTGCGCCAGACCGTCGGCAGGGGTACCCGCCTGCCACGACCCGATCTGTCGCGGTTCGTCACCGACGGTCAGCCACACCGTCCCGTCGTCGTCGACGCGACCGAACAGCTTCGGGTCGCTCGCCGGTCGCACCCGCACCGGATGCTCGACGACCGGTGCCGCGGTCGTCGCGGCCACCGGGTTCGCGGCGCCCGGACGGGGTGCGCCGGGGCGGGGACCGGGCCGGGGGCCCGGGCGCGGACCGGGTTTCGGGGTGCCGGGGGACGGTGAGCTCGGCGCCGACGTGACCGATGGTTCGGGGCTGGGCGACGCGGTCACCGGTGCCGCGGTCGCCGCGGATGCCGTCGAGGTCGGCTCTGCGGGAGTCGTCGGGTCCGGGACGGTCACGCCCGGCGAGTCCGCGGGCTCGGCTGTGGAGTCCGCGCGGTCCGCTGTCGGTTCACTCATGTCCGTCACAACCTCGTCCCTGCCGCGCGTCACGGCTGCCACTGTCGTCCGACCCACCCGGTGCATCATCCCCACCCGGTGTCTGGTGGACCCATCTAAGCAGGCGGGTGCCGATTTCGTGCGCAGTCGCGTCAACGCCGCGGACGGTGCGCGGACACCGGGGCGCGAGGCCGCGTCGACTAGCGTCTGTGGCGTGCTCACCGCCGTCGCATTCGTCCCCGGGGCCCCGCTGATCGTCCCGGAGGTGTCGGGTCCCGGAGCGGTCGCCGACGTCGCACCGATCCGCGACGCCGTGCTCGACGTGGGCCGACGGCTGGCCGACCGGGCGAGCACATGGGTGGCGATCGGGGTCGCCCCACACGACGCATCCCCGACACCCCGAACCGGGACGTTCGCCGGTTTCGGCGTCGACCTGTCGGTGTCGCTGGATCCCGGAACCGCGCCACAGACGGACGGCGACACGATGCCTGCCCCGATGCTGATCGCCGGATGGCTGCGCGGCCGGGTGGCCGAGGCCGTGCGAATCGAGCCGGTGCTCGTGGATCCGTCGACGCCGGGGGCGGAGTGCGCCGATATCGGTAGACGCCTCGGTCGCCGCACCGCCGGATCCGACCAGGCGATCGGACTGCTGGTCGTCGGGGACGGATCGACCGGACTCACCGACCGCGCCCCCGCCGGACTCCTCGACGGGGCTGCCGCCGTGCAGGCCGCCGTCGACGATGCGCTCGCCGCCGCCGACTCCGACGCGCTCGACCGGCTCGACGAACGCGAGTGCGCATCGATGCGGATCGCCGGCCGCGCGGCGTGGCAGGTCGCCGCCTCGGCATGGACCGGGGCCGGCGACGTGCCGCGAACCTCTGAGTCGCTCTATCGCGGGGCACCGTTCGGGGTGGGCTACCAGGTCGTGTGGTGGGAACGCTGACCGTGCCGTCGGTGTCGGGGCCCCACGAGGTCGTCGTCGCGCCGATCGCGGTGATCGGTCCCACCGGCACCGGCAAGTCCGACCTCGCGCTCGACCTCGCGCAGCGGTACGACGGCGAGATCGTCAACATCGATGCGATGCAGCAGTACCGGGGCATGGACATCGGGACGGCCAAGGTGCCGCCGGGGATGCGTCGCGGGATCACCCACCATCAACTCGACGTCCTCGACGTCACCGAGACCGCGACCGTCGCCCGCTACCAGGCCGCCGCCCGCACCGATGTCGAGGCGATCCTCTCCGCCGGTCGCCGCCCGATCATCGTCGGCGGATCGATGATGTACATCCAGTCGCTCCTCGACGACTGGACCTTCCCCGCCACCGATCCCGCCGTGCGGGCGCGGCTCGAAGACGAGCTCGCCGTCGACGGGGTGGAGTCGCTGCACCGTCGTCTCGCCGAGGTCGACCCGGCGGCCGCGGCATCGATCCTGGAATCCGACGGACGCCGCATCGTGCGGGCACTGGAGGTCGTCGAGATCACCGGGCAACCGTTCGCCGCGTCGGCACCGCCGATAGGTCGGGCCCCGCGCTGGTCGACGACGATCGTCGCCCTCGACCGCGACACCGACCTCCTCGACGGGCGTCTGCGTCGGCGCACCGACGCCATGTTCGACTCCGGACTCGTCGACGAGGTACGCGCGCTCGTCGACCGCGGGCTGCGAGAGGGCACGACCGCGCCCCGAGCCATCGGCTACGCACAGGTCATCGACGCCCTCGACGGGCGACACGACATGGAGACCGCGCGGGAGCTCACGTTCACCGGCACCCGACGCTACGTCCGGCGACAGCGCTCGTGGTTCCGGCGTGATCCGCGCATCCACTGGTTCGACGCCGACGCCCCCTCGGTGCTCGACGCCGTCTCGGCCCTGGTCGACACCGCGCCCGGCGCACCCGCGATCGAGGGGCCCTGACGACAGCGGGCCTCGGACGAGAACGGGCCCCGGAGAAAATGGACTCCGACGGTGACGGGCACGGACGGTAACCTGGGCCTATGGCAGCAGACGTCGACATCGAGGGCATCGAGTTCCTCAAGGGGCACGGCACCCAGAACGACTTCGTGTTGCTGCCCGACCCCGACGCGCGCCTCGACCTCACCGCCGACCTCGTGGTGGCGCTGTGCGACCGTCGTCGCGGCATCGGTGCCGACGGCGTGCTGCGTGTCGCGCGTGCCGACGCGCTTTGTGTGACCGGCGCGCTCGACCAACTGCCCGCGGGCGTCGGAACCCGCGACTGGTTCATGGACTATCGCAACGCCGACGGGTCGATCGCCGAGATGTGCGGGAACGGAGTGCGGGTGTTCGCCCACCACCTCGTGGCCGCCGGACTGGTGGACGGACCCGACTTCGTCGTCGGGTCACGTGCGGGCGCGCGGGCGGTGCACGTCGTCGACGCCGATGCCACCACCGCGACGGTCACCGTGGAGATGGGGCCGGTCACCGCCGGCGGCGAGAGCAAGGCCACGCTCGGCGATCTCACCGTCCCCGGGATCGCCGTCGACGTCGGCAACCCGCATCTCGCCTGTGTCGTACCCGATCTCGACCTCGCCGCCCTCGATGCGATCGATCTCGCCTCGGGCGCCCGGTTCGACACCGACGTGTTCCCGGCCGGGGTGAACATCGAGATCATCACGCCGCCGCATGACGGCGTCGTCGCGATGCGGGTCCTCGAGCGCGGTGTCGGTGAGACGCGCAGCTGCGGGACCGGCACCGTCGCCGCGGCGGCCGCCGCGCTGCTGTCGTCCACCGGGAATCAGTTGGGCAGCATCGACGTTGACGTACCGGGAGGTCGGGTGACCGTCCGCCTCGAGGCCGACGCCGCCTATCTCACCGGCCCATCTGTTCTGGTGGGTTCGGGAACGTTGCGCCCGGGCTGGGAGCGGTACTCGAGCGCACCACGGACCGCCGCCCGGTGACGTCCTCGCGCGAAGCCGAACCGCGCCTCGACGACCCCGACACCGCTTCTCCGACAGAAAAATCGGATGCGCGGGCACCCCGCTCCATGGGATCACTGACACCACGCGCAGAACGCGCGGCAACACCGGACCACGACACAGAGGAGAACACCTTCTTCACCGACACGAACACCATCGACCACACCGACGAGCCCGAGGCCTTCGGCGAGACGGACCGCACGGCGGGTATCACCGAGCAGTTCCGGCGGCGTACGCCGACCACCGGTGAGCTGCAGCTCGACGAACGATCCTCGTTGCAGCGCGTCCCGGGACTGTCGACCGAGCTCACCGACGTCACCGAGGTCGAATACCGGCAGCTCCGCCTCGAGCGGGTCGTGCTGGTCGGGGTGTGGACCGACGGCAGTGCGTCCACGGCGCAGGCCCGGATGGCCGAGTTGGCCGCACTGGCCGAGACGGCGGGCTCGGAGATCCTCGATGCGGTCATGCAGCGGCGCGATCGGCCCGATCCGGCGACCTACATCGGGTCCGGCAAAGCCCACGAGCTGCGTGAGGTGGTCCTCGCGACCGGCGCCGACACCGTGATCTGCGACGGCGAGCTCACCCCGGCGCAGCTCAACGCGCTGGAGAAGGTGGTGAAGGTCAAGGTCATCGACCGCACCGCCCTGATCCTCGACATCTTCGCCCAACACGCCACCTCCCGCGAGGGCAAGGCGCAGGTCGCGTTGGCACAGATGGAGTACATGATCCCGCGACTGCGCGGCTGGGGTGAGTCGATGTCGCGTCAGGCCGGTGGTCGGGCGGGCAGCAACGGCGGCGTGGGCCTGCGCGGTCCCGGTGAGACGAAGATCGAGACCGATCGACGGCGCATCCGCGAGCGGATGGCCAAGCTGCGTCGTGAGATCCGCGGCATGAAGACCGCGCGCACGGTGTCCCGCAGCGGTCGTCGCCGCTCGGCGGTACCCGCGATCACCATCGCCGGCTACACCAACGCCGGAAAATCCAGCCTCATCAACGCCATGACCGGCTCCGGGGTGCTCGTCCAGAACGCGCTGTTCGCGACCCTCGACCCGACGACCCGTCGCGCGACGCTCGACGACGGACGCGAGGTCGTCTTCACCGACACCGTCGGGTTCGTGCGACACCTGCCGACGCAGCTGGTCGAGGCCTTCCGGTCGACCCTCGAAGAGGTCGTCGACGCCGACCTGGTGCTGCACGTCGTCGACGCATCCGACCCGCTGCCGATGGAGCAGATCTCTACGGTGCGCACCGTGATCGACGAGGTCGTGCGCAGCGAGAAGGCGACCGCACCGCCGGAGATCCTCGTCGTCAACAAGATCGACGCCGCCGACCCGCTCACCCTCGCGGCACTGCGCGGTGAGTTCTCGGACGCCGTGTTCGTCTCGGCGACCACCGGCGAGGGGCTCGACGAGCTGTTCGACCGTGTGCGCGACGTGGTCGGACGCGACGACGTGGAGATGTCGGTACTCGTGCCGTACTCCCGCGGCGATCTCGTCTCGCGCATCCACGCCCACGGCGACGTCCTCGAGACCGAGCACCGCGACGACGGCACGTTCATGCGGGTGAAGGTCCCCGCCGCGCTGGCCGGTGACCTGGTCGACATCGCCTGGCGCTGAGGCGACACGAGACGAGAAACGGCCGGCGGGGACATCCCCACCGGCCGTTTCTCGTTGTAGAACGTCAGCGCACTATTCGGTCCTGACGTTCGCGCTCACTCGGCGTCGAGATCCTTGCCGACCAGACCGGCGATCTCGTCGAGCGTGGCCTGATCGTCGGCGCTGACCACCACCTGGGTGCCCTTCTCGGCGCCGAGGGTCATGATCATGAGCGCCGAGCCGGCGTCCACGGGCTCGCCGCCCTCGACGGCCAGGGTGACCGCCGAACCGGCCGCGGCGACGGCCTCGGCGATGATCGTGGCGGGGCGGGCGTGCAGTCCGACGGCGGACCCGACGGCGATGGTGGTGCTGGGCATGTTCAGTTCCTTCTCTGTGGGGATGACGTGCGGGAGTGGTTCAGGCGTGGTGGATCAGGCTGCGACGGGAGCGCCGACCGCGACCTCGGAGGTCGCGACCACCGGCTTGGATCGCATCTGCTTGGCCGCGACCACGAGGACGGCTCCCACGATGGTGCCCGCGGCGAGCGAGATGAGGAAGCCCAGAACGTTGCTCATCGCGAAGAACACGAAGATCCCGCCGTGCGGGGCACGCAGACCGACGTCGAACGCCATGGTCAGTGCGCCGGTGACGGCGCCACCGGCCATCATCGAGGGGATGACCCGCAGCGGGTCGGCCGCGGCGAACGGGATCGCGCCCTCGGAGATGAACGACGCACCGAGCAGCCAGGCCGCCTTGCCGTTCTCCCGTTCGGGTTCGGTGAAGAGCTTCGGACGGATGGTGGTGGCCAGGGCCATCGCCAGCGGCGGGACCATGCCCGCGCACATCACCGTCGCCATGATCCGCAGATCGGCCGAGCCGCCGATCGCGAGCCCCTGCACCGCGAAGGCGTACGCCGCCTTGTTGACCGGGCCGCCCAGGTCGAAACACATCATGAGTCCGAGGATGATGCCGAGGATGATGACCGAGCTGCCGCTCATCGACGACAGCGCGTCCTGCAGCGAGGTGGTGATCCACTTGAGCGGTCGTCCGAGCACCATGAACATCAGCGCGCCGGTGATCAGGGTGGCGAGCAGCGGGATGATCACGACAGGCATGAGTCCACGAGCCCACTGCGGCAACGGGATCCGGCCGATCCACAGGGCGACGAAACCGGCGATGAGACCACCGACGAGGCCGCCGATGAAGCCGGCGCCGACCACCGAGGCGATGTATCCGGCAGTGAAACCCGGTGCCAGACCCGGACGGTCGGCGATCGCGAAGGCGATGTACCCCGCGAGCGCGGGGACGAGGAAGAAGAACGCGAGAGAACCGATCTCGAAGAACACCCCGCCGAGATACTGGGTGAAGCCGCCCGAGGGCAGGTTGGTGAGACTGTTGCTCAGCGCGATGGTCGCACCCAGGGGATCGGTCGCCCCATCGGGCTTGAGCGCCATCTCGTACCCACCGAGCAGGAAGCCGAGTGCGATGAGCAGGCCGCCCGCGGCGACGAACGGGATCATGTAGCTGACGCCGGTCAGCAGGATCTGCCGGGTGCGGGTGCCCCAGCCGAGCTCGCTCGACCCGGCTGACGCGCCGCTGTCGGCCGCGGCGGCCGATCCGCCGACGCGCTTGGCGTTCGGGTTCTTCGCCGCGGCGACGGCCTCGGCGATCATCGTGTCGGGCTCGTTGATCGCCCGCTTGGTGCCCGATTCGATGACGGGCTTGCCGGCGAACCGCTCGCGGCCCTTCACGCCCACGTCGGTGGCGAAGATGACCGCGTCGGCCCGGGCGATGACCGCGGGATCGATGGCGGTGGTCTTCGACGACCCCTGGGTCTCGACGACGAAGTCGACATCGGCGCGCTGTGCGGCGTAGGTGAGGGCATCAGCGGCCATGTAGGTGTGCGCGATACCGGTCGGGCAGGCGGTGATCGCCACCACGGTGGTCGCGGCGGCCGAATCAGTGCCGGGGGGAGTGGTGCCGGCGGCGGACGATGCGGCACCGCTCGGTGCGACACCGGTCTGGTCGGTAGCGGTCTGGGCCGGGGTGGCCTTGGGTGCGGCCGGGGTGACGACCTCGGAGACCAGGGCGACCACGGCGTCGGCGTCGGAGGCGGCCCGGAGCTTCGCGACGAAGTCGGGGCGGACCAGCGCCCGCGCCAGCGCGCTGAGCAGCTTCATGTGCTCGGATCCGCCTGAGGCGGGCGCCGAGATGAGGAACACCAGATCCGCCGGTGCGTCAGTGGCGCCGAAGTCGACCGGCGGCGCGAGGCGGGCGAAGGCCAGGCTCGCGCGCACCGAGGATTCGGTGCGGCAGTGGGGGATCGCGATACCGCCGGGAAGGCCCGTGGCCGACTGGGCCTCGCGCGCCATCGCTGCACTCACGAGCGTGTCGGCGTCGGTGGCCCGGCCGCTGCGGACCAGGAGGTCGGCGAGGTAGGTGATCACCGCCTTGTTGTCCGATCCGGCGGCGACGTCGAGGGCGACGGTCGCGGCCTCGATGATCTGCGGTGGATCGGCGGATTCGGTCGCCCCGGTCGGAGCGGTGCCGATGTGGGTGTCGGACATCGTTGTGCCTTTTCTCGGTGGGAGCCTCCACGGTGGAGGCTGGATCGTGTCGGGTTGGTCGAAGAGCGGGTCGTCGGGTCAGGGGAGCGGCGCGGAGGCCTCACACCGCGTGGGGTGTCGCCACCTCGCTCACGCGCACCGCGGACAGTGCGAGGTCGGTGGGCCGGGGTGGTTGTGTTCCGGCGAGTGCGGCCGCCGCCGATCCGTAGGCGACGGCGCGACGCAAAGCGTCGGCCGGGGCGGCGTCGTCGAGGGTCGCGAGCAGGTACCCGGCCAACGTCGCGTCACCGGCACCGACGGTGCTCACGGGGACCATCGGCGGAGGGGTGGCGCGCCAGGCGCCGGCTGCGGTCACCAACATCGCGCCGGCCGCTCCGAGGGTCGCGAGCACCGCGCACCCGGCGAGATCGTGTAGGGCTCGCGCAGCGTCGTGAGTGGGACCGAAATCGCCTGCATCGGCGGCCGCTTCGAGCGTGGTGAGGTCGGCGCCGGTGATCTCGCACAGTTCCTCGCTGTTGGGCTTGAGCAGATCCACCGACACCGCGGGCATGGCTGCGCGCACCGCGGTCAACGGGGCGCCGGAGGTGTCCACCGCGACCCGACAGGACAGCGACGACAACCGGTCGGCGAGGTCGGCGTACCAGTCGACCGGCACTCCCGGCGGCAGCGATCCGCACAGTGCCACCCAGGTCGCGGTCGTGGCGGAATCGAGGACGAGGCGGGTCATCTCGGCGAGCTCGCCCGGCGACATCACGGCACCGGGCAGGTTGAGCTTGGTGGTGGTGCCATCGGGCTCGGTGATGGTCAGGTTGCTGCGGACGTCGACGGCGACGTCGACGGTGCGGTGGTCGAGACCCACGGAGTCGAGTCCCACCAGCAGGGGATCGCCGGCGCGTGCGGGCAGGATCGCGGTCGTGGTCGCGCCCGCCATCTGCACGGCGCGGGAGACGTTCACACCCTTGCCGCCCGGTTCGACACGCGCATCGGCGGCGCGGGTGACCGATCCGCGGACCAGGGCACCGGGGAGCACGATGGTGCGATCGACGCTGGGGTTGGCGGTGACGGTGACGATCATGCGATCACGACCTCGACGCCGCGCGCGGAGAGCTCCGCGGAGAACCCCGGGTTGATGCCGTCGTCGGTGATGAGGACGTCGATGTCGTCGAGGCCGGCGAACCGGGTCATGTCCTCGGCGCCGAGTTTGGACGAATCCGCGAGTACGACGACACGGTTGGCGGCAGCGATCATCGCCGACTTCACCGCACCCTCGTCGGGATCGGGGGTCGACAGCCCGTGTCGTTCGGTGATGCCGTTGGTGCCGATGAAGGCGACGTCGACGCGGTACGAGGCGAGCGCGGTGATGGGCGCGGGACCGACCGCGGCCTGGGTGAGCCCGCGGATGCGTCCGCCGAGGAAGTGCAGCTGCGCGCCCGGGTGGTCGGCGACCGACGCCGCGACGGGCAGCGAGTTGGTGAACACCGTCAGGCTGCGGTCGCGTGGCAGCCGGGCGGCGGCCTGCACGGTGGTGGTGCCGGCGTCGATCACGAGGCTGCCGCCGTCGGACGGCACGAAACGGCACGCAGCGGTGCCGATGCGCTCCTTCTCGTCGGGATGGGCGTCGGCGCGTTCGGCGACACCGAGCTCGGTGACCCGTACGGAGTCGACCGGGACGGCGCCGCCGTGCACGCGACGCAGGAACCCGGCCCGCTCGAGCGACGCGAGATCACGGCGCACGGTCTCGCTGGTGACATCGAATTCCTCGGCCAGCGCGGTCACCGACGCGCGACCGTGCGCGAGTACCTGGTCGGCGATGGCCTGCTGTCGCTCTTCGGCGTACACGCGTCCCCGTTTCGGTTGGAATGTGTGGCTTTGAATGTTGATATTGTTTTGTTTACGCCTGGATGTGTTGACAAGTCAAGCTTTTCTTGTAATTTGAGTCACACAGCAGCACCGCAATGACAATCACCTCGTCGAGGGTCCGGGTTCGGACGCCGCGGCGGATGATCGGCCGAGAAGCAACGATCGATAGGCACCCCATGGCTCCCCACGCGACAGCGAACGACCTCTCCCCGGTGGACGTGACCACGCCCACCGATCCCGCCGCCCCGACGGTCCTCACCGGGACGCCGGTGGTGTCCGGGGTGGCCTTCGCGCCGGTGATGTGGCCGGGCGAGCGTCCCGCCCTGCCGGGGCCGGGTACCCCACCGGCCGACGTCGAGGCGGAGTGCGCGCGATTCGTCGCCGCCGCGGCGGCCGTCGCCGATCGTCTGCGCGCACGTGCCTCCGCCGGGACCGGGGTGGCCTCGGAGGTCCTCTCGGCCACCGCCGCGCTCGCGCAGGACCGCGGCTGGATCTTCTCTGCGGAGAAGCTCATCCGGGCCGGATCGCCCGCGCCCAACGCCGCGGTCGACGCGACCGAGCAGTTCGTCGCCATGTTCACCAAGCTCGGCGGCCTCATGGCCGAGCGCGTGACCGATCTCCTCGACGTCCGCGACCGTGTGCTCGCAGAACTCGCGGGCGAGCCCGAACCCGGCCTGGCCCAGCCCGACCACGAGGTCATCCTCTTCGCCGACGATCTCGCCCCGGCCGACACCTCCGGGCTCGACCCCGCTCTCGTGCGGGGCCTGGCCACGCGCCTGGGCGGCCCCACCAGCCACACCGCGATCATCGCCCGTCAGTTGGGGATCCCGTGCGTCGTCGCGGTCGGTGCGCTCACCTCGGTGGCCGCCGGCACCCCGGTGATGCTCGACGGCGAGGCCGGCACCGTCACCGTCGGCCCCGACGCCGACACCGCTCGCAGCGCCGTCGCACGCTCCCGGGACGCGGCAGAACTGGTGTCGCGATGGAGCGGACCGGGACGCACCGCCGACGGGCTCGACGTGTCGATCCTCGCCAACGTCCAGGACGGTTCCTCCGCCCGCTCGGCCACCGACTTCCCGGTGCAGGGCATCGGACTCTTCCGCACCGAACTGGCCTTCCTCGACCGGGCGACGGAGCCCGACGCCGCCGAGCAGACCGCGCTCTACCGCGAGGTCATCGAGGCGTTCGTGCCCGCCGCGGGGGAGTCCGACGCCAAGATCGTGATCCGCACCCTCGACGCGGGCTCCGACAAACCACTGCTGTTCGCCGACAACGGAACCGAGGCCAACCCGGCCCTCGGCGTACGCGGTCTACGGGTCGCGTTCGGCAACCCGGGTCTGCTCGACCGGCAACTCGACGCCGTCGCGGCCGCCGCCGAGGCGACCGGTGCGGCACCGTGGGTGATGGCCCCGATGGTGGCGACGGCGACCGAGGCCCGCGACTTCGCCGCGAAGGTGCGTGCCCGGGGTCTCGTCGCCGGCGTGATGATCGAGATCCCCTCGGCTGCACTGCTCGCGCCGTCGATCCTCGCCGAGGTCGACTTCGTGTCGATCGGCACCAACGACCTCACGCAGTACACGATGGCGGCCGATCGCATGTCGGCCGAACTCGCCTACCTCACCGACCCGTGGCAGCCGGCCGTGCTCGCGCTCATCCACATGGTGGCCTCGGCGGGGTCGGCGGCCGGTAAACCGGTCGGGGTGTGCGGCGAGGCCGCCGCCGACCCACTGCTCGCCTGCGTGCTGGTGGGTATGGGCGTCACATCGTTGTCGAGCGCACCGGCGGCCGCCGCGGGTGTGGGTGCGGCGCTGGGTCAGGTGCGCACCGAACAGTGCCGGGCCGCGGCGCGGGCAGCGCTGGCGACCGCGGATCCCGCGGACGCACGCGTCGCCGCAGCGGCGGCCCTACACGACTGACCCGGCGACACGAGGACGGGGCCGATCGGCCGTCCTCACCGACGGCGGGCGCGGTCCTCCACCTCGCGCACGAGGCCGATCATCGTCGAATCCCGCTGCAACGCAGCATCGGAGAGCGGGTTGACGATCCCGCGTAGAGCGGCGACCGGGATCCATCGACGCGGCACCTGTATCCGCGGGGACCGCGACTCGATGCCGTCGGCGACCGCCAGTCCGACGCGACGGGGCTTGATGGGAGTCAGCAGGGGACGTGGGAACGCCCGCTTGATCAAAGCGGTGGCGAGTTCGTCCTTGCCGAAGGCGACATCGGCGATGGGGGTCGCGACCCACCCGGGATAGAGCACCCCTGCCGTCGCGCCGTGGGCCGCGAGCTCGCTGCGCAATGCGCGGCCGATCTGCTCGACGGCCGCCTTCGACGCCGCATAGGGCGCATTGACCATCCCGTTCAGGTACGCGTACGTCGACGACGTGATGAGGACGTGGCCCCGGGCATCGATGACGTGGGGCAGCGCCACCCGAACCGTGTTCCACACACCCATGAGGTTCACGCCGATCACGCGCTCGAACACGCCGTCCGCCACGCTGGCGACGGTGTCGGCCGAATCTCCGCTGGAGATACCGGCATTGGCGAACACGACGTCGATCCGACCCCACCGTGCCACGGCACGCTCGACGGCGTCCGAGAGATCAGCCGGGACCGTGACATCGGCTCGAAGCGCGAGGACACGATCGGGATCGAGCCCCAGCACCGCGTCGTCCACCGCGGCCTGGACCAGGTCGAGCGCGACCACACGGGCACCCCGACGATGCACCTCACGGACGACCTCACGCCCGATGCCACCTGCGGCGCCGGTCACGACGACCACCGCGCCGTCGAGGACCAATCGCTGTGCACCCATCACGTCTCCTGTCGTCCACCCCGATCGGGTGGTCAGTGTGACACGCGGCGTAGTCAGATGCGGTACGCGGGGTGACGAGGGTCGGTCAGAGGCGTCGCATGACGGTGACGACCTTGCCGAGGATCGCCGCCTCGTCACCCGGGATCGGATCGAACTGCGGGTTGTGCGGCATCAGCCAGACGTGGCCGTCGGTGCGCTTGAACGTCTTCACCGTGGCCTCGCCGTCGATCATGGCCGCCACGATGTCGCCGTTGTCGGCCACGTTCTGCTGGCGGACCACCACCCAGTCGCCGTCGCAGATGGCGGCGTCGATCATCGACTCGCCGACCACGCGCAGGAGGAACAATGCGCCGTCACCCACGAGTTCACGGGGCAGCGGGAACACCTCCTCGACCGCCTCCTCGGCGAGGATGGGCCCACCGGCGGCGATGCGACCGAGCACCGGGACGAAGGTGGGGGTCGGCAACGACAGGGCATCCGAGCCGCCGCCGTCACCGGGATCGGCGTCCTGCACGTTGACCGCCCGGGGTCGGTTCGCATCGCGCTTGAGGAAGCCCTTGCGTTCGAGGGTGCGGAGCTGGTGGGCGACCGACGACGTGGAGTTGAGGCCGACCGCGTCTCCGATCTCACGGATGCTCGGGGGATATCCGCGCTCGCGGACCGACGCACGGATGACCTCGAGGACCTTCGCCTGCCGAGGCGTCAGATCGGCCTCGCTGATCGGTCCATCGGCGAAGTCGGTGGTGGTGACGGTGGTGTCGGACACGGTGTCCCTCCTGTCGCGGCCCGCTCCCGACCGATCTGTTCGAACGGTTCGGACAACGCGCGGACCTGCTGTCACCTGGGACAGTAGTGCAGCAGATAACAACTTTCAAACATTTGTTCGACCGTGTCGGGACATTGTCGGAGGCGCGTGATACAAATCGAACACACGTTCATTCGAACGTCTGGTCGATGAGGAGCACGTCATGAATCAGACTCTCACGCGTCACAGCAGCACCACGGCACACCGGCCCGCCGACGCCACGGTCGAGCGCGCGCCGCGTCCGGCGCAGCGCCCCGTGCCCGTACGTCACCGCCCCGCGGGTCGGCCCGCCGCGGCCCGCCCGGCCGGTGTGGTCTGTGCCGACGGCCGTCGCCACGCACCGGTGTCCCGGCGGCCCGCACCCATCGGATGGGGAGCGGCCATCGTGGCCGGCATCGCGCTCGCGGTCGCCGTCTGGGCTGTGGTGCTCGGCGGATCGGCTGCCGCCGAGTCGTCGGCGGCTCCCGTCGCGGGTACCTCCGTGGTCCATGTCCGTGGCGGCGAGTCGTTGGGAGAGATCGCGGCGCGCGTCGCGCCGGACCGGGCGACGTCCGCGGTCGTCGCCGACATCAAGGAGCTCAACCACATGAGCGGATCGGCGTTGACCGCCGGCCAGCCGCTGCTCGCCCCGCTCTACCGGGACTGACCGGTGTGTGACGGCCGATCGGGGTCGGTATCCTCGCGACCGTGGGTCCACATCGGGCCCTGTGACGCCTCGAGGTCCACCCTCGACACGCGTCGCCCGCGGATCAGGTTCGAGGACACGGCGATGCACTGCCCCTTCTGCAAACACGAGGACACCCGGGTGGTCGACTCGCGTGTCGCCGACGAGGGGCAGGCCATCCGTCGTCGCCGTTCGTGCTCGAACTGCGGCCGCCGGTTCACCACCGTCGAGAGCGCGGTGCTCGCCGTCGTGAAACGCAACGGGGTCACCGAGCCGTTCAGCCGCGAGAAGGTGATGCTCGGAGTCCGCCGCGCCTGCCAGGGCCGCGCCGTCGACGAGGACCGGTTGCGCCTGCTGGCCCAGCAGGTCGAGGACGCCGTCCGCGCCTCCGGATCGGCCGAGATCCCCAGCAACGAGGTGGGTCTGGCCATCCTCGGTCCGTTGCGCGAACTCGACGAGGTCGCCTACCTGCGCTTCGCCTCGGTGTACCGGTCGTTCGAATCGGTCGACGACTTCCAGCGTGAGATCGACGACCTGAGGTCGTCACCGTCGCGCGCCGCCACCGCCTCCGTCGGCGCCTCGGGCGAGACCGTCGATCGCACGTAGGATCCGCTGCTCCGACACCGGGTAGGCGGGTCTGATCCGCTCGGCGAACAGTCCGATGCGCAATTCCTCCACCATCCAGTGGATCTGCTCCCCGAGCGTGACGCGCCGCGCCGGCGTCGCCCGTTCGACCACCTCGGCCCACCGGTCGAGGACGCGGTCGACCGACTCCATCGCCCGCGCATCGGTCGCGGCTGCGGCAGGAAGCCGGGCCAATCGCACCAGGATCGCGTCGAGATACACCGCGACACGCGTGCGGTGGTCGGCGTCGGTGGCGCTGATGAAACCGTCGAACACGAGGTCGTCGAGCTGGCGGGTGACATCGGCGACGGCCGTCGACGAACCGAGTCGATCGAACTCGGCGCGGATCGGTGCGACGCGCGTCAACACGTCGGCCGCCGTCGCCAGCGCGGCGCGGGCGACCGCCGGGGCGTCGCGGGCGACGGTGGCCCGCAACGCCGCGAAGGCCGCGGGGTCGCGCACCTGCGTGGTCGACCCAGTGAGATCGACGATGGCCGCGCGTGTGCAGTCGCGCAGCAGATCCTCGGTCGAGCGATAGGGGCTCTGCGACAACGCCAGGCGCGCCGCGACGGGCAACTGACCTGCGGCCGAGGGTTTCAGCGCGGGGATCGAGATCTCGAGCAGTCGTCGGATGGCGCGGTGGGTCGCCAGGTCGGCTTCTGCCGCGGTGGTCGCGACCGCCCGCACGACACCGCCGTCGACCACCAGCAGGCACGGATGGCTCGTGACCTGTTGACCGGCAACGGTTTCGACGACCGATGGAGCGATGGTGCCGATGGTGGCGGTCGTCCACTCGGTGATCGGCGGCGGCGTCGGGACAGCCGACGGGCCACCACGGGACGGTTGTGCGCCTCCCTTCGGCGCCGACGGTGCCGATCCCCCGATGGCGTCGCGCAGCTCGGCCAGCGATTCGGCTGTCGCGACCACCGATCCGTCGTCGGCGACCGCGGCGTAGGTCATGCGCAGATGGCGTGGCAGCGTGCTCGGGTCGAAATCGTTCGGCGACACCGCGACACCGGTCTGTCGACTCACCTCGCGAGCCAGGCCGACGGCGACCGGTTCGCTGCGCGGGGTCAGCGCCGCCATGGCCGCCGCGCCGACATCGGCCGCGGGACCGAGGCGGCGGCGCACCGACTTGGGCAGGCTGCGCACCATCGCCACGGCCAGTTCGGTGCGCAGGCCGGGGACCAACCAGTCGAAACCCGAGGGACGCACCCGCGGCAGCAACGCCAGCGGGATGTGGACGGTGACCCCGTCGCGCTCGGCGCCGGGGGAGAACTGGTAGGTCAGATCGAGGTGGGCCTCGCCCTGCTGCCACCGGTCGGGGAATTCCGTCGCCGACACCGCATCGGTGTCCGCGACGGTCTCGGGGGTGAGATCGAGCAGGTCGGGGTTCTCGCGCCGTGCGGACTTCCACCAGGTGTCGAAGTGTGCCGCCGACACGACCTCGCGGCCGATCCGTTGATCGTAGAAATCGAACAGTTGGTCGTCGTCGATCACCAGGTCGCCGCGGCGCGCGCGGTGCTCGAGGTCGCGGGCGTCCTCCAGCAGGGCCCGGTTGCGGTCGAAGAAGGGGTGCCGGGTGCGCCAGTCGCCCTCGACGAGTGCGTGCCGGATGAACAGATCCCGCGACGTCTCCGGATCGACGCGCCCGAACGGCACGGCGCGATGCGCGACCAGCGGGACGCCGTAGAGGGTGACCCGTTCGTACGCCATCGCCGACCCACGCTTCGACGACCAGTGCGGTTCGCTGTAGGAGCGTTTGACGAGCGGCCCGGCGATCTTCTCGGCCCATTCCGGCTCGATCCCCGCGACCGTGCGGGCGAACAGCCGCGAGGTCTCCACCACCTCACCGGCCATCACGAATCGGGGCGGTTTCTTGGCCAGTGGTGACCCCGGGAACACCACGAACCGGGTGCCGCGGGCGCCGAGGAACTCGCGGGTGTCACCGTCGCGGACGCCGATGTGTCCGAGGAGGCCGGCGAGCAACGACTGGTGCACGGCCGTGGGTGAAGCGTCGGAGGTGTTGGGTCTCCACCCCTTGTCGGCGGTGATGCGTTCGAGCTGACGTACCAGCTCCCTCCACTCCCGGATCCGCAGCCAGTGCAGGAACTCGCGTTCGCACCGTTTACGGAACTGGTTGTTCGACAGTTCCTCCCGCATCTGTTCGAGGTGCCGCCACAGCGAGAGGATCGAGAGGAAATCCGACCCCGCCACGGCGAATCGCGCATGGGACTCGTCTGCGGCCTGGCGCTTCTCGGTGGGACGCTCACGGACGTCGGGCAGCGACAGGGCCGCGACGATGACGAGCACCTCGGCCAACGCACCGTTCTCGTGCGCGGCGACCACCATCCGCGCCCACCGGGGATCGATGGGAAGGTCGGCGATGTCGCGACCGACCGGGGTCAGACCGCGGCGAGTGCCGGTGCCGTCGACTGCACCGAGCTCCTCGAGCAGGCCGATGCCGTCGCGGATCGACCGTGCGTCGGGAGCCTCGACGAACGGGAAATCGGTGATGTCACCGAGATTGAGCGCAGTCATCGTGAGGATGACCGATGCGAGGTTGGTGCGCAGGATCTCCGGTTCGGTGAACTCCGGACGATTCTCGAAGTCCTCCTCGGAGTACAGGCGGATACAGATGCCGTCGGCGACGCGCCCACATCGGCCTGCCCGCTGTCGCGCGCTGGCCTGGGAGACGGGTTCGATCGGTAGGCGTTGCACCTTGGTGCGCAGCGAGTAGCGGGAGATGCGCGCGGTACCCACGTCGACGACGTAGCGGATGCCGGGAACGGTGAGTGAGGTCTCGGCGACGTTGGTGGACAACACGATCCGGCGACGGTCAGAGGTGGTGAAGACCTTCTGCTGGTCGCCGGTCGACAGCCGCGAGAACAGCGGCAGGATGTCCACGCGGTCGTCGAGACGCCGTCGCAACGCATCGGCGGTGTCGCGGATCTCGCGTTCGGTGGCCAGGAACACGAGGATGTCGCCCGGACCGGCGCGGGTGAGCTCGCCGACGGCGGCCTCGATCGCGGCGATCTGATCGATGTCGTCGTGATCGTCGTCCTCGTCGGCGGCATCACGCGGTCGGTAGCGGATCTCGACCGGGTAGGTCCGGCCCGAGACCGAGATGACCGGGACGGGGTGCTCCGCAGTTGCGAAGTGCTCGGCGAAACGCCCGGGGTCGATGGTCGCCGAGGTGATCACGACCTTCAGGTCGGGTCGACGGGGCAGCAGTTGTTTGAGGAAGCCGAGGATGAAATCGATGTTGAGGCTGCGCTCGTGGGCCTCGTCGATGATGAGGGTGTCGTAGGCGAGCAGGAGCGGGTCGCGTCCGATCTCGCGCAGCAGGATGCCGTCGGTCATCACCTTCACGAGGGTGTCGGCGCCCGACCGGTCGTCGAATCGGACGGCGAACCCGACCGCGGCCCCCAACTCGGTGTCGGTCTCCTCCGCGATGCGCGTCGCGACCGCCCGCGCGGCGATCCGGCGCGGCTGGGTGTGCCCGATGGCGCCACGGACACCGCGCCCGAGGCCCAGACAGATCTTCGGCAGCTGGGTGGTCTTGCCCGAGCCGGTCTCGCCCGCGACGACGACGACCTGATGGGTGGCGATCGCGGCGGCGATCTCTTCGCGCGCGCCCGAAATCGGCAGCTCGTCGGGGTAGCGCAGCTCGGGAACGAGAGCGGCCCGGCGCGCCAGACGGCTGCGTGCGGCGTCGACGGAGCCGGACAGACGCTGACGGGAACGGTCGTCGCGGGCGCTCGCCACGCGTCGCCGTAAGCGGTGGGCGTCGACGATCGACACCTCGTTCTCGTCGATGACGACCGCTTCGGACGACACAGACGACTCGGTCGACGCATCGGGGCGAGGACCCCGGGGACCGGGTGGACGCCGACGTGGCGACCTGCTGTCGGTCGATCGGGCGCGAGGGGGTCGGGACATGATGACCCCCACGATATTCGTCTTCCGCGGTCGGACCTCGCCGCGTATGCGTGGAATGCGGCGGCAGTCCGGGACGTGGCCCCGCTGTGCCGACGGCCGACAGGCATGATGGGCGACATGACGTCGACGCTGTGGCACGGGTTCGCCGACATGGGGGCGGTCAGCTCCTCCGGTCCGTTCGCGATCGCGCGGGGTTCGGGGGTGCACATCTGGGACACCGACGACAACCGCTACATCGACTCGACCGCGGGGCTGTGGTTCACCAACGTCGGCCACGGACGCACCGAGATCGCCGACGCCGTCGCACGCCAACTCGGGACGCTCGCGCACTACTCCGGATTCGGTGACGTCGCGCCCGCGGTGACGATCGACCTCGCCGAACGGCTCGGGGCCATCGCGCCGATCGCGGGCAGCAAGGTCTTCTTCACCTCCGGCGGCAGCGACTCGTTCGACACCGCGGCGAAGCTCGCCCGTCGGTACTGGCACGAGATGGGTCGTCCGGACAAGAAGCTCATCATCGGGCGTACGAAGGCCTACCACGGCATGCACGTCGCCGGTACGGCGTTGTCGGGGCTGCCCCCGAACCGCGAGGGCTACGGCACCCTGATGGAGGATGCGGCCACCGTCGAGTGGGACGACGCCAAGAGCCTGCTCGGACTCATCGAACGCGTCGGGCCCGACTCGGTGGCCGCGTTCTTCTGCGAACCCGTGATCGGCGCCGGTGGCATCTACCCACCACCCGAGGGGTATCTGTCGGAGGTGCGCCAGATCTGCCGCGACCACGATGTGCTCTTCGTCGCCGACGAGGTCGTCACCGGTTTCGGGCGCATCGGTGGATCGTGGTTCGCCTCACAGCGTTTCGATCTGCAGCCCGACATGATGGCCACCGCGAAGGGGCTCACCTCGGGCTATGTGCCCATGGGCGCGGTGTTCGTGGCACCCCACATCGCGGAGCCGTTCTACTCCGGCGGTGTGTGGTGGCGCCACGGCTACACCTACGGCGGCCATGCCGGCGCAGCTGCGGCCGCGATGGCCAACCTCGACATCATCGAGCGCGAGGGCCTGCTCGACGAGGCGCGCAGGCTCGAGTCCGACCTGCACACCGCGCTGGAGCCTCTCGCGGGGCACGCGGTGGTGTCGGAGGTGCGCAGCGGTGTCGGGGCCGTGGCGGCGGTGCAGTTGGCCGACGCCGCACAGGGCCCGGCCGCGGTCACGGCGCTGCGCCGCCACGGGGTGAGCGGACGCGCGGCCGGTGCAGGGGCGCTGCAGATCTCGCCCGCGTTCGTCATGACCACCGAGCAGACCCACGAACTCGCCCACCGTATGTCCGACGGGCTCGACGAACTGCTCTGACGCCACCGGGGAAGGTCTCGGCCGATCAGGTCAGGCTCGACGGTCCTCGGTCGCGTCGAGGGCCGCCGACAAAGTGCGGAGCCCGTCGACGATCGACTGCCACCGCGCCACACCCAGCTCGTCGATGAGTCGCGCCGCGGCGTGGGCATGGGCGGGGGAGATGCGCGCCATCGCGGCCCGGCCCTCGGCGCTGGGGGTGACGAGTTTCGCGCGACGATGCGCCGGGTTCGGGAGGTACTCGATCAGGCCGTCGCGGGCCAGGAGATCGGCGGTGCGCTGCACGCTCTGCCGGGTGATCCCCATGTCGCGCGCGACCTGCGACACCGGCAGTGGCTCGTCGACCACCGCGCCGAGCACCTGCCATCGCGTGGCGGTCAGTCCGGCGGGTGCCGCGAGATCCTCGGCCAGGGAGAGGAACTGGCCGTTGAGGCGGAACGCCAGCAGAGCGGTGTCGCTCAGGAGTCGCTGGGGATGTGTCACGCGGGTGTCGCCATCAGGCGCGGGTAGGCCGACGGGTCGTGGTTCTCGTAGAGGTCGAACCACGCGTCGAGGGTCTCGGGTCGGTAGAGACCGAGCCGTCCGAGTACGGCCCGTGCGAAGTGTGTCGGCGCCGTGCCGCTCGCGGTGATCAGGTCGCCGTCGGTCACCGCGAGGTCGTCGACGTAGAACTCGGCGCCCCGGTATCCGGGTTGCGCGTCGAGGTACTCGGCGGCGTTGCTGGTGTGGGCGCGTCGGTCGAGGAGTCCGTGACGGGCGAGCGCGGAGGTCGCCCCGCAGATCGCGGCGACCGGTATGCCGGTGTCGAGGAACCGCTCGGCGAGCTGGGCCCACGGGTGACCGTAGCCGTCGGCGAAGAGTTCGGCGCCGGGCAGTATCAGTGCGGCCGTGGCGGATTCGTCGATGTCGGCGACGGTGATGTCGGGGACGACCCGCATCCCGCCCATGGTCCGCACGGGCGCGTCGGTGAGCCCCACGGTGACCACGGTGTACCGGTCGGGGTCGGTCTGGTGGGCGGGGGAGTTGATGTGCGCGGTGGCGAGTCCGAACTCCCAGTCGGCGAGCGTGTCGTAGACGGCGAGGAGGACGGGGCGGGGTGTGGTCATGAGGACTCCTGACGTGAACGGTGTTGACACCATGCTGTCATCATGACAGTGCGCTGTCAATCTCGTTCGCAAGAACTCGGTCCTTAGACCGGCTCAGCCCGCGATCACCTCGACGTCGCGGATCACCGGTTGGCCGTCGGACGCCGCTTCGTCGGAGCCGTCCGAGTCGGTGTCGGGCAGGTCGACGAGAGCGGTGATGGCCCACCCGTGATCGCCCTCGGGGTCATCGAGTGTCTGCCGTACGCGCCACGGTTGCTCCGAGGTGTCGAGGGTGAACAGATGCGGGCTCCGCGCATCGGGCCCCATCCCGACCTCGTCGTACTCGTCGAAGTAGTCGTCGAGGTCGTCACGCCACTCGACGTCGGGGTGCTTGCGGTACAGCGACACCAGGTCGCGACGCGCGAACGCCGACACCAGGGCGAACATGTGGTTGCGCACGCCGACCCGGACCGCGCGCAGGTTCGGCCCGGCCGTCGGCGGGGGACCCGTACGGTCGTCGCCGGCGTCGTCGGGGTGGGTCAGCTGCTCCCACTCGTCGATGAGGCTGGAGTCGACCCGCCGGACGAGGTCTCCGAGCCACTCGACGAGGTCGTCGAGTTCGGGGGTGTGCAGCGCGGTCGGCAGTCCGTGACGTGCCGATCGGTACACGTCGGTGAGGTATCGCAGCACCACGCCCTCGCTGCGCGCCAGTTTGTAGGCGCCCACGAAATCGGTGAAACCCATTGCGCTCTCCACCATCTCGCGCACGATCGACTTCGGCGCCGGCGGGGTGCCCGACACCCATGGGTGACCGCGCCGGTACATCTCGAAGGCGGCCTCGAGCATGTCGGCCAACGGCTTGGGATGATCGATCTCCTCGAGCAGCTCCATCCGCTCCTCGTATTCGATGCCGTCGGACTTCATCTCGGCGATGGCGACATCACGGGCGGCCGATCGCTGGGCACGCAGGACCTGCCGCGGATCCTCGACGATCGACTCGATCACCGACAGGGCGTCGAGCGCATATCCGGGGTCGGCGGGGTCGAGCAGTTCGAGCGCGGCGATGGCGAACGACGACAACGGATTCGACAGTGCGAAGTTGGCGGGCAGATCGGCGGTGAGCCGGACGGTCTTGCCGCCGGGGGTGTCCTCCGGCTCGGCGGTCCACGGATCGATGGGTTCGACCAGTCCGGCGGTGAGCAGTCCGCGGTAGATCTCGATGGCGCGCAGGATGTGTCGGCGCTGGCGCTCGCGCGGCTCATGGTTGCATTCGAGCAGGTGGCGCATCGCGGTGAAACAGTTGGCGGGACGGGCGATCACGTCGATCACCATCGACGTCGACACCCGGAAATGCGACCGCAGCGGCTCGGGCGGGGCGGCGATGAGCCGTTCGAAGGTGGGCTCGCCCCACGACACGAAGCCCTCGGGTGCCTTCTTGCGCTGGATCTTCTTGAGCTTCTTCGGGTCGTCACCCGCGCGGGCCGTCGCGCGGGCGTTCTCGACATCGTGTTCGGGCGCCTGGGCCACCACGTAACCGCGGTCGTCGTACCCCGCACGCCCTGCGCGGCCGACGATCTGGTGGAACTCGCGCGCCTGCAGGTGGCGAGTGCGGACGCCGTCGTATTTCGTCAGACCGGTCAGCAGCACCGTGCGGATGGGGACGTTGATGCCGACGCCGAGGGTGTCGGTTCCGGCGACGACCCGCAGCAGGCCCTGCTGTGCGAGTCGTTCCACGAGGCGCCGGTAGCGGGGCAGCATCCCGGCGTGGTGCACGCCGATCCCGGCCCGCACCAGTTTCGACAGCGTGGAACCGAAGCCGGCGGAGAAGCGGAAGTCGCCGATCTCGGCGGCGATCGCGTCGCGTTGCTCTCGGGTGATGATCTTCGCGCTGAGCAGGGCCTGCGCGCGCTCGACGGCCGACTGCTGGGTGAAGTGGACGACGTACACCGGTGCGCGGTCGGCGTCGATGAGTCGCTCGATGGTCTCGTGCACCGCGGTCAGGACATAGCTGTAGTCGAGGGGGACCGGTCGGGTGGTCCCGCTGATGTCGGCCGTCGGACGCCCGGTGCGCTCGGTGAGGTCCTCGACGAAGAAGCTCACGTCGCCCAACGTCGCCGACATGAGCAGGAACTGTGCGCGCGGCAGCTCGATCAGCGGCACCTGCCACGCCCAGCCACGCTCGGTGTCGCCGTAATAGTGGAACTCGTCCATCACCACGAGTCCGACGTCGGCGTCGGCGCCGGTGCGCAACGCGAGGTTCGCGAGCACCTCGGCGGTCGCACAGATGATCGGCGCACCGGGGTTCACCGTGGCGTCCCCGGTCATCATGCCGACCTTCTCGGCCCCGAACTGAGCGCAGAGATCGAAGAACTTCTCACTCACCAGAGCCTTGATCGGAGCGGTGTAGAAGGTGCGTTGCCCGCGTCCGAGCGCGAAGTACGCGGCGCCGGTGGCGACGAGCGACTTCCCCGAGCCGGTGGGGGTCGACAGGACCACGTTCGCGCCCGAGGCGAGCTCGATCAACGCCTCCTCCTGCGCGGGGTAGAACGAGATCCCGCGCGCGGAGACCCACTCACCGAGGGCGTCGAAGAGGTCGTCGGCGTCGGCGGACGCCGGGGTGGGGAGTGTGGCGGGTCCGGCGATCAGACACCGTCTCCGGTCGGGGGCGCGGAGTCCCCGCTGCTGTCGGTGTTCCCGCTGCTGTCGGGTCCGTCGTCGGGCAGCTCACGGCGGGCGCCGTCGGTGTCGACGTCATCCGACGCGGTCTGATCGGCCAGGAACGCCTCGAGCTCAGCACCCAGTTCGTCGCCGCTGGGCAGCGGCTCGTCGGCGGCGAGCAACGACGCCTTCTCGGTCTGCGAGGAGGTGAACGCGTCGTACTGCGTCTCCAACGCCGACACCACCGACTCGACCTCGGTGTTGCCCTCCACCTCGGAATCGATCTGTATCCGGACCTTCGCCGCGGCGTTCTCCAGGGCGGCGACCGGGAGATCGAGGCCGGTGACGGTGGCCAGCGACTCGATGAGCATGGCCGATGCGCCCGGGTACTGAGCCTGCGAGAGGTAGTGCGGCACGTGCACCGACAGACCGGCCGTGGGGTACCCGTGCTCGGCGAGGCGCAGCTCCACGAGCATCGACGCGCTCGCGGGGATCTTGAGCGGGCTGCCCCAGCGGGGCAGGTCGCCCAGCAGGGATGCGTCCGACCCGTGCGCGGTGATCGTCGACGGACGGGTGTGCGGGATCGCCATCGGGATGGCGTTGAGACCCACGACCGATGACACGTTGAAGTGGTCGCTCAGGCCGCGTACGGCCTCGACGAAGCGCTCCCAGCGCAGGTCGGGCTCGTTGCCGGCGAGCAGCAGGAACGGGCGCCCGGCGTTGTCGCGGATCGCGTGGATGGTCAGCTCGGGCATGTCGACGTCGGTGAACTCCTGGCCCGAGAACGTCATGGTGGGGCGACGCGAGCGGTAGTCGATCAGCTCGTCGGCCGAGAAGGTCGCGACCAGCTCGGACTCGAGGCTGTCCCGCAGGTGTTCCGCGGCGAGGGCGACAGCGTGACCGGCGTCGGCGAACCCCTCCATGGCGTGCACCAGCACCGGGCCCGTGCCCTCCTCGCCGGCCACGTGGGGCACGGGGAACTCGAGCTCGTACAGCGTGGACTTCTCGTCCATGGGTGTCCTCCTGTGATCACGATGACGAGGGCTCCACCCTCGCTCGCATGTGTCCATTGTCGCCCATCCCCGCGGTGGTCGTCACAAGCGTGCCGATCGGCGGGTGGGGGAGATGCCGGTGTCACCGATCTCAACGACCGGGACACCGCCGCCGATTCCCGTCCGCGGCGCGCGGGCGGGTGCGCCGGCGATCGCGTGTCGCCGATCACTCATGCCAAGATCGGCATGAGAGCACGAACACGACATCCATCGACGAAGGGTCAGACGTTCCATGCCACAGCAGGTGCGAGGGGTAGTCGCGAAGAGCAAGGGTGCACCGACCGAGGTCGTCACCATCACGCTGCCCGACCCGGGGCCCCGTGACGTCGTCGTCGCGATCGCGGCGTGCGGCGTGTGTCACACCGACCTCGCCTACCGCGAGGGCGGCATCAACGACGAATACCCGTTCCTCCTCGGTCACGAGGCCGCCGGCACCGTGGAGCAGATCGGCGACGAGGTCACCCACGTCGCCGTCGGCGACTACGTCGTCCTCAACTGGCGCGCGGTCTGCGGGCAGTGTCGCGCCTGTAAGCGTGGACGTCCCTGGTACTGCTTCGACACCCACAACGCCAGCGCCCCCATGACCCTCGAGGACGGCACCGAGCTCACACCCGCGCTGGGCATCGGTGCGTTCGCCGACAAGACCCTCGTCCACGAGGGCCAGTGCACCAAGGTCGACCCCGAGGCCGATCCCGCGGTCGCCGGACTCCTCGGGTGCGGCGTGATGGCCGGACTCGGCGCCGCGATGAACACCGGGCACGTCGAACGCGGCGACAGCGTGGCGGTGATCGGGTGCGGTGGCGTGGGCGACGCCGCCATCGCCGGCGCCCGCCTGGCCGGCGCGTCGACGATCATCGCCGTCGACCGCGACGCCCGCAAACTGGCGTGGGCCACCGATCTGGGGGCCACCCACACCATCGACGGGTCGGAGGTCGACGACGTCGTCGCCGCGATCCAGGAGCTCACCGACGGCAACGGCGCCGATGTCGTGATCGACGCCGTCGGGCGCCCCGAGACCTACGAGACCGCCTTCTACGCACGCGATCTCGCAGGCACCGTGGTCCTCGTCGGCGTACCCACCCCGGAGATGAGACTCGAACTGCCGCTGGTCGACTTCTTCTCCCGCGGCGGATCGCTGAAATCCTCCTGGTACGGCGACTGCCTGCCCGAGCGCGACTTCCCGATGCTCGTGGATCTCTACCGACAGGGACGTCTGCCGCTGGAGAAGTTCGTCTCCGAACGGATCTCGCTCGACGACATCGAATCGGCCTTCCACAAGATGGAGTCCGGCGACGTTCTGCGATCGGTGGTCGTGCTGTGACGCTGCGCATCGACCACGTCGTCACCTCCGGGAAATTCGAACTCGACGGCGGCAGTTGGGATGTCGACAACAACATCTGGATCGTCGGCGACGAGCACGAGGTCGTGATCATCGACGCGGCGCACACGGCCGAACCGATCATCGACGCCGTCGCGGGCCGCACCGTGCGGGCGATCGTGGCCACCCACGGCCACAACGACCACATCACCGCCGCCCCTGAGTTGTCGCGACGACTCGACGCGCCGGTGCTGTTGCACCCCGGCGACGACATGCTGTGGCGAGCCACCCATCCCGATGCCGACCACGGCGACATCGAGGACCGACAACGCATCCCGATCGCGGGTACCGAGCTGGTGCTCATCAACACCCCCGGGCACTCGCCGGGATCGTGCTGTCTCTACATGCCCGAGGCGGCGGTGCTCTTCAGCGGCGACACCTTGTTCTCGGGGGGTCCCGGCGCCACCGGACGCTCGTTCTCGAGTTTCCCGACGATCATCGAGTCGATCCGCGAGCGGATCTTCACCCTCGACCCGGGCACCGAGGTGCGCACCGGTCACGGTGACTCGACGTCGGTCGGCGAGGAGGCCCCGCACCTCGAGGAGTGGATCGCCCGGGGTAGCTGACCCCCGGGACGTGTCGGTCCGCGGGTGTGGCACGGCGAGGTGGCACAGTCGTCACGGTGACCGACCCGCGCACCGTCCGTGCACGCCGACCGCTCGGTGCCGTGGTGATCGGTGGCGTGACGGCGCTGTGCCTGGTGACCGGTTGCACCGCCGCGATCGACGGCACCCCGGTTGCGGCGTCCGGCGCTGCGGCGTCGGGTGCGGCGGGCGACATCGACCGCCTCGCGTTGTCGCCGTCGGACTTCCCGGCGAGTTATCCCGCGACCCGACTGCGCAGCGAGCAGGCCGGTGACGCACTCGCCGACCTCGCCGGCCGACCGCTCGGCGGCACGGTCGACCCCGAGACGTGTCTGCCGCCGCAGATCCCCTCGGGCGCAGGCGATTCCGTCGTCGTCACCGGGATGTCGACCACCGGGGGCAACCTCACCGTGGTGACCACGCGCGCGCAGACACCGCTGTCCCAGCTGTCGGACCTGGTGTCGAGGTGCGGGAGCTACACCGCCGACATCGGGGGCGTCACGTCCCGGGTCACCCAGGAGGCGCTGCCCCCGTCACCCGTCGACTCGCAGCAGTCCATCGCCTTCCGTCGCGTGTCGAGTTCAGGGCAGGCCCCGGTCACCCTCACCCAGACGACGACGGTCCTCGCCGCGCAGAACGACGGGATCCGGGTGTACGCGTCGTACCTGTCGTTTTCGGGCGCCCGCCCCGACGGCGCCGCACTCGACGCCGTCTTCACCGCGGCGGTGGAGCGTTCCCGCGGTCGATGACCTGTGGATCGGGACGAACTGTGCACAACCGTCCCTGATCGGGGGTCGAGCGGCCGAGGGTGTCGCCGTGCTGGGCCACCGTCGTCGCATGAGCATCGAACCCACCACCGTCACCCTCCACGATCCCGGCGACCTCATCGCAGCCGTCCCCGCGATGCTCGGGTTCATCCCGCAGCGCTCCCTGGTCCTCATCACCTTCGTCGACCCCGGATCGCGCGTCGGGGTGACCATGCGCCACGACATCGATCTCGATCCGTTCGGCGAACCGAGCGAGGCGATGTGTGCCGTCGTCGACCACCTCTGCGGAGTGTGCCTGCGCGAACGGGTGTCGGCGGTGTTCGCCATCGTCGTCGACGACCGCTTCCCCGGCGACGATCCGCGCTGGACCTCACTGTTCGACGTCATCGATCTCGGTCTCGCCGGTCTGGGGCTCGCCGCCGGTTTCGCCACCGACGAGATCGCCTCGGGCGCAAGGTGGTACACCGCATGGGGGCACCCCGATCACCATCTCGCGGGAGGCCGGCTCGCCGATCCACGGTTCACGCCGATGGCCGTGGCCCATGCCGTCACCACCGGACGGGTGATGGCCGGTTCCCGCACGGAGATGACCGCCGCCGTCGAACCCGGGGCGCACTGCGAGCGACGGATCTGTGCCGCCGATGCGACCGTGCCCGGGCCCACGCCCGACGACACCGCCCGGCTGCGCCTGGTACTCGCCGCAGTCGATTCCGGGCTCGGTTCCGATCCGCGGTGCGCCGACGTCGTCGCCCTCGACGACGCGATCCGGTCACTCCAGGTCCGCGACGCGCTGTTGGCCCTCGCCTCGAGCGACCGCGCCGACGACGCACAGCAGCTGTGGGCCGATCTCACCCGACGGTTGCGCGGTCGGGGCCGGGCGACGGCGGCGACACTGCTCGCCCACCTCCACTACGTCGACGGTGACGGCGCGATGGCCGGGATCGCACTCGACGCAGCACTGGCCGCCGATCCGGAGCACTCGTTCGCGAGACTGCTCGACGAGTCGCTACGCGCCGGGATCCGACCGGACGTGCTCGCCGAACTGTTGCCGACGAGTCACGACCTCGCACGCCGTCTCGGGGTCGCCCTGCCCCCGACACGCCATCAGATGCGGCGCGGCGCCTGATCGGATCAGGCGCCGGGCGCGGAATGCGCGCGGTCGCCGAGAGTGCGGGTGTACTCCCAGGCGTCGGCGACGATCGTCGGCAGTGCGGTGTTCGTGGGCGACCATCCGAGGTCGCTGATGGCCTTGTCGCTCGAGGCGATGAGCACCGCGGGGTCACCCGCGCGGCGTGGCGCCTCCTCGACCGGGATGTCGAGACCGGTGACGGCGGAACAGGTCTCGATGACCTGACGCACGGAGAAACCCGATCCGCTGCCGAGGTTGTAGATCTCGTGGCGCCCGGCGACGGCCGACTCGAGGGCCAGGGCATGTGCTCGCGCGAGGTCGTAGACGTGGATGTAGTCGCGGACCGCGGTTCCGTCGTCGGTGTGGTAGTCGGTACCGAAGATCTTCACCGACTCGCGGTGACCCAACGCGGCCTGCAGCACGATCGGGATGAGATGCGTCTCCACCCGCCGGTTCTCGCCGGCGCCGCCGTAGGCGCCCGCGACGTTGAAGTACCGCAGGCTCACCGCGGCCAGACCGTGTGCACCGGTGTAGGAGGTGATCGCGTGGTCGATCGCCAACTTCGTCGCGCCGTACGGGTTGGTCGGACGGGTCGGCGACGACTCCAGGATCGGGACCGACTCGGGCTCACCGTAGGTCGCGGCGGTCGAGGAGAACACCAGGCGCGGGGTCCCCGTGGTCCTGATCGCCTCGAGGAGGTCGAGCGACTCGACGACGTTGCCGTACCAGTACTTCTCGGGGTGTTCGACCGACTCGCCGACCAGCGACTGCGCCGCGAAATGCAGCACACCGTCGAACCGGGAACCCCCGAGGACATCGGCGGCGACGGCACTGACATCGCCCTCCACGAAGTCGGCGGCGTCGGGCACCGCGTCACGGTTGCCGGTGATGAGGTTGTCGACGACGGTCACCTCGTGACCGGCTTCGATCATCACCCGCGCGCAGACGCTGCCGACATAGCCGGCACCGCCGGTCACGAGCAGCTTCATGCGGTCACCGGTCGCGTCACACCTTCTCCACGTGGACCGAGTGCGCCATCTCCGACGACAGGCGCAGTCCACCGTGACCGGGGGTGTTGATGACGACCGCACCCTGCTCGCTGGTGACGGTCACACGCGCGTTCGGCACCACGCCGGCCTCGCGCAGCTTGCTGATGAGATCGCGGTCGTCCTGGGCATGCTCGGAGAGCCGTCGCACGATGACGGCGACCGGCTCACCCTCGGGCAGATCCGACAACCGTGTCGCGGCATCCACGGTGGCGCCCTCGACGCCGAGCTGATCGAGCCCGGGGATCGGGTTCCCGTACGGCGAGGTGGTGGGATGCTCGAGCACCTCGAGCAGACGACGCTCGACGTTCTCGCTCATCACGTGCTCCCAGCGGCACGCCTCGGCGTGGACCTCCTCCCAGGGCATCCCGATCACGTCGACGAGCAACCGCTCGGCCAGACGGTGCTTGCGCATGACCGCGATCGCCAACGAACGTCCCTGTTCGGTGAGTTCGAGCTGACGGTCTCCCGCGACACGCAGAAGGCCGTCACGCTCCATGCGGGCCACGGTCTGCGAGACCGTCGGTCCACTCTGCTCGAGACGCTCGGCGATCCGCGCCCGGAGGGGCACGATGCCCTCCTCCTCGAGGTCGTAGATGGTGCGCAGGTACATCTCGGTGGTGTCCACCAGATCGTTCACGGTGCCCATCCCTCCGCCACTCGGGGCATCATCGTCACATCGGACAGATTACCCGCATCCGGGTCACTCCATGCCGAGGAGACTCGCTCTAGCCTGGGGGCATGGCGGCGAACGGCTATCCGACGTGATCGGGACGGGTGCACGCACCGACACGCTCGTGGTCTGGACCGACGACTTCCTCGGCTATCGGTGGAGTCCGAGCCACCCCATGAACCCGATCCGGCTGGCGCTGACGATGTCGCTGGCCGACCACCTCGGCGTGCTCGAGGGTGTCGAGCCGATCGTCCCCGACGCGGCGTCGCAGGACATGCTCGCCACCGTCCACCGGGCCGAGTACATCGAGGCGGTCCGCGCTGCCGGGGCCGTCGCCTCGGGAGAACAGGTCCACGGGTACTCCGCGGCGGTCGGCGAACGGATCTTCGGGCTCGGCGGCGCCGACAACCCCGTGTTCCCCGCGATGCACGAGGCGGCATCCCTGCTCGTCGGCGGAACCGTCGCCGCAGCCGACGCCATCGCCCGCGGCGCCGCTCGCCGCGCGGTGAACATCGGCGGCGGCATGCACCACGCCATGCCGGCGCGCGCCTCGGGGTTCTGCATCTACAACGACTGCGCCGTCGCCATCCACCGACTGCTCGAGGCCGGCTTCGACCGCGTCGCCTACATCGACATCGACGCCCACCACGGCGACGGTGTCGAGCGCTGTTTCGCCGGTGACCCGCGGGTCCTGACGGTGTCGCTGCACCAGCACCCCACCACGTTGTTCCCCGGGACCGGGTACGCGAGCGATGTCGGTCAGGGCGACGGCACGGGCACCACATCGAATGTGCCGCTGCCGCCGGGGACTCCGGATCGGTTGTGGCTGCGTGCCTTCCACGCGATCGTGCCGAGTCTCGTCGCCGATTTCGGGCCGCAGATCATCGTCAGCCAGTGCGGGGTCGACAGTCATCGTGCCGATCCGCTCACCGACCTGGCCCTCACCATCGACGGGCAGCGCGCGGCGATCCACGCCATGCGCGACCTCGCCGACCGACACTGCGACGGCCGCTGGCTCGCGGTGGGCGGCGGAGGCTACGGCGTCGTCGACGTGGTGCCGCGCATCTGGACCCACCTCATCGCCGCGGCCCTCGACCGCGACATCGACCCGACGACGCCGACCGGTGAGACATGGCGCGCGTCCGCCCACGCGGCGGCGTCTGCGGTCCACGAGGACTTCGCGACCGATGTCTCGGCCGAGACCATGTCCGACGGCGGCGACACCGACTTCGACCGGTGGGAGGGCAACTGGGGTCAGGAACCCGCCGACGGGATCTCCGCCCACCTGCACTCGGCCACCGACGCCGCGATCCTCGCCAGTCGCCGCGCGGTGTTCCCTTTGCGCGGCCTCGACCCGGAGGATCCGCGTGACTGACCGAGGAGATGTGTCGCCGACCGACCCCGATGTGTCGCCGGCCGACGGTTCGTCCGGCACCGGGAACGGCCCGTGGGATTTCCCGCAGCACTGGACCGCCGACGTGCTGGCGTCAGACGGGGGAGCGGTGCACCTGCGACCGATCGTCCCCGACGACGCCGACCGAATCGTCGCCTTCCACGCCACGCTGTCCGAACGGACCCGGTACATGCGGTGGTTCGGCCCGTACCCGGAGATGTCGGCACGCGACGTCCGTCACGTCACCACCGTCGACCACCACGACCGGGTGGCCCTCGTGGCCCTGCTCGGTGGCCGGATCATCGCGATCGGGATCTACGAGAGCCTCCGTTTCGCGGGCCGACCGCGCGCCGCGGAGGTCGCGTTCGTCGTCGCCGACGATCATCAGGGCCGCGGACTGGGAACCGTGTTGCTCGAACACCTCGCCGGGGCGGCCGCCGAGAACGGGTTCGACCGCTTCGAGGCCGAGGTCCTCACCGAGAACCGCGCGATGCTGGCGGTGTTCCGCGACGCGGGATATCAACTCTCCCGCAGCTTCGACGGCTCGACGGTGCACGTCGAGTTCCGCATCGACCCGACCGACGCACTGCTCACCGTGCGCAACTCGCGCGAGGTGGGATCCGAGGCCCGCAGCGTCTCGAACCTTCTCGCGCCGAGTTCGGTCGCGATCATCGGCGCCTCGGCCGACCGACGCAAAGTCGGTAACGCCCTGCTGGCCAACGTGATCGAAGGCGGCTTCAACGGGCCGGTGTTCCCGGTGAACGCCGAGGCCCGCGCCGTGCGCGGCATCCGCGCCTACGCCTCGGTGCGCGACATCCCCGACCCGGTCGACCTCGCCGTGGTCGCGGTCCCCGCCGACACCGTCGGTGACGTCCTGCAGGACTGTCTGTCCAAGGGCGTGAAGACCATGGTCGTGGTCTCGGCCGGATTCGCCGAGTCCGGCGACGCCGGTGCGGTGGCCGAACGCACCCTGGTCCACGAGATCCGTGCGCACGGGATGCGGCTGGTGGGGCCGAACGCGTTGGGCGTCATCAACACCGACCCCGACATCGCCCTGAACGCGACCCTCGCGCCCCGCGTGCCCGGGCCCGGCCGAGTCGGGTTCTTCTGTCAGTCCGGCGCGCTGGGCATCGCGATCCTCGACGCCGCGGCTCGGCGACACCTCGGCCTCTCGACCTTCGTATCGGCCGGCAACCGCGCCGATCTCTCCGGCAACGATCTCCTGCAGTACTGGGACAGCGATCCGCGCACCGACGTGATCCTGCTCTACCTCGAGAGCTTCGGTAACCCGCGGAAGTTCTCGCGTCTCGCGCGCCGGGTGTCGCGCAACAAGCCGATCGTCGCGGTGAAGTCTGGTCGATCGGCGGTGTCTCCGTCGCAGGAGCGACGCGACTCCACCCTCGACGACGCCAGTGCGCGTGCGGTTCTCGAACAGTCCGGCGTCATCCAGGTCGACACGATCGCCGACCTCTTCGACTGCGCGACCGTATTGGCCTATCAGCCGCTGCCGCAGGGCCCCCGGGTGGCGGTCGTGGGGAACTCGACGGTGCTCGGGGTGCTGGCGGGCAGCGCGGGGGAGCGTTTCGGTCTGCGTGTGGTGCAGCAGATCGATCTCGGCGCCGGCGCCGGGGCGGGCGAGTTCGCCGCCGCGCTGCGACAGGTGGTGGCCGACGACGGGGTCGACGCCATCGTCGCGGTGTTCGTCCCCCCGGTCGCCGTGGGTGCCGACAGTTACGCACGGGCGCTCACCGACGCCACCGCCGGAAGCGCCAAGACCATCGTCTCGACGTTCCTCGCGGTCGAGGGCATCCCGGCCAACCTCACGGTGCGCGACGGTGACGGGACGCCCGTCCGCGGCTCCATCCCGTCCTATCCCGCGCCGGAGCGGGCGGCGACGGCGTTGGGGCAGGCGTGGCGCTACGCGCAGTGGCGTGCCCGTCCCGAGTCGCCCGTGGTCCGTCCGGCCGACGTCGATGCCGACGCCGCCCGCGAGGCGGTGCGCGATGTCGGCGACGACACCCGCAGGGACACCGTCGCCCTCGACGAACGGCGGTCGGCGCAGGTGTTGGCCGCCTACGGCATCGGGGTCACGGAATTCGTCCAGGTCGACGACGCCGACTCGGCGGCCGCAGCCGCCGACCGACTCGGTTACCCGGTCGCGGTGAAGGCGGTCTCGACAAAGTGGCGCGGCCGACTCGATGGCGAGGGTGCGCGACTCGACCTCTCGACGGCCGCGACGGTGCGCGCGGCGTTCGACGAGCTCGCCGAGGTCACCGGCGAACGCTTCCTGCAGGTCCAGCGCATGGCGGCTCGTGGGGTCGCCGCGATCATCAGGGTGCGCGACGACCCGTCGTTCGGTTCACTCATCTCGTTCGGACTGTCGGGCGCGACGTTCGACCTTCTCGGCGACCACGCCCATCGCGCGATCCCGCTGACCGAGGCCGACGCCTACGAACTCATCGCCGCGCCGCGATCGGCGCCGCTGCTCACCGGCTATCGGGGTCAGGCCGCGGTGGACCGCGATGCCCTCGCCGCCCTGCTCATCCGGGTGTCGACCCTCGTCGACGACCTTCCCGAGATCCGTGAGGTCGCCCTCGACCCGATCCTGTGCTCCGAGCACGGCGCCGAGGTCCTCTCCGGGCGGATACGAGTCGGCCCGGTACCCACCAGAGCGGATACCGGGCCCAGACGACTTGCTTGATCGCTCCGCGATCGGACGACTTGCTTGATCGCTCCGCGATCGGACGACTGGCGTGATAGATCAGCTGGCGTAGGCGCGCAGACGCTCGGCGCGATCACCCTGACGCAGCTTCGACATGACCTCGCGCTCGATCTGGCGCACCCGCTCGCGCGAGAGGCCGAACAGGCGCCCGATCTGGTCGAGGGTGCGGGGCTGACCGTCATCGAGACCGAAACGCAGGCGGATCACCTGCTGCTCACGCTCGTCGAGGGTGGCCAACACCGTGCGCACGTCGGTGTGGAGCAGACCGGCGATGACAGCACTCTCTGCCGAGGTGGCCTCGGCGTCCTCGATGAAGTCACCCAGCGGGGCCTCCTCGTCGGTGCCGACCGGCATGTCGAGGCTCACCGGGTCGCGGCTGTGGTCGAGGAGATCGGCGATCTTCTCGGCCGGGATGCCCGACTCCTCGGCCAGCTCGTCGTCGGTCGCCTCACGCCCGAGCTGCTGGTGCAGTTCGCGCTTGATGCGGGCGAGCTTGTTGACCTGCTCCACCAGGTGGACAGGGAGCCGGATGGTGCGGCTCTGATCGGCCATGCCGCGGGTGATGGCCTGACGGATCCACCATGTCGCGTAGGTCGAGAACTTGAATCCCTTGGCGTAGTCGAACTTCTCCATCGCGCGGATCAATCCGAGGTTGCCCTCCTGGATGAGGTCGAGCAGCGGCATACCGCGGCCGGTGTACCGCTTGGCCAGCGACACCACCAGGCGCAGGTTGGCCTCCAGCAGGTGCGACCGTGCCGACTCGCCCTCACGCACCAGCTGCGCGAGATCACGCTTCTTGGTGGGGGACAGGCGCTTCTTCGTCGCGAGCACGTGCTTCGCGTAGAGGCCGACCTCGATGGCCTTGGCCAGATCGACCTCCTGCTCGGCGTTGAGGAGGGCGGTGCGGCCGATCCCGTTGAGGTACACCCGGACGAGATCTGCCGCCGGGCTCTGGGCGTCGAGATCCGCGTCGGTCATCTGCGGGCGGATGGTGTCTGCGGGCCTGATCGTCGTGGCGGTGGAACTGGGCATGTCGGCCTCCTCGCGAGCGTGTGTCTTCATGGGGTTCAACGGTTCGCTGTAGGCGAATAGTTCCCCGCTGTCCCCTGACCAAACACCCGTGACCTGTGGCGATGTCCAGGACGGTCTGAGAAGTTGCTGAGAGTACCTGCTGCCTCGCCGGTCAGCCGGGTGGCAGGAGGATCCCGTGGCGCACGAGGTCGCCCACGAAACCCTGCAGAACCGCCGGATCGAGGGACTCGCCGGTGGCCGCGGCGAGCAAATCGGCAACGTCGGCGACCGACAAACCGTCGTGGGAGAGGCCGGCGACCAGGGAACGACCCCACGCGTCGATCTCGTGGGTCCACCGTGGCCCGTCGGTGCGGTGCAGTCGACACACCACCTCCGCCCACCCGGAGCCGTCGTCGGCGATCGTCGAGATCTGCTCGAGCGCCACCTCGGGGGCGAGCTGCAGTCGGGCGTCGGCGATGTCGTGGGTCCGCAGCCACGCCGCGCGCGCCAGGTAGGCGTCGGCCTCGGGTCCCATGGGATCGGAGACCGCGTGCGACATCTCCTCGGCCAGCAGGTCGGTCGTCTCGCCCGTCGACCGCAGGAAGACGAAACCGAACCCGACGCCCGCGACGCCCGCCCGGTCGAGGTGTTCGAGCCACTCCTGCGCGCGGCGCGCCCCGACACCCGACCGCGGGTCGAGTCCCGCGTCACGCAGCCAGGTACCCACGTACAACGCGGGGTCGGCGACGTCACGCTGCACCACCCAGGCGTCGACCCCGTGGTCCGGGATCCACCCGGCGACCCGGTCGCGCCAGTCGTCGCCGGTGACGACCCACGACGCCAACAGACACGCGGTACCGCCGTCGACGAGATGGTCGGCCGCCCTCGACACGACGAGTTCGCTCGCGCCGTCGAGGTCGAGTCCGGAGTCGCGGTAGCTGTGGGTGACCGTCGGTGTGCCGACGACGAAGGGCGGGTTGGCGACGACGTGGTCGAAGCGCTCACCGTCGACCGGGGCGTACCACGGCCCCGTACGCAGGTCGTAGCGATCGGCACCGATCCCGTTGATCGCCATGCCCGCCCGCGTCATCGCGGCGGCACGTGCTGTGATGTCGGTGGCGACCACGTGATCGGCGGTGTCGAGGGCGTGTACCGCCTGCACGCCGCATCCGGTACCGAGGTCGAGCACCGACCCCGACGCGGTCACCGAGGCCCGCAGCAGCGACAACGACGCCTGCCCCACGCCGAGGACGTGGTCGGGGGCGATGGTGGTCTCGCGGGTGGCGCCGTCGAGATCGGAGAACAGCCACCGCGTGCCGTGGCCGGTGTCGAGAGGGCGGACGTCGATCGCGGCGCGGACCCCGTCACCGTCGGGGCGCAGCAGTCCCACCGCGATCGCGGTGTCGAGGTCGAGCGGTCCGAGAGCGGCCGCGACCTCCGACCGGTCACAGGTGTCGCCCACCAACAACAGGCGGGTCAGGGTGCCGAGTTCGCCACCGTCGGCGCATGCGCGACGCACGGGTACCGGTTCGCCTCGACCGAGCGCGGCGTGTGCGTCGTCGCCGAGGAGTTCCAGCACGCCGTCGGCGTCGTAGCGGTGGGCGACGAACGCGGCACGCAGATCGGCGGCCACGGTGTGCAGATCGGCGACATCGGTCGCCGGGGTCGGGGTCGGGGTCATCGCACGACCGTGTCACATCTGCAGCGGCAACCGCGGGATCCGATCAGTCGTCGTGACCCTTGAGCTGACGGAAATGCGTCGCGGCGACGGCGGGCGGATTGGCGTCACCGGACCACTTGTAGCGGGGGACCTCCCCCTTCTCGCGCGGCGGACGATCGTTCGCGATGAGCACGGCCACCCACGGGATCGGGATGGACAGCGCGATCACGGCCAGGGCGAGCAGCCCCGACCCCGTCGCGCCGTAGACGATCCCCGCGATCACGAGCGCAGGGACACGGAAGGCCATGAGACTCAGGTACCGCCGTACCCGGGCTTTGTGTTGGTCCTCCTGAGAGACCTGCGCCTGGGTGATCAGGATCGCTTCACGTGCCTCGTCATGTGCCATTTCCCCACTGTTGCACTTTCTGTCCAACAATGCATCGATGCAGGTCACATCGGAGGTATGTCACTTCCGGGAATCGGGCACAATGAGCGGATGGGAACGCAGACCATCGAACGCCCCGATGTCGACATCGACACCGACGAGACCACCGATGACGACACCCCGAAGTTCTTCCACTACGTGAAGAAGAACAAGATCGCCGAGAGTGCGGTGATGGGCAACCACGTCGTCGCGCTGTGCGGCGAGGTGTTCCCGGTGACACGTTCACCCAAACCGGGCTCACCCGTGTGCCCCAAGTGCAAGAAGATCTACGAGAAGCTCAAGAAGGGCGAGTGATCAGCGCCGTCTGATGCGCTCGGTGACAGCGGTCTCGGGCGCACGGGCCTCGCTGCTTCGCTCGGGCACAGCGGGGTCGGGTGGTCGTGACTGTCGGCGGATCGGACCGGTCTGGATCCGCTTGGGCACGGCCTTGAGCTGATCGGTGAGGTCGGTGGTCTGCGCCGACACCCAGTCCTTGACCAGTTCGATGTGGGTCGGGCCCTCGGTGGGCCAGGTGGCCTGCACGGCCGCGTTGAACTGCGCGCCGATCACGATGGCGAACCCCAGGAAGAACGTGAACAGCAGGAACGCGATCGGTGTCGCCAGTGCGCCGTAGGAGTATCCCGTCTTGGTGATCGACCCCAGGTAGATCCGCAGACCGGCGCTGGCGAACCAGAACACCACGCCGGCGAGCACCGCGCCCCCGACCAGTCGGTGCCAGGGGAGCGGTTTGGGCAGCGACACCCGGTAGAGCGTGGTCAGGCCCAGGATCAGCAGGATCGCGACAGCGGGGTAGTAACCGATGTGGATCAGTTGCGTACTGATCGGTCTCCACGAATCGGGTGCGATGTCGGCGGCGTAGGTGGGGCCGAGGGCCACGAGCGGCAGCACGAACGTCGCGACCACCAGGAACGCGATGTAGAGGTTGAGTGCGAAAACACGCTGCCACACCGCATTTCGCACATCGTGCTGATCGTGCGCCTTGTTGATCGAATCGACGAAACTCGACATCGCCGACGACCCCGACCACAGCGACAGCAGGAAACCGAGGGAGATGAGCTCGCCGCGGCCGCGGGCGAGGACGTCGTTGACCGTCGGGGTGATGATCTCGTCGACGATGTTGTCGCTGAAAGTCTGTCCCGCGAAGTTGATGATGCGGGTGCGGATCATCTCCGTGGTGCCCGGTCCGAACCACCCGCCGATGTAGCCGATGCTGCCCAGCAACCCGAGGAGCAGCGGCGGCAGCGACAACGTCTGCCAGAACGCGGCCTGCGCCGACATGCCGAAGATCGAGTCGTCCCAGGCCTTGACGATGGCGCGCCACATGACCCGGGGCAGCGACCGCAGCACAGGCGGACGCCCCGGCGACGCGGTGCGTGTCGGTTCGTGGTCGAGGTGGTCGCCGGTGGGGGTGATGGCTTCAGCATCCCCGATCGAGCCGCGCAGTGTGCGCAGGACGCCGCCGTGACGACCGTGTCGCCGCTCGGCGGCGGGACGTCGGGCCCCGCCGCGAGGGTACGATCTGATGCGGTCGGCAGTCGGTCCACCCGGACGGCTGAACCGATCGGTGACCGACCGCCCACCACGACCGCCCACCCCCGTTTCGGCATGTCGAGGAGTTCTGAGATTTCCGAGGTCATGGTTCCGCAGGCCGCCGAGTCGCTGCGCACCTGGCAGCGCCGAGCGCTGACCAAGTATCTGGCGACCGCGCCACGCGACTTCCTCGCCGTCGCGACACCCGGCGCTGGCAAGACGACTTTCGGACTGCGGATCGCCCGGGAACTCCTCGGCGACCGCACCGTCGACCAGATCACCGTGGTCGCCCCCACCGAGCACCTGAAGTTCCAGTGGGCCCAGGCCGCGGCGCGGGTCGGGATCGCCCTCGACGCCAACTTCCGCAACACCGTCGGCGTCACGAGCAGCGATTTCGACGGCGTCGTGCTGACCTACGCCCAGGTCGCCGCCCACCCGTCCCGACATCGCGTACGCACCGAGAACCGGCGGACGCTGGTGATCCTCGACGAGATCCACCACGGCGGCGACGCCAAGACGTGGGGCGACGCCATCTCCGAGGCGTTCTCCGACGCGACCCGGCGGCTGTCGCTCACCGGAACACCGTTCCGATCCGACGACGCGCAGATCCCGTTCGTCACCTACGAACCCGACGGGACCGGTGCCCTGCGCTCGAAGGCCGATCACAGCTACGGGTACGCCGACGCCCTCGCCGACGGCGTCGTGCGACCGGTGGTGTTCCTCGCCTACTCGGGTCAGGCCAGTTGGCGCACGAGCGCCGGCGAGGAGTTCTCGGCACGACTCGGTGAACCCCTGTCGGCCGAGCACACCGCCCGCGCGTGGCGTACCGCGCTCGACCCGCACGGCGACTGGATCCCCGCGGTGCTGACCGCAGCCAACACGCGTCTGGGCCAGCTGCGGATCTCGGGCGTCCCCGACGCCGGTGGACTGGTCATCGCCAGCGATCAGAAGACGGCTCGCGACTACGCCGAACTCCTCGAGGAGATCTCGGGATCGCCGGTGACGTTGGTGCTCTCCGACGAGGCGTCGTCGTCGAGCCGGATCGACGAGTTCGCCGCCTCGGACGACCGGTGGATGGTCGCGGTGCGGATGGTGTCCGAGGGCGTCGACGTCCCACGGCTGGCCGTCGGTGTCTACGCGACGAGCGCCTCGACACCGCTCTACTTCGCCCAGGCCGTCGGTCGGTTCGTGCGTTCACGGCGCCCAGGGGAGACCGCGAGCGTGTTCCTGCCGTCGGTGCCGGTGCTGCTGCGTCTGGCCAGCGAGCTCGAGGCGCAGCGCGACCACGTTCTCGGGAAACCACACCGCGAGCCCGAAGGCTTCGACGACGCACTGATCGCCGAGGCGAACAAGACCGAGGACGAACCCGGAGACGACGACCCGGCGTTCATCTCCCTGCACGCCGACGCCGAACTCGACCAGGTCATCTTCGACGGCTCGTCGTTCGGCACGGCCACCTTTTCCGGCAGCGACGAGGAATCGGACTACCTCGGCCTCCCCGGACTCCTCAACGCAGACCAGGTGCGCGACCTGCTACGTCAGCGCCAGACCGACCAGGTCGCGACGCGGACCGCGGCACCCCCGGCGCCGCAGCGGGAGAAGGAGAGGTCCGAGACGACCGGACAGCAACTGTCGGCGCTGCGCCGTGAGCTCAACAGCCTCGTCGCGATGCACCACCATCGCACCGGCAAACCGCACGGCATGGTGCACAACGAGCTGCGCACCCGTCTGGGCGGGCCGCCGACCGCCATGGCGACGGCCGATCAACTCAAGGAACGGATCAGCGCCCTGCGCACGTGGAAGTGACGGGCGCGACCACGACCGTGCCGACTCAGGTGCGCGGGCACGGCTGTGCGGACACGACTGTGCGGACACGACAACGGCATCGCCGCGGTGCGACGATGCCGTTGACGAACGCTCTGGGCCGCAGGACGGCCGGACGATCAGACCAGCTCTTCCTCGGAACGGGTCACCGTGGCGCCCATGTCGGCGAGGCGGGCCTCGTGCTCGTTGTAGTGGTGGCGGCAGAACAACAGTTCACCGCCGGCCGGAAGGGTCGCGCGTACACGTGCTGCTGCACCGCAACGGTCACAACGGTCGGCAGCGGTGAGGGGCATGGAGATCGAGGTGGTGGTGATGACGTCTGACATGGTTCCTCCGTCCCGGGCGAGCGCGAACGCTTCCCTTCGCGAGCTGACCCACCAGGAGTGGTGGGCTTCTCTCACTCTGTCAGACGAATCAGCTCCCCGTATTGTTCCCGCGCCGCAGTACATCGGTCGTCATGCATCGTTAACAACGAAGGTTTCGCGGTGATGGGGCGCACATCGGCCGGCCGCGGGCGGGCCCACGGCGACCGGGCACGCTTCGTCTGGGTCCTCTTCGTGGTGGGCGCGGTGTGCCAGTACCTCGGCGCCGCCGTCGCCGTCCCGCTGTTCGACCGGACCGATCCCGAGGTCGTCGCCTGGCTCCGCACACTGTCCGGAGGGCTGGTGTTGGTCGTCCTGACCCGACCGGTCGCGATCCTCGGCGACCGCGTCCGCCTCGTCCGGGCGACGGTCTTCGGACTCGTCACCACGGCCATGAACATCGCCTTCTACCTCGCGATCTCCCAGGTCGACCTCGGTGTCGCGGTCGCCGTGGAGTTCATCGGGCCGATCGCCGTCGCCGCGCTCGCCGCGCGGGGAGCACGCTCGGTGGCGGCGCTCGTCGCGGTGGCTCTCGGCGTGGTGTTGGTCAGCGGCGTGTCGCTGCAGGGGTCGGCCATCGGTATCGGTTGGGCGTTGCTCGCGGGTGCGATGTGGGCCGGTTACATCGTGTTCGGTGCCCGGGTCTCCGCGGCAGGCGCCGCCGCCGAGAGCGGTGTGAGCGGATGGCGTCACGGCGTCGAGGATCTCGGCGTCGGTCTCGCGATCGCCGGTGTGCTCTCGGCGCCGCTCGTCCTCGGTGTGAGTGTGGTCACCGGCGCCCCGAACCTGTCCCTCGGCCTCGTCGCGGCGGCCGCCGCCGTCGGTGTGCTCTCGAGCGCGGTGCCGTACGTCCTCGACCAGATCGTCCTCACCCGGATCGACCGCGGACGCTTCGCGCTCATGCTGTCGCTGTTGCCCGCCACCGCGGTCGTCGTCGGCGCGATCACCCTCGCGCAGATACCGGCCCCGCTCGAGCTCGTGGGTATCGCGCTGGTGATCGCGGCGATCGCGCTCTCGGCCGGCCGAACACGACGGGCGGAGCCCGGATCGTCGGATCGAGGGCCCTCCGGCGCCGGCGATGTGGCACCGTTGACGGCGATGACATCGCCACCTGTCGACGCCCGCGGTCCGGTCGTACACCTGTGTCCCAAACCCGACTGGATCCGCGCGAGCAGCCACGGACGTCTCGAGCCGGAGTCCCTGTCGACCGTCGGCTTCATCCACCTCTCCGACCTTTCGAACGTCCACATCCCGGCCGACGCCGTGTTCGCCGGTCGCACCGATCTCGTGCTCCTCGAGATCGATCCGGAGCGTGTGCCCGCCGACATCGTGTGGGAAGAGGGCGACCCACCGCATCCCGATGGGATCCTCTTCCCGCACCTCTACGGTCCTCTGCCGGTCACCGCCGTGATCCGGGTGCACGACTATCAGCCCCGACCCGACGGCACCTTCGCGCCACGCACCGCGTTCGACGCGGTCTGAACCCTCAGCTGCAGTCGCAACAGTCGCAGCAATCCGAACAGTCGCAACAGTCGGAACAGTCGCAACAGCAGTCCCCAGGGCAGTCCCTGCAGAAGGTCTTCCAGCAGCCGTCCTCGGACTCCGGCTCCGCGGCGAGCGGGCCGATCGCACAGAGCGCCACACCGGCGGCGACCAGCGTCCGGGCACCCACACCGCCGGCGGCCGGGTTCCCCCCGTCGCCGAAGACCGCGGAGATCGAATGCCGCAGACCGCGCACCAGCATCGCGCGTACCAGCCGGTCGTCACGCAGTCGGAGTCGATCGATGTCGGCACGGATCATCCGGTGCAACCGCAGACACTCGGTCCGCAGCTCGCTGATCGACAGCCCCGTCGCGTCGATCAGGTTGTACGCGCCCGCAGCCCGGTCGGCGGCCAGATCCTCGACCGCGTCGATCAGGTGGCCACACCGCCCGAACGCCGCCCCGACGCGGGCCAGGGCCGGACCGTTCTCCGGTCGGCCCGCGAGGACGGCGGTCGCGGAGAACACTGCGGCGCAGGCCTGCTCGGTCGCGGCCGTGATCTCGTCGAGGTCGGTCGACCTCTGTTCCACGGCTGCCTGCCGGGAGACGTGGGTGATGACCGAGGCGGTGTCGAGGGCGTCGCCCACCATTCGGTCGTCGGCAGCACGTCGTCGCAGCGGACCGGCGACGCCCCGCGCGACCGACGCCCGCAGACGAGACCGTCCGGACAGGCGCAGCTCCGCTTCACCGACCTCGTCGGCGGCCTTCGCCGCGGCCAGGGTCAACGACGTCGTCGCCGCGAGCCGAACACTGAGCGCGTCGGTCGGGATGACCTGCGCCGGGCGCATCCCTCTCAGCGCACAGCGCCCGGCACGTATCCGGGTGTCCGCGACGGACTGTTGGGCCTCGAGAAGGACCGAGGCGGCGATCGCGTCGGTGTTCAGGGTGGCTCGGGCCACCTGCCCGTGTCGGTCGCGCAGCGTGAGACAGGCGCCGCACATGTGCGCACGCCACATGTCGGCCACGTCGGGGTCGGATCCACACACGCACGGTCGCAGGATTCCCAGCACACCGAGAGTGGACCATGACCTGCTGTACATCCGCACCACGAACGGGTGCCGCCTCACCGCGATTCGCGCGCGATGATCGCCGCCTGTACCCGTGACCGCACGCCGAGCTTGCCCAGGACATGCGACACATGGGTTTTCACCGTCGTCGGACTGACGAACAGGTGCGCGGCGATGTCGGCGTTCGACAGGCCGTCACCGATGCAGACGAGCACCTCCCTCTCCCGATCGGTGAGAACCGACAGGTCCACCGCGGACGACGATCGGTGGCTCGCGTCGGCTCGGGCGAACCGGTCGATGACGCGGCGTGTCACCTCGGGCGCCAACACCGCGTCACCCCGCGCGACCGCCTCGATCGCCGCCACGATGGTCTCGGTCTCGGCGGTCTTGAGCAGGAAACCACCGGCGCCTGCGTCGAGTGCCGCGAACACGTGGTCGTCGATGTCGAAGGAGGTCAGCACCAACACCGCGGCGAGACCGGTCCGCACGATCTCGGCGGTGGCGGTGATGCCGTCGGTGCCGGGCATGCGGATGTCCATCACCACCACTTCGGGTCGCAGCGACCGCGCCAGACGGACCGCCTCGTCGCCGTCGCGTGCCTCGCCGACGACCTGCACGCCGTCGGCCTGCCCGAGGACCATGGTGAGTCCGGCTCGGATCGCCGCGTGATCATCGGCGATCACCACCGAGATCGTCACGCGGCACCCCGGTCCCCGGTCACCGGAAGGTGTGCGGTGACGACCCATTCGTCGTCGACGCGCCCCGCGGTGCACATGCCGCCGGCCGCACGCGCCCGCAGGGCCATGTTCGCGACACCGTGGCCACCCCCGGTCGCGGCGGTGACGCCGTTGGGCACCGGGTTGCGGACGGTGACGGTCAGCCCGGACGTGTCGACGGCGAGACCGATCGAGATCGGTTGGTACCGCGCATGTCTCGTGGCATTGGTGACGGCCTCGGCGACGATCCGGTAGGCGCAGACATCGATCGCCGGCGGCAGGTCGGGAGGAATCCCCGGTGTCACGGCGACGGGGGATCCCGCGGTCCTCGCCGTGGTCACCAAGTGGTCGATGCGAGACAGCGAGGCGGTGCGCGCCGAGCCGACGCGGAGATCGATGCCATCGGCGCCCACGCCGTGATCGTCAGCGTCGAGGACGTCGATCATGGCGCGCATCTCGCCGAGGGCGGCAACACTGTTGGCGCGTACCGACGCCAACACCTCGGTGGTGATGGGGGAGGCGGGACCTGCCGCCATGGCCGCGGCCGATTGCAGGGCGATACCGGAGAGATGGCCCGCGACGATGTCGTGGAGGTCGCGTGCGATGCGCCGACGTTCCTCGGCGACGGCGTCGGCGCGGTCGCGCGCGGCGAGCTGCGCGAGGATCGCCGACCGTTCCCGTTCGCCGGCCGCGGCCAGTCGGTGCTCGGCGATGGCGCGTCCGTACCCGATGGGGGCGATCACCAGGGCCAGCGTCCACAGTCCGACGAGCAACACCGTCTGCCAGCCCGCCCCGCACGCGATCACCGACGCGAACGCGAGGACGGTGATCGCGCCGAGAGATGCGTACATGGTGTGGACGGTGCGGCGCCCGGCGTACAGCGCCACCGCGTACACCACGTCCGACAGCACCAGCCACACCGAGATCGATTGCGCCACAGCCGTGTCGATCGCCACCACGGCCAGGCAGAGGGCCAGTGCCGGCCCCGGTGCGGTCGAACGAAGCGACTGCGTTCCGCAGGCCGCGGCCAGGGTGACGAGCCCGAGCCACCGGGGCAGGTCGAAGGGGGTGCCGGTGTTTCCGCCGATGACACTGAGGTCCGCGGCGTAGAGCACGACGCCGAGGGCGAGGAACGCCAGGCTCACGCACAGATCCCGTTGCCGCGGCCGATCGGCCAGTGCACTCCACACGTCGCGCGCCTCCATCACCCGGTCACCCCCATCACACCACGGGCACCCCGACACCCGGATCGTCCGAAGTGATGAGCCCCGCCCGTCGATATCGCGCCTGCGGCCGACGCGGGCAGGGTTGTCGGTCGACCACGCTGGGTGTCATGGATTCCCCCGTGCTCTTCGTCATCATCGGTTGCGAGATCGGCTTCTGGGTCGTCGTCATCGCGGGTCTCGCCGTGCGGTACGGCCTGCGGGCGCAGCGTGCCTCGATGGTCGTGCTGAGGTTCGTGCCCGCGGTCGATCTCGTGTTGCTCGCGGCCGTCGCTCTCGATCTGCACGGCGGTGCGCAGGTCGGACAGATCCACCGCATCGCCGGGATCTATCTCGGCGTCACCGTCGCGTTCGGTCACGCGATGATCCGGTGGGCCGACGTGCGGTGCGCGCACTGGTTCTTCGACGGGCCGCCCCCGCCGCCACGGGTGAAGCACGGCCCGGAGGCGGTGCGACGCGAGTTCACCGAGTTCGGCCGGTGGCTGGTGGCGGCGGCCGTCGCAGGGGGATGCATCCTGGCGCTGGCGTTCACGGTCGCCGATTCCGAGCAGACCCGCGGGCTGTACGGCATCTTCCCGTTGCTGGGCATCATCACCGCGATCTGGTTCGCGACGGGCCCGGCGTGGGCGCTGCTCGATCAGAGAAACCGCGTCCGATCGTGACCCGACAGACGACTCGGCCGCCCCGGAGCAACTCCGGGGCGGCCGAATCGGGAGGACGTGGGTGACTAGTCGAGGTAGTCGCGCAGCACCTGCGAGCGTGACGGGTGACGCAGCTTCGACATCGTCTTCGACTCGATCTGACGGATGCGCTCGCGCGTCACGCCGTAGACCTGGCCGATCTCGTCGAGGGTGCGCGGCTGGCCGTCGGTGAGACCGAAGCGCAGACGCACCACGCCCGCCTCACGCTCGGACAGCGTCTCGAGCACCGACTGCAGCTGGTCCTGCAGCAGGGTAAACGACACGGCGTCGACGGCGACGACGGCCTCGGAGTCCTCGATGAAGTCGCCGAGTTGGCTGTCGCCCTCGTCGCCGATGGTCTGATCCAGCGAGATGGGCTCACGGGCGTACTGCTGGATCTCCAGCACCTTCTCCGGCGTGATGTCCATCTCCTTGGCGAGCTCCTCCGGGGTGGGCTCGCGGCCCAGATCCTGCAGGAGTTCGCGCTGGATGCGACCGAGCTTGTTGATGACCTCGACCATGTGCACCGGGATACGGATGGTGCGGGCCTGATCGGCCATGGCGCGGGTGATCGCCTGACGGATCCACCAGGTGGCGTACGTCGAGAACTTGTAGCCCTTGGTGTAGTCGAACTTCTCGACCGCGCGGATCAGACCGAGGTTGCCCTCCTGGATGAGGTCCAGGAACGCCATGCCGCGGCCGGTGTAGCGCTTGGCCAGCGACACCACGAGGCGCAGGTTCGCCTCGAGCAGGTGGTTCTTCGCGCGGTTGCCGTCGCGGGAGATCCAGCTCAGGTCGCGACGCTGGGCGACGGTCAGTTTCTCGCCGGCGTCGGCGATACGACGCATCCGCTCGGTGGCGAAGAGTCCGGCCTCGATGCGCTTGGCGAGCTCGACCTCCTCCTCGGCGTTGAGCAGGGCGACCTTGCCGATCTGCTTGAGGTAGGCGCGGACCGAGTCGGCCGAGGCGGTGAGCTCGGCGTCCTTGCGGGCCTGCCGCAGCGCCTCGGACTCGTCCTCGTCCCACACGAAGTCGCCGGACTTCTTGTCCTCTTCGGTGGGCTCCTCGATCTCCTCGGCGTCGGCCTTGGCCGGCTTCGTCACCTTGGGGGCGACGACGGTGGAGTCACCGGTCGGCTCCTCGACCTCGATGTCGTCGACGACGATCTCCTCGTCGATCTCCCCCTCGGGGGCGTCGAGATCGTCGATGGACTCAGGGGTCTCGTCGGAGTCGGTGGCGGGATCGGCGACGGCCGGGGCCTTCGCGGTGGCCTTGCGGGCCGCCTTCTTGGCCGGTGCCTTCTTCGCGGGTGCCTTCTTGGCGGCCGTCTTCCGGGCAGTGGTCTTCTTCGCTGCTGCTCGCGGTGCGGTCACGTCCGAGGACTCGTCGCTGTCCGTTTCCTGGCGAGTTTTGGTGGCTGCCACGTACGACCTTTCGGGACTGGAATCATGTGGCGTCACACCGAGAGATCACCTCGGCGGAGCGGGGGCGTGATGGGCCGGCTCGATGGCCGACCGACCCATTGTAACGATTCGACGGCCCCACCGTTCGCCACACCACGCCCGACGGGCCCATCACCCCCGTTCAGGGCCGCAGACGAGCCTCCACGGCCATGGCCGCACCGACGATCCCGGCGGTGTTGAGCAGGGTCGCCGGGACCACCGGGGTGCGGTTGGTGAGGTGCGGGATCCACTTGTGCGCCTTGCGGCTGATCCCGCCGCCGGCGATGAACAGATCGGGCCAGAAGAGGTTCTCGTAGGCGGTCAGCACCTTCGACACGTGGCCGGCCCATTTCTCGTAGGACATGTCCTTGTCCTCTTTCACCTTCGACGACGCCTGGTGCTCGGCCTCCACCCCGCCGACCTCCATGTGGCCGAGCTCGGTGTTGGGTACCAACTTCCCGTGGAACAGGATCGCCGAGCCGATGCCGGTCCCGAATGTCAGGAGCATGACCATGCCCGCGGCGTCCTTGCCCGCGCCGAACGCGTCTTCGGCCATGCCCGCCGCGTCGGCGTCGTTGAGCACGGAGAAGTCGCGGTCGCCGAGCGCCCCGGCAAGCAGCGGATACGGGTCGGTGCCGATCCACGACTTGTCGATGTTGGCGGCGCTGCGCACCACACCGCCGGAGACGACGCTGGGCAGGGTGACGCCCACCGGTCCGGTCCACGAGAAGTGTTCGGTCACCTCGCCGATACCGTCGGCCACCGCGGAGGGGGTCGACGGCTGCGGGGTGAGCACCTTGAACCGCTCGCCGACGAGCTCACCGGTCGACAGGTCGACGATGCCCCCCTTGATGCCCGAGCCGCCGACGTCGATGCCGAACGCGAGGCCGCCCGATCCGTCGCGGGGGACGTCGCCGCCCACCGATGTCGACGGGCCGGCGGGGTCGGTGGCAGGTGTCGCGTCGCTCATGGCGAGGTCCTCTCGGCAGACGGCGTCCGAACTGCTCTCGCGCCCGGCGTGGTTCGTGGATGTGACCGGCGGTGGTCGGTGGCCGGTGGCTGCCGATGAGGGCCGACTCCGACTCGCGCTCAAGGTTAGTCATGACCGCGATTGCGCGCTGCGGGCTCACGGATCCGCCGCGGGATCGATGACCCGGCCACGCCGATGTCCGCCCGGGGTGCGACCGCAGCACCGCCCGCCCGGGTGTGCTGACATGGGGGCGTGACCTCAGCCGCCGAACTGACCGCCATCGCCGTCGACGTCGCCCGCGAGGCGGCCGAACTGATCCGGACCCGCCGCGGTGACCTCATCGATCATGCGGCGGCGCCGATGCACGCCTCGGCGGTGTCGACGAAGAGCACCCCGACCGATCCGGTGACCGTCGTCGACACCGAGGCCGAGGCGGCCATCCGCGCCCACCTGCACCGGCTGCGCCCCGATGACGCGTTCCTCGGCGAGGAGGACGGCGGATCGGTGGACGTGCCCTCGGGGGTGCGCTGGGTGGTCGACCCGATCGACGGCACGGTCAACTTCCTCTACGGGATCCCGGCGTACTCGGTGTCGATCGCCGCGCAGGTCGACGGGGTGTCGGTCGCCGGCGCCGTCGTCGATGTCGCCCGGTCGATCGTCTACTCCGCCGCGCGGGGTGGCGGCGCGGTGCGCGACGACGGCACCGGACCGCAACCCCTGCGCGCGAACGCGGTGTCGTCGGTGTCGCTCGCGCTCGTCGCCACCGGCTTCGGCTACGGCGAGGACAGGCGCCGCAGGCAGGGCCGGGTGATCGCCGAGTTGCTCCCACGCATCCGCGACATCCGTCGGGTCGGGTCGGCGGCTCTGGACCTGTGCATGGTGGCCTCCGGCGCGGTCGACGCGCACTTCGAGCACGGTCTCAACCCGTGGGACTGGGCCGCCGGCGCCCTCATCGCCGAGGAGGCCGGCGCGGTGGTCCGCACGCCGGGGCCGCGGTCGCGAGGCGACGAGGGGCCGGTCACCATCGCCGTCGCACCCGGCATCGCCGGCGAGTTCCTGGCGCTGCTCGACGAGATCGGTGCGTCGGGTCCGATCAGCTGACCGGGATGCGCGCGGGACTCAACAGGAGGCGTTGTGCACCGCGGACACCAGTGCCGGATCGGCGCCGGTACGCGGGTTCGACGGATCGGCCTGGCGGAGTGCCTCGAGCACGGCCTGCGCGTCCTGCGACTGCTCGCGCCCGGTGAACTGGGTCCCGAGCACGAGGTCGACCACCGAACCCGACCGGCCGTCGTCGACGAGCTGTGCGCACGGCTCGGCGACCCAGAGCGCTGCCGCGGCGGCCCGGCTGGCCTGGCCGAACCGGATCTGACCGACGCAGTCGAGATTCTGATCCGGGTACACGGTGTCGTCGGCGTACGGGGTGTCGGTGGCCGGGGTGAAGCCCTGTGACGTGAGGTCGTCGAGGACGCTGCGCGCCTGACCTCGTTCGGCCGAGGCGTTGAGGACACGTACCTGGAACGTCGACAAGGCGCCGGGGGCGACGTCGATCAGGTCGCTGTTGGCGACCGTGGTGGTCGGCGCCGCCGACGGGCCGCCGGCGGGCGCGGCCGAGGACGGCACCGGCGGGGGATTGCAGCTGGTGGTCGCCGACGACGAGTCCTCGCCGGAGAGAGCGCTGACCCACACGATGAGGGCCAGCACCAGCAGGACGACGACGGCGATGACGAACGGGATGAACCGACGGCGCCGAAACGGACGACCGTGGTCGTCGGTGGGGTATCCGATGGTGATCTGCGAAACCACGCTCGACTGACTTCCCTTCGCAGGTGGCCGGGGTTCGGTGGGTGTCCCGGCGGCGACCCTCACCATAGGCGGCGAGCACGCCGCCACGCCGGTGCGACATACGCGGTTGACCACACCTGGTGGGTGAGCTACGCTTCGGCCGCCTCGACGTAACTGGTCTTGTGGTTCAGAAACTCGGCCCCTGTGGTCAAGCTCACCACACATCACTCCGGCAAGGGCAACAAAACCGACGGATGTGTCGTTACTACATGGCACACCCGAGAGGGACCGGCCGACTCGAGTCAAACGGGTCGACCACACACGGCGCCCGACGATCTCGCGAAACCAGCAGAACGCAGCAGCGCCGGCAACAGGTATTGAGTGAAGGCGGAAACATGGCTACTGATTACGACGCCCCACGTCGAACCGAAACCGAAGACCTCAGCGAGGACTCGCTCGAGGAGCTCAAAGCACGACGCAGCGAGGCGCAGGCCGCCTCGGTCGACGTCGACGAGAGCGACACGGCCGAGTCCTTCGAACTGCCCGGCGCCGACCTGTCCGGAGAAGAACTCTCCGTGCGGGTCGTTCCCAAGCAGGCCGACGAGTTCACCTGCACGAGTTGTTTTCTCGTGTATCACCGCAGTCGACTGGCCCGTGAGAACGGCAACTCGTTGATCTGCGTGGACTGCGCCTGATCATCGGGGTCTTCTCGACAAGGGGAGTGAACGAGGTCGCCGATGACGGCGACGAGAACACGAGCGCCGATCCGCCGAACAGGCGGGTCGGCGCTCGTCGTTCCGGGGGGCCTGTCGTCCCGCGGGGTCTGATGTCCAGCAGGGCCCGGGATCAGGTCTGTTCGGCCGAGGCGTCGGTCAGACCGATGGCGGCGAGCAGCTCGGCGGGGTGTCGGGTGCTGACCAGCCAGTAGGGCGTCGGGTCGTCGGGGTCGTCGAGGACGAGCAGCACCATCGTCTTCACCCAGGCGCGATGCATCATGAACGCGGCCGGGTCGAGCTGCCGTCCGAGTGCCGCGCTCTTCGCCGTCGCCGGGATGGTCGCGCCTCGCGAGATCAGCGAGACGGGCAGATGTGCCTTGTGGGCCCACAACTCGCCGTCGGCGGTCACGCGGACGGTGACCCGGCCCATCGACCACAGCATCCACACCGCGAGCACCGCGACCACGAGGTAGGCGACGAAGCTCCACGACGCCTGTCGCGCCGCGAGCTGGATCTCGTAACCGAACACCCCGACCACCACCGCAGCCGCCGGCCACCACCACCACGGGACCCGCAGACGCTCGGTGAAACGGTCGGCGACAGGGGACAACCCGCGCTCGTCGGTCGATGAAAACGATGCCACCAGGCCAGCGTAGTCTTCGCCTGTGGCAGTCGATGCGCAGGTCGAGACGGTTGCATTCCGACGACTCGACCCCTCGGTCCCCCCTCCGCGCCGCGCGCACGACTCTGATGCCGGGGTCGATCTGTGCAGCACCGTCGACACGGTTCTGGCCCCCGGGGCACGCGAACTCGTCCCGACCGGTATCGCGGTGGCACTACCCGTCGGCACGGTGGGCCTGATCCATCCGCGCTCGGGCCTGGCCACCCGTGTCGGGCTGTCCATCGTGAACACCCCCGGCACCGTCGACGCGGGCTACCGCGGCGAGATCAAGGTGTGTCTGATCAATCTCGACCCGGCCGAGCCGATCACCATCAACCGCGGAGACCGCATCGCGCAGTTGCTGGTCCAGCGGGTCGAGTTGCCCGAGTTCGTGGAGGTCGACACCCTCGACGAGACCAGTCGCGGGACCGGCGGCCACGGCTCGAGTGGTGGTCACGCGTCACTCGTCGACCCGCGTCGGGAAGGATGACGAGCATGACGGAGGAGATCGGTACCGGGCGGGGACCGTACGACATCGAGGATCTGGCCGACGACGTCGACCTGACCAACTCACATCTCGATCTGGGGTCGGTGCTCGTGCCGGTCGTCGAGGGTGGTCAGGTCACGGTCGAGATGACCGCCGACCACCAGCCCCAGGCGGTCCACCTGGTGACCCCGCACGGTCGCATCAGCGTCGCTGCGTTCGCCGCCCCGCGTTCGCCCGGTCTCTGGCGAGAAGTGGTGGGGGAGTTGGTCGACACCCTGCGCACCGACGGCGCGGAGGCATCCACCGAGGACGGACACTGGGGTCGCGAGGTCGTCGCCGTCGTGCCCGGCGGAGTACACCGGTTCATCGGCGCCGAGGGACCCCGCTGGATGGTCCGATGCGTCGCGAGCGGTCCACCGGAGACCGCAGACGACCTCGCGCCCGTCGCCCGGGCCGTGCTCAGCGAGTCGGTGGTGCGACGTGGCCCCGATCCGCACCCGCCGCGTGATCCGCTGCCTGTCTCATTGCCCCCCGTGCTCGCCGAACAGGTGTTCGCCGCGCAGCAGCAGATGCAGGCCGACGGAGTGATGGACCAGTTCGCGGCGCCGCCCGAGGACCTCGCCGAGCAGATCCCGACCGCCCCGGCCGGGTCCGTGCCCGCCGTCGAACCCACAGTCGCCGAGGCCGATGTGGCGCCCGAGGGTGCCATCGCCCAGAGCGCACGAGCACACGTCATCGGCGAGGACGACCCGGTGGGGACCGACGTCCACCCTGATGTGGAGGACGCCGCCGGGCAGGAGTCGTCCGAGGCCGAGGCCGAGGCCGATCGGTCGCGTCGGTCGTCGGGATCGGCGCTGCAGCGTCTGCGCCGACGGCAGGGCAGGAAGTAGGTCCGCTCAGGCGAGGTCGGCCCAGGCCGCCGCGGCCGCGCGGCCGATGGTGGCCGCGTCATCGCCCCAGGCGTCGAACGTGATTGATCGCATCGCCGACCGTGCGGCGAGGTGGGTCCACCGCTCGGCGAAGTGGTGCGGATGGACGGGATCGTCGCGGACACCCACCACCGCCAGCGGTACCCCCAGCGCGGACACCATCTCTGCGGTCGGGGTGCGCATCGCCGCGGCCTCGGCGAGATGTGATCGCAGCGGTGCCCCGATGGACGTCCACGACCGCGCCAGTTCCGCGCCCAGCCACGGGGGCGTGTTCGCCCGCATCTGCGCGACGGCGCCGTCGGTCCCGAGTCGGTCGATGAGGTCGACGGTCGCCATCGCACTCAGTGCCGCGGGCGAGGGCGCGGTCTCCCCGTCGAACAGCCAGGGCGGCATCGCGGCGACGACACCGACGCACGATGTGGATCCGAGCGCCCACCGCACTCCCACGCAGGCGCCGATGGAGATCCCTGCGACCACGACGCGACCCTCGGCGCCGGCCGCGTCGTCGAGGGCGCGTAGGTAGGTGTCCACGACGCCGTCGGGGCCGGGATCGACAACGGTCAGACGCACCCCCAGCGTGTCGGCGAGTGGGGTGAACGCGCGCCGCGCGTAGTCGGCGTCCGAGCCGGTCCCCGGCAGCCCCACCAGTACCGATGCGGTGCCGCGGCCGGTGGCTTCCGAGGGTGTGACAGCAGCCATCCCATGATCCTGCCCCGTGGGTGGTGTGGTGTTCGGGCGAGGTCTACCCTGGCGATCCAGGGGTGGTCCCCACGCCCCCTACGAGCAGTACGGAAAGGGTGCGATGACCGCAGGAGCCGGATACCTCAAGCGCCTCACCCGGCGTCTCACGGAGGATCTCGAGCAGGCTGACGCCGAGAAGATCTCGGAGCAGTCGCAGGCGACCGGTGCCCAGCGCGCATGCGACTGTTCGCGTGGCGAGGAGGTCAGCATGCTCGGTGAGCTGCGGTCGGTACAGACCTGTTCGAAGGCGACGAAGACCGGTGTGGTCGCGGAGTTCTTCGACGGCACCGACGTCGTCGTCCTGAAGTGGATCGGGCGCAACCGCATCCCCGGGATCGAGCCGGGACGCAAGATCACCGTGCGCGGTCGCCTCGGCGAGAAGGACGGCGCCAAGGTGATCTACAACCCGTACTACGAGCTCCTCGGTGACGACTGATCCCTCGCGTGGCCTGTCCGACCCCGATCACGCACCCGACACCCCGGATACCGTCACGACAGCCGCGGCCGCGGCGCCCACCCTGCTCGAACAGATGGGTGGCATCCCCGGCCTGATCTTCTCGACCGTGCCGATCGTCGTGTTCGTCACGGCCAACGCCATCGGCGGTCTCACCCCCGGCATCATCGCCGCCGTCGCGGTGTCGGTGGCGATCTTCGCCTACCGGCTCATCCGCCACGACCCCATCCAGCCCGCCGTCTCGGGCCTGTTCGGCGTCGCCATCTGTGTGTTCATCGCGCACCGCACCGGCGACGCGAAAGGCTTCTTCCTCGTCGGCATCTGGACGACGCTCGTCTACGCGGGCGCGTTCGTGCTGTCGATCCTGGTGCGCTGGCCGCTGGTCGGTGTCATCTGGAACGTGGTGAACGGCAACGGGACCGCCTGGCGCAAGCACCGGCGGACCCTGCTCGCGTACGACCTCGCGACCGCGGTGTGGGCGGTGCTGTTCGGCGTGCGGTACCTCGTCCAGTCGTTCCTCTACGACTCCGACCAGACGGGTCTGCTCGCCGCGGCACGCATCGGGATGGGGTGGCCGCTGACCATCGCGGCGGGGTTGGCGACGGTCCTGCTGGTCCGCTGGGCCGAGCGCGAGGAGGCGACCGAGCCCGAGCTCGATGCGGCGACCGAGGCGCACGCGGTGCCCGGCACCGACGAGGGGCACGGGACCGGCGCCGACGACCGCGCCTAGAGACTGAGGATCGCCTCGCGCAGGGCCTCTTCCACCTCGGTCGGCGCGATGAACACCAGTTCGTCGCCGCCCTCCACCGGATCGTCGGCCTGGGGCACGATCACCCGTCCACCGCGCAGGATGGCCACCAGGGCGGCGTCACGCGGCAGCACCAGCTTGCGGACGGGCTTGCCCGCGAACGAGGTGTCCTGCGGCAGGGTGATCTCCACCAGGTTCGCCTGACCCTGTCGGAAGGTCATGAGCCGCACCAGATCACCGACCGAGACGGCCTCCTCCACCAGGGATGCGAGGATGCGCGGCGTGGACACCGCCACGTCGACACCCCACCCCTCGTCGAAGAGCCACTCGTTGCGGGGATCGTTCACGCGGGCCACCACCCGGCCCACCGCGAACTCGGTCTTGGCGAGCAGACTCACCACGAGGTTGGCCTTGTCGTCGCCGGTGGCCGCGACCATCACGTCGTAGGTGTGCAGCTGCGCCTGCTCGAGGTTGTCGAGTTCGCAGGCGTCGCCGTTGATCCACGTGGCCCCGGGCACCGAGGCCTCGTCGATGTTGTCGAGGCGTCGCTCAACCAACATCACCTCGTGGCTGTTGTGGAGCAGTTCGCGGGCGATCGACCGACCCACCGCGCCCGCCCCGGCGATGGCGACCTTCACCGTCGACCCCCTCCGTCGTGGGAACCGGGGACCATCGCGGCCCCGGTCATCCTGCGTCCCGTTCGCCCGCCGCGACCTCGAAGGCGTTGTCGCGATTGTCGCGCAGCACGGAGACGAACACGTTGTCGTCCTGCTGCAGCACCGTGCGCGGCTCGGGCAGGAGGGCGTTGCCGAGTCGGTTGATGAACGCGATCCGCGCGCCGGTCTCCTCCTGGAACACCGCCGCGGTCTGCCCGATCCAGCTCTCGTGGAACGGGATCAGCGTCACCAACACCGACCCGGAGGGATCCCGCCACGCCGTCGACGGGCTGCCTTCACCGAGGGCGGCGACGAAGCGCTGCGTGGTCCACGGCACCGTCGCGACGGTGGGGATGCCCAGGCGTTCGTAGACCGCGGCGCGCTTGGCGTCGTAGATCCGGGCGACGACCTTTTCCACGCCGAAGGTCTCGCGCGCGACACGCGCGGCGATGATGTTCGAGTTGTCGCCGGAGGACACCGCGGCGAACGCGTCGGCGTCGGCGATGCCGGCGGTCCGCAACACGTCCCGGTCGAAGCCCACGCCCTTGACCGTGGTGCCGGCGAACCCGCTGCCCAGACGGCGGAACGCCGAGGGGTCGCGGTCGACGACCGCCACCTCATGGCCCTTGCCCTCCAGGGCGAGGGCGAGGGACGAACCGACCCGGCCGCACCCCATGATCACTACCCGCACCAGCGTCCTCCTCGGTACAACCGGACCCGCGACCGTCAAAACGCTACCGCCCCACGTCGCCGCGGTGACCACCACGTCCTATGGTTGCCCAGTGTCCACGGTGTCCAAGCTGTCCGTAGCGGCGAAACGGCTCGTCCTCGGACGTCCGTTCCGGAGCGACACCCTCGGCGCGACCCTGTTGCCCAAGCGGATCGCGTTGCCGGTCTTCGCCTCCGACGCGATGTCGTCGGTCGCCTACGCGCCGCAGGAGATCTTCCTGGTGCTGTCGGTCGCGGGACTGTCGGCCTACACCTACACCCCGTGGATCGGTGTCGCCGTCGCGGTGGTGATGGCCGTGGTGGTCGCGAGCTACCGACAGAACGTGCACGCCTATCCCTCCGGCGGCGGCGACTACGAGGTGGCGACGGTCAATCTCGGCCCCAGGGCCGGTCTCACCGTCGGCAGCGCGCTGCTCGTCGACTACATCCTCACCGTTGCGGTCTCGATCTCCTCGGCCGCGGAGAACATCGGCTCGGCCATCCCGTTCGTCGAACAGCACCGGGTGCTGTTCTGTGTGGTGGCCATCGTGCTCCTCACCAGCGTGAACCTGCGCGGCATCCGCGAGAGCGGCACCGCCTTCGCCATCCCGACCTACGCGTTCATCGCCGGCATGGTCGTCATGCTGATCTGGGGTTTCGTGCAGATCTTCGTCCTCGGTGACGACATCAGCTCCGAGACCGCCGACTTCGGTGTGAAGGCCGAGAACAACCACCTCGTCGGCATCGCATTCGTGTTCCTCATCGCCCGTGCGTTCTCCTCGGGGTGTGCGGCGTTGACCGGTGTCGAGGCCATCAGCAACGGTGTCCCGGCGTTCCAGAAGCCGAAGTCGCGCAACGCCGCCACGACGCTGTTCCTGCTCGGCGCGATCGCGGTCGTGCTGCTGCTCGGCATCATCCTGCTCGCGCAGAAGATCGGCGCGAAGTACGTGGAGAACCCGGCCGCCGACCTCACCGGCGCACCCGAGGGCTACCAGCAGAAGTCCCTCGTGGCGCAGCTCGCGCACGCGGTGTTCTCGAACTTCACCCCGGGGTTCTACTTCGTCACCATCGTGACCGCGCTGATCCTCGTGCTCGCCGCCAACACCGCGTTCAACGGATTCCCCGTGCTGGGTTCGGTGCTCGCACAGGACCGCTACCTGCCGCGCCAGCTGCACACCCGCGGTGATCGCCTCGCGTTCAGCAACGGCATCCTGTTCCTCGCGATCGCCGCGATCGCGTTCGTCGTGGCGTTCGGCGCGCAGGTCACCGCCCTCATCCAGCTCTACATCGTGGGTGTGTTCGTGTCGTTCACGCTGAGCCAGATCGGCATGGTGCGGCACTGGACCCGCCATCTGCGCACCGAGACCGACCCGGGTGCGCGCGGCCGGATGCAGCGGTCGCGGATCATCAACTCCATCGGGCTGGCGATGACCGGCACGGTGCTCGTGATCGTCCTCATCACCAAGTTCCTCGCCGGCGCGTGGATCGCGATCGTGGCGATGGTCGCGATCTTCGGGTTGATGCAACTCATCCACCGGCACTACGCGTCGGTGCAGACCGAACTCGACAACAGCGAGTACGAGACGATCCTGCCCAGCCGCACCCACTCGGTGGTGTTGGTGTCCAAGCTGCACCTGCCGACCAAGCGGGCCCTGGCGTTCGCGAGGGCCACGCGCCCCGACACCCTCGAGGCGATCACGGTCAACGTCGACGACCGGGACACCCGGCGCCTCGTCGCGGAGTGGGAGAGCAGCGACATCACCATCCCGCTCAAGGTGATCGCGTCGCCCTACCGCGAGATCACCCGGCCGGTCATCGATTACGTGCGTCGACTCCGCCGCGAGTCGCCGCGCGACGTCATCACCGTGTTCATCCCCGAATACGTCGTCGGCCACTGGTGGGAACAGATCCTGCACAACCAGTCGGCGCTGCGACTCAAGGGCCGACTGCTGTTCGAGCCCGGCGTGATGGTGACATCGGTTCCGTGGCAGCTCAGTTCGTCGGACCGCCGCAAGAACAAGGATCGGGTCTACAACGCACCGGGCGACCTCCGCCGCGGCATGGTGGGTGCGGTCGAACCCCGCAGCACGCCGCCCGGTGCCGGCGGATCCGGCAGCGACACCCCGTGAGCGCCCGGCCTGCGGAGTCCGGGGGCTGGACGGGTTCGCGGCGGGAACTCACCGACCTGCGCCCGGCCCACGGCGGAGCGATGGTCGGTCGCGACGAGGGGCGCGCGGTGTTCGTGCGCGGCGCCCTGCCCGGTGAACGCGTCCGGGTCGAGGTGACCGACGACCGCCACCGCGCCTACTGCCACGCCGAGATCGTCGAGATCGTCGAACCGTCGGCGCAACGGATCGATCCGGTGTGCCCGGCCGCGGCCGCCGGAGCCGGGTGCTGCGACCTCTCGTTCGTCACCGACGACCACGCCCGCGACATCAAGGCGACGGTCCTGGGCGAACAGCTCGAACGACTCGGCGGCTGGTCGCCGGACGCACTGGGTGCAGCCGGTGTCGACCGCGTGGAGGTCATGTCACTCGGGGCTCCGACGCAGTGGCGGACCCGGGTGCGGATGCCCGTCGACACCCACGGAGTCGTCGGTGTGCACGCCCCGGCCTCGGATGCCGTCGTGACCGGTGCGCGGTGCGCACAGCCCGTCGCCGGGCTGCTCGCCGGACTCGACACCCACTCGTGGACCCCGGGCGCCGAGGTGGTCGCGGTGGCCGACGACGACGGCGTGATGCACCTGACCGAACTCGTGCTGAGCCCCGCGACACCCCCGCGGGGTCGGTCCGGACGGGGTCGTCGTGACGACCGCCGAGGGCGGGCACAGCGCGCCCGCGCCGGTCGCGCGGTGTCGCGGGAGACCGTGGTCGCGGGGTCCGACACCGCCGTGCACCGCGTAGGGAGCCGCACGTGGCTGCTGCCGGTGACCGGCTTCTGGCAGGCCCATCGCTCCGCGCCCACCCGCTACGGCGAGATCGTCGCGGCCATGGCCGCGCGCCACGCTCCGACGGCGGAGTCGGCGTGGGATCTCTACGGCGGTGTCGGGGTCTTCGCCGGCGCACTGTGCGACACCGTCGAGTCCCTGACCTCGGTGGTGGTCGTCGAAGCCGACGTCTCCGCGGCTGCCGCCGCGCGTGTCACCTACGCCGACGACGATCGGGTGGCGGTCTACCGCGGCCCCGTCGACGCTGCCCTCGCGAACCTGCCCGCACCCGACGTCGTGGTCGCCGATCCGCCGCGCAGCGGCGCCGGTCGCTCGGTCGTGCAGGGCATCTGCGCGGCCGGGCCCGCGCTGGTCGTCCACGTCGGCTGCGACGCCGCGACGTTCGCGCGTGATCTGGGCACCTACCGCGAACTCGGTTACCGACCGGTCGAACTGGTGGGGCTCGACGCATTCCCCCTGACCCATCACGTCGAGGCGATCGCGGCGCTGGTGCCCGACCCCACACACGATGGTGGCCGATCGGACCCGCTCCTTCCGTAGACTCGACGTCACCATGGGAGAAGGAGCGTCGATGGGTGTGCTCGACAGGATCGATTCGCCGCGGGATCTCGCCGGCCTCACGGCGGCGGAGCTCGAGGAGCTCGCCGCCGAGATCCGTGCGTTCCTCATCGACAAGGTCTCGGCCACCGGCGGGCACCTGGGCCCCAATCTGGGCGTGGTCGAGCTCACCCTCGCCATCCACCGTGTCTTCGAGTCGCCGTCGGACGCGGTCATCTTCGACACCGGGCACCAGTCCTACGTCCACAAGATCGTCACCGGTCGTCGCGACGCCTTCGACACCCTGCGTCAGCGCGGTGGATTGACGGGATACCAGGAGCGCGCCGAGAGCGAACACGATTGGGTCGAGTCGTCGCACGCGTCGGCAGCGCTGTCGTACGCCGACGGTCTGTCCAAAGCGTTCGAGCTGACCGGCCGCCGCCGCCACGTCGTCGCCGTCGTCGGCGACGGCGCACTCACGGGCGGCATGTGCTGGGAGGCACTGAACAACATCGCGGCCGGCGATCGACCGCTGGTCGTGATCGTCAACGACAACGGTCGCTCCTACGCCCCCACGATCGGCGGTCTCGCCGACCACCTCGCGGGTCTGCGGTTGCAGCCCGGCTACGAGAAGTTCCTCGACGAGGGACGCCGCATGCTGACCGGCGTGCCGGTCGTCGGGTCGGTCGCCTACGCCGCGCTGCACGGCATGAAGAGCGGCATCAAGGACTTCCTCGCACCCCAGGCCATGTTCACCGACCTCGGCATCAAATACGTCGGCCCGGTCGACGGCCACGATCAGTCCGCGCTCGAGAGCGCCCTGGCGCGCGCGAAGTCGTTCGGTGGACCCGTGATCGTTCACACCGTCACCCGTAAGGGGATGGGCTACGCGTACGCCGAGAACGACGAGGCCGACCAGATGCACGGCATCGGAATCATCGACCCGCTCACCGGTCGCGCGACCAGCGTCCCGCCGCAGGACTGGACATCGGTGTTCTCCGCGGCACTCGTGGAGGCGGGTTCGCGACGCGACGACATCGTCGCCATCACCGCGGCCATGGCCGGGCCCACCGGTCTCGCCCCGTTCGGCGCACGTTTCCCCGACCGCCTCTTCGACGTCGGCATCGCCGAGCAGCACGCGCTCACCTCGGCGGCCGGCCTCGCACTCGGTGGTCTGCATCCCGTGGTCGCCATCTACTCCACATTCCTCAACCGCGCGTTCGACCAGCTGCTGATGGACGTGGCGCTGCTCGAACAGCCCGTCACGCTGGTTCTCGACCGATCCGGTGTCACCGGGCCCGACGGCCCGAGTCACCACGGCATGTGGGATCTGTCGCTGATGGCCCTGGTCCCCGGGCTGCGCGTGGCCGCACCGCGCGACGCCGTCCGCCTCCGCGAGGAGCTCGGCGAGGCACTCGACACCGCCGACGGGCCGACCGCGCTGCGTTACTCCAAAGGCGCAGTGCCCGAGGACATCCGGTCGATCGAGCGGCTCGCCGACGGCACCGACGTCCTCTACCGCTCGTCGACCACCGGTCCCGCGGACGTCCTGGTGGTCGGTGTCGGGGCGTTCTGCGCGCTGGCCGTCGACACCGCAGGTCGTCTCGCGCAGCAGGGCATCGACGTCACCGTCGTCGACCCCCGGTGGGTGTTGCCGGTCAACGACTCCATCGTCGATCTGGCCCGCAAGCACCGTCTCGTGGTCACTCTCGAGGACAACGGGGTGCACGGCGGTGTCGGGTCGGCCATCAGCGACCGGCTGCGCAACGCCGGGCTCGATGTGCCCGTGCAGCAGCGTGGCATCACCCAGGAGTTCCTGGCCCACAGCAGCCGCAACGAGATCCTCGGCGACCTCGGGCTCACCGCACAGGATCTGGCCCGCACCATCACCGCCACCGTCTCGACGATGCAGTCGATGACGCCGATGGGCGACGACGTCACCTCTGAGAAGGACGTGACGGTCGAGAAGTAACGCTCAGACCGCCGGTTCCGCGTCGCCCGCGGGCGTCTCGGGCTCCGGCGGCGCGGTGAACGCCGTGAACAACAGTGGCGTACACAGTTCGCGCTGCCAGCGTCGGGCGCCACCGCGGGTCAGGCGTTCGGTGATCGCTTCCAGCGTCACCGGCTCACCGACCCCATCCCAACAGATCTGACGCATCAGATCGGGTTGCAGGAGGTTCTCCACGGGGGTCTCCACGCGTTCGGAGAGTTCGGCCAGGGCGGTCCGGGTGGCCGACAACCGTTGTGCCGCCTCGGGATTGCGATTGGCCCAGCGATTCACGGCCGGTAGCCCGACACCGCCGGCATTGCGCGGTGGGAGGTCGGCGTCGGCGAGTCTGCGGGCCCGGTCGATCGCGCCGAACCACCGGCGCGCGAGGCGACGTTGGCGGTGCCCACCGAACACGGGGAGTCGGGTGAGGTCGTCGGCGGAGGCGGGGGAGGCCTGCGCGGCGGCGACGATCGCGGAATCGGGCAGCACGCGTCCCGGGGCGATGTCGCGTTCGATCGCCAGTTCCTCTCGCGAGGACCACAGTTCGCGCACGATCGCCAGCGCTCGTGTCGATTTCACGGTGTGCAGCGATGATGTGCGACGCCACCGGTCGACCCGTGGTGGCGGTTCGGGTTTGGTGCGCACGTACTCGAACTCCTGCGCCGCCCACTCGTCCTTGCCGGCCGCGACGAGGTCGGCGGCGACGGCGTCACGCAGCTCGATCAGCACCTCGACGTCGAGGGCGGCGTAGTTCAACCACTCGTCGGGCAGCGGTCGGCGGGACCAGTCGGCAGCGCCGTGGCCTTTCACCAGTCCGAGACCGAGGTGGTGGGCCACCATGGCCGCGAGGTTGACCCGGGGCAGGCCCAGGAGACGCCCGCCGAGCTCGGTGTCGAACAGGTCGGCGCACACGAAACCCAGTTCGCGCAGGCAGGGGAGGTCCTGGTCGGCGGCGTGCAGGACCCACTGCGGCCCGTCGAGGGCGGCGATCACACCGCCGAGCGCGTCGGGGTGGTCGATGGGGTCGATGAGGAACGATCCCGACCCACGCCGGCGGATCTGTACGAGATAGGCCCGTCCGGAGTAGCGGAAACCCGATGCACGTTCGGTGTCGAGAGCGACCGGGCCCTCGCCCGCGGCGAGCAGCTCCGCCGCCTCGCTGAACTCGGCCGGGGTACGCAACACCGGCGGCACACCGTCGGCCGGTTGTGTCAGCGGCGTGACCTCCGGTTCCGCGTCGACATCGGGCGTACTCGCATCGGAGCCGGGGCTCGGATCGGGCGGGGTGGGATCACTCATGGCACGACCACTCAGGTGGCCGCGCCGCCGGCGCCGAGGTTGGTGACCCCGGTCGGCGGCAGACCCGCCGCCGATGACAGCACCTCGCAGAAGGCCTCGACGTGGGCGGACAGATCGGTCCCGGTGGCGGTCCAGGAGGCACGCAGTTCGAGCTGGTGGGCGCGGGGCGGGCCGGAGATGTCGCCGTAGCGGACCGACGTCGTGGAGGTGACGGTGCCGCCGAGTGCGGTGATCTCGGTGACCGAGAGGGCGTCGGCGAGCCAGCTCCACGCCACCTCGGGCAGCAGGGGGTCGGTGGCCAGCGCGGCCTCGACCTCGGCCTGGACGAACGCCACGAGACGCATCGTCCCGTTCCAGGCGTCCTGGCCGTCGGGGTCGTAGAGCAGGATGAGACGTCCGAACGCGCTGCCGTCGGAGTCTGTCGGGATCTCGCCGTCGGGCTCGGGTTGGGCGACCTCGGCGCCGATGGCGTGGCTGTACGGAGCAAGGCGCTGGGGCGGACGGATGCTGCCGACCTCGATGTCGGGACGGATCCGTGCCGCATGCATCGAGTCGACTGCGCTGCGGAAATCGACAGGCTCCGCGCAAGCCCCGGGTGAGGTCACACGAACGAAGGTAGGCCGAACGGACTCCACCGCGCCGGAGGCGCGCCGTGGGGAGTTCGGCCCGCTCATGGCAGCATGAATCCGGTGATGAGCCCCGTGATCCCCGACCACGTGCGACGGATGCCGTTGATCGCCGCCGCCACCGGCGACCGACCGTCGCGCCGGCCGGTCTGGTTCATGCGTCAGGCCGGCCGTTCGCTGCCGGAGTACCGGGAGCTGCGGGTGGGTCGCGGCATGCTCGAGTCCTGTTTCGATGCCGATCTCGTCACCGAGATCACCATGCAACCGGTCCGTCGTCACGATGTCGACGCGGCGATCCTCTTCTCCGACATCGTGGTGCCGTTGCGTGCGGCGGGCGTCGACCTCGACATCGTGGCGGGTACGGGGCCGGTGATCGCCAACCCGGTCCGCGACCGCGCTGCCGTACGCGCCCTGCCGCGCCTGGACCCGAGATCGGTGGGGTCGGTGGCGCACGCGATCGACAACATCCTGGGCGAACTGCCCGAGCACACCTCCCTGATCGGGTTCGCGGGCGCACCGTTCACCCTCGCGTCCTATCTCGTCGAGGGTGGACCGAGTCGCAACTACGAGCGCACCAAGGCCCTGATGCACGGAGAGCCGGAGGTGTGGAACGAGCTGGTGGGCGCGCTGGCCGACATCACCATCGCGTTCTTGCGTGTGCAGCTCGAGGCGGGTGTGCACGCGGTGCAGCTGTTCGACTCGTGGGCGGGCATGCTCTCGCTGGCCGACTACGAGCGTTTCGTCGCCCCGCACAGCAGGCGGGTGCTGGCCGAGGTCGCCGATTTCGGCCGTCCTCGCATCCACTTCGGCGTCGGCACGGGGGAGCTGCTCCACGCGATGGGTGAGGTGGGCGCCGATGTGGTCGGTGTCGACTGGCGGATCCCGCTCGATGTCGCCGCGCGGCGCATCGGGGCCGGGAAAGCGGTGCAGGGCAACATCGATCCCGCGGTGTTGTTCGCGCCGTGGGAGGTGGTGGAAGACCATGTGCGCCGCGTCGTCGCCGAGGGCGACGCCGCTGTGGCCGCCGGCGCAGCGGGCCACATCGTCAACCTCGGTCACGGTGTGCTGCCGTCGACCGATCCGGATGTGCTGACGAGGATCGTCGAGCTCGTCCACTCGTTGTGAGCGCCACGACGACCATCGGCACCCCGGGCTCCGATGCGGCCGTGCGTGTGGCGGTGGTCGGGGCTGGCGTCTCGGGTCTGGTGGCCGCCTACCGGCTGCGGCAGACGCTCGGCGCCACCGCGGTGATCGACGTCTTCGACGCATCCGACACCCCTGGCGGTCTGCTCGCGTCGCGTCGGCTCGACGGACGGTTGCTCGACTCGGGCGCCGAGTCGTTCATCGTGCGACGTCCCGAGGCTGTCGGGCTGATCGATGAACTGGGTCTCGCCGACCGCGTGGTGAGTCCCACGCCGCTAAGGCCCGCGATCCTGGCCGGGGGCCGGCTGCGCGATCTCCCGCGGCCGACGTTGATGGGCATCCCCGCGAACGCATCCCAGATCATCGACCTCGCCGAACCGGCCGACGTCGAGCGCATGCGCGGCGAGGTCGGCCGTCCGATGAACTGGACCCCCGGCGCCGACCGCTCGGTGGGCGAGCTCGTCGCCGACCGCTTCGGACGATCGGTTGTCGACCGCAGCGTCGACCCGATGCTGTCGGGCGTGTACTCGTGCCGGTCCGACGACATCGGGCTGCGGGCGTCGCTGCCCGCGTTGGCCGCCCGTCTCGATTCCGGCGCACCGGATCTCACCACGGCGGTGCACGGTCTGTTGCCGCCGCCGTCGACGGCCCCGGTGTTCGGCGCGCTGGACGGGGGCTATCGCGTTCTCGTCGAGCGCCTGGTGGCGGCCTGCGGTGCGACCATGCGCCTCGGTTGCCCGGTCGTATCGGTCGACGCCGAGCCGACCACGTGGACGGTGACCACCGACGCCGGACGCCAGACCTCCCACGACGCCGTCGTCATCGCGCTGCCCGCACCGGCTGCCGCGGCCGTGGTGGCGACCGCGGCCCCGGAGGTCGCGCGCGGTGTCGCCACCGTCGCGACGGCCAGCACGGCGCTGGTCATGCTGGCGATCGCCCCCGATGTGGCGCTGCCCGATCACTCCGGGGTGCTCATGGCCACCGGCGAGGCGACGTCCGCGAAGGCCATCACGTTGTCGTCGCAGAAGTGGGCCCATCTCGCGGTCGACGGGGGACCGGGCCTGGTGCGGGCGTCGTTCGGGCGCTACGGCGACCCGGTCGATCACCTCTCCGACACCCACCTCGTCGACGCCGCGGTCGCGGACCTGTCCACGGTCGTCGAGCTGTCCGGTGCGTCGCGCCCGCTCACCGCCGCCGACGTCGTCGACGCCACGGTGCAGCGGTGGCCCGTTGGGTTGCCCCGCTACGCTCCGGGCCACCGCGACCTGGTGCGCTCGGCGCTCGGCGACGTACCGCCGGGCCTGGTGTTCTGCGGCTCCACCTACGACGGTGTGGGCGTCCCGGCGTGCATCGCGCGCGCGGGTGTCGCGGCGGCACAGGTGGTGACCCATCTCGCCGACCGGGGCTCCCGCGGCGGTGGCACGATGGGGTCATGACGCGACTCGATTACGCCGAACTCAACTCCACGGTCCGCTACCTGATGTTCTCGGTCTTCGCCGTGCGCCCGGGGGAGCTGCCCGACGATCGGGCCGACGTGATCGCCGAGACCCGCACGTTCGTGGAGAAGCTCGAGACGACCGGCGTGGTGGTCCGGGGCCTGTACGACATCGCCGGGATGCGCGCCGACGCCGACTTCATGATCTGGTGGCACGCCGAGAACGTCGAGGACCTGCAGCGCGCATACGCCGACTTCCGGCGCACCACCGCGCTCGGTCGGGCCAGCAACGCGGTGTGGAGCAATGTCGCCCTGCACCGTCCGGCGGAGTTCAACAAGAGTCACCTGCCGGCGTTCATCACCGGCGAGGAGGCGGGCGCCTACATCTGCGTGTACCCGTTCGTGCGGTCCTACGAGTGGTACCTGCTGCCCGACGACGAGCGCCGCAAGATGCTCGCCGATCACGGGATGGCCGCGCGTGCCTACAAGGACGTCCGCGCCAACACCGTCTCGTCGTTCGCCCTCGGCGACTACGAGTGGCTGCTGGCGTTCGAGGCGCCCGAGTTGCACCGGATCGTCGACCTGATGCGTGATCTGCGTGCCACCGAGGCACGCATGCACGTCCGCGAGGAGACCCCGTTCTTCACCGGACCCCGGGTGCCGGTCGAGCAGCTCGTGAGCGCGCTGCCCTGAGCGCCCGACCCTGGGCAACCGAGCCCGAGGGCCCGGCGGATCAGGCCTCTTCGAACCGCATCGAGATGCTGTTGATGCAGTACCGGAGGTCGGTCGGGGTGTCGTAGCCCTCGCCCTCGAAGACGTGGCCGAGGTGACTGTGGCAGTTGGCGCAGAGCACCTCGGTGCGCTTCATGCCCATCGAGCGATCGACCTTCTCGATGATGGCCTCGCCGGCGAGGGGGCTGAAGAACGACGGCCAGCCGCAATGGGATTCGAATTTCTGGTCACTGCGGAACAGTTCCGCGTCGCAGGCCCGGCAGCGATAGACGCCAGTGGTCTTCGTGTCGGTGTACTCGCCCACGAACGGGGCCTCGGTACCGGCCTGACGGAGCACGCGGTACTCCTCGGGCGTGAGCTTCGCGCGCCACTGCTCGTCGGTCATCGCCGCGGCATCGGAGACGGGCGTCGAACCGGCGGTGTTGGAATCTGTGGTCATACCTCCACGGTAGCGCGCTGCTCCCGCAGGTCGAGCCAGCGGAACAGCAGCACGCAGAACACCGCGATCATCAGCAGCGACCAGCCCCAGGTCACCTTGTTGTACTCGATCGCGCGCCCGAACGCCGCCCACCGGGTCGAGAGGAACGAGTCGAACGTCATGCACCCGGCGACACCGAGCCACGCAGGCCAGTTGCGCATCACCGACCCGGGTCGGACCACGGTCATCAGCAGCGGGAACAGCAGCATCGAGTAGTAGCCCTGGCCCAGTGACAGCACCAGGAACGACGTCGCCAGCAAAACGCCGGACGACGTCGCCATCCACAGCAACTCGTCGGTGCGTCGGTATTGCTTGTAGAGGAACCACAGGCTGAACGCAGCCATCAGGACGAATGCGATCCGCAGGACGTAGAGCGGCCAGGGTTGCACCCCGAAGTACGCGCCGTTGCCGGCGATCGAGCTGTTGTAGTAGTCGCGGGCCTCACCGAGATACGGCACGGTCCGCTTGACGAAATCCATCGGGTCGAACGTGAGGGGCCACGCCAGGGCGGTGAGGACCAGCGGGATGCCCACGGCACCCACGAAGACCTTCCACTGCCGCGTGAGCAGGGGCAGCAGCAGGAGGACGGCGAGCACCGGCTTCACCGCCAGGGTGATGCCGATGGGCACACCGGCCCAGAGGTCCTTGCGTTTGAGCGCGAGGGTCATGAACAGGACCTCGCCGAGCAGCACGAAAGAGTTGAAGTTCGTGAAGATCAGTGTGTGCGAGACGGTCTCGGTGCAGAAGAAGAAGAACAGCACCGCGGGGAACGCCACCGACGATGCGGTGAAACCGAACAGCTTCACGAGGAAGTAGGCCGAGGCGATCAGCACCAGGACCGACACGAGGATGAACAACCAGCGGGCACGTTCGGGGTCGATGTAGGCCAGCGGCGCCATCAGCAACGTGCCCGACGGCGGGTAGAGGTAGTGCGGGTCGACGGTGTTGTAGTTCTCGCCGTAGACCGCCTGGCCGCGGAGGAACGCCAGTGCGGCGTTGTACACCGGGGTGAAGTCGTCGGTCCGGTCGCCGTTGACGCCGAGGATCAGTGAGCGGTGGATGACCAGCAGCACGGTGATGGGCCACAGCACCAGCGAGACGATCCGGGCGGTGTCCATCGACGGGAACAGGCGCCCGGAGGTCTGATCGGGTTCGTGGGCAACCGGCACCGACGAACCGTACTACGGCGCCGACGGCCGAGGGCGCAGGGGGACGAGCGCGGTCACACGCGTCGCAGCGTCGGGCCGTGGGTCAGGAGGGGCAGGCGCCGGTGTCGGGGATCGCGCCCGACTCCGCGTATCGCGCGACGATGTCGGCGGCGCAGTCGGAGTGTGCGGTCACCGAGAAGCCGAGCCCGTCCCAGGTGACGGTGCTGGTCTTCGCGCGCGCCGACACGAACAGCGGCTCGAGGGCCCCCGCGCCGGTGCCGCCGTTGATGGTGTCGTAGCCGCTGGTGAGCAGGAGGACGGGGACGTCGAATCCCTCCGGTCGCGGCGCGGCGGGTCCGGCCGGCCACCCCGAGCAGCGCAGCAACGACAGTGCGGTGTCGGTGCCGGTGAAGCGGTACTGCCCGCTCCACGACGACACGAGGCCGCCGATCTCGTTCTGGCCCACGGGCTGCGAGGTGTCGTTGCACCGCGACAGCAGCTGTCCGTCGGTCCCGCGCAACGCGCGGGCACGGGTGGCGGCCGCGGTGAGCCCGCCGACGTCACCGGCGGCGGCCGAGGACAGCAGGCGTGACACCCGGGCGACGGTGCTCGCGCGGTCGGTGGTCGTGACGGCGAGTTCGGTGGTGATCGCGCTCAGGACGTCGGCGTCGGAGAGCGTGGCGAGGCGTCCGGCGGCGGCGCGGTCGATCAGTGACAGGACCGCGGCGCGGGCATCGGTGCCGAGCGAACAGTTCGACGCCGCGCAGTCGGTGGCGAAGGTCGTGACCGCCGAATCGGTCCCCGCGGCGACCTGCTGGGCGCGGTCGCGTGCCGACGCCAGATAGGCGGGGGGAGTGTCGAGCACCAGCCGCGCGACCCGGTTGCGGTAGAGCCCGGCGTAGGCCAGGGCGACGTCGGATCCGGCCCCCACCCCGAGAATGCCGATCCGATCGACCCCCCAGATCGTCCGCAGACGTTCGAGGTCGCCGGCGGCGTTGGCGGCGGTGTAGGCGAGTTGGTGCGGACTGATGGTCTCCGAGCAGCCGTCGGAGGCCTCGGCTGCGGTGGCCGCCAGTCGGGTCTCCCGGGCCTCGACACCGCTCGCGGCGTCGCTGCTGTCGAACCCGTTGTCCAACAGGGTGTTGCGTTCACGGACGGTCAGACAGTCGAGCGGCGAGCTGGCGCCGGTGCCACGTCGGTCGATCGCGACGAGGGGATGGGCGGTCAGCAGGCTGCGGCCGGGGCTGTTCGCGACGAGGAGGGCGGTCAGGGCCGACGGCATGTCGCTGCCCGAGGTGAGCACGAGCGGCGCGGCCGATGCCGGGGTACTGGTCAGGCGCACGCGGACCGCGGCCACGTCGACGGCGTCGATGGTCGCGACCCCGGGGGTGATGCTGGCCTGGAAATCCGCGCACTCGATGCGTACATCGGCCGCCGGCGCCGACAACCCGTAGCGACCGGCCACGTCGGTGGGACAGGCACGCCAGCCGAGATCGGTTCGAGGAGCGATCAGTTCCGGTGCGGCCGGCGCCTCGGTGCTCGCCGCCGGACCGCCCCCACCGCCCCCGTTGTCGATGACGAGACCGGGCCCGGTGTCCGGGCCGACGGCACATCCAGCGAGCAGCGTTCCCACGATCGCCAGAACCACCGCGACGGTCGCCGCACGCGGGGACCGGGGCAGGGGGGCGCGACGCATACCGGCGAGCCTAGTCATCGCCACGGCGGCACTCAGTTGTCGTCGGACGCGGTGGCGTTCTCGGGGGCGTCGCCGCGGACCCATCGGGTGAACAGGAACCCGTCGTCGTCGGCGATCACGTGTTGGCGGCGTAGGCGAAGCGTGCCGCCGGTGTCGCCGTGGGTGATGCGCCCGGCGTCACCACCGATCAGCGTCGGGCCGGTCGTGAGGCACAGCTCGTCGACGAGGTCGGCGGCGAACAACGCGGCGAGCAGACCCGGCCCGCCCTCGCACAGCACGCGTGTCCGGCCGCGATCGGCGAGATGAGCCAGCGCGCGATGCAGGTCGAGGTCGCTCGAACCGCAGTCCAGCAGTGTCGCACCGGCGTCGACGAGGCGGGCGCGCCGGTCGGCCGGAGCACCCTCGTGGGTGAGGATCACGGTGCTCGCAGCGATGACCGCGTCCTGATCGGCGTCGAGGTTCAGCGACCCCGACACGATCGCCAGCGTGGTCGCCGACGGGTCGTCGCCGGGATCGATCGGGCCGTATCCCTCCTGGGTGACCGTCGCCGAACCGACGAGGACGACGTCGGCGAGGTCACGCAGCAGTCCGAAGATCTCCTTGTCGCCGTCGCCGCCGAGCCCGGCCGACACACCGTCGGCCGCCGCCGCGCCGTCGAGAGAGGTCACCATGTTCGCCCGGACGTGGCATCGGGATGCCGATGCGTCGGTGTCGGGATAGGCGTAGAGATCGGTTAGGACGTCGCGGTCAACTGTGAGCTGAGTCGCTTTCTGCAAGAGGTACACCAGGTCATTTCTACGGCGTCGCTAGTGTCGGCGCATGACCGCACGTCTGAGCGACCGCTCGCCCCAGGTTCCGCCGGAGGAACTGGTGGACGAGATGGTGCCGCCGACGATGTTCGACGAGGTCAGCTTCGACAGCTACATCCCCGACCCGAACGAGCCGTCGCAGTCCGCGGCGGTGGCGAGCTGCCGGCAGTTCGTCGAGCGGGCGCGCGGTGCACGGGCGGGCAAGCGGAAGCTGTTCGGGAAGAAGACCCCCGGGCAGGGCATCGGCCTGTACCTCGACGGCGGCTTCGGCGTCGGCAAGACCCACCTGCTCGCGTCGATCTACCACGAGATGCCCGGCCCGAAGGCGTTCGCCACCTTCGTCGAGGTCACCCACGTGGTCGGCGCGCTCGGCTTCACCGCCGCAGTGGACCGCCTCGCGGACCACAGCGTGATCTGCATCGACGAGTTCGAGCTCGATGATCCGGGCGACACCATGCTGGTGTCGCGGCTGCTGACCGAGCTCACCGCCCGCGGTGTGTCGATCGTCGCGACGTCGAACACGCTGCCCGGCCAGCTCGGCGAGGGACGGTTCGCCGCGCAGGACTTCCTGCGCGAGATCCGCAAGCTCGCGGCGGTGTTCGAGACCGTGCGCGTCGACGGACCCGACTACCGGCATCGCGACCTGCCGCCGGCGCCCGAACCCCACACCGATGCCGAACTCGCCGAGCTGGCGGGCAAGACCGAGGGCGCGACCCTCGACGACTTCGACGAGCTGTGCAAGCATCTCTCGACGCTGCACCCCTCGAAGTACAAGGCGCTGGTCGAGGGCGTCACGCTGGTCTGCGTGTCGGGTGTGCACCCGGCTCCCGATCAGACCGTCGCCCTGCGCATGGTGGTGCTCGCCGACCGTCTCTACGACGCGAACATCCCGTTGATGGTCTCGGGCTCGAAGCTCGACGAGATCTTCACCGAGGAGATGCTCGCGGGTGGCTACAAGAAGAAGTACCTGCGCGCGACGTCGCGGTTGCTCGCGCTCTCCCGGTTCGCCGAATCGACCAACTGACACCCGCTCCGCTGCACACGGTCAGCGCAGTGCGCGGACCATCACGAAGTCGCGCTGCTCATCGCCGTTGAGCCAGAACGACTTACGGCCCACCTCGACGAACCCCGCCTTGCTGTAGAACCGTTGCGCCCGCAGGTTGACGTTGCTGACCCCGAGCCACACCGCGACGCTTCCGCGCTCGGCGCAGGCCGAGACCGCGGTCGACATCAGCTCGTGTGCCACACCGGCGCCGTGCGCCCGCGGCAGCACGTACATCTTGGACAGCTCCGAGACGGGCCGTTGCGTGACCACCGCCCGTACCTCGGGATCGGTGGGGTCACCGTGCAGAACGAGGGAGTACCCGACGATCGCGCCGTCGACCCGGGCGACCACCACGTCGCGGTTCTCGTCGGAGAGATGATCGCGGAAGTGAGCCGCCGTGAGGTTCTTGCTGATGAAATCGGCCGTGTCGGCGTCGGTGGTGCCGGGGGGACAGGCAAGCGGGAACGTCACCGCGGCGACGTCGGCGAGTTCGGTGGCGTGATCGGGGCAGGTGTCGATCATGACGATCACATCGGTGGGCACGGTCACCGATTCCAGCACACGGCGCCGTCGATCCCGCCTTCGCGGTCCGTCCGTACCACTCAGAGCCGCCGTGTCAATCCCGTTGTCCACAGCGAAAGGCGCTGTGGACAACACTTTTGGCGAGACGACCTCGCCGGCGCACAGTGCAGGGCATGACGACACGACGCACGCTCCCCGACCCGATGCCCGACGTCGCGACGGCCTCGCAGGCCTTGCACACCGACCAGCTACGGGAGGGATGGCACACCCTGATGGGTCCGCTCGGCTTCTCCGAGACCCTGCTCTGGTTCGCGTTCGTCGACGCAACCGGACATGTCCTCCCGGCCCTCAACCGACTTCCACTCGACGGTCCACCCGACCCGTTCCTGGCCGACCTGCTGTTCTACCGACTCTCGGAGGTCATCGACGGAGACGACGTCGTGAGCGTCGCGATGCTCATCACCCGGCCCGGGGTGGATACGATCTCGCCCTGGGATCGCGGATGGGCGCGGTTGTTCTCCGCTGCCGCCGAGCTCGCCGAGGTGACGATCGAGCCCATCTTCCGGGCCAATGACGCCGATCTTGTCGAGGTGCGCGATGACGGGACCGTGACGCGTTCCGTCGCCTGAGGGTGTCGCCACGCTGATCGACCGGACGTTCGTTCGTGCACTGCGCAATTGCCAGTCCGAATCCTCCGCGTCTCCCTACCGGCTGCGGTGCCCGGTCAGGACCGACCAAGAGGATGCGTCGGGTCCTGAACGGTCACCGGAGATCAGAGCTTGCTGGCGAGTATGTCGAGGTAGCTGATGTCGGGTGGCGTGGAGAAGAGTTCCTCGGCGCGTTCGCCGAGCGCCTTGCCGACCGGTCCGTTGAGGTGGGTGTCACGGGCGTCGTCGTCGGGGAACGCGTCGATGATGCCGTAGGTCGAGGGACCGAACTGTACTGCGAACCAAGGCTTCGTGCCGGGCTCCTGCTCCACGAGGGGCAGCGCCGATCGAAGGAAATCCTCCACCGCGCCCTCTTTTCCGGGTTTGGCTTCGAGTCGGACCAGTAGCGCTTTGTTGACCATGGCGGATCTCCTGTTTGAAGTTGTCGGACGTGGTCCAGCATCACACCATCGATCGGTAAAGGGAAGGGTTCACGAGCCCGGATTCACGCAATACTGTCCCGCCTCTGGTAATCGTGAAATTTTGAGAGGAGACTGGCCGGTACAGAGAACGGTCGTGTCCGCAGGACGATCGGTGTGGTCCGCCGAGGCGCCGGGATTCTTTGTGTTTCAGGGTTTTTGAGGACCGACTCCGCGGTCGTCGGTCTCGCGGGTGATTCGGGCGTCACGCTCGCCGGAACTTTTTTCCGCCACACGATGTCTCCGCCGCTGAACACCCTTGGCGTCGATCCCGGTGATGAATCGTGTTCTTTCAGAACGCGAGTGACCGGGCGGGGGCGGGCGTCAGTTCGAGAAGCGCCGTTGTGTGTGGCGAGGCGCGGTGGCCGCGGCCATGGCTGGAATGTGGCTCCCGTCTGGAGTCGATTGGCGCGCAGAGAGTTTCGGGACGCCGGGTGTGGCATCTCGATCATTGGATGTGCGTTTCACGAAATCGATTGCGCTGCCGTGTCCTGTGCGTGCGCCCAGGGCCCAGCGGCTGGTCGAGGCCACGGCGCCACGTCCCCGCACTGCCGCGGTCTCGGCGGCGGGCAGGTGGGGCGCCCGCGGTCGGAACCGGGTCCACCACGGCATCATCGACACGGCTGCGGCCGACAGGACCCCGTAGCGGGACGTGCGGGCCATCGCCGAACGGTTCGCCGGCGCTGTCTCGCGTGACGCAGCGAGGTCGGTACGAGAGGGGCGCGAGACCGAGGATCGGGCCAGGTTCTCGGCACGTGAGACAGAGACGGTCTCCGGAGGTCGCTGCGCTCGGCTCGGCGGATGAGACCGGTCGCCTCATCCGTCAGCCCGGCCAGGGCATCAGATCATCTCACTGTCGACCAGGTCACGGCAGGTCAGACACCAAGAAAGCCCCGGTGGAGTACCGGGGCTGACCTGTTCGCCTGTGGTGCGCGATACTGGGATTGAACCAGTGACCTCTTCCGTGTCAGGGAAGCGCTCTCCCACTGAGCTAATCGCGCGGGTATTTAGTTGGGAAACGCTCGTGGAGGCGGCGACGGGAATCGAACCCGTGTGCACGGCTTTGCAGGCCGTTGCCTCACCACTCGGCCACACCGCCACGGTGGACTCAATCGCTCTTCCGAGCGGACGACGGGATTCGAACCCGCGACCCCAACCTTGGCAAGGTTGTGCGCTACCAGCTGCGCCACGTCCGCGTGCGCCGCAAACCTTGTGGGCTCGCGGTGCGAAGCGAAACACTATCCGAATCGCGGTCGACCCAACAAATCCGCTGGTCATCGGTGAGTCGGCAGCGTGGCAGGGGCGCGGCGTCGACGGCGTCCCGACGCCGGACCTCGCCCGGGGGCTTCGATCCGACGGCCGACGTCGATTGGCGGGACGACCATGCTGTCGTGATAACGTTCTGCGGTCGTCGGCGCGGAACACAGCGCCGATCACGGTCCCGTGGCTCAGTGGAAGAGCGTCCCGTTCACACCGGGAAGGTCGCTGGTTCGATCCCAGCCGGGACCACACTCCCTTTCGATTCGTTCTTTCGGACCAGGTGTCTGCGGTGTCCGATTCCGTAGGGTTGTCCCCGACGCCACCGTTCCGATGTGGTGCACACCGGAGAAGTCAGTGAGGACGACGCTGCGATGACCGACCAGCCTGCTGCGATACCCGACCAGTCGGCCGACGCCACGCGCACCGACTCCTCCGACCCCGGCGGCCTCCTTCCCGATGCGCTGCAGCGTCGACGCGACAAGATCGCCGAGAAGCCGACCCTCAACCTCGCCTACCGCATCGCGGTCGGCGTCATCGGGACCGTCGTGTTGGTGGTCGGCATCATCGCGATCCCGTACCCCGGCCCCGGATGGCTGATCGTGTTCGCCGGCCTCGGCATCCTCGCGACCGAGTTCTCGTGGGCGCACCGTCTGCTCATCTTCGCCCGCAGCAAGTACGACGCCTTCGCCGACTGGATCAAGGTCCAACACTGGTCGGTACAGGCACTCTTCGGCATCTTCACCTTCGCGATCGTGCTGGCCACGCTGTGGCTGCTCGGCGCTCTCGCGCTGGTCGGAGGCTGGGTCGGCTACGACCCGTCGTGGCTGGACAGCCCGATCTTCTGACCGTCCCCCCATCGCCGATACCATCTACAGGCATTCCTCCCGTGGCCGTCCGGGCCGCGGGGTTCGTTCCTGTCTTCACCCATGTCGAGGAGTCCGAGTCCGTGCCTGAGAATTCTGTGGTCGCCAGCCCCGCCACGATCCGTGTGCCGGCCGGGACCACGGCGGGCACCGCGCTGCGTGAGGCGGACGCCCCGAACAAGGGACCCGAGGCCGTCGTCGTGGTGCGCGATGCCGACGGTGCGCTGCGCGATCTCTCGTGGGTACCGGCCACCGACACCGACGTCGAGCCCGTGATCGCCGCCAGCGAGGCCGGACGCAGCGTCATCCGACACTCCGCGGCGCACGTGCTGGCGCAGGCCGTCCAGGAGCTGTTCCCCGACGCCAAGCTCGGGATCGGCCCGCCGATCACCGACGGTTTCTACTACGACTTCGACGTGAAGGATCCCTTCACGCCCGACGACCTGGTCGCGCTCGAGAAGAAGATGAAGCAGATCATCAAGTCGGGCCAACGCTTCTCGCGCCGCGTCTACGACTCCCTCGACGCCGCCAAGGCCGAACTCGCCTCCGAGCCGTACAAGCTCGAGCTGGTCGACGACAAAGGCTCGGCCGACGACCCCGAGGTGATGGAGGTCGGCGGGGGAGAGCTCACCGCCTACGACAACCTCAATCCCCGCACCGGGGAACTGATCTGGTGCGACCTGTGCCGTGGTCCCCACGTGCCGACCACCAAGTACATCGCCGCGTTCAAGATCACCCGCAGCTCCGCGGCCTACTGGCGCGGCGACCAGGCCAACGCCGGTCTGCAGCGCATCTACGGGACCGCGTGGGAATCGACGGAGGCCCAGGACGCCTACCTCGAGCTGCTCGCCGAGGCGGAGAAGCGCGATCACCGTCGACTCGGCGTCGAGCTCGACCTGTTCAGCTTCCCCGACGAGCTCGGTTCCGGCCTGCCGGTGTTCCACCCCAAGGGCGGCATCATCCGCAAGGAACTCGAGGACTACTCGCGGGTGCGGCATTCGGCGGCGGGGTACGAGTTCGTCAACACCCCGCACATCACCAAGGGGCACCTGTTCGAGGTGTCGGGCCACCTCGACTGGTACCGCGACGGCATGTTCCCGGCGATGCACGTCGACGAGGAGCTCAACGCCGACGGCACCGTGCGCAAACCGGGCCAGGACTACTACCTCAAGCCCATGAACTGCCCGATGCACAACCTGATCTTCCGGTCGCGTGGCCGGTCGTATCGCGAACTGCCGCTGCGGATGTTCGAGTTCGGGTCGGTCTACCGCTATGAGAAGTCCGGCGTCATCCACGGCCTCACCCGCGTGCGCGGCATGACCCAGGACGACGCGCACATCTACTGCACGCGTGAGCAGATGGCGGGCGAGCTGACGTCCCTGCTGACCTTCGTCCTCGATCTCCTCAAGGACTACGGTCTCGACGACTTCTACCTCGAGCTGTCGACCCGCAATCCCGACAAGTCCGTGGGGTCCGACGACGCGTGGGAGGAAGCGACCGCGACGTTGGCGCAGGTGGCCGCCAATTCCGGGCTCGACCTCGTTCCCGACCCCGGTGGCGCCGCGTTCTACGGTCCGAAGATCTCGGTGCAGGTCAAAGACGCCCTTGGGCGGCACTGGCAGATGTCGACCATCCAGCTCGACTTCAACCTGCCGGAGCGTTTCGAACTCGAGTACACCGGCAACGACGGCGCCAAGCACCGGCCGGTCATGATCCACCGGGCGCTGTTCGGTTCCATCGAGCGCTTCTTCGGTGTGCTCACCGAGCACTACGCGGGCGCGTTCCCGGCGTGGCTGTCGCCCGTGCAGGTCGTCGGCATCCCCGTGGCCGAGGATTACGCCGATCACCTCGACGGGGTGATCGCAAAGCTGCGCGCCCAGGGCATCCGCGCCGAGGTCGATCGCTCCGAGGACCGTATGCAGAAGAAGATCCGCAACCACACCACCGGTAAGGTCCCGTTCATGATGCTCGCCGGCGACCGCGATCAGCAGTCCGGTGCTGTCAGTTTCCGCTTCCGCGACGGCACCCAGGTCAACTCGGTCCCGGTCGACGCCGCCGTCGACGCGGTGGCCGGGTGGGTCACCACCCGGCGCAACGAATCGCCCACCGCGGAGTTCTTCGCGGCGCTCGCACCCGACACCGGTACCCCCGAGTCGTGACCGACGAGCAGATCCACGACAGCGGCGCCGGCGAGCCCGACCGGTTGTCGCGCTTGTGGAGTCCGCACCGGATGTCCTACATCACCTCGTCGATCAAGGAACCCAGTTCCGGTTCGGCGAACTCGACGCACCCGTTCATCGACATCCCCACGATGTCCGACGAGGACGGGTTGGTGGTCGCACGCGGTGAGAGCGTCTACGCGGTGCTGAACCTGTACCCGTACAACCCCGGGCACTCGATGATCGTGCCCTATCGGCAGGTCGCCGATCTCGAGGACCTCACCCCCGCCGAGAGCGCGGAGCTGATGGCGTTCACGCAACGCCTGATCCGCGCGATCAAGTCGGTGTCGAGGCCACACGCGTTCAACGTGGGACTCAATCTCGGTGCCGCGGCAGGTGGTTCACTCGCCGAGCACCTCCACCAACACGTGGTGCCTCGGTGGGGCGGCGACGCCAACTTCATCACCGTGATCAGCGAGACGAAGGTGATGCCGCAGCTGCTGCGCGACACCCGGGTCCTGCTCGCCGACGCGTGGACGGCTCTCGGGGACTGACATGGCCAGATTCCTCTCCATCACCGGTCGCGCCGGGATGAGCAAGATCACCGTGCCGATCGCCCGGGTGCTGCTCAAGGCCGGTCTCACCCCCGACTCGATGACCGTCATCGGGACCGTGGCGTCGGTCGCGGCGGCGGTCACCCTGTTCCCCATGGGCCATCTGCTCGCCGGTGCGCTGGTGATCTGGCTGTTCGTCATGTTCGACATGATCGACGGGGCGATGGCCCGCGAGCGCGGCGGCGGAACCCGCTTCGGCGCCGTCCTCGACGCGACATGCGACCGCATCGCCGACGGCGCGATCTTCGCGGCGCTGGGCTGGTGGTGCCTGCAGACCGAGGACCATCCGGTGCTGTTCGTCGGGATGATGATCTGCCTGGTCACCTCGCAGGTCATCTCGTACGCCAAGGCGCGCGCCGAGGCCAGTGGCCTCGACGGCAACGGCGGGCTCATCGAGCGTCCCGAGCGCCTCATCATCATCCTGGTCGGCGCCGGCTTCAGCGAGCTCGGCATGCCATGGCTGATCCACGTCGCGGTCTGGCTGCTCGCCGTCGGCAGCGTCGTCACCGTGGGACAGCGGATGCTCTCGATCTCGAATAGCCCCGGGGCCCGCGATCTGCTGCCCATCGGTCGTCCCGCCGACACCGAGACCTCGACCGGTCCCGGACAGTCGACTCCGGAGCCGCCCGCGTGACATTCGGCGAACGCGTCGCCGACCTCGGGTACGGCGCAGGGTGGTCGGTGGTGCGCCGGCTACCCGAGGCCAGGACGCGACGCGCCTTCGAGGCGGCCGGCTCCCGCATCGGATCCCGCGGCGGCCCGGAACAGCTGCGGCGAAACCTCTCCCGTGTGCTGGGTGTGGCCCCCGAGGCCGTCCCCGATTCGCTGATGGGCGAGGCCATGGCGTCCTACGCCCGATACTGGTTCGAGGCGTTCCGGTTACCGGCCATGGACTTCGCGACCGCGGCCTCGCGGGTGTACGTGGCTCCGGATGACCTGTCGCACTTCACCTCCGCCTACGCCGAGGGCAAGGGCGTCGTGTTCGCGCTGCCGCACAGCGGTAACTGGGACATGGCCGGGGTGTGGCTGGTGCAGCAGACGGGCCAGTTCGCCACCGTGGCCGAACGACTCAAGCCCGAGTCGCTGTTCGAGAAGTTCGTGGCCTACCGCGAGAGCCTCGGGTTCGAGATCTTCCCGCTCAGCGGAGGCGAGCAGCCCCCCTTCCCCCTCCTCGCCGACCGGCTGCGCGCCGGCGGCGTGGTGTGCCTGCTCGGTGAACGCGACCTGGCACGACACGGCGTTCCGGTCACCTTCTTCGGTGAACCCACCCGGATGCCCGCGGGCCCGGCCAAGTTGGCGATCGAGACCGGCGCCGCCCTGATGCCGGTCCACCACTTCTTCACCGACGGTGCGTCGTCGCAGATCCTGTGTGACCCGCCGGTCGATGTCAGTGGGGGAGTCGTCGACGCGACGCAGCGGGTCGCGGAGGTCTTCGAACGCAACATCGCGGCCCACCCGCAGGACTGGCACATGCTGCAGCCGCTCTGGGAGTCCGACTGGTCGCAGGAACGCCGCGACCGGATCCACGGGGGGTCCGGCCCACGATGAGGATCGGCATGATCTGCCCGTACTCGTTCGACACCCCGGGCGGCGTACAGGCGCACGTGGTGGAACTCGCACAGGTGTTCATCGAGCGTGGACACACCGTGAGCGTCCTGGCCCCGGCCGGCGACACCTCGATGCTGCCCGACTACGTCGTGTCGGTCGGACCGGCGCTCGCCATCCCCTACAACGGGTCGGTGTCGAAGGTGAACTTCGGGCCCACGGCCTACCGCCGTCTGCGCACCTGGATCCGTGACGGCGACTTCGACGTACTGCACGTCCACGAGCCGAACGCGCCGAGCATCTCCATGCTGTCGCTGTTCGTCGCGCAGGGGCCGATCATCACGACGTTCCACACATCGACCACGAAGTCGTTGTGGCTGAGCACCTTCCAGGGCATCCTGCGTCCGTACCACGAGCGGATCAGAGGCAAGATCGCCGTGTCAGAACTCGCGCGCCGTTGGCAGATGGAGTCGCTGGGATCGGATGCCGTCGAGATCCCCAACGGCATCCACGTCGACTCCTTCGCCTCGGCGACACCGCTCGAGGGCTTCCCCCGTGAGGGCCGGTCGATCCTGTTCCTGGGCCGCTACGACGAACCCCGCAAGGGCATCGACGTACTGATGCGCGCGCTGCCGCGCATCGTCTCGTCGTTCCCCGACATCACCGTCCTCGTCGTCGGCAGCGGCCATGAGCGCGCGATGCGCCGACGTGCGGGCGCTCTCGCCGATCACCTCGTGTTCCTCGGGCAGGTCGACGACGCGACCAAGGCGCGGGCGCTGGCGTCGGTCGACGTCTACTGCGCCCCCAACCTCGGTGGCGAGAGCTTCGGCATCGTGCTCGTCGAGGCGATGGCGGCGGGTGCGGCGGTCATCGCCAGCGACCTCGACGCGTTCCGACGCGTGCTCGACGACGGACGCGCGGGACGACTGGTCCGCGCGGGGGATCCCGCCGCGTTGGCCTCGGGCGTCATCGAGGTCCTCGCAGACGACGACACACGTGAACGACTCGTCGCCCGGGCACAGCAGCGCGCCCGTCGCTACGACTGGTCGCGCATCGCCGATCAGATACTCCAGGTCTACGAATCGGTGACCGTCGGCTCGGGGAAGGTGTCGGTCAAGGACTGACACCCACGCTCCGCTCGTACCGGGCGAGGTGACCGATCACTCATCGAAGGGGCAGATGATGACAATTTCGGCTGTGACGATCCTGATCGTTGCCATCGTGGTGGCGATCGTCTCCGTCGGCATCGGATGGATCTACAAGACGGCGAACCGACTCGACCGACTGCACGTCCGTGTCGACCTCGCATGGCAGGCCCTCGACGCCGCCCTGGCGCGTCGCGCGGTGGTCGCACGCACCATCGGGGCGGGTCTCGGCGCCGACGGCCGCGAACTGATCGCGAGCGCCGACCGTGCCGAGCGGGCTGATCGCGCCGACCGCGACCTCGCCGAGAACCAGGTGTCGGCCCAGCTCGCGAAGGTCGACTCGTCGACGTTGCGGGCTCAGCTGGTCGCCGAGCTCGCCGACGCCGACACCCGGGTGATGATCTCGCGCCGCTTCTACAACGATGCGGTCCGCGACACCCTGGCGCTGCGCGGACGCGGCCCGGTGCGCCTGCTCCGCCTGGGCGGGACGGCCCCCGAGCCGCAGTACCTGGAGATCGTCGAACGCGTCGCCGGCTGATCACGGCTGTCGCCACCGGATGTGACCACCGTCATGATCATCATCGGTGCTGGTGACCGCGCCGGAGGCCATGGCGGGACGCGGCCGGTGGTGGGCCTAGAATTATCCGACACCCCACTGTGGGCGACACCGGTCGCGGCCGCCGCGACCGAGCAGCACGTACGTCAGGAGAGATGACAGTGACCAGCGAGGCAACCACCGAGCACGATCAGCCGACCGGTGCAGGCACTGCGCGCGTCAAGCGCGGCATGGCCGAGATGCTCAAGGGCGGCGTCATCATGGATGTCGTCAACGCCGAGCAGGCGAAGATCGCCGAGGACGCCGGCGCGGTCGCGGTCATGGCACTCGAGCGTGTACCCGCCGACATCCGCGCCGAGGGCGGCGTCTCCCGGATGAGCGACCCCGACATGATCGACGGCATCATCGCCGCGGTGTCGATCCCGGTGATGGCCAAGGCCCGCATCGGTCACTTCGTCGAGGCGCAGATCCTGCAGAGCCTCGGTGTCGACTACATCGACGAGTCGGAGGTGCTGACCCCCGCCGACTACACCCACCACATCGACAAGTGGCGTTTCACCGTCCCGTTCGTGTGCGGCGCGACCAATCTCGGTGAGGCGCTTCGGCGTATCTCCGAGGGGGCGGCCATGATCCGCTCGAAGGGCGAGGCAGGCACCGGCGACGTCTCCAACGCCACCACCCACATGCGCACCATCGGCGGCGAGATCCGTCGCCTCACCTCGCTGTCGCCCGACGAGCTCTACGTCGCCGCGAAAGAGCTGCAGGCCCCCTACGATCTCGTGGTCGAGGTGGCGCGTCTCGGACGGCTCCCGGTCACGCTGTTCACCGCCGGCGGCATCGCGACGCCCGCCGACGCGGCGATGATGATGCAGCTCGGCGCCGACGGCGTGTTCGTCGGATCGGGCATCTTCAAGTCCGGGAACCCGGCCGAGCGTGCGTCGGCGATCGTGCAGGCCACCACCTTCCACGACGACGCCGACGTGCTGGCCAAGATCTCGCGTGGCCTGGGGGAGGCGATGGTCGGCATCAACGTCGAGCAGCTCCCCGTCGGCCACCGACTCGCCGAACGAGGCTGGTAGCCGGTAGCCGCGGTGTACGCGCGGGGGTGCACGAGCGGGGTGGCGGCGATGACGACGGGCGGGTGGTGACGATGGCAGCGGTGGCGACAGTGCGCGATTCCGCGGCCTCGGGATCACACGAGGTCGGTGGCTTCGGGATCGACTGGGCCGCGCGCAGCGACGTCGGTCTGGTCCGTGAGGCGAACGAGGACGCCGCCCTGGTCACCGATCGGCGCTACCTGCTCGCCGACGGCATGGGCGGGCACGACTGCGGTGAGATCGCCAGTGAGGCAGCGCTGGCCGCTCTCGGCGCGGTGGAGCCGACCGATCTGACGACCACCCGCGACGCCGTCCTCGTCGCGCTGCGCACCGCAGCCCACGACATCGGCGACATCGATTCGGCCCACGGCCGGCGGGCCGGGACCACGGTGACCGGCGCGCTCATCGTCGACTACGAGGGCGCCCCGCACTGGCTGGTGGTCAACATCGGTGACTCGCGCACCTACCGATGGTCGGATGCCGTCATCGAACAGGTGACCACCGACCACTCGCAGGTCCAGGAGCTCATCGACGCGGGCCATCTCACCCCCGAGCAGGCCCGGGTCGACCCGCGCCGCAACGTCATCACGCGCGCGCTGGGCGCCGGGATGGACGCCCAGGCCGACTTCTTCGTGTTCCCGGTCGTCGCCGGCGACGTGGTGCTGATCTGCTCCGACGGACTGACCGGTGAGTTGCCCGACTCCGAACTCGAGGAGATCATCGCCGAGCGGTCGGCGACACCGGACTCGCTCGCCTCCGAACTGGTGTCGGCGACCTTGGCCCTGGGCGCGCGTGACAACGTCACCGTCGTCGTCGCGACGGTTCGTCAACTGGGAGAAGAGGACTGATGGCCACGATCGAGGAGATCCTGGAACTCGAGGCGATCGACGCCGACATCTACCGCGGCAAGGCTTACACCAGCCAGCTGCTGCGCACCTTCGGTGGCCAGGTCGCCGGGCAGGCGTTGGTCTCGGCCACCCACACCGTCGAACCCGAGTACCGCGTCCACTCGCTGCACGGCTACTTCCTGCGTCCGGGCAACCCCGACGAGCCGACGATCTTCCTCGTCGACCGGATCCGCGACGGCCGGTCGTTCTGTACGCGTCGGGTGACCGGCGTGCAGGCGGGAGAGGCGATCTTCACCATGTCGGCATCCTTCGGGGTGCCGTCCGAGGGCCTGGTGCACCAGGACGAGATGCCGCCGGCGCCTGATCCGGAGACCCTCGACGACCCCTTCCACACCCGCACCGAGGCGCAGCGGTCGGTGTTCCGGGAGTGGGAGAACTTCGACATCCGGATCGTCCCGGCCGAGCAGATGGTCCGCGCCGAACGCTTCGCCGCCCAGCAGCGGGTGTGGTTCAAATACCGGCACCGGCTGCCCGACGACCAGGTGTTCCACGTCTGCACGCTGGCCTACATGAGCGACATGACGCTGCTCGGTTCGGCCAAGGTCGCCCACCCCGACTCCAATCCCCAGTCGGCGTCGCTCGACCATGCGATGTGGTTCCTGCGCCCCTTCCGCGCCGACGAATGGTTGCTCTACGACCAGACGTCGCCGTCGGCCGAGGACGGTCGCGCCCTGACCCAGGGCCGCATCTTCGACACGAGTGGTCGGATGGTCGCCGCGGTCACCCAGGAGGGTCTGGCCCGGGTGGGACGCACGATGCCTGCCGATCAGCACGCCCGACAGGGGTGACCGGCACCGACCGGAGGCCGACGATCGGCGTGTTGGCGCTGCAGGGTGACGTCCGCGAACACGTGGCCGCGCTCGAGGCCGTCGGCGCCACCGCCGTCACGGTCCGCAGGCCGAGCGAACTCGACGCCGTCGACGGCATCGTGATCCCGGGCGGCGAGTCGACCACCATGAGCCGCCTGCTCCACCTGCTCGACCTGCTGGTGCCGCTGCGGACCCGCCTCGCCGAGGGCATGCCCGCCTACGGCTCCTGCGCGGGGATGATCCTGCTGGCCTCCGACGTCCTCGACACCCGCCCCGACGCCCACCACCTCGACGCCCTCGACATCACGGTGCGGCGCAACGCCTTCGGGCGTCAGGTGCAGTCGTTCGAGACCGACATCGACATCACCGACGTGCCAGGAGGACCGATGCGGGCGGTGTTCATCCGGGCGCCCTGGGTGGAGGCGACCGGAGCCGGTGTCACCGTCCTCGGTCGGGTGCCCGACGGCCCCGCGGCCGGACGCGTCGTCGCCGTGCGCCAGGGACAGGTGGTGGCGACGTCGTTCCACCCCGAGGTCACCGGCGATCTACGGATCCACCGCTATTTCACCGACATCGTCGCCGCAGGCGCCTGACGTCGCCGGAACGGCCTGGCCCGGCGGGTAACATCGCTTCTCGCAGCATGACGATCGGCGCGCGCGGACTGCACGGCGCGGCCAGGAGAGAGGGGCACCGGCGATGAGCGGCCATTCCAAGTGGGCCACCACCAAGCACAAGAAGGCGGTGGTCGACGCCAAGCGCGGCAAGATGTTCGCGAAGCTGGTGAAGAACATCGAGGTGGCGGCACGCACCGGTGGCGGCGACCCGTCGGGCAACCCGACGCTCTACGACGCCATCCAGAAGGCGAAGAAGTCCTCGGTGCCCAACGACAACATCGAGCGCGCCCGCAAGCGCGGTGGCGGCGAGGAAGCCGGCGGCGCGGACTGGCAGACCATCATGTACGAGGGGTACGGACCCAACGGTGTCGCCGTCCTCATCGAGTGCCTCACCGACAACCGCAACCGTGCCGCGGGCGAGGTACGCACCGCCATGACGCGCAACGGCGGGAACATGGCCGACCCCGGGTCGGTCTCGTACCTGTTCACCCGACGCGGCGTGGTTACGCTGGAGAAGGCCGACCAGACCGAGGACCAGGTGCTCGACGCCGTGCTCGAGGCCGGGGCCGAGGAGATCACCGATCTCGGTGACTCGTTCGAGATCATCAGCGAGCCCACCGATCTCGTGGCCGTGCGCACCGCGCTGCAGGAGTCGGGCATCGACTACGACTCGGCCGAGGCCAGTTTCCGCGCCTCGGTGGAGGTGCCGGTCGACGCCGAGGGCGCACGTAAGGTTTTCAAGCTCATCGACGCGCTCGAGGACTCCGACGACGTGCAGAACGTCTACAGCAACGCAGACATCAGTGACGAGGTCCTCGCCGAGCTCGACGAGGACTGATCAGTCGATCCCACCGACAGCAGGTCGATCGGGATGGTCGTAGCGGACGGTGATGTCGGCGACCGCGGCGACCTCCTCGGCGTGGTCGACGAGGGCGTCGATCGTCCAGTGGTCCGACGCCGGTGTCCGGCGCCGTAACGCCGCCGCACTCATCTCCAGGCGCACCGTCGGGGCGATGTCGAGTCCTCGGCCGAGCAGCATCGGTCCCGCCACGAGCACCACCTGATCGGCCGCGGCCGGTCGAGGTCGGTCGCGTGGGGACCGGTCGGTGGTGGCGTCCCACAGTCGCGGCAGCCACTGTCGGTCGGCGTGCACCGCTGTCACCACCTCACGGTCGAGGGCGGCCCAGTCGAACCACATGGTCCGGTAGCTCTCGGTGTCGGTGTGGCCGAACTCCTTGCGCACCGACGCCGGACGTACATAATCGTCGACCGCCACCACCGCCGCGGCCCGTCCCGTCGCTCGCAGCGCCTGCGCGATCCGCTCGGCGAGCTCGATCGGACGTGCCGCATCGGCGCCGTCGACCCCGGCCACGACCACCCCGGGGCGCCGCGAGATGACCTCGACACACAGGTCGACGAGACCGTCGGGGGTGGTCGAGCGGTACGCGGGCATCGGTGTCCATTGTGTCGTGTCGATCGGTGATGCCGTCCGTCCGGACCGCTACCATGTCGAACAGTTGTTCGTCTGCGGCGGGAGAATGCGTGCGTGTGATGGGAGTCGATCCCGGCTTGACCCGATGCGGTATCGCACTCGTCGAGTCCGGCGGTGGTCGGGCGGTCACGGCGCTCGACGTCGACGTCGTGCGCACCCCGTCGGACATGGAACTCGCCGAACGCCTCCTCGCGATCCACGCCGCGGCGGTCCACTGGATCGAGACCCACCACCCCGATGTCGTCGCGGTGGAACGCGTCTTCGCGCAGAACCAGGTGAGCACCGCCATGGGCACCGCGCAGGCCGGCGGCGTCGTCGCCCTCGCCGCCGCGCAACACGGCATCCCGGTGCGCTTCCACACCCCCAGCGAAGTGAAGGCCGCGGTCACCGGCAGCGGTCGCGCCGACAAGGCGCAGGTCACCACGATGGTGACCCGCATCCTCGGGATGCAGACCAAGCCGCAGCCTGCCGACGCCGCCGACGCCCTCGCGTTGGCCATCTGTCACTGCTGGCGCGGACCGATCGCCGAGCGGCTCGCCGCCGCCGAGGCCCGTGCAGCGGTGCAGGTGGCCGCGGCCCGGGCCGCTGTCGCACGTGCCGCCGCGGCGGACACCGAGCGTCGGGCGAAGGTCGCCGCGAACAGGACACCTCGATGATCGCGTCGGTGCGTGGTCCCGTCCTGCACATCGCACTCGATCACGTCGTGATCGATTGCGGCGGTGTGGGTTACCGCGTTCTCGCCACCCCGTCGACGCTGTCGTCGTTGCAGCGGGGGAGCGAGGCGACACTGCTCACGGCGATGATCGTGCGCGAGGACTCGATGACCCTCTACGGGTTCACCGAACCCGACGCGCGGGATCTGTTCGCGCTGTTGCAGACCGTGACCGGCGTGGGTCCCCGCCTGGCCATGGCCACCCTCGCCGTGCTCGAACCCGCCGCGTTGCGACGTGCGCTCGCCGATTCCGACGTCAAGGCCCTGTGCACCGTCCCGGGGATCGGCAAGCGGGTCGGGGAGCGGTTGGTGGTCGAACTACGCGACAAGGTCGACCGGCCGGGCAGCACGCCCGACACGGGCACCGGGGTCACGGCGTCGATGAGTGTCGGCGATCAGGTCGTCGAGGCCCTCGTCGGTCTCGGGTTCCCCGCGCCCGCCGCCGAACGCGCCGTGGCCGCCGTCCTCGCCGACGAACCCGACGCCGACTCCGCCCGCACGCTGCGCACCGCCCTCGCGTCGCTCGGCCGGGGGGCCCGATGACCCCCGACGGCGACCCGGTCGAATCCCCCGACGACCGCGACGTCAGCCCGTTCACCGTCACCTCCGACGGAGACCTCGACACCAATCTGCGGCCACGCAGCCTCACCGACTTCATCGGCCAGCCCCGGGTCTGCGAGCAGCTCGAACTGGTGCTCGCGGGTGCCCGTGGTCGCGGCGGGACGCCCGACCACATCCTGTTGTCGGGACCCCCGGGACTGGGCAAGACCTCGCTGGCGATGATCATCGCCGGCGAGATGGGCGCCGCCATCCGGGTGACCTCGGGTCCGGCCCTCGAACGGGCCGGCGACCTCGCCGCGATGCTGTCGAATCTGGTCGAGGGCGATGTCCTCTTCATCGACGAGATCCACCGCATCGCGCGCCCCGCCGAGGAGATGCTCTACCTCGCGATGGAGGACTACCGGGTCGACGTGGTGGTGGGCAAGGGTCCCGGCGCCACGTCCATTCCGCTCGACGTCGCCCCGTTCACCCTCGTCGGGGCGACCACCCGCTCGGGCTCGTTGACCGGCCCGCTGCGCGACCGGTTCGGGTTCACCGCACACATGGAGTTCTACGAGCCCTCGGAGCTGCTTCGGGTCATCACCCGCTCGGCGGGGATCCTCGGTGTGCGCCTCGACCACGAGGCGGGCGCCGAGATCGCCGGGCGCTCACGTGGGACCCCCCGTATCGCCAACCGCCTGCTGCGCCGGGTGCGCGACTACGCCGAGGTCCGCGGCGACGGACGCGTCACCCTCGAGGTGGCACGCGCCGCGCTGCGGGTCTACGACGTCGACGAACTGGGCTTCGACCGCCTCGACCGGGCGGTTCTCGGCGCGCTGGTCAAGGGATTCGGAGGCGGGCCCGTCGGCGTGTCGACGCTCGCCGTGGCCGTGGGTGAGGAACCGGCGACGGTGGAGGAGGTGTGCGAACCCTTCCTGGTCCGGGCCGGGATGATCGCGCGCACCCCTCGGGGCCGGGTGGCGACGGCCGCAGCCTGGCACCATCTCGATCTCACCCCGCCCGCGGGGGCGCTGAACGCCTCGTTCGGGGTCCGCGTCCGCGACGACGGCGACTCCCTCTTCGGTCCCGACTTCTGACGCGCGAACCGGCCGGGCAGGACCGACGATCGGCCGGGCGGGCGAAGATTGTCGGGGCCCGCCGTCGAGATGGCACACTGGGTGACCGAGCGTGGCGGCCGCCACGCCCTGCGCACCGCCGCCCCACGCACACGTGGGAGTTGCGGCGGTGACCCTCCGGACCCGGCCGCTGCCACCCGCACAGCCGGACAACACCAAGGATTGACCCACCACCATGGAACTGCTCTTCCCGATCGTCCTGCTCGTCCTCGTCGGCTTCATGTTCCTGTCGGTCCGGCGCCAGAAGAAGGCCGCCGCGCAGGTCCAGGAGATGCAGGACGCCCTGCAGCCCGGCGCCCGCGTGCAGACCACCTCGGGCATGTACGGCACCGTGGTCGGCCTCGCCGACGGCGTCGTCGACCTCGAACTGGCGCCCGGTGTCGTGGTGCGGTGGAACCGCCTGGCGGTGCGCGAGGTCGTGCACGCCGACGACCTCGCCGGATCGTTCCCCGGCGCCGACACCACGCCGGCCGACGCGCTCGACGATGACGACGACACCGGCTTCGACGGCGACGTCGATCGTCCGATCACGCTCGACAAGAAGGCCGACGGCGACAGCTGATCGAAACCACCCCGGCCGGCCACGTAGCCTGTCTGAGCGAGCCGCCGGGGACAACCGGTGGCGAAACAGTCCATCCGAGGAGTCGTAGCACCCGTGGCACCGTCCAAACGTGAGATCCCGCCTGTGCGGTTGTTGAGCGTCTTCCTGTTGTTGATGGTCATCGTCTACGCACTGGTGTTCTTCACCGGCGGCGGCAAGCCCGAACCGAAACTCGGCATCGACCTGCAGGGCGGGACCCGGGTCACGCTCACCGCCCGCACCCCCGACGGCAGTGCGCCGCAGAAGGATCAGCTCGACAAGGCCAAGCAGATCATCGAGCAGCGCGTCAACGGCCTCGGTGTGGGTGGTTCCGAGGTGATCACCGACGGCAACAACCTGGTCATCACCGTGCCCGGCACCGACGGACGGCAGGCCCGGACGCTCGGTCAGACTGCGCGTCTCTACGTCCGTCCGGTCGAGAACGTCCTTCCGGCGACACCGCAACAGGCCGCGCCGGTCCCCGAGGGTCAGACCGCGGCCCAGGCGATCGCCGCCGCCAAGGCCCTGCGCCAGGCCGCGGGCGGCGACGCCGCGGCCAACCAGGCGGCGGTGTCGAAGCTGACCGCGCAGATGGCGAAGACCGACTGCAACCCCCGGAACACCGACCCGCTGCAGGGCAACGACGATCCGAGCCAGTACCTCGTCGCGTGCTCGCAGGACGGGACGCAGGTCTATCTGCTCGCACCGCAGATCATCGACGGCCGCGACATCGCCGACGCCACCGCCACCACCAGCTCCCAGGGCGGCGCGTGGATCGTGCAGGTCGAGTTCCGCAACGCCGCGCGCGATTTCTGGCCGAAGTACACCGGCGCCAACATCGGCAAGCAGACCGCATTCACCCTCGACTCCCGCGTGGTCAGCGCGCCGCAGATCCAGGGCGCCATCACGACCCCGACCACCGAGATCAGCGGCAACTTCTCACAGTCCGGTGCGAAGGACCTCGCCAACGTCCTCAAGTACGGGTCGCTGCCGTTGTCGTTCAAATCCTCTGATGCGCAGACGGTCTCGGCGACCCTGGGACTGTCGTCGTTGCGGGCTGGTCTCATCGCCGGCGCGATCGGTCTCGTCGCGGTGCTGCTCTACGCCCTCCTCTACTACCGCATGCTCGGATTCCTCACGATGCTGTCGCTGATCGTCGCCGGGCTCATGGTCTACGGGATCATGGTGCTGCTCGGTCGCTACATCGGCTTCACCCTCGACCTGTCGGGTATCGCCGGCCTCATCATCGGTATCGGCATGACCGCCGACTCGTTCGTCGTCTACTTCGAACGAATAAAAGATGAGATGCGCGACGGCCGCAGTTTCCGGTCCGCGGTCCCGCGCGGTTGGGCCCGTGCCCGCCGCACCGTCTGGTCGGGCAACGCGGTCAGCTTCATCGCCGCCGCCGCGATCTACTTCCTGGCCATCGGTGAGGTCCGCGGGTTCGCGTTCACCCTCGGCCTGACGACCATCCTCGACCTCGTCGTGGTCTTCCTCGTGACCCATCCGTTGGTCGCGCTGGCCAGCCGGTCGTCGTTCCTGTCCAAACCGTCGGTCAACGGTCTCGGGGGAGTCTCCGAGGTCGCGAAGGAACGCCGCCTGGCCGCCGCGCGCTCGGGCGCCGGTACCGCCGCGGCGCAGAAGGAGAGCGTCTGATGAGCGACGACACCACCGGGTTCGACACCCCGATCGACGACCGTGCCAGCGAGGCCCGCAACAACGAGATCGCCAAGCAGCATTCGCTGCTGAGTCGCCTCTACACCGGCACCGGTGCGTTCGAGATCGTCGGCAAGCGCAAGATGTGGTACATCGTCAGCGCCGTCATCATGCTGATCTGCGTGTTGAGCATCGTGTTCCGCGGGTTCACCCTCGGCATCGATTTCGAGGGCGGCACCCAGATCTCGTTCTCCTCGACCCCGCAGACGTCGACCTCGGCGGTCGAGGAGGCGTTCTCGAACGCGATGGGCACCGACCCGCAGACGGTGCAGACCGCCGGATCGGGATCGAGCGAGACCGTGCAGATCCGGACCTCCACGCTGTCGCAGGCCGACACCGAGAAGATCACCGCCGCGCTCGTCGAACGGTTCGGCCCGCAGCTGACCGCCGACGACATCAACTCCTCCGATGTCAGCTCCACCTGGGGCGGTGAGATCACCGAGAAGGCACTCATCGCCCTCGCGGTGTTCCTCGTCATCGTCCTCATCTACATCGCGGTCCGCTTCGACCGGGAGATGTCGGCGGCGGCCATGGCGTCGCTCATCTTCGACATCGTCTGCACCGCCGGCGTCTACTCGCTGGTGGGCTTCGAGGTCACCCCGGCGACCGTCATCGGGCTGCTCACCATCCTGGGTTTCTCGCTCTACGACACGGTGGTGGTGTTCGACAAGGTCGAGGAGAACGTACGGGCGGTCCTCAAGACCACCCGCCGGACCTACGCCGAACAGGCCAACCTGGCCGTCAACCAGACGCTGATGCGATCGATCAACACCACCGTCATCTCGGTGCTGCCGATCATCTCGCTGATGATCGTCGCCGTGTGGCTGCTGGGTGTGGGCACGCTCAAGGACCTCGGGCTCATCCAGCTCGTCGGCGTCGTGGTCGGCGCGTACTCGTCGATCTTCTTCGCGACGCCGCTGCTGGTGACGCTCAAGGAGCGTCGCGGCGAGATCAAGACGCACACCGAGAAGGTGCTGGCGCGCCGTGTCCGCATGGACGCCGGTCTCACCGAGCCGGAACTGGCCACCGCGTCGGCCTCGCCACGGTCGGCAGGCGCACGGTCGGCGGCTGCGGGCTCCGACGAGCGTCCGTCGGGCAAGCGTCGCAGGACGCGATGAGCGAGACGATCGAACGGGCGCGGACGGCGATCGCCGACCACACCCGGTTGGTGCCCGATTTCCCGTCGCCGGGCATCCAGTTCAAGGACCTGACACCCGTGCTCGCCGACCCCGCCGGCCTGGCGTCGGTGACCGCCGCGCTCGCTTCGGTGTCCGGTGACGTCGACCTCGTCGCCGGTATCGATGCCCGTGGGTTCCTCCTCGGCGGCGCGATCGCCCTGCACAGCGGTCTCGGTGTGGTGGCGGTCCGCAAGGCGGGCAAACTGCCGCCGCCGGTCCACTCGGCCACCTACGACCTGGAATACGGGTCGGCCTCGCTCGAGATCCCCGCCGACGGCATCGATCTACGGGGGCGACGGGTGTTCGTCGTCGACGACGTGCTGGCCACCGGCGGCACCCTCAACGCGGCCATCGGACTGTTGCTCGACGCCGGTGCCGTCGTCGCGTCGGCGGCGGTGGTCATGGAGATCGACGGTCTGCCCGGGCGCGCCGCGGTCGCCTCGGCGCACCCGGATCTGACGCTGACCGCGCTCACCACCGGCTGAGGACTACCATCGCCACCAGCGCCGCGACCACCGGACGTCGGTATGCCGTCGGCGAGTCGAGGAGGTGCGTGTGACCGATCAGCCCGACGTGCGCGAGACCGACGGGGCGTCGCCCGACGTCGCCACCGACACCGAACCCCACGCCGCGGTGAGCACCTCCGCGCCGGTCGGGTCGTCGACCTCGCGCCGTGTGCGTGCGCGTCTCGCGCGCCGGATGACCGCCACCCGCAACCCGATCCGCCCGGTCCTCGAACCGCTCGTCGCCCTGCACCGCGATCTCTATCCCAAGGCCGACGTCGCCGTGTTGCAACGTGCCTACGACGTCGCCGATCAGTACCACGACGGGCAGTTCCGCAAATCGGGTGACCCGTACATCACCCACCCGCTGGCGGTGGCGACCATCCTGGCCGACCTGGGCATGGACACCACCACCCTGGTCGCGGCGCTGCTCCACGACACCGTCGAGGACACCGGCTACAGCCTCGAGGCCTTGGGCGCCGAATTCGGCGACGAGGTCGCCCATCTCGTCGACGGTGTCACCAAACTCGACAAGGTCGCCCTCGGCAACGCCGCCGAGGCCGAGACCATCCGCAAGATGATCATCGCCATGGCGCGCGACCCGCGCGTGCTGGTCATCAAGGTCGCCGACCGCCTGCACAACATGCGCACCATGCGCTTCCTGCCCCCGGAGAAGCAGGCCCGCAAGGCCCGCGAGACTCTCGAGGTCATCGCGCCGCTGGCCCATCGGCTCGGTATGGCGACGGTGAAGTGGGAACTCGAGGACCTCTCGTTCGCGATCCTGCACCCCAAGCGCTACGAGGAGATCGTGCGACTCGTCGCCGACCGGGCACCGTCGCGCGACACCTACCTCGCGAAAGTGCGCACCGAGATCACCAAGGCCCTCAACGGTTCTCGCATCGACGCGACCGTGGAGGGTCGCCCCAAGCACTACTGGTCGATCTATCAGAAGATGATCGTCAAGGGCAAGGAGTTCGACGACATTCACGATCTCGTCGGCATGCGCATCCTGTGCGAGCAGATCCGCGACTGCTACGCCGCCGTCGGTGTCGTGCACTCGCTGTGGCAGCCGATGGCGGGCCGGTTCAAGGACTACATCGCCCAGCCGCGCTACGGCGTCTACCAGTCGCTGCACACCACCGTGATCGGCCCGGAGGGCAAGCCGCTGGAGGTGCAGATCCGCACCCGCGACATGCACCGCACCGCCGAGTTCGGTATCGCCGCGCATTGGCGCTACAAGGAGACCCGCGGCCGCAACGGCGCCAAGCACGACGACGCCAACGAGATCGACGAGATGGCCTGGATGCGTCAGCTCCTCGACTGGCAGCGCGAGGCGGCCGACCCCGGCGAGTTCCTGGAGTCGCTGCGCTATGACCTCGCGGTCAAGGAGATCTTCGCGTTCACGCCCAAGGGTGACGTCATCACGTTGCCCGCCGGTTCGACACCGGTCGATTTCGCCTACGCGGTGCACACCGAGGTCGGGCACCGCTGCATCGGCGCCCGCGTGAACGGTCGCCTCGTGGCGCTCGAACGCACGCTGGAGAACGGCGAGGTGGTGGAGGTGTTCACCTCCAAGGCGCCCAACGCCGGGCCGTCCCGCGACTGGCAGGGTTTCGTCGTCTCACCGCGCGCGAAGACCAAGATCCGGCAGTGGTTCGCCAAGGAGCGTCGCGAGGAGGCGCTCGAGGCGGGCAAGGATGCGATCACCAAGGAGGTCCGTCGCGGTGGACTCCCGTTGCAGCGGTTGATGAGTGCCGAATCGGTGGGCTCCATCGCCACCGAGCTGCGCTACGCCGACGTCTCCGCGCTCTACACCGCCATCGGTGAGGGCCACGTGTCGGCCCGGCACGTCGTCGGTCGACTGGTCGCCGCACTCGGCGGCCTCGACGACGCCGAGGAGGAGCTGGCCGAACGGTCGACCCCGTCGACGATGCCCACCCGCACGCGGCAGACCGGCGACGCCGGCGTCCTCGTGCCCGGCGCCGAGGGGGTCGTCGCGAAGCTCGCGAAGTGTTGCACCCCGGTACCCGGCGACGAGATCCTGGGCTTCGTGACCCGCGGCGGTGGCATCAGCGTCCACCGCACCGACTGTACGAATGCCGATGCGCTGCAACAGCAGTCCGAGCGGATCATCGACGTCACCTGGGCGCCCTCGCCGTCGTCGGTGTTCCTCGTCGCCATCCAGGTCGAGGCACTCGACCGTTCCCGACTGCTGTCGGACGTGACGCGGGTGCTCGCCGACGAGCGGGTCAACATCCTGTCGGCGTCGGTGACGACCAGCCGCGACCGCGTGGCCATCTCGAAGTTCACCTTCGAGATGGGCGACCCGAAGCACCTGGGACACGTGCTCAACGTGGTGCGCAACGTCGAAGGCGTCTACGACGTCTACCGCGTGACGTCGGCGTCGTAGACGCCCATTCCGATGGGCCGGCGGCCGATCAGCTGACGGTGGCCTTCTCGATCTCCACGGCCAGCTTGGGCTTGCCGTCACCCGGTGTCGGTGCGTAGGTCACCGCACCGGTGTTGGGATCCTGCGAGGGTCGAATGCCCGGCGTCAGGCCACCCTTGTACACCTTGTCGAGCACCGCGAGGCCCGCCTCGTCGACCTTGCCGATGACGCTGTAGTTCGCCGGCAGCTCGCTGTCGTTGATGACGAGGAACATCTGCGCCGAGCCGGTGTTCGCGCCCGAGGCCTGACCACCTTGACCGGGCTGATAACTGTTGGCGATCGCGACGGTGCCGCGGGGGTAGACCACCGAGGCCGGCACACCGAGCGACGCCATCTGCGGGTCCTGCGGGACCGCCTTCAGGTCGGTCGGGAACTCGTCGGGGCTCGTCCACCCGGGCGCACCGGCACCGGTCGCGGTCGGGTCGCCGCACTGCAGGACCGCGATCTTGCCCGTCCCGCCCTCGGTCATCCGGTGGCACTCGGTGTTGTCGTAGTACTTCTGCTCGATCAGCGAGGCGACCGCCGCGACGTTGCAGGGTGCCGACGAACGATCGAGGTCGATTCCGATGGTGCCCTGGCTGGTGGTCAGCGTCGCGGTCTCGTCGCCCTTCTTCAGCTGGCGGTCGGCCGGGATCGTCGCCGTGCGCTGCTTGGATTTGCCCGCGGTGAAATCGGCGACGAACTGTCGGGCCCGGGTGAGCTGCTCACCGGTGAGGTTCGGCGGGATCTGCGGAGGCTGGGAGAACGGGTTCGCATCCGCCGGCGTCGGGGTGTACGCGCAGGCGGTGTAGCGGGCCTTCTCGCGGTCGTCGAGCACCTTGTTGGTCACCAGCGTGCCGACGGTGGCGATGACGGCCACGGCGACGACCACCGAGGTGGTGACCACGATGATCTTGCGGCGACGAGCGGTGGCCTGCTGGGTGGTGAGCCGGTGCTCGAGCTTGCGCTTGGCCTCGGCCCGTCGCTGCTCGTTGGTCATCTGCTCACCGCCGACCCCGGGGTCGTCCGACGTGTTGTCCGAAGAGTTGCCGTTGCCGGTTGGGTCGCTGGGCACAGCCGCGATACCTCCATCGATGACCACTGGGACGCCGGGCGAATAGTCGACGCCCGGCTCGTGAGGAGGTGACGCCAGCCACCTCTGACGCCTGCGAGTCTGCCAGCCGACCCTGTGAAGACCTCTCAGGGGTGGGCAACGAGGCGGGGCGTGTCCCATGGGTGCGGCGGGAGAACCCCGTTCACAGCCGCCTTTGCGATGATGTACCGATCAACTGAAGGAGCAGACGTTGTTGATCACCGGTTTCGCCGCGGGGATGTTCGCGACCAACTGTTACGTGGTCGCGGACCGTCCCGGTGCCGAGGCCGTCATCATCGACCCCGGCCAGGATGCGGCCGCGAGCGTGCGGGCACTGCTCACCGAGCACTCCCTGACACCGGTCGCGGTGCTGCTCACGCACGGTCACCTCGATCACACGTGGGACGCCGCGGTGCTGTGCGACGAGTACTCCATCCCGGCCTACATCCATCCCGCCGACCGGCACATGCTGGCCGATCCCGCGTCCGGGATCGGTCCGGCCCTGTCGTCGGTCATCGGGGGGATCGTGTTCCGGGAGCCCGAGAAGGTGATCGAGTTCGCCGACGGGGAGCCGGTCGACCTGGCAGGGATCGGCTTTGACGTCGATCTGGCGCCCGGCCACACGCGGGGATCGGTGCTGCTGTCGACCCTCGCCGACACCGGCGACGGCGCGTTACCGGTCTGCTTCTCCGGCGACGTACTGTTTGCGGGGTCGATCGGGCGTACCGATCTGCCCGGGGGCGATCACGAGCAGCTGCTCCGCAGCATCGCCACCACGCTGTTGACCCGCAGCGACGAGACGCAGGTGCTGCCCGGACACGGGCCGCAGACCAGTGTCGGTCGCGAGCGGGCGGTCAACCCGTTCCTCGCCGGCCTGCCCGGTGTCGACGACAGCGCCGAGAACGGACCGAGGAAAGGACGACACGGACTGTGAGCTCTGTGTTCCAGGCGCCGCGTGGCATACCCGACTATCTGCCGCCGAACTCGAGCCGGTTCCTCGCCGTCCGCGACGAGCTGACGCGGGCGGCGCGACTGGCCGGGTACTCCCACGTCGAGCTGCCGGTGTTCGAGGACACCGCGCTGTTCGCGCGCGGTGTGGGCGAGTCGACCGACGTGGTGTCGAAGGAGATGTACACCTTCGCCGACCGCGGCGACCGCTCGGTGACCTTGCGTCCGGAGGGCACCGCCGGGGTGATGCGGGCGGTGTTGCAGCACGGACTCGACCGGGGTCAGCTGCCGATCAAGCTGAGTTATCACGGCCCGTTCTTCCGCTACGAGAAGCCGCAGACCGGTCGCTATCGGCAGCTGCAGCAGGTGGGTGTCGAGGCCATCGGTGTCGACGACCCGGCCCTCGATGCGGAGGTGATCGCCATCGCCGACGAGGGGTTCCGCCGCTGCGGGTTGCGCGGCTACCGCCTGGAGATCACCACCCTCGGCGACGACACCTGCCGGCCCGCGTATCGGGAGGCGTTGCAGCAGTTCCTGTTCGGGCTCGATCTGGATCCCGAGACGCGTCGGCGGGCGGAGATCAACCCGCTGCGCGTCCTCGACGACAAGCGCCCCGAGATCAAAGCGGCCACCGCCGACGCACCGCTGATGATCGACTTCCTCTCCGATTCGGTGCGCGACAACTTCACGGCCGTCCGCGGACACCTCGATCGACTGGGCGTGGCCTACGAGGTCAATCCGCGCCTGGTGCGCGGTCTCGACTACTACACGAAGACGACCTTCGAGTTCGTCCACGACGGTCTCGGCGCGCAGTCGGGGATCGGCGGCGGTGGACGGTACGACGGGTTGATGAGTCAGCTCGGCGGCAAACAGGAACTGTCCGGCATCGGATTCGGGCTCGGCGTCGACCGCACGGTCCTCGCCCTCGACGCCGAGGCCGTCCCGGACACCACCTCGGCGCGGTGTCGCGTCTACGGCGTCCCGATGGGGGAGGCGGCACTCGACCGTCTCGTCGTCCTTGCGGGCGAACTGCGGGCCCGCGGCGTCAGCATCGACATCGCCTACGGCGGTCGCGCACTCAAGGGCGCCATGAAGGGCGCCGACCGCTCAGGGGCACGGCTCGCGTTGGTGCTCGGCGACCGTGAGCTCGAATCCGGTCAGATCGAGATCAAGGACCTCGCCGACGGTTCGCAGCGCACCGTCGCCCTGGATTCCGTCGTCGACGACATCGCCGCCACCGTCGCCTGAGCGTCTGTCAGGCGATCGTCCCCGCCACGCCACCCGGCAGGACGTCGAGGCTCACGCCGCCGAGCCGCAGTGCGCGCGAGTGGAAATCGCGCAGCGTGCGGTCCGGATCGGCACGAAGATAATCGTCGCGGGTGCGCTCCCACACCCGCTGTCCGAGGGCGTACGAGGGGGCCTGGCCCGGCCAGCCGAGGTAGCGGTTCAACTCGAACCGCAGCACGTTGCGGTCCATCGCGACCGCGTCGCACAGGAACTGCCACGCCTTGTCGGCGTCCCAGGTGCCCCCGCCGACCTCATCGGGGGCGCGCAGCCCGCAATGCACACCGATGTCGACCACGACGCGCGCAGCACGCAGACGCTGTGAGTCGAGCATCCCCATCCGATCGCCGATGTCGGTCAGCCAACCGAGCTCGTCCATCAGTCGTTCGGCATAGAGCGCCCACCCCTCACCGTGACCGGAGGTGAACGAGGCCAGCTTGCGCCACCGGTTGAGGTCGGGGCTGATCATGGCCTGACCGAGCTGGAGGTGGTGTCCGGGCACGCCCTCGTGGAAGACCGTCGTCGTCTCCTGCCAGGTGTGGAACACCGTCTGCTCCGGCGGCACCGACCACCACATGCGGCCCGGACGGGTGAGGTCCTCGCTGGGCATCGTGTAGTAGATGATCCCGACCGCCGACGGGGCCAGACGGCACTCGAGTGCGGTGAGACCGTCCGGGATGTCGAAGTGGGTTCCGGCGAGACCGAGGGTGGCCCGATCGGACAGTTCCTGCATCCACGCGACGAACGCGTCGCGGTCGGTCATCTGGTAGCGCGGGTCGTCGTCGAGGGCGGCCAAGGCGCCGGCGACCCCGGCGCCGGGGGCGATCTGCTCGGCCAGTGTCTCCTGCTCGGAGACGATCGACTGCAGGTGATCGAGGCCCCAGGCGTAGGCCTCGTCGGGGTCGATGTCGGTGCCGACGAACTCCGCCGAGTGCAGGAGATAGCGGTCACGGCCCACACCGTCGGCGTCGGCGGCGGTCGGGGCCACCTCGGCCAGCAGCACCTCGCGTAGTGACTCGAACGCCGCACCGGCCGCGGCGTGGGCCGCGCCGAACGCGTCGGCGTCACCGTCGGCGCCGGTCGCTGTGGCGCGGGCGATGTTCGATGCCAACGCCGACGCGGCGTCCCCGGCCTGCGCCGCGACGAGCTCGACCTGCCTGCGCGCGAGCGGAGGGCCGGCCTGCACGCGGTGTCGCAGGCCGGCGACGATGGAGTCGATGCTCGCGGGCAGCGCACGCATCCGCGTGAGCATCGTCTCGCGCTGCTCGGCGGTGTCGACCGGCATCACGTCGAAGACGTCGCGCACACCCTGCAGCGGTGAGGCGATGACGTTCACCTCACCCACCCGCAGCCCCGCGTCGTCGACGGCGATCGACCGTCCGATCTGTGCGGTCATGGTCGCGACGGTGACCCGGTCCACGTCGTCGACAGGGCGCGCCGCCGCCAGCCGCCGCAGGGCCTCGCGTGCCGTCGCGGTGCGGTCGGCGACGGCGTCGGGTGAGTGATCGGTGAGTTGATCGTCATGGTCGGTGACCCCGACGTCGGAGGCGAACACAGGGTCGGCGGCGCACGAGCGGGCGAGGAAATCCTCGGCGATCGCGTCGATCTCGGTGGGGGTGCGAGGCGTCTCGGTACCGGTCATCGGTCCATGCAATCAGACCCTCCGCAGTTGCGGGTCTAGAGGCGGTTGGTGGAGAAGGTGTCGCAGCTCGAGGGGTCGCCCGAGCGGTATCCGGTGGTGAACCAGCGGACGCGCTGATCGGCCGAACCGTGTGTCCATCCCTCGGTGTCGTTCTTGCCCGAGAGGGTGTCGTCGCCGATGGCCTTGGCGGTGGTGATCACGTCGCCGATCTGTTGCTGCGTCAGCGGTTCGAGCATCGCGTCGAGACCCTTGTCGGCGTGTTCGGCCCACACGCCTGCGTAGCAGTCGGCCTGCAACTCCAACCGCACCGAACCCGATGTGGCGCCCCGTGATCCGAGGCGCTGGGCCTGGTCCATGGTCCCCAGCAGGTTCTGCACGTGATGGCCGAACTCGTGGGCGACGACGTACTCCTGGGCGAGCGGGGCGTTGCTGCCGCCGAGCTGATCGGCCAGCGTCGTGAAGAAGGTCGGGTCGAAGTAGGCGGTCTTGTCGCCGGGGCAGTAGAACGGCCCGACCGCCGAGGTGGCCGAACCGCAGCCGCCGGTGGTGATCGCGTCGGCGAAGATGACCGTCTTCGGTGTGGTGTAGCCGTCGACGAGCGTCGGCCACACCTTGTCGAGGCTGTTGGTGGTCGCGACGATCCGACAGATGGTGTCGGTGTTGGCCTTGGCGATGGTGCAGCTGTCGATCTGGCTCTGGATGGCGGTGTTGGTACCCGACGATCCCGACGTGGCGCTCGACGTGGAACCGCTGTCACCGCCGAGGATGTCGCCGGGGTTCACGCCGAACAGCACGGCCACGATCGCCACGATGATCCCGGCCCCGCCGCCGAGTGCGATGCGGCCGCGTCCGCCGCCGCCTCCGCCCGAGACCCCGCTGGTGTCGAGTGGACCGTCGCCCTGGAACGTCATCGCTCTCCTTCGCTGCGCACGAGCGCGAAACGCATTCGTGTTCGGAGGGTCATCCTACGTAGGATCGGAGACCGTCGAGGCTCCCCTCGAGAACACCTTTTTCATGAGAGGACACCCGTGCTGCGCACCCATTTCGCCGGATCTCTGCGAGCCGACAACGATGGCGACACCGTCACCGTCGTCGGATGGGTGGCGCGTCGTCGTGATCACGGCGGGGTGATCTTCATCGATCTGCGCGACAGCTCGGGCCTGGTGCAGGTCGTGTTCCGCGACGAGCAGGTCGCCGACACCGCCCACCGGCTCCGCGCCGAGTACTGCGTGCAGGTCACCGGTGTCGTCGAGACGCGCCCCGAGGGCAGCGAGAACGCCAACCTCGCCTCCGGCGGCATCGAGATCAACGCCGCGGAGCTGACCGTGCTCAACGAGTCGGCGGCCCTGCCGTTCCAGCTCGACGAGTCACCCGGCGAGGAGGCACGCCTCAAGTACCGCTACCTGGACCTGCGTCGTGAGGGCCCCGCCGCCGCGATCCGGCTGCGCTCGAAGGTCAACGCCGCGGCCAGAGCCGTGCTCGGTGCCCGCGATTTCGTCGAGGTGGAGACCCCGACACTGACCCGCTCGACGCCCGAGGGCGCGCGCGATTTCCTGGTGCCCGCGCGACTGCGTCCGGGCTCGTTCTACGCGCTGCCGCAGAGCCCGCAGCTGTTCAAGCAGCTGCTCATGGTCGGTGGCCTCGAGCGGTACTACCAGATCGCGCGCTGCTACCGCGACGAGGATTTCCGCGCCGATCGCCAGCCCGAGTTCACCCAGCTCGACGTGGAGATGAGCTTCGTCGACCAGGACGACGTGATCGCTCTCGCCGAGGAGATCCTGGTGTCGCTGTGGGAGCTCATCGGCTACACCGTCCCGACCCCGATCCCGCGGATGACCTACGCCGAGGCGATGCGCCGCTACGGGAGCGACAAGCCGGATCTGCGCTTCGAGCTCGAGCTCGTCGAGTGTGCGGAGTTCTTCTCCGACACCCCGTTCCGCGTCTTCCAGGCCGAGTACGTCGGCGCCGTGGTGATGCCCGGTGGGGCGAGCCAGCCCCGTCGTCAGCTCGACGCCTGGCAGGAGTGGGCCAAGCAGCGCGGTGCGAAGGGTCTCGCGTACGTCCTCGTCGGCGAGGACGGCACCCTCGGCGGACCCGTCGCCAAGAACCTGTCCGACGCCGAGCGCGAGGGACTCGCCGCCCATGTGAGTGCGAAGCCCGGCGACTGTGTCTTCTTCGCCGCCGGAGGCGCCAAGACCTCGCGCGCGTTGCTCGGCGCAGCGCGGGGAGAGATCGCCCGCAAGCTCGACCTCATCGATCCCACCGCCTGGGCCTTCACGTGGATCGTCGACGCCCCGCTGTTCGAGCCGACAGCCGATGCGACCGCCACCGGCGACGTCGCCGTGGGCTCGGGCGCCTGGACCGCCGTGCACCACGCCTTCACCTCACCCAAGCCCGAGTCGCTCGACAACCTCGAAGCCGATCCGGGTGCGGCGCTGGCCTACGCCTACGACATCGTCTGCAACGGCAACGAGATCGGTGGCGGCAGCATCCGAATCCATCGCCGCGACGTGCAGGAGCGTGTTTTCGCGCTCATGGGCATCGACCACGCGCAGGCGCAGGAGAAGTTCGGATTCCTGTTGGACGCCTTCGCCTTCGGCGCCCCGCCGCACGGCGGCATCGCCTTCGGATGGGATCGCATCACCGCGCTGCTGGCCGGTGAGGGGTCGATCCGCGAGGTCATCGCGTTCCCGAAGTCCGGTGGCGGTGTCGACCCACTGACCGAAGCGCCCGCAGCGATCACCCCGGCGCAGCGCAAGGAGTCCGGGATCGACGCGCCACCGCCGAAGCCCGCGGCTGCGGCGAACCCGTCGTCGGCACAGACGCCGCCCCCCGCCGACTCCTGATCGCCACCACCGACCGTGCTGCACCTGCGGATCATCGCGCCGGACCACTGTGGTGTCGACGTGGTCGCCCTGCTGCGTGAAGCGGTCGGTATCACCCACCTCATCGTCCATCCGGGGGCGGCGCTCGAACCGGCCGGCGACCTGATCGAGGCCGACATCACCCGCGAGGCGGTCAACGACGTCCTCGACGATCTGCTCGCGCTCGGCCTCACGCACGACGGCGCAATCACCATGGAGCCGCTCGACACGGTGATCTCCGATGCCGCGGTGCGCGCCGAGAAGGACGCACCGGGCGACCCCGACGACGCCATCATCTGGGAGGAACTGACCCGCCGGACGCGTGAGGACGCGACGCTGAGCGTCACCTTCGTCACGTTCCTGACCCTGGCGTGTCTGCTCGCGGCGGTCGGTGTCATCACCGACTCGCCGGTGACCGTGGTCGGTGCCATGGTCGTCGGGCCCGAGTTCGGCCCGCTCGCCGGCATCGCGGTCGGATTCGTCCGTCGCCGCTTCGATCTCGCGCGCCGCTCGGTCTACGCGCTGGTCATCGGTTTCCCTGTCGCCATGGTCGTCACCGGCCTCGCCGCCGTCCTCGGAGAGGCCACCGGCACCGTCGACATCACCGACGTGACCACCGCCGACCAGGTCGATTTCATCTATCAGGTCGGCCCGTTCTCCCTGGTGGTGGCGATCCTCGCCGGTGCCGCGGGGATGCTGTCGCTGGTGTCGGCGAAATCGGCGGCACTCGTGGGGGTGTTCATCTCGGTGACGACAGTCCCCGCCGCGGGGTACGCGGTGGTGGCCGCGACATTGGGCCAGTGGCGGGTCGCGGCGGAGTCGACAGCACAGCTCGCGGTCAACATGGTCGGCATCGTGGTCGCCGGCGTCTGCGTGCTCGCGATACACCGTCTGCTGGCCCGTCGGCGGGCGGCGACGACCCCCGATCTGTGATGGGATCGACTGCGGGTCGTCGGTTCGCGGCGCGCCCGCGGTGACGGACAGGGGTAAGCGGCGTTGACCATCAAGGTGGCACTGGAACACCGGACGAGTTACTCCTTCGACCGGCCGGTGAAGGTGTATCCCCACGTGGTCCGGCTCCGTCCGGCGCCACATTCGCGCACCCCCATCGAGGCGTACACGCTCGCGATCGAACCGGCCGAGCACTTCGTGAACTGGCAACAGGACGCGTTCGCCAACTATCAGGCGCGCCTGGTCTTCCCGGAGCCCACGACGACGCTGAGCATCACCGTCGGACTCGTCGCCGATCTCACCTCGATCAACCCCTTCGACTTCTTCATCGAGGACTGGGCCGAGGACTTCGGGTTCTCCTACCCCGACGCGATGCGCACCGACCTCGAGGCCTACCTGCGCCCGGTCACCGACTCCGCGCCCGGTCGTCACAGCGTCGGCGGTGGCGACGCCGGAGACGACGACAGTCCCGCCGTCGCGCAATGGGTGGCCGATCACCGGCCGACCGGCCCGATCCGCATCATCGACTTCCTCGTCGCGGTCAACCGTGCACTGCGCGACGACGTGAACTACACCGTCCGCCTCGAGGCCGGCGTGCAGAGCCCGGAGTACACGCTCACCAGCGCCATCGGATCCTGTCGTGACTCGGCCTGGCTGATGGTGGCCATCCTGCGCCGCTTCGGACTCGCGGCGCGGTTCGTGTCCGGATACCTCGTCCAGTTGACCTCCGACGTCAAGTCGATCGACGGCCCGTCGGGACCGTCGGCCGATTTCACCGATCTGCACGCGTGGACCGAGGTCTATCTGCCCGGCGCGGGCTGGGTCGGTATGGACCCCACGTCGGGACTGTTCGCCGGCGAGGGACACATCCCGCTGGCCGCGACACCCTCGCCCGGCGGCGCGGCACCCATCACCGGGGCGACGGGGCCGTGCCACGCGACGATGGACTTCTCCAACGTCGTGACCCGCTTCCATGAGGATCCTCGGGTCACGTTGCCCTACACCGACGATCAGTGGCGTCGGGTCGTGGACCTCGGGGCCGTGGTCGACACCCGGATGCGGGAACGCGGCGTCGGTCTGACGATGGGTGGCGAACCGACCTTCGTGTCGATCGACGATCAGACCGCGCCGGAGTGGACCACCGCCGCCGACGGACCCGACAAACGTCGCCTCGCGTCGGTGCTGGCCGATCGCCTGCGCCCGATCTACGCACCGACCGGGCTCGTACAACGCAGTCAGGGCAAGTGGTATCCGGGAGAACCGTTGCCGCGCTGGCAGATCGGTCTGCTGTGGCGTACCGACGGTGAGGCGCTGTGGCATCGACCGGAACTCCTCGCCGACCCGTGGGCCGACGCGGAGAAGGCGGCCGCGTCGATGACGACGACGGTCACCCGCCCCGATGCGGCCTCGGCCGACGTCACGGGCGCCTTCATGTCCGCGGTCGCCGACGCCGTCGGCGTCACCCGCGAGGCCGTCCGGCCCGCGTTCGAGGACCCGCTGCTGCGTCTGGCCGAACTGCTCCGCAGCCCGGAGGGCGATCCGACCGCCGACGTCGCCGAACCAGATGCCGATGTCGACGACGATCCGACGGCGGGCTTCCGCGGCCGCGGCCGCGATCTCACCCCTACCGACGACGGCACCGCCGCCCGTCGGGAGTTGCTGGCACGACTCGACGAACCGGTCACCGTGCCCACCGCGCACGTCCTGCCGATCAGTCGCACCGACGACGACACCGCCTGGGAGAGCGCGGCCTGGACGACCCGCCGTGGTCGCCTCGTCCTCACCGCGGGCACGAGTCCGGCGGGGCTGCGGTTGCCGCTCGACTCGCTGTCGTGGGGGCCGGCGCCGGTCACCTTCGAGGCCGATCCGACGGCGCCGGCCGCGCCCCTGCGCATCACCGCGCCGCCGCTGCCGCCCTCCGAGAGCACCGATGAGGGCACGGACCACGAGGACGAGAACGACGAGGACGTCGACGCCGAGGATTCGGATGCCGACGAGACCCCCGAGGAGCAGGACAGGGCGGACCGTCCGGTCCCGCGGACCGCCCTCGTCGCCGAGATCCGCGGCGACGTCCTCTACGTCTTCCTCCCACCCACGCAGCGACTCGAGGAGTTCGTCGACCTCATCAGCGTGATCGAGACCGCCGCCACCGCGATCGATCGACCCGTGGTGGTCGAGGGATACGGCCCGCCCTCCGACGGTCGCCTGCAGTCGCTCACCGTCACCCCCGATCCCGGGGTCATCGAGGTCAACATCCAGCCGACGGCGTCGTTCGCCGAGCAGTCGACCCTCCTGGAGACGATCTACCGCGAGGCGCGCCACGCCCGGCTGGGCACCGAGTCGTTCGATCTCGACGGCAGCCACGGCGGCACCGGCGGCGGCAACCACATCACGCTGGGTGGACGCACCGCGGCGGAGTCGCCCCTGCTGCGCCGCCCCGACCTGCTCGTGTCGATGCTGAGCTACTGGCAGCGCCACCCGTCACTGTCGTACCTGTTCTCCGGACGGTTCATCGGCACCACCTCACAGGCGCCGCGCGCCGACGAGGGCCGCGAGAGCGCCCTCTACGAGATGGAGATCGCGTTCGCCGAGATCGACCGCCTCACCGGCGACGACGGCGACGCGAACCCGTGGACGGTGGACCGCGCGCTGCGACATCTGCTCACCGACATCACCGGCAACACCCACCGCGCCGAGTTCTGCATCGACAAGCTCTACAGCCCCGATTCCGCGCGCGGACGCCTCGGACTGCTGGAACTGCGGGCGTTCGAGATGCCGCCGCACCATCAGATGGCGATGGTGCAGTCGCTGCTGGTACGCAGTCTCGTGGCCTGGTTCTGGGACCACCCGTTCCGCGGTCGCCTGATCCGTCACGGCGCCGATCTGCACGGCAAACACCTCCTGCCGCACTACGTGATCGCCGACATCGCCCAGGTGGCCGAGGACCTCCGTGAGGCGGGCCACGAGTTCGACACCGCGTGGCTCGATCCGTTCACCGAGTTCCGGTTCCCGCGCCTGGGGACGGTCCAGATCCGCGACCAGGAGATCGAGCTGCGCGGCGCGATCGAGCCGTGGAACGTCCTCGGCGAGGAGTCGACCGCCGGCGGCACCGCCCGCTACGTCGACTCGTCGATCGAGCGCGTGCAGGTGCGGGTGCAGGGCAGCGACGACGACCGGTTCATCCTCACCTGCAACGGTTTCCCATTGCCGCTGACCCCGACCGGTCGCCCCGGCGAACGTGTCGCGGGCATCCGGTTCCGGGCGTGGCAACCGCCGAGCGCACTGCACCCCACCGTGGGAATCGACTCGCCGCTGGTGTTCGACATGGTCGACACGTTCTCGGGCCGCTCGGTGGGTGGCGCGACCTACCACGTCATCCATCCGGGGGGCCGGGCGTACGAACGACCGCCGGTCAACGCCGTCGAGGCCGAGTCTCGGCGCAACGGCCGGTTCGAGGCGATCGGCCACACCCCGGGCCCGGTCGACACCGCGGCGCTGCGCGAGATGGCCGCACGCCTCGCGACCGACCTCGGCGTGCCGACGATCCTCGACCTGCGGCGGGCGCGTACGGTCCTGCGGTGACCTCGGTGCACCCACCCTCGCCGCCGGCCGGGCAACCCGCGCAGGTCCCTGCCGTCGTCGACCGGTACCGGTCCGACCGCTTCGGGCTGTTCGACCCCGATCGCATGCGGGGCGACGGGGTGGATGCGTCGATCCCGTACGACGAGCTCATCGACGCCGCCGGCGCCGTGCGCCCCCAGTGGGAGGGGCTCGTCGCCGGTGTCACCCGCACCGGTGAGGCCGGTCTGACCCGCACCGCGACCCGGCTGCGGACCATGGTCGCCGACGAGGGCATCACCTACACCCCGACCGGCGACCGCGTGGCGTCCCCGTCGGCCTCCGCGCCGCCGCAACCGGCACAGCTCTGGGAACTCGACAGTGTCCCGCTGGTCATCGACGGTGACGAGTGGGCCGGCCTGGAATCCGCTGTGGCGCAACGCGCGCTGCTGCTCGACCGGCTGCTCGTCGACATCTACGGCGATCGCCGCACCCTCACCTCGGGCCTCGTACCGCCGGAGATGGTGTTCGGGCACCCCGGCTACATCCGCAAGGCCGCGGGCCTGGGCAACCCCGGCCCGCACGCGCTGTTCCTGCACGCCACCGACATCGGTCGAGCCGCCGACGGCTCACCGGTGGTGTGGGCCGATCACACCCAGGCGCCGTCGGGTATCGGATACGCCATCGTCGATCGACGCCTCACCTCCCGCGCCCTGTCGGGGGCGTTCGGCCGCGTGGGCCCGCGGGCGATGACGACCTTCGCCGGGACGCTGCGGTTGGCGTTGTTCGATCACGCGCCGCCCGGTGTCGACGACCCGACGGTGGTCGTCTTCAGCCCGGGGTCGTTGTCGGAGACCGCGTTCGACCAGGCCTATGTCGCGTCGCAGTTGGGCTTCCCCCTGGTGGAATCGGCCGATCTCCTCGTCGTCAACGGCGTCGTCTTCATGCGATCGCTGGGCAGCCTCAAACGGGTCGACGTGATCCTGCGTCGCGTCGACGCCGCGTTCTGCGACCCGCTCGACCTGCGTACCGACTCTCGGCTGGGCGTGGCGGGACTGGTGGAGGCGATAGCGCGCGGCAGCGTCACCGTCGTCAACACCCTGGGTAGTGGGGTGCTCGAGAACCCCGCGCTGCACACCGTCGCCGACCGACTCGCCTCGGCGCTGCTCGACGAGGACCTGCTGCTGCTTCCTGTCGAGACGTTCTGGGCCGGTGACGATCTCGATCGGTCGAAGATCCGCGCCGACCTGGCCGAGCTGGTGATCGACAACGTCCGCACCGGGGAGCAGTTCCTGGGTCCAGAACTGTCTTCCGCGACGCGTGAGACGGTCCGCGACCGCATCGACACAGATCCCTGGCAGTGGGTGGCCCGCCGCACCGAGAGGTTCTCGGTCGCCCCGTCGATGACCCCGGCCGCACCGGGAGCTCCGGGGCGCCTGCGCGCCGCACCGGTCGCGATCCGCACCTTCGCGGTGTCGTCGAGTTCGGGGTACAGCGTGATGCCCGGCGGGCTCGGGCAGGTGCTCGAATCGGGGCCGGCCGGATCGACGATGCGGGCCGTCGCCGCCAAGGACGTCTGGGTGACCAGCCCCGAGGGCGTCGGCGACACCACGCGGATCGCGGAATCGGTGCAGCCGCTGTCGCTTCCGACCGTGGGTGTCGGTGTCGACCGCTCGGCGACGTCGCCGCGTGTGCTGGCCGACCTGTTCTGGCTCGGCCGTTACGGCGAACGCGCCGAGCTCACCGTCCGCCTCACCGCGGTGGCCCGCGAGCGCTACCAGGCGCGCGATCACCGTCCGTGGATGCCCGGCACCGGCGCCCTCCCGCTGTTCCTGGCCGGTGTGGCGACGACGACGGCCACCGCCGACCAGCTGGGGACGCTGCCGCCCGCCGGATCCGGGCACACCACCGTCGGCGACGCGACCCTGGCGCTCGCCGCCCTGGGTCGACTCACCATGTCGCGGTCGATGCCGGGATCGATCGCCCACGCCGTCGACCGCCTGGTGGCCGCCGCCCGCGCCGTCCGCGACCAGATGTCGACGAGCACATGGATGGTGCTGGGCACGATCGAACGGGCGCTCGCCGATCTCGCCCACACCGTCGCCCCGAACGACGACGCAGGCGACGCCGGCGACGCCGACGACGACAGCAGTGTCGACGTCGACGACCTCGCGCACGCTCACGAGACGATGCTGCACGGACTGCTGGCATTGGCCGGTCTGCAGGCCGAATCGATGGTGCACGACCCGGGGTGGCTGTTCATGGACGCCGGACGACGCATCGAACGGGCACTGGTGCTCGCCGACCTCACACGGTCGACCCTGGTGGACGCACACGACCCGGAGATCGAGCAGGCGTTGCTCGAGGCGTTCCTCGTCGCCAACGAATCGGCCGTCATCTACCGCCGCCGCAACCGCGGCGTGGTGCGGCTGCGTTCGGTGCTGGTGCTGTCGCTGTTCGACGAGACGAACCCGCGCTCGATGATCTACCAGCTCGATCGCCTGCGCGACGACTTCGCGTCGTTGCCCGACGAGATCCGGTCGGCCGCGGTGGAACGCACCGTGGAGGACCTCATCGCCGAGCTACGCCGTGTCGATCCGGCGGATCTCGTCTCCGTCGACGACTCCGACCGCCGCGCCGACCTGGCCGAGCTGATGACGGCACTGGCACGCGGGGTCCGCGAGGTGTCCGACGTACTGGGTCGCACCCGCTTCGCACCCCCGCGTGACATCCAGCCCCTGTGGGGCGGCACCGTGGACGCGACATGAGGACCCCCACAGTCGAAGCGGTGTCGACGCGCCGCTACCGCGTGACCCATCGCACCACCTACGACTACGCCGACGTGGTCAGCGCGTCGTTCGGTCGGTGCTTCCTGCTGCCGCGGGCGATGCCCGGCCAACGGGTCCTCTCCGCCGAGGTCACCATCGACCCCGAACCGGCCGACCGATCGACCGGCACCGACATCTTCGGCAACGCCGACATCTACTTCCACGTCCGGACCCCGCACCACCGACTCGAGGTCACCGGCTCGTCGCTCGTCGACGTCGACCCGATCGATCCCGACCTCATCGCGACCGGTCCTGCCGTGGCGCCGTGGGAGCAGGCCCGGCCCACCGCGGCCGGCGACGCCGACGCGCGGGAGTTCGTCCTCGATCTCTTCCCACCCGAGATCACCGACGCAGTCCGTGACTACGCATCGACGGTCTTCACCCCGGGTCGACCGCTGATCGAGGTGATCGGTGAACTCACCACACGCATCCACCGCGACTTCACCTACAAGTCCGGGTCGACGGCGGTGAGCACCCGGGTCGCGACGGTGATGGAGCGTCGCGAGGGCGTCTGTCAGGACTTCGCCCGCGTCGCGATCGCCTGTCTGCGCGCCAACGGGCTCGCCGCGCGGTATGTCTCGGGATATCTCGCGACCGACCCGCCGCCCGGTCGCGAACGGGTCGTCGGCGCCGATGCCAGTCACGCGTGGGCCGCGGTGTGGGTGCCGGGAGGGGAGTGGATCGCCTTCGACCCCACCAACGACAAGCTCGTCGATGAGAGGCATGTCACAGTCGCGTGGGGACGTGACTATGATGATGTTCCGCCGCTCCGTGGAGTGATCTACACGGATTCGACCTCGAGCACGATCTCGGTGTCGGTGGACGTGGCACCGCTCGAACTGCCGACCGTGTCGCAAGAAGAGTCGCCGGGGCCGCAGGACGTGACGATCTCGCCGTAGGACATCTGTACGCGTGTGGTGGCTGGACGCCGCCGCGTGGGTGGTCCGACGTGACGCGTTGGGTAGGTTGGGGAGCAATGACTGTCATCGCCGAGGGGCGCACCGCAGGTGCGGTCCGTACGGCCGAACGAGTGTTGTCCGCGCGGGCCGGGAGTCCGGTCGCACTGGCCGACCCCGTCGACCTGGCCGGGAGCGGTCGCACAGACGTGGTCCGCGTCCGTGTCGCCCAGAACCCCCTGTCGCCCGACCGCAGCCTCGTCATCAAGGTGCTTCCCGCGGACGAACCGGCCGACGCCTTCGCCCGTGAACTCGCCTCGTACAAGTACGCCACCGCGTTGCCGATGCGGTCGCGGCCGGGGCCGCAGCTCATCGCCTCCGATTCCGCCGAACGGCTGATCGTGCTCAGCGACCTCGGGCACGGTCGGTCGATGAGCGCGTTGCTGGCCAGCACCGACTACGCCGACCCGAGCCATGCGATCAGCGCGTGGGGTCAGGCCCTGGGCCGCATGCACGCGGCCACCGTCGGGGGCGAGGACGACTTCGCGGCGTTGCTCCGGCACGGACCCGCACGTGGCGACGTCGAGGCGCTCACCGCGCAGGTACAGATCGCGGTGTCACGCGCGCCGGAGGTGCTCGGCGAGCACCTCGGTGTCGAGGTCTCCGACGGGTTCGTCGACCTGCTGACACGCGCACAGATGCTGTTCGCCGAGGGGGAGCACCGGGCGTTCAGCCCGTCGGACGTCGGACCGCCCAACATCCTCATCAACGACGACGGCGTGCAGTTCATGGACTACGAGTGGGGCGGGTTCCGCGACGCCACCCTCGACATCGGGTACGCCGTGGTCACCTTCTCCGCCGAGTTGGCCCCCCGTTGGGCCGACCGCCGCGCCGACCTCGAGACGGCCATGGTCGACGCCTGGCGTTCGGAGACACAGGCGATCTGGCCCGCACTGAGCCACGACGGCGAACTGAACCGCAAGGTCCTGACGGCCAGGGTGCTGTGGGTGTGGCTGGCGACGGTGTGGATGCTGCCGGTCGATCTCGGCGACGACCGCCATGCGCGGGGTTTGGCGTTGCGCACCTCCGATCCGGCTGTCGTCGTCGCCCGGTGGACCGATCTCGCGGCGGCCGCCCGTCGGGCCGGCGAGCAGGACATCGCGGCCGCCGCCGACGCCATCGGTTCGGCGTTGGACGCAGCCTGGCTGCGGTGACACCGATGGCTCGGCAATGATCTCGACGGGTCGACGGTGACCTCGATGACCGGCCGAGACGGGTTCGGGGAGTCGCAGGACGCCCTCTTCGACACCCCGACGCCGGAGTCGCGACACGATCTCGCCCCCGTCACCTCCGGCGCCGCCGCCCTCGGTCCCGACACGGGTCCGCTGGCGGTCCGCATGCGCCCGCGCAGCCTCGACGAGATCGTGGGCCAGCAGCACCTCCTGGCCGCCGGTTCACCCCTGCGCCGGCTCATCGAGGGTTCCGGCGCCGCCTCGGTGCTGCTCTACGGGCCGCCCGGGACCGGTAAGACCACGATGGCGTCGCTGATCTCCACGGCCACCGGCGGACGCTTCGAGGCGCTCTCGGCGCTGTCGTCGGGGGTCAAGGAGGTCCGCGCGGTGATCGAGGTCGCCCGCCGCGCACTCATCGACGGCCGGCAGACCGTGCTGTTCATCGACGAGGTGCACCGCTTCTCCAAGACCCAGCAGGACGCGCTCCTCGACGCCGTCGAGAACCGCATCGTGTTGCTGGTCGCCGCCACCACCGAGAACCCGTCGTTCTCGGTGGTCTCCCCGCTGCTGTCGCGGTCGCTGGTCCTGCAGCTGCACCCGCTCACCGACGACGATCTGCGCGAGGTGCTGCACCGTGCGGTCGTCGACGACAGGGGGCTCGCCGGGACGGTCGAGATCGCCGACGACGCCCTCGACCACATCGTCGCCCTCGCCGGTGGCGACGCCCGCCGGGGACTCACCGCCCTCGAGGTCGCCGCGGGAGCCGCGCGCGGTGGCGCGGCGGAGAGAGACACGGGGGAGTCCGGTGCAGAAGGCATCCCGCGCATCGAGCTCGCCGACGTCGAGTCGGCGATGGATCGCGCCGCGGTGCGCTACGACCGCGACGGCGATCAGCACTACGACGTCATCAGTGCCTTCATCAAGTCGATCCGGGGCTCCGACGTCGATGCGGCGGTGCACTACCTCGCGCGCATGATCACCGCGGGGGAGGACCCGCGGTTCATCGCGCGGCGGCTGATGGTCCATGCCAGCGAGGACATCGGGATGGCCGACCCGACCGCACTGCAGACCGCGGTCGCCGCCGCCCAGGTGGTCGCGCTCGTCGGGATGCCCGAGGCGAAACTCGCTCTCACCCAGGCCACCATCCACCTCGCCACCGCGCCCAAGTCGGGGGCGGTGGTCTCGGCCATCGGCGCCGCGATGGGCGACGTCGCGGCAGGCAAGGCCGGTGCGGTGCCCCCGCACCTGCGCGACGGCCATTACGCGGGTGCGGCGACACTCGGCAATGCCCAGGGCTATCGATACCCGCACGACGCGCCCGGCGGGGTGGTGGCCCAGCAGTACCCGCCCGACGAACTCGTCAGCGTCGAGTACTACGCGCCCACCGACCACGGGCACGAGCGCGAGATCTCCGCCCGGGTGGGACGCCTGCGCTCGATCGTCGGGGCGTGGACCGGCAAACGGTAGGGTGGACTCGCTCTGCGGTTGGCGCGGGGTGTCGTGCACCTGATGACCCGCCCGTGCGGTCGGTGCCGGCTTTCGACCACATCGGCGTGAGGACATCAGGTGCAGACCCACGAGATCAGGAAGCGATTCCTCGATCATTTCGTCGCCGCAGGTCACACCGAGATCCCCAGCGCCTCGCTGATCCTCGACGACCCCAATCTGCTGTTCGTCAACGCCGGCATGGTGCCGTTCAAGCCGTACTTCCTGGGCGAGCAGACCCCGCCGTCGCCGCGGGCGACCAGCATCCAGAAATGTGTGCGCACCCTCGACATCGAGGAGGTGGGCATCACCACACGCCACAACACCTTCTTCCAGATGGCGGGCAACTTCTCCTTCGGTGACTACTTCAAGCGTGAGGCCATCGGGTTCGCGTGGTCGTTGCTGACCGGTTCGGTCGACGACGGCGGGTTCGGTATCGACCCGTCACGCCTGTGGCCGACGGTCTACGTCGACGACGACGAGGCGGCCGGGATCTGGCGCGACGAGATCGGCGTCGCCGCCGAGCGCATCCAACGTCGCGGCATGGCCGACAACTACTGGTCGATGGGTGTCCCCGGACCGTGCGGGCCGTCGTCGGAGATCTTCTACGACCGCGGACCGGCGTACGGCGTCGAAGGCGGGCCCGAGGCCGACGAGGACCGTTACATCGAGATCTGGAATCTCGTCTTCATGCAGAATCAGCGCGGCCCCGGCATCGGCAAGGACAACTACGAGATCCTGGGTCCGCTGCCGCAGAACAACATCGACACCGGAATGGGCATCGAGCGCGTCGCGACGATCCTGCAGGGTGTCGACAACGTCTACGAGACCGACCTCCTCAAGCCCGTCATCGACGCTGCCGAACGGCTGACCGGACGCCGCTACGGCGCCGGCGGTGAGGGCGCCGCCGAGGCCGACGTCCGGTTCCGTGTGATCGCCGACCACGCCCGCACCGCGGTCATGTTGATCTCCGACGGGATCACGCCCGGCAACGACGGTCGCGGTTACGTGCTGCGACGTCTGCTCCGGCGCATCGTGCGATCGTCACGTCTGCTCGGCGCACAGCAGCCGACGATGGGCGACTACATCGACACCGTCATCGCGACGATGTCGCCGTCGTATCCCGTTCTGGCCGAGCAGTCCTCGTCGATCCGCGCCACCGCGGTCGCCGAGGAGGACGCGTTCTCGGCCACCCTCGCCGCCGGATCGAAGCTCTTCGACGACGCCGCCGCGGCCACCCGGTCGTCGGGCGCGACGGTCATCGCGGGCACCGACGCCTTCGCCCTGCACGACACCTACGGCTTCCCGATCGACCTCACCCTGGAGATGGCCGCCGAGGCGGGACTCGAGGTCGACGAGCAGGGTTTCGCCGACCTCATGAGCGAGCAGCGACGCCGGGCCAAGGCCGATGCGAACGCCCGCAAGGCCGGTCACGCCGACCTCTCGGTGTACCGCGAGTTCCTCGACCGCGGACCGACCAAGTTCACCGGTTTCGATGAACTCGTCAGCGAGGCAACGGTTCTCGGCATCGTCGGCGACGGCGCGTCGCTACCGGTCGTCGGGGTGGGACATGAGGCCGAGATCATCCTCGACCGCAGTCCGCTCTACGCCGAGTCCGGTGGGCAGATGGCCGACGTCGGCTCGCTCAGCACCACGACCGGCGCCCGCGCACGCGTCACCGACGTGCAGAAGATCGGCAAGTCGGTCTGGCGGCACCTCGTGACCGTCGACGCCGGCGAGTTCGTGGTCGGCGATGTCGTCCTCGCACAGGTCGACGCCGGGCATCGTCGCGGCGCGACGCAGGGCCACTCGGGCACCCACCTCGTCGGTGCGGCGCTGCGACAGGTGCTGGGATCGGGTGCCACCCAGGCCGGTTCGCTCAACCGCCCCGGATACTTGCGCTTCGACTTCCGCGCCCAGGGCCCGGTCACCGACGCCCAGCGCACCGAGATCGAGGAGATCACCAACTCCGCGGTGGAGGCCGACCACGCGGTGAACACGTTCGAGACCGGGCTCGACGAGGCCCGTGCGATGGGCGCGATGGCGCTCTTCGGCGAGAACTACGGCGACCGGGTCCGCGTGGTCGAGATCGGCGGACCGTTCTCCATGGAGCTGTGCGGCGGCACCCATGTGGGCAGTTCCGCGCAGGTCGGTCCCGTCACCCTGCTCGGCGAGCAGTCGGTCGGCTCAGGGGTACGCCGCGTGGAGGCCTACGTGGGCCTCGACTCCTATCGACACCTCGCCCGTGAACGCGCGCTGCTGTCGTCGGTGTCGTCGGCACTGAAGGTGCCCGGCGACCAGGTGCCCGAGCGCGTGGCCCACCTCGTGGAGCGTCTGCGTGACGCCGAGAAGCAGATCGAGCGGATGAAGGCCGAGGCCGCGAAGGCATCGGCGGCATCGCTTGTCGGCGACGCCGAACGCGTCGGCGACACCCTCGTCGTCGCGGCTCGCCTCGACGACGGACTCGCAGGCGGCGATCTCCGCGGTCTGGCGACCGACCTCCGCGGTCGATTCGGCTCCCAGGCCGCCGTCGTCGCGCTGTTCTCGGTGTCCGACGCCAAGGTGCCCTTCGCGGTCGCGGTCACCGCCGCCGCACGCGACGCCGGCCTGTCGGCGGGGTCGATCGTGTCCGACATCGCCCCGCTCCTCGGTGGGCGTGGCGGCGGCAAACCCGATCTCGCACAGGGCTCGGGAACCGACGCCTCGGCGATCGACGCCGCCGTGCGCAGGGTGCGGGAGACCGTCGGGGCGCAGGGGTGAGTCCGCTGCGGCCGCGTGGACGGCGAATCGCCGTCGACGTGGGAAGCGTGCGTATCGGGGTCGCGTCGTGTGATCCTGACGGGATGTTGGCCACGCCGATCGAGACTGTCGCCCGAACCAAGGACGCCTCCGACCTCGCTCGGATCTCCGACATCGTCGCCGAGTACGAGGCCGTCGAGGTCGTCGTCGGGATGCCGACGACCCTGAAAGGCGAACACGGCGCCGCCGCGCAAGCCGCGACCGCGTTCGCCGAACGATTGGCGCCGCGTGTCGCGCCGGTCCCCATCACCTTCCACGACGAGCGGCTCACCACCGCGGCGGCGACCCAGATGCTGCGGGCGAGCGGGCGTTCGGCCAAGCAGCAGCGGTCGGTGATCGATCAGGCCGCTGCCGTGGCGATCCTGCAGTCGTGGCTCGATCTGCAGTCGGTCGGGGGCGACGAACGGTGACCGACCAACCCCCGCGTCCGCACCGCCGGCGCGCCGCCGACGACGGTCAGGACCCGGCCGAGACGGCACGCCTGCGTCGGCTGATCGCCGACAACGGCGGGGCACACCCGCATCGTCGCGCCCGCGGAGGTCCGGCCCGGCGCCCTGACCTCCCTCCGCTCGACCCCCGACGTACCGCGACCGGCGCCCCACGTGCCGACACCGCAGGTGAACCGCTCTGGCAGGAACCGCGGCGTGCCCGACCCCGGGCGATCCCGCCGGTGGACGGTGCCCCCGACCGGGCAGCGCCCGACGACCGTTTCCGCCACGACGACCGCGGTGGCGACACCGGGCGCGACCCGCGGTCCTACGCGGATCAGGCGATGTGGGCGCCGGTGGCCGACGAACCGACCACGGTGCCCATCGACACCCCCGACGACGCCCGGGAAGGCGCCCAGGGCGGCTCCCGGCGCCGCAGCGGTGAGCGCCGCGAGGGACGGGGTGGCCAGGGGCGCCGCGCGACCGCCCAGATGCAGGCCCGTCGGCGGCGGCGCCGCGTGGTGCTGGCGCTCGCCATGGTCTTCATGATCGCGGTGATCGGGTCGCTGGGGTACGTGGGCCTGCGGATGACCGGCTTCTTCGTCGACGACGACGACTACTCGAACGCATCCGGCACCGGCGACGTGCTCGTCTCCATCCCGCAGGACTCGACGCTCACCCAGTTCGGCGAGATCCTGCACGATCGCGGCGTGGTCGCCAGCGTGCGTGCCTTCACCGACGCCGCGGGCTCGGGTTCCATCTCCGCCGGGTTCTACAAACTCCGGACCGGCATACCCGCGGCCACCGCGGTGTCGATGCTCGACGGCGACGCCAACAGAGTGGGTCGCGTGGTCATCCCGCCCGGTCGGCAACTCGACACCAAACAGACCGCGGACGGCTCTCCGAGCACCGGCATCTTCGCGATGATCGCCCAGGCCACCACCGTGACGATCGACGGTCGGCGGTCCGGTGTCACGCAGGAACAGCTCGCGCAGGCCGCCGCGACCGCCTCGCCCGCCGACCTCGGGGTGCCGTCGTGGGCGACGGCCGAGGTCGAACGCCTCGACGGTGATCATCGACGTATCGAGGGTCTCATCGCGCCCGTGGCGTTCGAGGCCATCGATCCCACCCTGTCGCCGACCGCGATGCTGAAGTACCTCATCACCACCAGCGCAACGCTGTTCGACCAGTGGGGACTGCTCGCCGGCAACGACACCGGGCTCACCCCGTATCAGAACCTGGTGTCGGCCTCGGTGGTGGAGAAGGAGGTCGCGAACCCCGACGACTACGGCAAGGTCGCGCGCGTCATCCTCAACCGCCTGGGCAAGAACCAGAAACTGGAGATGGACTCGACCGCGAACTACACCGCGGCCGTGGTCAACATCGACGTCTCCGGCGACGCCTACACCGCCGACACGAAGTGGAACACCTATCAGGTGAACGGCCTGCCGGCGACTCCCATCGGGTCGGTCGGGAAGGCCCCGCTGCAGGCGACCGACAACCCGCCGGCCGGTGACTGGATCTACTTCGTCGCCGTCGACCCGCAGGGCACGACACTGTTCACCGAGGACTACGCCGAGCACCTCCGCAACCGGCAGAAGGCCTGCGACAACAAGGTTCTCGCCGTCGGATGCCGGTGACCACCGCTGCGGCGCCGGTACGTAGGGCCGCCGTCCTGGGGTCGCCGATCGACCATTCGCGATCACCCGATCTGCATCTGGCGGCCTACCGCGCGCTCGGCCTGGACACCTGGACCTACGAACGCATCGAGTGCCGCGCCGAGGGGCTCGGAGACCTCGTCGACAGCCTCGACGACAGCTGGGTCGGGCTGTCGGTGACCATGCCCGCGAAGGTGGCCGCGCTCGACCACGCCGACGAGGTCACCGAGCGGGCGGCCATGGTGGGTTCGGCGAACACCCTGGTGCGCACAGCCTCGGGCTGGTGGGCCGACTGCACCGACATCGACGGCGTGACCGGAGCCCTGCGTGCACTGGGCGCCGAGGACCTCGAGGGCGCGTCGGCGGTGGTGCTCGGTGCCGGCGGCACCGCGCGCCCGGCGCTGGCTGCGCTGAGCTCCGCCGGCGCCGGATCGGTGACGGTGGTGGTTCGTGAACCGGTGCGCGCCGCAACACTTCTCGAGCTGGCCGACACGCTGGGGCTGCCCGCCGAGGTGGTCGCGTTCGCGCCGTCGGACGATCTCGCCGCACGCTGCGCCGACGCCGCGGTCACCGTCAGCACGGTGCCCGCCGACGCCGCCGCACCCCTCGCTGCCTCGGTGTCCGCGTCGCCGCGCCTCGTCGACGCCATCTACGCGCCATGGCCGACACCGCTGGCCGCCGCCGTCGCCGACCGCGGGGGTGCGGTCGCCGGCGGACTGGTGATGTTGCTCCACCAGGCCGTCACCCAGGTGGAACTGTTCACCGGCCGATCGGCCCCGCTAGATGCGATGGCCGCCGCACTCGCCGTCTGATCGGCGTTCCGCTGTCCCGCTGCCTCGCAGCACCGCCCTGTTCGAACCCGTGCCGATCCACAGTTGCAGGGAATCGACGACCACACCGCCGGTTGTCCCCAGGGTGAGCGCGTCGGGCGGTGCACGCCCCGGTGCGCTCGCCGACGATGACCTCGTGATCTCGTCCTCGACGGCCTGCGCGGTGACCCTGCTGGTGCTCCCGGCGTGGTCGATGATGCTCATCGGCCACGACCTGCGTTCGCGGACGCTGCCCAACCGACTCACCGTGCCCGCGGTGATCGCGGTGCTGGCCGCGGCGACCGTTCACGGTGGGGTCGCCCTGTCGGTCCTGGCGTTGTCGGTGCCGTACGTGGTCACCTGCCTGGCCGGTGGGTGCGGCGGCGGTGACGTGAAGCTCGCCGTCGCGCTCGGGGGACTCGTCGCCGATCCCGGTCGCGCGCTCCTGGTGGTCGTGGCCGCATCGGTGCTGAGCCTGTGCGCGGCCGTCGTCACCGCGGTGCGTGGTCGGGGGAGTGGCAGGAGTGTTCCGCAGGCTCACGGACCCGCTCTGGTGGTCGCCGCGATGATCTGGGGTGGGCTGTTCACCGGTGGGTGACCCACGTGCGGGCGGGACGGCGACCGGGACGTGGAAGAATGACGATTCGTGTTGCGCTGGATAACTGCCGGAGAATCCCACGGCCCCGCCCTGGTCGCCCTCGTCGAAGGGATGATCGCCGGTGTCTCGGTGACATCCGACGACATCGCCACCCAACTCGCCCGCAGGCGTCTGGGGTACGGCCGCGGTGCCCGGATGAAGTTCGAGGCCGACAAGGTCACCGTCGTCGGCGGAGTCCGTCACGGTCTCACCCAGGGCGGTCCCGTCGCCATCGAGATCGCCAACACCGAATGGCCCAAGTGGGAGACGGTGATGGCGGCCGACCCGGTCGACGCCGCCGAGCTCGCCGATGTCGCACGCAACGCGCCGCTCACGCGTCCGCGGCCCGGCCACGCCGACTACTCCGGGATGCTGAAGTACGACTTCGACGACGCCCGTCCCGTGCTCGAGCGCGCGAGCGCCCGGGAGACCGCGGCACGGGTCGCCGCCGCAACCGTGGCACGCAACTTCCTCCGTCAGGTGCTCGGCGCCGAGGTCCTCTCGCATGTGGTGTCGATCGGGGCGTCCGATCCGTTCGACGGCCCGAGTCCCACGCCGGACGATCTCGACCGGATCGACGCCAGCCCGGTGCGCGCGGCGTCCGAGGCCGCCGAGGCGTCGATGATCGCCGAGATCGAGGCGGCGAAGAAGGAGGGCGACACCCTCGGCGGGGTCGTCGAGGTCATCGTGACCGGCCTGCCGGTCGGGCTCGGCTCCCACGTCAGCGGTGAGACCCGACTCGATGCGCGCCTCGCATCGGCGCTGATGGGCATCCAGGCGATGAAGGGTGTCGAGGTGGGCGACGGTTTCGCCACGGCCCGCCGCCGCGGCAGCGCGGCCCACGACGAGATGGTCCCCGGACCCGACGGCGTGCTGCGCTCGACGAACCGCGCGGGTGGCCTCGAGGGCGGGATGACCAACGGTGAGGACCTGCGCGTCCGCGTGGCCATGAAGCCGATCTCGACGGTGCCGCGCGCGCTGTCGACCGTCGACATGTCCACCGGGGAACAGGCCAGCGCCATCCACCAGCGGTCGGATGTGTGCGCGGTCCCCGCCGCCGGCGTGGTCGCCGAGGCGATGGTCGCGCTCGTCGTCGCCCAGGCCGCGCTAGACAAGTTCGGTGGCGACTCGGTGACCGAGACCGCCGACAACGTGGCGCGGTACCGCGAGCGTGTCGCGGCACGCCTCGCGCACGGTGACAGCGCGGTGTCGGCGCGGCCCGCCGCCGGATGACCTCCGATCTCCCCGCACGCACCAACGGACCCGTCGTCCTGATCGGGTTCATGGGAGCGGGGAAGTCCACGGTCGGGTCGGTGCTCGCCGCGCACCTCGGCGTCGACTACCTCGACACCGACCACGAGATCGTCCGGCGCACCGGACGGTCGATCGCCGACATCTTCGCCACCGACGGCGAGGAACGGTTCCGCGAGATCGAATCGGCCGTCATCGCCGATGTGCTCACCACGCACCGTGGTGTCGTCGCCCTCGGCGGCGGCGCCGTCGTGAGCCCCGAGGTGCGTCGCGTCCTCTCCGGACATCGGGTGGTGCATCTCGACGTCGCACCCGACGCCGGCTTCGCGCGGGTCGAGGGGTCGTCGCGCCCCCTGCTCCGGGCCGACTCCGACGGACCCTCGCCCCGCGAACGCTACGGCGCGCTGCACGCCGCCCGGGCCGCGGTGTACGCCGAGGTCGCGACCGTGCGGGTCGACACCGACGACGCCGACCCGTCGACCGTGGCCCGGCGCATCCGCGAGCTGCTCGACCCCGAGACGACGACATCGGACCGCTCCCGCCCGCACCACCCCGATCCCCGAGAGGTTTCCTCGTGACCGAGTCCACCGGCACCGCCCCCGCACCCACCGACCCGATCCGCATCAGGGTCGCCACGGCCGACCCCTACGACGTGGTGATCGGACGCGACCTGCTGACCGATCTCGTCGCCGCGGCCGGTGGAGCCGATCACATCGCGATCCTCTACCAGCCGCCGCTGATCAAGACCGCCGAGGCCGTACGAGAAGTGCTTGCCGAGGCCGGGTTCGACGCCCACCGCATCGAGATCCCCGACGCCGAGGCCGGCAAGGACCTGTCGGTGGCCGCCTTCTGCTGGGAGGTGTTCGGCCGCATCGGGATGAAGCGCAACGACGTCGTCATCGGACTCGGCGGCGGTGCGGCCACCGACCTCGCCGGGTTCGTCGCCGCCACCTGGATGCGCGGTATCGGCGTGGTGCACCTGCCGACCACACTGCTCGGGATGGTCGACGCGGCGGTCGGCGGCAAGACCGGTATCAACACCGACGCAGGCAAGAACCTGGTCGGTTCGTTCCACGAGCCGCGTGCCGTGCTCATCGACACCGCGACGCTGGAGACGGTGCCCCCCAACGAGATCATCGCCGGGCTCGCCGAGGTCATCAAGACCGGGTTCATCGCCGACCCGGAGATCCTGAACCTGATCGAGGCCGATCCGGTCGCCGCGCGCGACCCCGCGGGAACGGTTCTCCCCGAACTGATCCGGCGATCGGTGCAGGTCAAGGCCGATGTGGTGGCGGCCGACCTGCGCGAGTCGTCACTGCGGGAGATCCTCAACTACGGGCACACCCTCGCCCACGCGATCGAGCGCCGCGAGCAGTACCGGTGGCGACACGGCGCCGCGGTGTCGGTCGGTCTGCTGTACGCCGCGGAACTGGGACGCCTCGCCGGGCGTCTCGACGACGCGACCGCTGATCGGCACCGCAGCATCCTGGAGTCGGTCGGGCTGCCCACGGGGTACGACGCCGACGCCTTCCCGGCGCTGCTCGAGACGATGGCGGGGGACAAGAAGAACCGTTCGGGGATGCTGCGGTTCGTGGTGCTCGACGGGCTGGCCCGGCCGGGACGACTCGAGGGTCCTGATCCCGGGCTGCTGGTCGCCGCCTACTCCGCGATCGCGCGGTCGGCGTCGCCCGGGGGCATCCTGCTCTGATCGCCGCGCCCCGGGGGGCGTGGGCTCAGTGGGTGTCGGCGGTCTGTCGCTGCTCGGCGCCGGTGTCGTTGTTCTGCTGCTTGGCGTTCTTGTTGCGCTGTCGGTGGGCGAGGAAGCGACCGAGCGCGGCACCGGCGAGCGCGGGGATGAACACCAGCAGGGTGGTGAACGAGCCGCCCGCGAACAGCTCGACGAAGATCGAGTTCTGCCCCATACCGGCGACGACGTAGTTGCTCAGTGCCCACGAGATGATCGCCGAGACGACACCGGTGAACAGTCCGGCCTTGAGCCAGCGGATGGTGAGGTCGTCGTAGTCCTCGGGGTCGTCGTGGGCGCGGCCGTCGGCGATACCGTCGATGCCGCCCCAGATGATCGCGATGAGGACGACGACGGCGACCGCGAGGGTCTTCCAGTACGTGCCCTGCAGCGGGGCGTGGACGATGGCCAGTCCGAGCAGCACCCTGGCCACCACGTGGACCACCGACATCGACACACCACGCAACATCCAGGCAACCATGGGCGGAAGCGTACCCAACGCCCGCACCACTGTGTGCCGCAACACACGAGTTCGGGCGCGGTAGCGTTGCTGCGATGACCTCCCTGGCCCCGTCGGTGACCGATCCGCACGACGTCCACCGGGCTCGCCGCGACCGTCTGCGCGAGGCGCTGGCCGCCCTCGGCGCCGACCACGCCCTCATCGGCGATCTCGTCAACGTCCGCTACCTGACGGGGTTCACCGGCTCGAACGCCGCGGTCGCGGTGTCGGTGAGCGGTCCCGACGACGACCGGATCGCCACCGACGGTCGCTACGTGACACAGGTGTCCGAGCAGGTGCCCGACCTGTCCCCGGTGATCGGTCGCAACTGCCCCGCGACCCTGCTCGGCGAATTCGCCGGCGGATCGGTGGTCGCGGTGGAGGAGCACGCGATGACGGTCGCGGCCTGGCGTGCGCTGAGCTCCGACGCCGAGGCCGCGAGCCCCGCGATCGGGCTGGTGGCCCTCGGCCCGCAGGTGGAGCAGTTGCGGATGGTGAAGGACGAGAGCGAGATCGAGCTGTTGCGACAGGCCTGTCAGGCCGCCGACGTGGCGCTCGCGACCATCATCGAACGCGGCGTCATCGTGCCCGGACAGACCGAGCGTCAGGTGGCGCGCGCCCTGGAGTGGGAGATGTACGCGTGCGGGGCCGACGACATCTCCTTCGAGACGATCGTCGCGGCCGGGGCCAACTCCGCGGTGCCGCACCACCGCCCGACCGACGCGGTGCTCGCCGCGGGCGACTTCGTCAAGATCGACTTCGGGGCCGTGGTGGGCGGCTACCACTCCGACATGACCCGCACCTACGTGTTGGACCATGCCGCGGACTGGCAGCGTGAGATCTACGACCTCGTCGCGGCGGCCCAGCAGGTGGGGCGGGAGGCACTGACCCCCGACGCCGACGCGCGTGGGGTCGACGCGGCGGCACGCGCGGTGATCGACGCCGCGGGCTATGGCGAGAACTACGTCCACGGGCTCGGACACGGCGTGGGTCTGCAGATCCACGAAGCGCCGGCGATCGGTGCGAGCGCGACGGGTACACTGCCATGCGGTGCGGCAGTCACCGTGGAACCCGGTGTGTACCTGCCCGGCAGAGGCGGTGTCCGCATCGAGGACACGCTGGTGGTCCGCGAGGGCGTTCCCGAGCTGCTGACCACCACCGACAAATCATTCTCCGTCATCTAGGGGCGACCGGCGCCCAGGACGACGGTGACCATGCGCCCGCTCGCGGGTGGAAGGAAGCGACACACACGTGGCCAGTACCGCAGATTTCAAGAACGGGCTCGTTCTCCGGATGGACGACCAGTTGTGGCAGATCCAGGAGTTCCAGCACGTCAAGCCCGGTAAGGGCCCGGCGTTCGTGCGCACCAAGATCCGCAACGTGCTCTCGGGCAAGATCGTCGACAAGACCTTCAACGCGGGCGTGAAGGTCGAGACCGCGACCGTCGACCGCCGCGACATGACCTTCCTCTACAAGGACGGCACCGACTTCGTCTTCATGGACTCGGAGAACTACGAGCAGATCTCCGTCAGCCCGCAGACTCTCGGCGACGGCCACAAGTTCCTCCTCGAGAACATGAAGGTCCAGGTCGCCATGCACGACGGCAACCCGCTGTACGTCGAGCTCCCCGTCACCGTCGAGGTGCTCGTCGCCCAGACCGATCCCGGTGTGCAGGGTGACCGGTCGACCGGCGGCACCAAGCCCGCGACGCTGGAGACCGGCGCCGAGATCAACGTCCCGCTGTTCATCAACACCGGCGACAAGCTCAAGGTCGACTCGCGTGACGGCAACTACCTCGGTCGCGTGAATTCGTGACCTCGGTTCGTCCGCTCTGCGTGTGAGGGCCGCGTGAAACAACCCGGTACCCGCCACAAGGCGCGCCAGCGCGCCGTAGACCTGCTGTTCGAGGCCGAGGCCAAGGACGTCTCGCCGATCGAGCTCATCGCTCAGCGGCGTGAACTCGTCGTCGACGACGAGAGCATCGGAATGATCCACCCGTACACCGCGCGGGTCATCGAGGGCCTCACCGCCGACCGTGCGCAGATCGACGCCGTCCTGACCTCGCATCTGCGGGAGTGGACCCTGCCCCGTCTGCCCGCCGTCGACCGCGCGATCCTGCGCCTCGCCGCGTGGGAACTGTTCAACACCCACGACGTCCCGCCCGTCGTCGTGGTCGACGAGGCCGTCGAGCTCGCGAAGGAGCTGTCGACCGACGAGTCACCCGCCTTCGTCAACGGCGTGCTCGGACGGATCGTCACGCTGGCCCCGCAGGTGCGGGCGGCGTCGATCGCCACCGGATCCGAACCCGACACCGCTGGCGAGTGATACAGCTCGCTCGAAGCGGGATCGCCGCGCAGCGACTGTTAAGGTTCTCGACGAAAGCAGACATCCTTTAACGATCCGTCCCGTGAGGCGGAGAAGGAGGTCGGGTAGGTGACACCGGCAGACGGCGCGCCCGATGATCGGCGGATTCTCCTCGATTCCGGTGACGTGACCCGGACCATCGCGCGGATGGCCCATCAGATCATCGAGAAGACCGCGCTCGACGACCCTGATTCACCCCGGGTCGTGGTTCTCGGGATCCCCACGCGGGGAACCACTCTCGCCCGGCGACTGGTCGACCGCATCCGTGAGTTCTCCGGTGTCGACACCGGCGTCGGATACCTCGACATCACCCTTTATCGCGATGACCTGCGCGCGAAGCCGCACCGTCCCCTCGAACGCACCTCGGTCCCCTCCGGTGGCGTCGACGCGGCGCTGGTGATCCTCGTCGACGACGTCCTGTACTCCGGCCGCACCGTCCGCGCGGCGCTCGACGCCCTGCGCGACCTCGGGCGTCCGTCGGCGGTACAGCTCGCCGTCCTCGTCGATCGCGGGCACCGGGAACTGCCGTTGCGTGCCGACTACGTCGGCAAGAACATCCCCACCTCGCGTTCGGAGGACGTCTCGGTGCAGCTCGTCGAACACGACGGGATCGATCAGGTGGTCCTCGCCGCGGGCACACCCGGTGTCGAGAGGCGGGCCCGCTGATGCGACATCTGCTGTCGGTCGACGACCTCGACGCAGCCGCCGCGCACGGACTCCTCGACGAGGCCGAGCGGTTCGAGCAGGCACTCCTCGGCCGGGAGGTGCGCAAGCTGCCGACCCTGCGCGGCCGCACCGTGATGACGCTGTTCTACGAGAACTCCACGCGCACACGGGTGTCGTTCGAGGTCGCGGGCAAGTGGATGAGCGCCGACGTCATCAACGTCAGTGCCTCGAGTTCCTCGGCGGGCAAGGGGGAGTCGTTGCGCGACACCGCCAAGACCCTGCGTGCGGCCGGCGCCGACGCGCTCATCGTGCGACATCCCGCCTCGGGTGCGGCCCACCAGATCGCGCGGTGGACCTCCGAGGACGGTGACGGGCCCGCGGTGATCAACGCCGGCGACGGCACCCACGAACACCCGACACAGGCACTGCTCGACGCGTTGACGCTGCGGCAGCGCCTAGGCACGCTGGAGGGCAGGCGGATCGCGATCGTCGGCGACATCCTGCACTCGCGGGTCGCCCGGTCGAACGCCCACCTGCTGAGCACGCTGGGGGCGCAGGTGGTGCTCGTCGCCCCGCCGACCCTGCTGCCCGTCGGTGTGTCGGGATGGCCCGTCGAGGTGTCCCACCACCTCGACGCGACCCTGCCCGGTGTCGACGCGGTGATGGTGCTGCGGGTGCAGGCCGAGCGCATGAACGGTGGGTTCTTCCCCTCGGCACGGGAGTACTCGATCCGCTACGGACTCAGCGAGAGACGACTGGCCCTGCTCGACGACGACGCCGTGGTGTTGCACCCGGGTCCGATGTTGCGCGGCATGGAGATCGGGTTCTCGGTGGCCGATTCGCCACGCGCGACCGTCCTGCAGCAGGTGAGCAACGGCGTGCACATGCGGATGGCCGTGCTGTTCCGACTCCTGGTCGGAACCGACGAGGAGGGTGTGTCGTGAGTGAGCGGTTGCTGATCGCCGATGTGCGTCCGTACGGCGAGGGTGACGCGGTCGACGTGCTGGTGGTCGACGGTGTGATCACCGAGATCGGCGCCGGCCTCTCCGCGGACGGGGCCGAGCTGGTCGACGGCCGCGGCGGCATCGTGCTGCCCGGTTTCGTCGACCTGCACACCCACCTCCGCGAGCCCGGTCGCGAGGACACCGAGACCATCGAGACCGGTTCTGCGGCAGCGGCTCTGGGTGGCTACACCGCGGTGTTCGCGATGGCCAACACCGATCCGGTCGCCGATTCGGCCGTGCTCACCGATCACGTGTGGGCCCGCGGTCAGCAGGTCGGCCTCGTCGACGTCCACCCGGTCGGCGCGGTCACGGTGGGTCTCGAGGGCACGCACCTGGCCGAGCTCGGCGCGATGGCCGACGGTGTCGCACAGGTCAAGATGTTCTCCGACGACGGCAAGTGCGTCCACGACCCGCTGCTGATGCGTCGCGCGCTCGAGTACGCGAGCGGCCTGGGCGTCCTCATCGCCCAGCACGCCGAGGAACCCCGACTCACCGTCGGCGCCATCGCCCACGAGGGCCCCACCGCCGCCCGCCTGGGTCTGGCGGGATGGCCGCGCTCGGCCGAGGAGTCGATCGTCGCCCGCGACGCGATCCTCGCCCGCGACGCCGGTGCCCGCGTACACATCTGCCACGCGTCGACCGCGGGCACCGTCGAGTTGCTGCGATGGGCCAAGGGGCAGGGCATCGCCATCACCGCCGAGGTGACACCGCACCACCTCCTCCTCGACGACTCCCGCCTGCAGACCTACGACGCGGTCAACAAGGTGAACCCGCCGCTGCGGGAGAGCAGCGACTGCGCCGCACTACGGCAGGCCCTCGTCGACGGCGTGATCGACTGCGTCGCCACCGACCACGCTCCGCACGCCGAGCAGGACAAGTGCTGCGAGTTCGCTGTGGCCCGCCCCGGCATGCTCGGCCTGCAGACCGCCTTGTCGGTGATCGCGGCCACCGTGGTGGGGCCCGACGGACTCGACTGGCGTGGCGTCGCCCGCGTGCTCAGCGAACGCCCCGCGCAGATCGTCGGACTGCCCGATCAGGGGCGACCGATCGCGGTCGGCGAGCCCGCCAACCTCACCGTCGTCGACCCCGACGCGGAGTGGACGGTCTCACGCGGCGAGCTCGCGAGTCTCAGTGCCAACACCCCGTTCGACACGATGACGCTGCCCGCACGGGTGGTCGCGACAGTCCTGCGCGGTCGGGTGACCGCGCACGACGGACAGGTGCGATACCGATGAGCGGTGTACTGGTGGTGGCGATCGTCGTCCTGGCCTGGCTGGGCGTCATCGCACTGATGCTGCGCGGTTGGCGCAATCGCGCACGGCGACAACAGGATCTGCTCGGCGCGTTCCCCGAGGTCCCCCTCGACCCGGGTGCACTGCTGTTCGGTCCGCACACCGGTCTCTACGTCGGGTCGACGGTGGCGCCGAGCTGGCAGGACCGGGTCGCCGTCGGTGACTACGGTGACCGCGCGTCGACGGAGTTCTCCGCCTTCGACAGCGGCATCCTGCTCAGTCGCCACGGCGCGAACGCCATCTGGATCCCGCGCGAGTCACTCGTCGCGGTCCGCACCGAACGCGGCCTCGCCGGAAAGGTGATGACCGCCGACGGCGTGCTGGTGATCCGCTGGCGTCTGCCCTCGGGCACCGAGATCGACTCCGGTGTGCGCGCCGACGACAAGAGCGTCTACCCGGTCTGGGTCGACCTCGACCCCGCGGCGGGCACGCGACCGCCCGCCGACCCGCCCGGCCCCGCGGCCGATGAGCCCCCGAACGGCCCCGACAACCCGACCGACCCCGACGAGCCGACCGACACGGCGAAGGAGCCACGATCATGACCACAGCGGTGTTGGTGCTCGAGAACGGGCAGGTGTTCACCGGGACGGCCTTCGGCGCCACCGGCCAGACCCTCGGCGAGGCGGTGTTCTGCACCGCGATGACCGGTTATCAGGAGACGCTCACCGACCCGAGCTACCACCGGCAGATCGTGGTGGCGACGGCCCCGCAGATCGGCAACACCGGGTGGAACGTCGAGGACGACGAGAGCCGCGGGGGGCGCATCTGGGTCGCCGGGTACGCCGTCCGCAACCCCACCCGCCGCGTGTCGAGCTGGCGGTCGACGGGCACTCTCGACGACGCGCTCGTCGATCAGGGTGTCGTCGGGATCGCGGGCATCGACACCCGTGCGGTCACCCGCGTGCTGCGCGACCACGGGTCGATGCGCGCGGGCATCTTCTCCGGTGACGCCCTGCCCACGGGTTCGTCCGGAGTCGACACCGAGGTGCTGCTCGACCGGGTGCGCTCGGCGCCCTCGATGGCCGGCGCCGACCTGGCCGGTGAGGTCAGCACCGTCGACGAGTACGTCGTCGACGCCGTCGGCGAACACCGGTTCACCGTCGCGGCCATCGATCTCGGGATCAAGACCAACACCCCGAGGATGCTCGCGCAGCGCGGTGTGCGGGTGCACGTGTTCGGATCGTCGGTCGACCCACAGGTCGTCACCGACCTCGCGCCCGACGGGGTGTTCCTCTCGAACGGACCCGGCGACCCGGCCACCGCCGACGCCGCCGTCGACCTCACCCGACACGTGCTGGACCGTCGGATCCCGTTGCTGGGCATTTGTTTCGGCAACCAGATTCTCGGCCGCGCCCTGGGGCGCGGCACCTACAAGATGAAGTTCGGTCACCGCGGCATCAACATCCCGGTGATCGACCACACCACCGGCCTGGTCTCGATCACCGCGCAGAACCACGGGTTCGCCCTCGAGGGCGAGGCCGGCGAGGAGTTCGACACCGACTTCGGGCGTGGTCGGGTGAGCCACACCTGCGCCAACGACGGCACCGTCGAGGGTGTCGAGCTCGTCGACGGTCGCGCCTTCTCCGTGCAGTACCACCCCGAGGCGGCGGCCGGTCCGCATGACGCCGCCTACCTCTTCGACCGTTTCGTCACCGTGATGCAAGGAGTCCGTGCCTGATGCCCCGCCGCAGCGATCTGAACCATGTCCTGGTGATCGGTTCGGGCCCGATCGTCATCGGGCAGGCGTGCGAGTTCGACTACTCGGGCACCCAGGCCTGTCGCGTGTTGCGCGCCGAGGGGCTGCGGGTGAGCCTGGTGAACTCGAACCCGGCGACGATCATGACCGACCCGGAGTTCGCCGACGCCACCTACGTCGAGCCGATCACGCCGGAGTTCATCGAGAAGGTCATCGTCACCGAGCGCGACAACGGCCATCCGATCGACGCGGTGCTCGCCACCCTCGGTGGGCAGACAGCACTCAACGCCGCCGTCCAACTCCACGAGCGGGGGATCCTCACCAAGTACGACATCGAGTTGATCGGCGCCGATTTCGACGCCATCCAGCGCGGTGAGGACCGGCAGAAGTTCAAGGACATCGTCGCCGAGGTCGGCGGCGAGAGTGCCCGCTCACGAGTGTGTTTCACCATGGCCGAGTGTCATGAGACCGTCGCCGAACTGGGGTACCCGGTCGTCGTGCGGCCGTCGTTCACCATGGGCGGTCTCGGCTCGGGCATGGCCTACGACGAGGCCGACCTGAACCGCATCGCCGGCGGCGGCCTCGCGGCGTCGCCCACGGCCAACGTCCTCATCGAGGAGTCGATCCTCGGGTGGAAGGAGTACGAACTCGAGATGATGCGCGACGGCCGCGACAACGTCGTGGTGGTGTGTTCCATCGAGAACGTCGACCCGGTCGGCGTGCACACCGGTGACTCGGTGACCGTCGCCCCGGCGATGACGCTGACCGACCGCGAGTACCAGCGGATGCGCGATCTCTCCATCGACATCATCCGTGAGGTCGGTGTCGACACCGGTGGCTGCAACATCCAGTTCGCGATGGATCCGTCCGACGGTCGGCTGGTCGTCATCGAGATGAACCCCCGGGTCTCGCGGTCGTCGGCGTTGGCGTCGAAGGCCACCGGCTTCCCGATCGCGAAGATCGCCGCCAAGCTCGCCGTGGGGTACTCCCTCGACGAGATCGTCAACGACATCACCGGTGAGACCCCCGCGTGCTTCGAACCCACCCTCGACTACGTGGTCGTGAAGGCACCCCGGTTCGCGTTCGAGAAGTTCCCCGGTGCCGACGACACATTGACCACCACGATGAAGTCGGTGGGCGAGGGGATGAGCCTGGGCCGCAGTTTCGCCGAGGCCCTGGGCAAGGTGATGCGGTCGATGGAGACCAAGGCAGGCGGGTTCTGGACCGACCCCGTCACCGAGGACTCGCTCGAGGAGATCCTGGCCGACATCGCCACCCCGCGCGACGGCAGGCTCTACCGGATCATGGCGGCGTTCGACCGGGGCGCGACGGTGGAACAGCTCTTCGACGCGACGAAGATCGACCCCTGGTTCCTCGCCGAGATCGAGGCCGTCGGCGCGCTGGGCGCCCGGGTCCGCGCGGCCGACACCCTCGACGCCGAACTCCTGCGCGAGGCCAAGTCCCACGGCCTGTCCGACCGCCAGATCGCCGCTCTCCGCACCGATTTCGCCGACGACGCCGCCGTCGCCGCGCACCGCGATGCCCTGGGGATCCACCCGGTCTACAAGACCGTCGACACCTGCGCCGCCGAATTCGAGGCGAAGACGCCGTACCACTACTCGACCTACGAGATCGATCCCGCCGCCACGAGCGAGATCGCCCCGCAGACCGAGCGCGGCAAGGTGCTGATCCTCGGATCGGGGCCCAACCGCATCGGTCAGGGCATCGAGTTCGACTACTCGTGCGTGCACGCGGCGACGACCCTGAGCGACGCCGGGTACGAGACGGTGATGGTCAACTGCAACCCCGAGACCGTCTCGACCGACTACGACACCGCCGACCGCCTCTACTTCGAACCCCTCACCTTCGAGGACGTCGTCGAGGTGTACCGCGCCGAGTCCGCCTCGGGGACCGTCGTCGGTGTGATCGTGCAGCTCGGTGGGCAGACCCCGCTCGGGCTCGCCCGACGCCTCGAGGATGCGGGGCTGCCGATCGTCGGCACCAGCCCCGCCGCCATCGACCTCGCCGAGGACCGCGGCGAGTTCGGCAAGGTCCTCGACGCCGCGGGTCTCCCCGCCGCGAGATACGGCATGGCGACGACGTTCGATGAGGCCCGCACCATCGCCGCCGACATCGGCTACCCGGTCCTGGTGCGGCCGTCCTATGTGCTCGGCGGTCGCGGCATGGAGATCGTGTACGACGAACCGTCGCTGGAGGGCTACATCTCCCGCGCGACCGAACTCACCCCCGAGCACCCGGTGCTCGTCGACCGGTTCCTCGAGGACGCCGTGGAGATCGACGTCGACGCGTTGTGCGACGGCACCGAGGTCTACATCGGCGGCATCATGGAACACATCGAAGAGGCCGGCATCCACTCCGGCGACTCGGCCTGTGCCCTGCCCCCGGTGGCGCTCGGCAAGACCGATGTCGCCGCGGTGCGCCGCTCCACCGAGGCGCTGGCCCACGGGATCGGCGTGAAGGGGCTGCTCAACGTGCAGTTCGCCCTCAAGGACGACATCCTCTATGTGCTGGAGGCCAACCCGCGCGCCAGTCGCACGGTCCCGTTCGTGTCGAAGGCGACCGCGGTGCAGCTGGCCAAGGCCTGCGCCCGGATCATGCTGGGGGAGTCCATCGCCGACCTGCGCACCTCCGGTGTGCTGCCGGCGAGCGGCGACGGCGGCGATCTGCCCGTGGGTGCGCCCATCGCGGTGAAAGAGGCCGTGCTGCCGTTCAACCGGTTCCGTCGCGCCGACGGCACCGGTGTCGACTCCCTGCTGAGCCCGGAGATGAAGTCGACGGGCGAGGTGATGGGCATCGACGCCGACTTCGGCCGGTCGTTCGCGAAGTCGCAGACCGCCGCCTACGGGTCGCTCCCGCTGTCGGGCAACATCTTCGTCTCGGTCGCCAACAAGGACAAGCGGGCCCTGTTGTTCCCGGTGAAGCGCCTGGCCGATCTGGGATTCCACATCCTGGCCACCGAGGGGACCGCGGAGGTGTTGCGCCGCAACGGGATCGACTGCACCCAGGTGTTCAAGCACTCCGACACCGGCCTCCCCGAGGGTGCGGTCACCATCGTCGACACCATCCGCGCCGGCGAGGTCTCGATGGTCATCAACACCCCGTTCGGCAACTCCGGACCGCGCGTCGACGGCTACGAGATCCGTAGCGCCGCGGTGTCGGTGAACATCCCCTGCATCACCACCGTGCAGGGGGCAGGCGCCGCCGTGCAGGGCATCGAGGCCGCTCTCGGTGGCGACATCGGGGTCATGTCGCTGCAGGAGCGCCACCGCGTGATGCGCAGCTCGTGACCGACGGGGGCGGGGGAGTCGCCTACGCCGGCCGTCACCTCGACGCCGTCGCCCGCCGCGGTCGACTGTGTGTGGGTGTCGACCCGCACCCGGCGCTGCTCGCGGCATGGGGACTGGGCGACGACCTCGACGGGCTGCGCTCGTTCACCGAGACCGTGGTGCGTGCCGTCGCGCCGATCGCAGCGGCGATCAAACCCCAGGTGGCGCTGTTCGAGCGGTTCGGTTCGGGCGGCTTCGCCGTTCTCGAGGAGGCCATCGCCGAGATCGGTGCCGCCGGTGCGCTGGTGATCTCCGACGCCAAACGCGGCGACATCGGCTCCACCATGGCCGCCTACGCGAACGCATGGCTGTCGCCGGGGTCACCGCTGTGCTCCGACGCCGTCACGGTCTCGCCCTATCTGGGGGTCGGGTCGCTCGATCCCGCGTTCGACGAGGCCGCAGGGTCGGGTCGTGGGGTGTTCGTGCTCGCCCGCACCTCCAATCCCGAGGGGGCGTCGCTACAACTCGCCGACGTCACCGGCAGCACCGTCGCGCAGTCGGTGATCGATGCCGTCGCGGCCCGCAACGCCGCAGGTCCTGCCGCATTTGGCGTGGTGGTCGGTGCGACACGTCCGCACGGGCTGGCGCTCGAGGCGCTCGAAGGCCCCATCCTGGCGCCGGGGGTCGGTGCCCAGGGCGGAACGCCGTCGGATGTCGCCCGCATCTTCGCCGGCGTCCACCGCTGGGTGCTGCCCGCGGTGTCGCGGGAGATCCTCGGTGCCGGACCCGGGCGTGCGGAGCTGGTGACGGCGACCGAGTCGATGCGCGACGCGGTGGAGTCGGCCCTGCACAGCTGAGCCGCCTGCGCTCTCGCCGCAGCTCAGGACCGCAAAGCGACACGCTCGACGGGGTCGGACGATTACCGCTGATCCGGGCTCGAACCATCCGTCACACCCGCCCCACGCGCACCGTCAGGGTCGTCGACCGGCGTCGAACGGGTAGTTCGCCGTCATGTGTTGTCTTACAGGGCTTTTCGACGACGGATCCGTCTGGTCGGCGGGCGGCGGCGCTCGCGCCGCCGAACCGGGGCGGAAACCTCTACAACACGGTCTCTAGTGCGGAAATGGTGGGGTGGGGGTCGCAAATCCCAGCTCACGTCGGTACGGTCGCAGTCGCTGTGGCAAACCACAGCATCCGCTGCCCACCCGGTGGCGACTCGACCCAGTTCTACGAATACGGAGGAACCCGTGGCCCTTCCCCAGTTGACCGCTGAGCAGCGCGCCGCTGCTCTGGAGAAGGCAGCAGCCGCTCGCAAGGCGCGCGCCGAGCTCAAAGAGCGGCTCAAGCGTGGAGGCACCAACCTCACGCAGGTGCTGAAGGATGCCGAGACCGACGAGATCCTCGGCAAGATGAAGGTCTCGGCCCTGCTCGAGGCCCTGCCCAAGGTGGGCAAGGTCAAGGCGCAGGAGATCATGACCGAACTCGAGATCGCCCCCACCCGCCGTCTGCGCGGTCTGGGCGATCGGCAGCGCAAGGCGCTGCTCGCCAAGTTCGATCAGGACTGATCAGAACTAGATGGCATCGCACGACCGGAGGGGCCGACTGGTGGTACTGGTCGGCCCCTCCGCCGTCGGCAAGTCCAGTGTCGTGCGACGTCTGCGCGAACTGATGCCCGACCTGGTGTTCAGCGTCTCGGCCACCACCCGCGCCCCGCGCGCCGGTGAGGTCGACGGCCGCGACTACCACTTCGTCGGCACCGACGGCTTCGACACGATGATCGCCGCAGGCGAGCTGCTCGAATGGGCCGAGATCCACGGGGGCCTGCAACGATCCGGGACCCCCGCCCGCCCCGTGCTCGACGCCCTCGACGCCGGCCTACCGGTCCTCGTGGAGGTCGACATCGCCGGCGCGCGCGCCGTCCGCGACCGCCTCCCCGACGCCATCACCGTCTTCCTCACCCCGCCGAGCTGGGAGGTGCTGGTCGAGAGGCTCACCGGCCGCGGCACCGAGAGCCCCGAGGTGATCGAGCGCCGACTACAGACCGCACGCGCCGAACTGGCCATCGCCGACGAGTTCGACCACGTGATCGTCAACGACGAAGTCGACCGCGTGGCCCACGAGTTGGTATCCTTGCTGGTCGGGCGTGAGGACTCACGGTCGTCCGCGGTGTGATCTGCACGTTGCGGACGCCGGCCGAATCCCCTGAACAGCGCGTTTGCATCCGATTGCCCGCTGATGCGCCCGATCGACAACGAAGTGAGGACTTTGCGTGAGCAACCCGACCAGCAGTGCAGCCTTCGGCTCCGACGCCACGGCGACAGGCGTCGTCGACGCCCCGGCCTACGACACGCCGCTCGGTATCACCAATCCGCCGATCGATGAGCTGCTCGACCGCGCATCGTCGAAGTACGCCCTGGTGATCTACGCCGCCAAGCGCGCACGCCAGATCAACGACTACTACAACCAGCTCGGCGACGGCATCCTCGAGTACGTCGGCCCCCTGGTGGAGCCGGGTCTGCAGGAGAAGCCGCTGTCGATCGCCATGCGCGAGATCCACAGCGACCTGCTCGAGCACACCGAAGGCGAGTAGGTCGATCGCGAACAGCGACGCGAGGCGATGCCGGTGACCGGGAGCGGCCCGTCGCGGCGCATCGTCGTCGGTGTCGGCGGCGGGATCGCGGCCTACAAGGCGTGCTCGATCATCCGCCACTTCACCGAGGCCGGACACGACGTGCGGGTGATCCCGACCCGCGCCGCGCTCGAGTTCGTCGGCCGCGCCACGTTCGAGGCACTGAGCGGCAACCCGGTCACACCCGACGTGTTCGCCGACGTCGAGCAGGTGCCGCATGTGCGCATCGGCCAGGGCGCCGACCTCGTGGTCGTCGCACCGGCGACCGCCGATCTCATGGCCCGCGCCGCGTCCGGTCGCGCCGACGATCTGCTCACCGCCACCCTGCTCACCGCGCGATGCCCGGTGGTCTACGCCCCCGCGATGCACACCGAGATGTGGGACCACCCCGCGACCGTCGCGAACGTCGCCGCGCTGCGCGGTCACGGCGCCATCGTCCTGCGTCCCGCGTCGGGACGGCTCACCGGTCGCGATTCCGGACCCGGCCGTCTCCCCGAACCCAGCGAGATCGGTCTGCTCGGCGACGTACTCCTCGATCGCCCCGACGCCCTGCCCCACGACATGGCCGGGGTGCGGATGCTCATCACCGCCGGCGGCACGCGCGAACCGCTCGATCCGGTGCGCTATCTCGGCAACCGCAGTTCCGGGAAGCAGGGGTACGCCCTGGCGCGCGCCGCCACCCATCGCGGGGCGTCGGTCACGTTGATCGCCGGCGCCACAACCGAACTCGCGCCTCCCGCCGGCGTCGAGGTGGTACCGATCGTGACGGCGACCGAACTCGCCGAGGAGGTCGGCAAACGTTCCGGTGACGCCGACGTGGTGATCATGGCCGCGGCTGTCGCCGACTTCCGACCGGTGAGCGTGGCGGAGTCGAAGATCAAGAAGGGCGCCTCGGGGCCCGCGCCGATCGAACTCGACACCAATCCCGACATCCTGCGCGGCATCGTCGGTGCCCGCGACCGCGGCGAACTCGGTGACCGGACCGTCATCGTGGGCTTCGCGGCCGAGACGGGCGACGCCTCGGGCGGGGTGCTCGACCACGGCAGGGCGAAACTGGCCCGCAAGGGATGCGACCTGCTGGTGGTCAACGCCGTCGGGGACGGCAAGGCCTTCGGGACCGACGACAACACCGGATGGCTGCTGGCGAACACCGGCAGCGAGACCGCACTGCCGCTCGGTTCGAAAACACTCATGGCGAGCCGAATACTGGACGCCGTCGGTGAGCTGCTCGGGCGGGACCCGATGTAGCCCAACGGTGGTACGCGCCATCACCGACCGTCGGTGGGGGTGTGTACCTTGAACGATTGTCACGGGGGACAGGTCACGCCCGGGCGTGCCTGCACAAATCTGTAGCGACCACACCACGACTGCACCTCGTCGCGAGGTTCGAGAGGAAAAGATGAGTTCTGCCGGAGCATCCAGGCTCTTCACCAGCGAATCGGTCACCGAGGGGCATCCAGACAAGATCTGTGACGCCATCAGCGACTCGATCCTCGACGCCCTCCTCTCGCAGGACAAGCACTCGCGCGTCGCCGTCGAGACCCTGGTCACCACGGGCCAGGTCCACGTCGCCGGTGAGGTCACCACCTCGGCCTACGCCGACATCCCGAAGATCGTGCGAGACAAGGTCCTCGAGATCGGGTACGACTCGTCGTCGAAGGGCTTCGACGGCGCCTCGTGCGGCGTCAACGTCGCGATCGGCGCGCAGTCACCCGACATCGCCCAGGGCGTCGACAACGCCTACGAGGCGCGCGTCGACGGCCAGACCGACGAGATCGACAAGCAGGGCGCCGGCGACCAGGGCCTGATGTTCGGCTACGCCACCTCCGAGACCCCCGAGTTCATGCCGGTGCCGATCGCCCTCGCGCACCGTCTGTCGCGTCGTCTCACCGAGGTCCGCAAGGACGGCACGCTGCCGTACCTGCGTCCCGACGGCAAGACCCAGGTCACCATCGAGTACAACGGCGACAAGCCGGTCCGGCTCGACACCGTCGTCCTGTCGACGCAGCACGCCGCCGACATCGACCTCGTCAACATGCTGACCCCGGACATCAAGACCAACGTCGTCGACGCGGTGCTCGCCGATCTCGACCTCCCCGATCTCGACACCTCCGACATCCGACTGCTGGTCAACCCGACCGGCAAGTTCGTGCTCGGTGGACCGATGGGTGACGCCGGCCTGACCGGCCGCAAGATCATCGTCGACACCTACGGCGGCATGGCCCGTCACGGTGGTGGCGCCTTCTCGGGCAAGGATCCGTCGAAGGTCGACCGCAGCGCCGCCTACGCGATGCGGTGGGTCGCGAAGAACGCCGTCGCCGCCGGTCTGGCCACGCGTATCGAGGTCCAGGTCGCCTACGCCATCGGCAAGGCTGCGCCCGTCGGTCTGTTCGTCGAGACCTTCGGCACCGAGACCATCGACCCGGTGAAGATCCGTTCGGCCATCACCGAGACCTTCGATCTGCGTCCCGGCGCGATCATCCGCGATCTCGACCTGCTGCGCCCGATCTACGCACCGACCGCCGCGTACGGACACTTCGGCCGTACCGACGTGGACCTGCCCTGGGAGAACACCGATCGCGCCGACAAGCTGAAGGCCGCCGCCGGTCTGTGACACCCCTGCGGTCTGCACCGTCGTGACGACCGCGACCACGACACCGACGCCACCCCGGCGATGAGCCCACGCGCTGCCCCCCGCACGCCTGCGCCTCATCGACCGGTGGCGTCGGTGTTGCCACTTCTGGGGCTGGCCCATCTGGATCGGCCGTTCGACTATCAGGTCGACGCCGAGCAGGACGCCGCCGCGCGTCCCGGCACCCGTGTGCGTGTGCGGTTCTCCGGCCGACTCGTCGACGGGTACGTCCTCGAGCGACTCGAGGCCAGCGAGCATCCGGGCCGTCTGGGATGGCTGGAACGGGTCGTCTCCGACGAGCCGGTGTTGACCCCTGAGCTCCTCACGCTCTGTCGCGCCGTCGCCGCGCGGTACGCGGGCACCACCACCGATGTGGTGCGTCTGGCGATCCCGCCGCGACACGGTCGCACCGAGCAGGCCCCCACCCTGCTCGCCGAACCCGCCGCGACCGAACTCCCCGCACCCGGGCCACCCGACCCCGCAGGGTGGTCGGGTTATCGCGGCGCCGAGGCGTTCGCCGAGGTCGTCGCGGCCGGTGGTCCCGGGCGCGCGGCCTGGCAGGCGTTGCCGGGGGAGGACTGGGCGGCCCGGATCGCCGACCTGGCCACGCACGCCGTGCGCGGCGGGCACGGGGTCATCGTGGTCGTCCCCGATCAACGCGACCTCGACCGCGTCGAGACCGCGTGTCGTGCCGTGCTCGGAGACCGGGTGGTCGCCCTGTCGGCCGGTCTCGGTCCCTCGACCCGCTATCGGAGATGGCTGCGGGTGCTGCGGGGTACGGCCGATGTCGTCGTCGGCACGAGGAGCGCGGGGTTCGCCCCGGTGCACCGCCTCGGGCTCATCGTGGTGTTCGACGACGGGGACGACAGCCTCACCGAACCACGGGCGCCGTACCCCCACCCCCGCGAGGTCGCGGTGCTGCGCACCGTCGAGACCGGGTGCGCACTGGTCATCGGGGGGACATCGCGCACAGCCGAGACCCAGATCCTCGTCGAGTCGGGGTGGATGCACGACCTCGTCGCCGACCGGGCCACCGTCCGCGACCGCGCGCCGAGGATCGCGGCCATCAGCGACGACGACCGACAGATCGCCCGTGACCCGATGGCGCGCGTCGCCCGCATCCCCGCGATCGGATTCGACGCAGCCCGCCGGGCGCTCGCCGACGACACCGGGGTGCTCATCAGCGTCCCGCGGCGCGGATACCACCCGTCGCTGGCCTGCGAACGCTGTCGCACCCGCGTCCGGTGCAGACGGTGTCGTGGTCCCATGTTCGCCGACGGCCCGACCTCGCCCCGCGATGGAGCACCGGTCGCCATCACCTGTCGGTGGTGCGGTCGTGGGGAGACGTCGTTCCGCTGCGCCGAATGCGGCGACACGCATCTGCGGGCGCTGACCGCCGGGGCCCGACGCACCGCGGAGGAACTCGGCAAGGCGTTCCCCGGTGTCCCGGTGGTGACCTCGGGCGGATCGACCGTCGTCGACACCGTCGAGACCGGTGCCCGCGTCGTCGTGGCCACCCCGGGGGCCGAACCGGTGGTCCTCGGCGGCTACGGCGCGGCCATCCTGCTCGACACCTGGGCCCAACTCGACCGCGCCGACCTCCGCGCCGGTGAACAGACCCTGCGCCGCTGGCTCGCGGTCCTCACGCTCGTGGCACGCACCGGTTCGGCGGTCGTCGTGGCCGACGCGGGCCTGTCGGTGGCGCAGGCCGCGATCCGCTGGGATCCGGTCGGGTTCGCCGCCGAAGAGGTCCGTCAACGAGCCGAACTCCGGCTGCCACCCGCGGTCACGATGGTGTCGGTGGACGGGTCGGCGTCCACCGTCGGCGACTTCGTACGCGCGGTCGCCCTCCCCGACGCCGCCGAGGTCCTGGGACCGGTCGATCTCCCCGGTGATGCCCGTCCGCCTGCCGGAGCCGACCGGCCCGGCTCGGTCGATCCGGCGGCCGAACGCATCGAACGGGTGCTGCTGCGCGTACCGCGTGCGGCGGGCCGCGACCTCGTCGAGGCGATCCGGCTCGCGCAGGTCCATCGCACGTCGACGCATGAGACCGGGGTGCTGCGTGTCCAGGTCGATCCCCCGACCGTCGGCTGACCCCGACCGGCCTGCCCGACCCGGCGTGCCGGGAGCGACCTAGACTCGTCCCCTGGACATGCAGCCGATCGCCCGACCCGATTCGGGTGCGATCGGCGAGGCGAGAAGGAGGACGGCGTGGCGGTGGCGGACATCCGGTTGTTCGGTGATCCCGTACTACGTACCCGCGCCGCCGAGGTCACCGATTTCGGTCCCGAACTGCACCGCCTCGTCGACGACATGCTCGAGACGATGGACCGCCACCACGGCGCCGGACTCGCCGCACCGCAGATCGGCGTCGGTGCGCGCGTCTTCACCTACGACTGCGGCGGGCAGCGCGGGCACATCGTCAACCCGGTGTGGACGGCTGTCGGCACCGAGACCCAGACCGGACCCGAGGGCTGCCTGTCGATCCCCGGCGTGCAGGCCGACACCACCCGCGCGGCACAGGTCAGCGTGAGCGGCGTCGACCGCAACGGCGACCCGGTGAGCCTGGAGGTCGACGACATCATGGCTCGCTGCGTCCAACACGAGACCGACCACCTCGACGGGGTGCTGTTCCTGCAGCGACTCACCCCGGACGTGCGCAAGGCCGCGATGCGGGTGGTGCGCGCGAGCGCCTGGTTCACCGAGGGACGCACGTCGACCGATGATCCGGGCTCGTACCCCACCACGTGGGTCCAGGACGACACCGCCGACGCCTCCGGCGCGACCTCCGACGCCGCCCTGTGAGGGTCGTCTTCGCGGGAACGCCCGAGCCGGCCGTGCCGTCGCTGCGACGGCTCCTCGATTCCCCGGACCACGAGGTCGTCGGGGTCCTGACCCGGCCTGACGCGGTCGCCGGACGCGGTCGCACGGTCACCCGCTCGCCGGTCGCGCAGCTCGCCGACGCCGCGGGTGTCGAGGCGGCCACCCCCCGACGACTGCGGGACGACGATGCACAAGAGGTCCTGCGACGGTGGGCGCCGGACTGCTGTGCGGTCGTCGCCTACGGCGCGCTCGTCCCACCCGACCTGCTCGACCTGCCGACCCACGGCTGGATCAACCTGCACTTCTCGCTGCTCCCGGCCTGGCGGGGTGCCGCACCGGTGCAGGCGGCCATCGCCGCCGGTGACGTGATGACCGGTGCCAGCACGTTCCGCATCGAGGCCGGACTCGACACCGGCCCCGTCTTCGGGACCATGACCGAGACGATCCGCCCCACCGACACCAGCGGCGACCTGCTGACCCGACTGGCCGACGGCGGCGCCCAACTGCTGACCTCCACCCTCGACGGCATCGAGACCGGTGAGCTGGTCGCGGTGCCCCAGCCCGCCGACGGTGTGAGCCTGGCGCCCAAGATCGAGGTCGCCGACACCCGGGTCCGCTGGGATCGGCCGGCGCACATCGTCGATCGCCACATCAGGGCAGCGACGCCCGCTCCCGGCGCGTGGACCGAGCTCGACGGTGTCCGCCTCAAGACCGGCCCGGTGACCGTCGCCGACCCCGACCTGTTCGAGGGCGCACCGATCCCGGCCGGTCAACTACGCGTCACCAAGAAAGCCGTCTTCGTCGGCACCGGCACCACGCCGGTCCGACTCGGCACCGTGCAACCCCCGGGGAAGAAGCCGATGCCCGCCGCCGACTGGGCACGTGGTGCCCACCTCACCGACGGGATGGTCCTCGCATGACCCGGCCCGCCCACATCCGCGACAAGGCCGTCGACCCGGTCCGCGCCGTCGCCCGCGATGTGCTGCGTGCGGTGCGTGAGCGCGACTCCTACGCCAACCTCGTGTTGCCCGCGCTGCTGCGCGAACGGAAGATCACCGGGCGCGACGCCGCGTTGGCCACCGAACTCGCCTACGGAACGTGTCGAAGCGCAGGCATGCTCGACGAGATCATCGCCGCGGCCGCCGGTCGGCCCGTCGCCGACATCGACGGCACCGTCCTCGACGTCCTGAGACTGGGTGCCTATCAGCTGCTGCGCACCCGCATCGGCGCCCACGCCGCGGTGTCGACGTCGGTCGACCTGATCCGGTCCGAGGCCGGCCAGGGTCCGGCCGGTTTCTGCAACGCGGTGCTGCGCAAGATCTCCCAGCGCGACGAGGATCTCTGGACCGACGAGCTGGCCCCGACGATGGCCGACGACCTCGTCGGACACCTCGCGTTCCGATACGCCCATCCGCGGTGGATCGCCGAGGTGTTCGCCGAGGCGCTGAGCGGTCCCGACACCCCGGTTCGGGCGGGGGAGCTGCAGGCGGCACTGGCTGCCGACGACGAACGACCACTGGTCCACCTCGTGGCGCGACCGGGACTGATCACCGCCGAAGAGCTGGCCTCGGCGACCGGCGGCGACATCGGGGCGTTCTCGCCGTACTGCGTGTACCTCCCCGGTGGTGACCCCGGTGCGCTCGACGCGGTCCGTGAACACCTCGCCGGCGTACAGGACGAGGGCAGCCAGCTGGTGGCCCGCGCGCTCACCGTCGCCGAGGTCGACGGTCCCGACACCGGACGCTGGCTCGACCTGTGCGCGGGCCCGGGCGGCAAGGCCGCACTCATCGGCGCCGTCGCCGACATCGACGGCGCCACGCTCGACGCCGTGGAACCCTCCGACCACCGCGCGACGCTCGTGCGGCAGTCGGTCGACGGTCTCCCCGTCACCGTCCACGTCGCCGACGGGCGCAGCAGCGGACTCACACCGGGCTACGACCGCGTGTTGGTCGACGCGCCGTGCACCGGTCTCGGTTCGCTGCGTCGTCGCCCTGAGGCACGGTGGCGTCGACAGCCGGCGGACGTACCCGAGCTGGTGGCCCTGCAGCGTCAGTTGCTCACCGCGGCACTGGATCTGGTGCGGCCCGGTGGTGTCGTCCTCTATTCGACCTGCTCGCCGCACCCGGCGGAAACCGTGGGCGTGGTCGACGCGGTGGTCGCCGACACCGGCGCGCGGGTGCTCGACGCCCGCCCGCTCGTGCCCGTGGACGATGTGGGCGACGGTCCCCACGTCCAGCTGTGGCCGCACCGCCAGGGCACCGACGCGATGTTCCTGGCGGCTCTCACCCGTCCCTGACCCACCGCGAGGCGTGCATAGACTCTGCAGACCATGTCGTCCCCGCAGCGCCCCGATCAGCCCATGATCGCCCCGTCGATCCTGTCCGCCGACTTCGCCAATCTCGCCGCCGAGGCCGACGCCGTCCGCGGCAGCGACTGGCTGCACGTCGACGTGATGGACGCTCATTTCGTGCCCAACCTCACCCTCGGTCTGCCCATCGTCGAGAGCCTGCTGAAGGCGACCGACATCCCCCTCGACTGCCACCTCATGATCGAGGACCCGAAACGATGGGCCCCGCCGTACGCCGAGGCCGGCGCCCGCAACGTCACCTTCCACGCCGAGGCGACCGACGACCCGGTGTCGGTGGCCAGGGACATCCGCGCCGCGGGCGCGCTCGCCGGGCTGAGCATCAAGCCGGGCACCGATCTCGAGCCCTACCTGGAGATCCTGCGCGAGTTCGACACGTTGCTGGTGATGAGTGTCGAACCGGGCTTCGGCGGGCAGTCCTTCATGCCCGAGGTCCTCGACAAGGTGCGCACCATCCGGACGAGGATCGACTCGGGTGACCTGCGATTGCTGGTCGAGATCGACGGCGGCATCAACGCCGACACCATCACCGAGGCCGCCGAGGCCGGGGTCGACTGTTTCGTGGCCGGCTCGGCGGTCTACGGCGCCGACGACCCCGCCGTCGCCGTGGAGAAGCTGCGCGCCGCGGCCCTCGCGGCCCGCGGCTGACCCACGTCGATGACCTCACCGACCGTCGGCCACGAGGCGGCGATGCGCGCGGCGATCGAGGCGTCGCAGGCCGCACGGGGGGCCAGCACCCCGAACCCCCCGGTGGGTGCGGTCGTCGTCGACGCCGCGGGGGTGGTGGTGGGTGTCGGGCACACGGCGCCGGTGGGCGGACCGCACGCCGAGGTGGTCGCGCTCGCCGACGCAGGCGACCGTGCCCGTGGTGCCACCGCGGTCGTGACGCTCGAGCCGTGTGACCACACCGGTCGCACCGGTCCGTGCACGGCGGCCCTGATCGCCGCCGGGATCACGCGGGTGGTGTACGCCGTTGCCGACCCCAACCCGGTCGCCGCCGGGGGAGCGGCGACCCTGCGCGCAGCCGGGGTGGAGGTGATCGGCGGCGTCCTCGCCGACGAGGTCGCAGCCGATCCGTTGCGCGCGTGGCTGTTCCGACTACGCACCGGCCGTCCACTGGTCACCGCGAAGTTCGCGGCGACCCTCGACGGCCGCATCGCCGCACCCGACGGGACGAGCCGGTGGATCACCGGACCCGTCGCCCGCGAACGCGTACACCGCGACCGTGCCCGGCTCGACGCGATCGTGGTCGGCTCCGGGACGGTCGCCGCCGACGACCCCGCACTCACCGCCCGCCACGACGACGGATCGCTGCGCGCGCACCAACCGACGCGAATCGTCATGGGCCACCGGCCCATCCGGGACGGGGCCCGCGTCCTCGGCCCCGAGGCGACGACACTGCACGTCGCCTCCCACGACCCCGCCGAGGCGGTCACCGCGGCCGGGGACGCCCTGTCGGTGCTGGTGGAGGGAGGCCCCACCGTGATCGGCGCGTTCCTCGCCGCCGGACTCGTCGACCGCGTGCAGGCCTACCTCGCACCCACCGTCCTCGGCGCCGGTGCGGCCGCCGTGCTCGACACCTCGGTCGCCACCCTCGGCCAGGCCCACCGATTCACCCGCGAATCGGTGGAGATCCTGGGCGACGACCTTCTGATCACCTTGGCGCCAACCGTCTGACCGGCGCTTTTCGCCCATCGCGGACACATCGGCACCCCCGCGCTGTGCTAGCGTCGAAAACAGAGTTCTCAGGGCGGGGTGCAATTCCCCACCGGCGGTGATGACGAGCGATCGTCGAGCCCGCGAGCGCCCGTTCGCCCCGATCCCATCGGTGCGGGCGGGGTCAGCAGATTCCGGTGTGAACCCGGAGCCGACGGTCACAGTCCGGATGAGAGAGAACCTCCGCGGTCGTCGTCGACCGCGGTCGTGCCGCCCTGGGTCGATCGACCGAAGAGGAGCGCACGTGTTCACCGGAATAGTCGAGGAGCGCGGCACGGTTGTGTCACGTGATGACCTCGCCGACGCTGCACGTTTCACCGTCCGTGGTCCGCTCGTGACCAGCGACGCCGGACCCGGGGACTCCATCTGCGTCAACGGTGTGTGCCTGACCGTGGTCGGCGCCCCCGACGCGGGCGAGTTCACCGTCGACGTCATGGCCGAGACGCTGAACCGCTCCTCGCTGGCGTCCCTCGGCGCAGGCGCCCCGGTCAACCTCGAGCGCGCCATGGCCGCCGGGGGTCGGTTCGGCGGACACATCGTCCAGGGCCACGTCGACGGCACCGGGACCGTCTCGTCGATCTCGCCGTCCGAGCACTGGACCGTCATCCGTATCGCCATCGACACGTCGGTGTCGCGGTACATCGTCGAGAAGGGTTCGATCACCGTCGACGGTGTCTCCCTGACGGTGTCGTCGATCTCCTCCGCCGACGCCGCCGACCCTTGGTTCGAGATCTCCCTGATCCCCACGACCCTCGACGTCACCACCCTCGGCGCCCTCGACGTGGGCGCCACGGTCAACCTCGAGGTCGACGTCATCGCCAAATACGTGGAGCGCCTGGCGATCCCATCCGTGCCCGGCGCCCGCCACCCGGAGAACAGTCACCCGGAGAACAACGAGGTCTCGTCATGACACAGCTCGATCCCGTCCGCACGAATCGCTTCGACACCGTCGAGCGTGCGATCGCCGACATCGCCGCGGGCAAGGCCGTAGTCGTCGTCGACGACGAGGACCGCGAGAACGAGGGCGACCTCATCTTCGCCGCCGAGAAGGCGACGCCGGAACTCGTCGCGTTCATGGTGCGCTACACCTCGGGCTACCTGTGTGTCCCGCTCGACGGCGCCGACTGCGACCGCCTCGGACTGCCACCGATGTACACGATGAACCAGGACAAGCACGGGACGGCCTACACCGTCACCGTCGACGCACGCGAGGGCATCGGCACCGGTATCAGCGCGTCGGACCGCGCGGCGACCATGCGTCTGCTGGCGCGCCCGGAGAGCACCGCGGGCGACTTCACCCGACCCGGACACGTCGTTCCGCTGCGCGCCAAGGAGGGCGGCGTGCTGCGTCGCCCCGGCCACACCGAGGCCGCGGTCGACCTCGCCCGCATGGCCGGACTCACCCCGGCCGGCGTCATCTGCGAGATCGTGAGCCAGAAGGACGAGGGCCACATGGCCCAGACCGACGAACTGCGCACGTTCGCCGACGAACACGGCCTCGCGCTGATCTCCATCGCCGACATGATCTCGTGGCGTCGACGGCACGAGAAGCATGTGGTGCGCGTCGCCGACGCCCGCATCCCCACCGACCACGGGACATTTCGTGCCGTCGGGTACACCAGCATCTACGACGAGGTCGAGCACGTCGCCCTGGTCCTCGGTGACATCCCCGGTCCCGACGGTGCCGGCGAGGACGTCCTGGTGCGTGTGCACTCGGAATGCCTCACCGGCGACGTGTTCGGATCGCTGCGGTGCGACTGCGGACCCCAGCTCGACGCGGCCATGGAGATGGTGGCCGCCGAGGGCCGCGGCATCGTGCTCTACATGCGCGGACACGAGGGGCGGGGGATCGGACTGCTCCACAAGCTGCAGGCCTATCAACTGCAGGACAGCGGCGCCGACACCGTCGACGCCAACCTCGAACTCGGCTTGCCCGCCGACGCCCGCGACTACGGTCTGGGCGCGCAGATCCTCACCGATCTCGGGGTCACGTCGATGCGGTTGCTGACCAACAACCCCGCCAAGCGGGTCGGGCTCGACGGCTACGGCCTGCACATCACCGATCGTGTTCCGATGCCCGTGCGGCCCAACCCCGAGAACCTGCGCTACCTGCGGACCAAGCGGGATCGTATGGGCCACGACCTGATCGGCCTCGACGACCACACCGGCGTCGGCGGCGGAGCCGGCGCATGAGCGGCGCCGGTGAACCGGTCGTCGAGCTCGGCGCGGCCACGGGACTGACCCTGGCGATCGCCGCCTCGCAATGGCACGAGCAGATCTGCACGGCGCTGCTCGACGGAGCACTTCGGGTGGCCGCCGACGCCGACATCGACGAACCCACCGTCGTGCGCGTCGCGGGGGCCATCGAGCTACCCGTGGTGGTGCAGGCGTTGGCTCGCACCCACGACGCCGTCGTCGCGCTCGGTGTCGTGATCCGTGGCGAGACACCACACTTCGAGTACGTCTGCGATGCCGTCACCGCCGGGCTGACGAGAGTGTCGCTCGACGAGAGCACACCGGTCGGCAACGGCGTGCTGACAGTCCTCACCGAGGAGCAGGCCCTGGCGCGGGCCGGTCTACCCGAGTCGGGGGAGGACAAGGGCGCCCAGGCGGCGACCGCGGCGCTCGCCTCGGCGATTACCCTGCGCGAACTCTCGCGCCTCGACGCCCGGTGACGCGTTCCGTCCCGGCCACCGGAACCGTCGAGTGGGATCTGACGTACCGCGCCAAGCGAACCCCGCGGTGGGCCACCCTCGTGGCGTCGCTGTTCGTGATCGCCCACGTCGTGGTCGGCATCCTGCTGCGGGTGTCCGACACCGGGGTCCGCTTCCGCGTCACCGACCAGGTCGGGATCGCGATGATCGGCGTCGTGCTAGGCGGCGCCATCATGACCCTCGCACGGCCCCGGTTGCGGGTCGGCGCCGCCGGCGTCGAGGTCCGGAACATCCTCGGCGAGAGGCTGTTCGAGTGGCCCGACGTCGAGGGGATCTGGTATCCCGACAAAGGCCATTGGGCGCGCCTCGAGCTCCCGGCGTTCGAACACGTCCCGGTCATGGCGATCCAGGCGAACGACGGCATCCGCGCCGTCGAGGCGATGGACACCTTCCGCGAGCTCCACGACCGCTACCGCACCTGATCTGCCGAAACGCCTTCAGCTTCTGGTGGCTGAGTCTGTTGTGCTTCCGCACCGTGAGCGGCTTGTCCGTCGTCGAGAAAAGCCGCCTGCGGAAGCCCGCCGCCGAGTGTGCGTCGTTTCGTGGTGACCGCACCGTCTGTGGTCAGCACACTCGATGGCGGTTTCCACACAGTCAGCAACCGGTGGGGTCAGCGGGGGTCGCCCATGACCTCGCCCTCGCGCCGCGGGTCGGCGCCACCGATCCACCCCGTGCGGTCGCGGACCGCGGCGGCGAGTCCGGAGGACTGGTCGGCGACCGAGACCTGATGTCCCTTTCGGCGTAGCTCGGTGACCAGCGGGTCCCGGTTGCCGTCGTCGGCCGCATCGATGGCGGGGTGTTCGCCGCCGACATTCGTCACCGGCGTGTTCGCGGCACCGAAGTCGACCCCGGACACCGCCTGTTGCGGGTCGAGACCCCAGTCGAGCAGCGACACCAGTGTCTTCACGACGAACTGGATGATCACCGAACCTCCCGGCGAACCCAGTGCCGCCATCAGTTCGCCGCGGGATCCGTTGCCCGCGCCGTCGAACACCAGCGTCGGCGACATCGAGCTGCGCGGTCGTTTGCCGGGCGCGACCCGGTTGGCGACCGGGGCGCCGGTGTCGTCGGTCGGCTGCGCGGAGAAGTCGGTCAGCTGGTTGTTCAGTACGAAGCCGTCGACGAAATGGAACGAGCCGAAGGCCGACTCGACGGTGGTGGTCATCGACGCCGCGTCGCCCTTCTTGTCGATCACGACGATCTGACTGGTTCCGTGTTCGGGGGTGGGGACCACGCCCGCGGGGACCGGCCCGAAGTCCCCGGCCTGCGCCGTACCCATCGACCTGTTCGGGTCGATGAGAGCGGCCCGCCTGGCGAGGTACGCCGGATCGGTCAGCGCCGCCGGCGAGTTCCCGGGCAGCGGGACGAAATCGGTGTCGGCGACGTACTTGTCGCGATCGGCGTACGCGAGGCGCTCGGCCTCCGAGATCAGGTGCACCGCCTGGGCCTGCGGTACACCGCCGTCGCGGTCCACCGCGCGCGGTCCGAGGGCGGCCAGATCGAAGTTCGCCAGGATGCCCATGGTCGAGGCCACGGTGATCCCGCCCGACGACGGTGGCGGCATCCCGCACAGCACCCGACCGCGGTACGGCGTGCAGAGCGCCTCACGCTTCTTGGCCTTGTACGCGGCGAGATCGGCGGTGGTGGTGAGCCCGGGGGTCATGCCGTCGGTCGTCGATCCGATCTTGTCTACGACGTCGCGTGCGATGGCACCGGTGTAGAACGCATCGGGACCGTCGGTGGCGATCGCCCCCAGCGTCTTCGCGTAAGCCGGGTTGGTCAGCTTTGTCCCTGCCGTCTTGGCGCTGCCGTCGGGGTTGAGGAAATAGGCACGGGCATCCGGATCGGCCGTGAGGTCCGACCTGCTGTCGGCGATCGCGGCCGCCATACGCGGGCTGATCTCGAACCCGTTGTCCGACAAGGTGATCGCGGACCCGAAGAGGTCACGCCACTTCTTCGCGCCGTGATCGGCATGGGCCATCTCGAGCATCCGCAGCACACCGGGCGTCCCGATCGAGCGTCCGCTGGCCCGGGCAGACGGGATGGGGGTGCGTCGGTCGGAGGCGCTGATGTACCGCAGATAGTCGCCGGTGGCCGCCGCGGGCGCGGTCTCGCGACCGTCATAGGCCTGCACCGACTTCGTGGAGGCGTCGTAGTACATGAGGAACGCGCCGCCGGCGATCCCGGTCGCCTGTGGTTCGACCAGACCCAGGACCGCCTGGGCCGCCACGAGGGCATCGGCGGCCGAACCGCCGTCACGGACCACCTCACACGCGGCCTCGGTCGACAGCGGGTTGGCCGTGGCGACCGCGAACGTGCCCGTCCGCACCGGGGTCATCTGGGTGCGGTATCCCGTCGCGATCTCCGGGTTGGTGGCGATGTCGCGGCTCGGCGAGGCCCCACCCGTCGCGGACGCGGCGGCGGCCACGGGTGTCCCGTTGGGGACGGTCGCGCACGTGCCGGGCGCACTGTCCGATCCCGATCCGGAGTCCTCCGAACACGCGGCGGTGCCGAGCACGAGAGCGGCCACCGCACCGAGCACGACGAGGCGTGGCACCACCCGCCGCGGATTCGCGGGGGTGCTGGATGTGCGAACGAACGGAGCCATCGGCCCACCTCACCTGTCGTCGGTCCTGGCGTGCCGGTGATGGTAACCCCGCGACACGCGTGCGGCGGGCCCCTCGCGGGGCGAGCGCGGACCGACCGTCGTCGGTGCGCCGTACTAACCTGGGACCCGTGCCCGATCCGACGACCTACCGCCCGGCACCCGGGAGCATCCCGGTGGCGCCGGGGGTCTACAAGTTCCGGGACACCTACGGCCGCGTGATCTACGTCGGCAAGGCGAAGAGCCTCCGGTCGCGCCTCACGTCGTACTTCGCCGACCTGTCGGGCCTGCACCCGCGAACCCGCCAGATGGTGACCACCGCCGCGTCGGTCGAGTGGACCGTGGTCGGTACCGAGGTCGAGGCACTGCAGCTCGAATACAACTGGATCAAGGAGTTCGATCCCCGCTTCAACGTCCGCTACCGCGACGACAAGACCTACCCCATGCTGGCGGTCACCCTCAACGAGGAATACCCACGGCTGTTCGTCTACCGCGGTCCGCGCCGCAAAGGGGTCCGTTACTTCGGGCCCTACGCCCACGCCTGGGCCATCCGCGAAACCCTCGATCTGCTGACCCGTGTCTTCCCTGCCCGCACCTGTTCCGCCGGGGTGTTCAAGCGTCACAGGCAGATCGACCGCCCGTGTCTGCTGGGATACATCGACAAGTGCGCCGCGCCCTGCGTCGGAAGGGTCAGCGCCGCCGAACACCGCGAGATCGTCGACGACTTCTGCGACTTCCTCGCCGGCAAGACCGACAAGATGATCCGTCAGCTCGACAACCAGATGGCCGCCGCGGCAGCAGATCTCGACTTCGAACGCGCGGCGCGGCTGCGCGACGACGTCGGTGCCCTGCGCCGGGCCCTCGAGAAGCAGGCGGTGGTACTCGGCGACGGCACCGACGCCGACGTCATCGCCATGGTCGCCGACCAGCTCGAGGTGTCGGTGCAGATGTTCCACGTGCGCGACGGCCGCGTGCGCGGTGAACGCGGATGGGTCGTCGAGCGGACCGACGTCATGACCGGCGGCGCCGAGAGTGACTCCGACGATGCTGATCTCGGCGAGCAGGTGGGACAGTTCCTCACCCAGTTCTACGGTGAGCAGATCGACCAGAACGCGACGGTGAAGGGCTCCGGCGGCGAGGACCGGAACGACACCGTCCCGCGTGAGGTGCTGGTGCCAGTCCTGCCCCCCGACGCCGACGAGTTCACCCGGTGGCTCTCCGATCTGCGCGGGGCCGCGGTCGATCTCCGCGTACCCCAACGAGGCGACAAGAAGGCGTTGATGGAGACCGTCGAACGCAACGCGGGGGAGGCGCTCACCCGACACAAGCTGCGCCGCGCCGGCGACCTCACCACACGCTCGGCCGCGCTCACCGAGATCCAGGAGACCCTGGGTCTCGACATCGCGCCGCTGCGTATCGAGTGCATCGACATCTCCCATGTGCAGGGCACCGATGTGGTGGCGTCGCTGGTGGTGTTCGAGGACGGCCTGCCGCGCAAGTCCGACTACCGGCACTACTCGATCAAGGAGGCCGCCGGCGACGGCCGCTCCGACGATGTCGCCTCGATCGCCGAGGTCACCCGCCGCCGGTTCCTGCGACACCGCACCGACCATCTGCCGGACACCGTGACCACCACGGGCGAGGAAGCCGGTGCGGACGTCGTGGCCGATTCGGGCGACGGCGGCGACATGGCGCCGGAGGCCTCGATCGATCCCGCGACGGGTCGGCCCCGCCGGTTCGCCTACCCGCCCAACCTGTTCGTCGTCGACGGCGGCGGGCCCCAGGTGCGCGCGGCCGCGGCGGTGCTCGACGATCTCGGTGTGACCGACGTCGCCGTCGTCGGCCTGGCGAAGCGGCTGGAGGAGGTGTGGACACCCGACGACGACGATCCGGTGATCTTCCCACGCACCAGCGAGGCACTGTTCCTGTTGCAGCGGGTCCGCGATGAGGCACACCGGTTCGCCATCACGTTCCACCGAAGCAAACGCAGCAAGCGGATGACGGCGTCGGTACTCGACGGCGTGCCCGGTCTCGGGCAGAGCCGCCGGGCGGCGCTGGTGTCGCACTTCGGGTCGGTGGCCAACCTGCGCAGCGCCACCGTCGAGGAGATCTCCGGGGTCCCCGGCATCGGCCGGTCGACGGCGCTCGCGGTCCAGCGGGCCCTCACCGACGGGACGCAGTCGTGAACGCCTCGGCGGGTCACGGGGCCGAGATGGACGTGTTGTTGGTCACCGGAATGTCCGGTGCCGGTCGGGGCACGGTAGCGAAACTCCTCGAGGACCTCGGCTGGTACGTCGCCGACAACGTGCCCGCCTCCCTCATCGCGGACATGGTGTCGGTCGCCCGCTCCGACGACCCCGCTCTCACGCGGTTGGCGATGGTGATGCGCGCCGGCGCAGCACGATTCGCCACCGAGGTCGCCGAGTTGCGCGGCGAGCTCGCCGCGGCCGGGCATCGTCCGCGTCTGCTGTTCCTCGACGCCGACGACGCCGCCCTCGTCCGCCGGTTCGAGCAGGTACGGCGTCGACATCCGTTGCAGGACAGTGGGACCCTGATCGAGGCCATCGGTCGGGAACGATCGGTGTTGCGCGCCGTCGCCGAATCCGCCGACCTCGTGGTCGACACCTCCACCCTGTCGGTCACCGCTCTGCGCGAGATCGTCGACAACGCCTTCGCTCAACCCAGCGCGACCGACGTACGGATCACGCTGCAGTCCTTCGGTTTCAAGTACGGCCTCCCGATCGACGCCGATCTCGTCGCCGACGTCCGCTTCCTCCCGAACCCGTACTGGGTCCCGGAGTTGCGCGAGCTCAACGGACTCGATGCGCCCGTGTCGCAGTACGTCCTGCGGCAGGACGGCGCCGACGACTACCTCGCCGCACTCGAACAGGTCATCCGCCTGACCGCCCGCGGGTATCAGCGTGAGGGCAAGCGATACATGACCGTCGCCATCGGTTGTACCGGCGGGAAGCATCGCAGCGTCGCGATGTCCCACGAGATGTGTCGCCGACTGTCGTCGGCGTCGGAGCGTGGTGAGAACGGTTCCGCGGCCGCCGAGAACGGTGCGTTCGATGCGCGCGTTGCCCATCGGGACCTGGGTCGCGAATGACGGCGAGCGTCGACGTCGGCCGCGTGGTCGCCCTGGGCGGCGGGCACGGGCTGTTCGCCACTCTGACCGCCATGCGTCGCATCAGCACCGATGTCACCGCGGTGGTGACGGTCGCCGACGACGGCGGATCCTCGGGTCGCCTGCGGTCGGAGTTGTCGGTGATCCCACCGGGCGATCTCCGGATGGCGTTCGCCGCACTCCTTGCCGCCGACGGTGCGCATCCGGGTGACGGTGCCACGACGAACGACCCGGATCTGTGGGTCACGTTGTTACAGCATCGATTCGGCGGTCGAGGAGCACTCGCGGGACATCCCGTCGGCAACCTGGTGCTCGCCGGTCTCACCGAGGTGCTCGGCGACCCGGTGGCCGCGCTCGACGCCATGAGAGACCTGTTCGGGGTCACCGGCCGGGTGCTGCCGATGTCGACGGTCCCGCTGAGCATCGAGGCCGACGTGTCAGGACTGGAGGTCGATCCGCGGATCAGTCGCAGCATCACCGGGCAGGTCGCGGTCGCGACGACGCCGGGCAAGGTACGGCGGGTGCGGCTCCTCCCTGCGGACCCGCCGGCGTGCTCGCAGGCCACCGATGCCATCGCCGCAGCCGATCTCGTCGTCCTGGGCCCCGGTTCGTGGTTCTCCAGCGTGATCCCACACGTCCTCGTCCCTGATCAGTTGCAGGCCTTGAAGACCACCGACGCACGCCGGATGCTGTTCGTGAACCTCGCACCCGAACTCGGTGAGACCAGTGGTTTCTCGGTGGAACGTCACCTGCACGTATTACATGCGCACGCCTCGGATCTGCGCATCGACGATGTGATCGTCGATGTCGGCTCCGCGCCCGCGGGTCGCGAACGCGACCACGTCGAACGCGCGGCGGCACGTTTCGGCGCGCAGCTGCGCATCGGGGATCTCGCGCGCGACGGGACCCATGTACACGATCCGGAGAAATTGGCAGCCATGGTGCATACGCTGTGCGCAGGTTCGGCAGATGGCTAGGCTGTCGGGGCGATAGACGGGTCCGCGCACCCGTCCGGACACGCGGGGGCCCCGAGTGACTCATCGACGGTGAGTCATCGCCGGTGCGTCGCCCACGACACGAGACCGGCAACCGCACGACGCCGTCGCGGCGCGCACGGCGGCCCGACGCGAGACATCTGGGGATCACCCCGGCAGGAGGACGACAACCGGTGGCGATGACAGCAGCCGTCAAGGACGAGCTGAGTCGATTGGTGGTCACGCAGACCAGCTGTCGCAGGGCCGAGGTGTCTGCGTTGCTGCGCTTCGCCGGCGGACTCCACATCGTGGCCGGCCGCGTGGTGGTGGAGGCCGAGGTCGATCTCGGCAACGTCGCCCGGCGACTCCGCAAGGAGATCTTCGATCTGTACGGCTACAACTCCGAGGTCCACGTCCTGCGCAGCGGCGGACTGCGCAAGAGCGCCCGCTACATCGTCCGCGTCACCAAGGACGGCGAGGCACTCGCCCGACAGACCGGGCTGCTCGACATGCGCGGTCGCCCGGTGCGTGGTCTGCCCGCCCAGGTCGTCGGCGGTGGTGTCGCCGACGCCGAGGCGGCCTGGCGAGGCGCGTTCCTCGCCCACGGATCGCTCACCGAACCCGGCCGCTCGTCGGCGCTGGAGGTCAGCTGCCCGGGACCCGAGGCCGCTCTGGCGCTCGTCGGCGCAGCCCGTCGGCTGGGTGTGGCCGCGAAGGCCCGTGAGGTCCGCGGGGCCGACCGTGTCGTCATCCGCGACGGCGAGGCCATCGGCGCACTGCTCACCCGGATGGGCGCACAGGACACCCGGCTCACGTGGGAGGAACGCCGGATGCGGCGCGAGGTCCGCGCCACGGCGAACCGGCTCGCGAACTTCGATGACGCGAACCTCCGTCGGTCGGCGCGCGCCGCGGTCGCCGCGGCCGCCCGTGTGGAGCGGGCCCTCGACATCCTCGGCGACACCGTCCCCGATCACCTGCTCAACGCCGGACGACTGCGGGTGCAACACCGCCAGGCCTCACTGGAGGAACTCGGCCAGCTCGCCGATCCGCCGATGACGAAGGACGCGGTCGCCGGTCGCATCCGCCGACTGCTCTCGATGGCCGACAAAAAGGCCCGAACCGACGGCATCCCCGACACCGAGTCGGCGGTGACGTCGGAACTGCTCGACGAGGCGTGACGATCCGGCCTGGCGGCGCCGCGAGAGTGGGCTCCGTTTAGGCTTGGGTCACCGTAGTGATCGACTCCATCTCCACAAGCAAGGAGCACATAGTGACCGTTCGGGTAGGCGTCAACGGATTCGGCCGCATCGGCCGCAACTTCTTCCGTGCCGTCGAAGCGCAGAAAGCGCTGGGCACCACCGACATCGAGATCGTCGCCGTCAACGACCTGACCGACAACGCCACCCTGGCGCACCTGCTGAAGTTCGACTCGATCCTCGGCCGCCTCGACGCCGACGTGTCGCTCGAGGGCGATGACACCATCGTCATCGGTGACGCGAAGCTGAAGAGCCTGTCGGTCAAGGAGGGCCCCGCGGCCCTGCCGTGGGGTGACCTCGGCGTCGACGTCGTCGTCGAGTCGACCGGCATCTTCACCAAGCGCGACAAGGCGCAGGGCCACCTCGATGCCGGCGCCAAGAAGGTCATCATCTCCGCGCCCGCGTCCGACGAGGACATCACCATCGTCCTCGGCGTGAACGACGACAAGTACGACGGCAGCCAGAACATCATCTCCAACGCCTCGTGCACCACGAACTGCCTCGGCCCGATCGCCAAGGTCCTCAACGACGAGTTCGGCATCGTCAAGGGCCTCATGACCACGATCCACGCCTACACCCAGGACCAGAACCTGCAGGACGGCCCGCACGCCGATCTGCGCCGCGCCCGCGCCGCCGCGATCAACGTCGTGCCCACCTCGACCGGTGCCGCCAAGGCCATCGGCCTCGTCCTCCCGGAGCTCAAGGGCAAGCTCGACGGCTACGCCCTGCGCGTGCCGATCCCGACCGGCTCGGTCACCGACCTCACCGCGCACCTGCGCACGGCCGCGACGGCCGACGAGATCAACGCCGCCATGAAGGCCGCCGCCGAGGGACCGCTCAAGGGGATCCTCAAGTACTACGACGCGCCGATCGTGTCGTCGGACATCGTCACCGACCCGCACAGCTCGCTGTTCGACGCCGGCCTCACCAAGGTCATCGACGACCAGGCCAAGGTCGTCTCCTGGTACGACAACGAGTGGGGTTACTCCAACCGCCTCGTGGACCTCATCGGTCTCGTCGGCAAGTCCCTGTAAGGGTCGGCCCGCACCTCATGGCACTCGCATCACTGAAAGACCTGCTCGACTCCGGGGTGTCCGGGCGCACCGTGCTGGTGCGGTCGGACCTCAACGTCCCGCTCGACGGCTCGACCATCACCGACCCGGGGCGCATCGTCGCCTCGGCGCCGACGATCGCGAAGCTCGCCGACGCCGGTGCGTCGGTGATCGTGACCGCCCACCTCGGCCGCCCGAAGGGTGAGCCCGACCCGACGTTCTCCCTCGCACCGGTCGCGCAGCGGCTGGGGGAGGAGCTGGGCCGCAACGTCCAGCTCGCCTCCGACGTGGTGGGTACCGACGCGCTGGCACGCGCGGAGGGTCTCACCGACGGCGACGTGCTGCTGCTGGAGAACATCCGGTTCGATCCGCGCGAGACATCGAAGGATCCCGCGGAACGCGAGAAGCTGGCCAGGGCGCTCGTCGAACTCGTCGGTGACGACGGCGCGTTCGTCTCCGACGGTTTCGGCGTCGTCCATCGCGAGCAGGCCTCGGTGTACGACGTCGCGAAGCTGTTGCCGCACTACGCCGGTGGGCTGGTGGAGTCCGAGGTGAAGGTGCTCGAGAAGCTCACCGCCGAGGTGTCCCGCCCCTACGCCGTCGTGCTGGGCGGGTCGAAGGTGTCGGACAAGCTCGGCGTCATCGAGGCGCTCGCGCCGAAGGTCGACACGCTCGTCATCGGCGGCGGCATGGCGTTCACCTTCCTGGTGGCCCAGGGGCTGACGGTCGGCAACTCGCTCCTGCAGGACGACCAGGTCGGGGTGTGCAAGGACCTTCTCGAGAGGTTCGGCGACGTGATCCACCTGCCCGTCGACGTGGTCATCGGAGATTCGTTCTCGGCGGACGCCGAGGCCAAGACGGTTGCCGTGCAGGACATCCCGGACGGGTGGATGGGTCTCGACATCGGGCCGGAGTCGGTCAAGCGCTTCGCCGCGGTGCTCTCGGGCGCCCAGACGATCTTCTGGAACGGCCCCTCGGGGGTGTTCGAGTTCGACAAGTTCGCCGCGGGCACGCGCGGTGTGGCCGAGGCCATCGCCGCGGCCACCGCCGACGGTGCGTTCAGCGTGGTCGGCGGCGGCGACTCGGCCGCCGCGGTGCGTCACCTCGGACTGTCCGACGACGCGTTCTCGCACATCTCGACCGGCGGTGGGGCATCGCTGGAATACCTCGAAGGCAAAGAGCTGCCGGGGCTGAAAGTTCTGGAGGACTGACCCCATCGTGGCCACCCGCAAGCCGCTCATCGCCGGCAACTGGAAGTGCAATCTCAACCACCTCGAGGCGATCGCCCTGGTGCAGAAGATCGCGTTCGCCCTGCCCGCGAAGTACTTCGACAAGGTCGACGTCACCGTCATCCCGCCGTTCACCGACATCCGCAGCGTGCAGACCGTCATCGACGGCGACAAGCTCCTGCTGACCTACGGTGCACAGGATCTCTCCGAACACGACTCGGGCGCCTACACCGGCGAGATCAGCGGCGCGTTCCTCGCCAAGCTCGGATGCACCTACGTCGTCGTCGGACACTCGGAGCGACGCACCCTGCACGCCGAGACCGACGAGGTCGTCCTCGGCAAGGCCACCGCCGCGCTGCGCCACGGCCTCACGCCGATCGTCTGCATCGGCGAGGGACTCGAGGTCCGCGAGGCGGGCGACCACGTCTCGTACAACGTCGACCAGCTGAAGGGGTCGTTGGCCGGGTTGACCGCCGAACAGATCTTCAAGGTCGTCATCGCGTACGAGCCGGTGTGGGCCATCGGCACCGGACGGGTGGCGAGCGCGGCCGACGCGCAGGAGGTCTGTGCGGCGATCCGGGCGACGCTGGCCGAACTCGCCGACGCCGAGGTCGCGGCATCGGTGCGGGTCCTCTACGGAGGATCGGTGAGCTCGAAGAACGTTGGCGAGATCGTCGGACAGACCGATGTCGACGGCGCCCTCGTGGGCGGGGCATCACTGAAGTCCGACGAGTTCGCGACCCTGTCGGCGATCGCCGCCGGTGGGCCCCTGCCCTGATCGGGGCCGATCACCACGTAGACTCCCATTGCGTTCGCGGCATCCGCCGTTCTCGCGTGACGACCAAAGGACCCTCGGCAGTGAAGCTCGTCTTGGACATCGGATTGGTGATCACCAGTGTTCTCATGGTGGTCCTCGTGCTGCTGCACCGCGGCAAGGGTGGCGGCCTGTCGTCACTCTTCGGCGGCGGCGTCCAGTCGAGCCTGTCCGGATCGAGCGTCGTCGAGCGCAACCTCGACCGCCTGACCATCTTCGTCGGCATCATCTGGTTCATCTTCATCCTCGGCATCGGGCTGGACATCAAGCTCTCCTGAGCCTCCGCCCGACGCTCGGACTGCCGTCGCACGCTCCAGGCGCGATACTGGTGCGATGACGGAACAGTCCAGGATGACGGAACAGTCCACGGCACCAAGCGGTCCCGAGCCGACCACCCCCTCCGACACCCTCACCGCCCCGTCGGACGCCCGGGTCACCTCCACCGCCACCGGTCGTGCGGCCACCGAGCCTCTTCGTGAGGACATCCGGCTGCTCGGTGGACTGCTGGGCGACATCGTCCGCGAACACGCGGGCACCGACATCTTCGACCTGGTCGAACGCGCCCGCGTCGAATCGTTCCGTGTCCGCCGGTCCGAGATCGACCGCGGGGAACTCGCCGACACGCTCTCGGGCGTCGACGTGTCCGAGGCCATCCCGGTCATCCGGGCCTTCAGTCATTTCGCGCTGTTGGCGAATCTCGCCGAGGATATCCACCGCGAGCGGCGACGCGCCATCCACGTCCGGGCCGGCGATCCGCCGGTGGCCAGCAGCCTCGCGGCCACCCACGCCAAACTCGACGCCGCCGGCCTCGACGACGCCACGGTGGGTGCGGCCCTGGCCGACGCGGTGGTGGTCCCCGTCATCACCGCCCACCCGACCGAGACACGACGCCGGACCGTGTTCGAGACCCAGCGGCGCATCACCGACCTCATGCGCTTCCGCGGGCGCACCGAGCTGACGCCGGCCGAGGACGACGAGGTGGTCGCCGGCCTGCGGCGACAGATCCTCACGCTGTGGCAGACGGCCCTCATCCGCCTCGAGCGCCTGCGCATCGAGGACGAGATCGAGGTGGGCCTGCGCTACTACGACGCAGCGTTCTTCGAGGTGATCCCCGCGATCAACGCCTCGTTGCGGGCCGAACTGCGCGCCCGGTACCCCGAGGCCGGTCTCGGCGACGACCCGATCCTGCGGATGGGCTCCTGGATCGGCGGCGACCGCGACGGCAACCCCTTCGTCACCGACCGCATCGTGGCGATGGCGACCGGTCGCGCCGCCCAGACCGCGCTCACCCATCACCTCGAGCAGCTGACGATCCTCGCCCAGGAGCTCAGCATGTCGTCACGTCTGGTGACGGTCAGCGACGCGGTGATCGAGCTGGGCGGCGGGGACGAGGGCGACGTCGCGACCGACGAGCCGTACCGCCTCGCGCTACGGCACATCCGTTCCCGCCTCCTCGCGACCGCCCGGCTCCGGTTCGGCGACGACGTCGCCCCGCTGGCCGACGCCTTCGTCGACACCGCCGCAGAGCCGTACGCGGCGGCGCCCGATCTGCTCGCCGATCTCGACGTCATCGACGCCTCCCTGCGCGACAACCGCGACTCCGCGCTGGCCGACGACCGACTGCTCACCCTCCGGGAGGCGGTGCGCACCTTCGGGTTCCATCTGTCCGGCCTCGACATGCGACAGAACTCCGACATCCACGAGGAGGTCGTCGCCGAGCTGTTGGCGTGGGCCGGGGTCCACGACGACTACGCCGCACTCGACGAGCCCGCGCGGGTCGAACTGCTCACCCGCGAGCTGTCCGACCGACGCCCGCTGGTCCGTCCCGGAGCCGAACTCGGCGAGCTGGCCGCGAAAGAACTCGCCATCGTCACCGCGGGTGCGAAGGCCGTCGCCGACTACGGCCCCGAGGCGGTCCCGAACTACATCATCAGCATGTGCACCTCGGTCAGCGACATGCTGGAGGCGATGATCATGCTCAAGGAGGCCGGGCTGTTCGACCCGGGGTCATCCGAGCAGGGCCCGCGGTGTTCGGTACGCGTGGTGCCGCTGTTCGAGACCATCGAGGATCTTCAGCAGGGCGCATCGACACTGCTCGCCGTGCTCGATGTGCCGCTGTACCGCGATCTCGTCGCCGCTCAGGGGGACATCCAGGAGATCATGCTGGGGTACTCCGACTCGAACAAGGACGGCGGTTACCTCGCCGCGAACTGGGCGCTCTACCGTGCCGAACTCGACCTGGTGGAGGCCGCCGAGAAGTCCGGTATCCGGTTGCGCCTGTTCCACGGACGCGGCGGGACCGTCGGCCGCGGTGGTGGCCCCAGCTACGACGCCATCCTCGCCCAACCCCCGGGCGCGGTACAGGGATCGCTGCGGATCACCGAGCAGGGTGAGGTGATCGCGGCCAAGTACGCCGAGCCGGTGCTGGCGCGCCGCAACCTCGAGACGCTGCTCGCCGCGACCATAGAGTCGACCCTGCTCGACACCGAGGGCCTCGGCGACGCCGCCGACGGCGCCTACGAGATCCTCGACGACCTCGCCGCCCGCGCACGGTCGGCCTACGGCGCACTCGTCCACGACACCCCCGGTTTCGTGGAGTACTTCACCAGTTCCACGCCGCTGTCGGAGATCGGGGCACTCAACATCGGCAGCCGCCCGGCGTCGCGCAAGCAGACCGAGAAGATCACCGACCTGCGCGCGATCCCGTGGGTGCTGTCGTGGACACAGTGTCGGGTGATGCTGCCCGGGTGGTACGGCACGGGTACAGCCTTCAAGGAATGGATCGGCGACGACCCCGACCGCCTCGCGACGCTGCGCGGCTACTACCGCCAGTGGCCGTTCTTCCGCACGGTGATGTCGAACATGGCGCAGGTGCTCGCGAAGTCCGATCTCGGATTGGCCGAACGGTATTCGCATCTGGTGAGCGACGAGGACCTGCGGGCCCGGGTGTTCGGCATGATCGTCGCCGAACACCGCACCACCACCGAGATGTACTTCGCGATCACCGAATCCGACGATCTGCTGGCCGACAACCCGGCGCTGGCCCGCTCGGTGTTCAACCGGTTCCCGTATCTCGAGCCGCTCAACCTGCTGCAGCTCGAACTCCTGCGCCGATTCCGTGCGGGCGACGACTCGCCGCAGGTCCGTCGCGGGATCCAGCTCACCATGAACGGGCTCGCCACCGCGCTGCGCAACAGCGGGTGAGCGGCTCGCGGCTCAGCGGGCGGTGAAGACGGCGAACACCTCGTGGAGTCCGTCGGCGTCGAACGGCCCGAGTGCGTCGCGGTGGTGCAGGAACCCGATCCCGGCGAACAGCAGTGCCGCAGCGCGGACCTCGGCGGTGCGTCGGTCGAATCCCGACTCGACGAGTGCGTCGCGGACCATGGTCACGACGAGTCGGTCCATCGTGCGAACGGTCTCGGCGACCGCGTCGTCGGTGCGCGCCCATTCACGCATCGCGACCTCGACCGCGCGGACACGTTCGTCGAAGAGGGTCCGGGCCATGGCCTCGATGCGTTTCGCCGGCGGGAGCGACCCCAGCTCGGTGACCCGCGCCATGTTCGCGGCCTGCAGCTCCTGCCAGCGGCGCGCGACGGCCACCATGAGTCCGTCGATGTCGGTGAAATGCCAGTAGAAACTGCCCTTGGTGACACCGAGCTGCTCGCACAGGCGCGAGATCTTCACCCCGGCCACGCCGTCGGCGACGAGCAGGTCGAACGCCGCGTTGACCCAGTCCTCGACCGACAGACGTGGCGAACGCGCCATCTACGCCCTCACAGGGGGTGGGCGGCGTCGGGATCGAGCGACGCGGCGGCGGGGGAGTCGAGGAACCACACGGTCGCCTCGCTGCCGTGCACGGCCGCGCAGGGCCACTGCGCAGGATCGCCGCCGGTCACCCCGGCGGCGGCCGCCTGCGCCTTGTCCTCGCCGGCGACGAGGAACCAGACCTCGCGGGAGCGACACACCACCGGCACGGTCAGTGTGATCCGTCGCGGAGGCGGCTTGGGAGAGTCGAGCACCGACACCACGGTGTCGGTGCGCTCGGCGAGAGCGGGGGTGTGCGGGAACAGCGAGTTGATGTGGCCCTCGCCGCCCATGCCCAGCAGGTGGACGTCGAAGGTGGGGCTCGCCGCACCGTGACCGGCGTCGGTGAGCCATTGCCGGTACTGGTCGGCCGCGGCCTCGATGTCGTCGCCGAACTCGCCGTCCGACGGTGCCATCACGAACACCCGCGAGCGATCGACGCCGACGTGGTCGAGGAGAGCCTCCGACAGCTGCTTGTGATTGCGCTCGTCGTCGCTGTCGGCGACGAATCGCTCATCGCCAAACCACAGGTCGAGTCGCGCCCAGTCCAGTGGCTCGTCGGCCGCCGTCGCGGCGTTGTCGCGCAACCACTCCGCGATCGCGACGCCGTTGCTGCCGCCGGTGAGGACCAGCGACGCCGAGCCACGCTCACGCTGCGCGATCACCAGGGTCTGCACGAGCCGGATACCCGCGGCCTCGATGAGCGCGACCTTGTCGTCGGACACGACGACCTCGGGAACCGGGACCTCGAACGATGTCATGCCGACACCCCTTCTGCCGCACCTGAGGGCTCGCGGCGGATCTGCGCGGCGCCCTGCAGCGCCAGGTGGTACACCTCGTCGGGATCGAGTCGGCGGAGTTCCTCGGCGATGCAGTCGCGCACGCCGCGCGTGCTCATCGCGACGCGGCCGTCGGGTTTGCCGGGGTTCGACAGGACGGCGTTGTTGTTGCCGTCGACGGCGAGGACCAGCGGCCCGGTCGTCCGCTCGAGGCGGACCTCGAAGCTGCCGACGTGCCGCAGGGTGTCCACGCCGAGCTGCGCGCGCAACCACCCGGCGAGCAGGTCGATCGACGGCGACCGGTCGGGCCCGCTCACCACGACACGCTCGACCGGCTCGTGCGGGGGTCGGTCGAGGGCGGCGGTGAGGATGGCCCGCCAGTAGGTGATCTGCGCCCACGCGAGGTCGGAGTCGCCGGGTGCGTAACCGGCGAGCCGCTCGGCGAGGATCGTGTCGGGGTCGGTGGCCTTGGCCGCGTCGGTGATGCGGCGGGTGCCCAGACGTCCCACCGGGTCGGTGGCGGGCTCGCTCGGCGCCTCCCCGGGCCACCAGGTGACCACCGGGGTGTCGGGCAGGAGGAACGGCACCACAACGCTCTCGGCGTGCTCGGCGAGGTCGCCGTAGAGACGCAACACCACCACCTCCGAGGCGCCCGCGTCACCGCCGACGCGGATCTGGGCGTCGAGACGTGCTGCGGCAGCGCGGTTTCCGAGCGACACCACGATCACGCGGCACGGATGCTCCCGGCTGGCGTCGTTGGCGGCCTCGATCGCACCCTCGGTCGGTTCACCCTCGTCGGCGCACACCACCAGGGTGAGCACCCGGCCGAGGGTGACCGCGCCACCGGACTCGCGCATCTTCACGAGTTTCTTGCTGACCTTCTCGGTCGTCGTCGCGGGCAGGTCGAGAATCATCGGCAGTGTTCCTTCGTGGGAGAAGATCGCGAGAGCTCCGGGTTCGACACCTCTAGGGCCGACGCCACACGCGCCCCACCCGGGTCATCATGTCCTCGGCCGACCGCGGCCCCCACATGCCCGACTCGTAGGTGTCGGGGGTGCCCTGCGCGGCCCACGCCTGCAGCACCGGGTCGAGGATCTTCCACGACAACTCCACCTCGGCGTTGACGGGGAACAGCGACGGCTCGCCGAGCAACACGTCGAGGATGAGCCGCTCGTAGGCCTCGGGGGAGGACTCGGTGAACGCCTGGCCGTAGCTGAAGTCCATGTTGACGTCACGCACCTGCATGCTCGATCCCGGCACCTTCGATCCGAAGCGCAGCGTGATGCCCTCGTCGGGCTGCACCCGGATCACCAGGGCATTCTCGCCGAGTTCCTCGGTCATGGTCTTGTCGAACGGCAGGTGCGGCGCCTTCTTGAACACCAGGGCGATCTCGGTGACCCGGCGGCCCAGGCGTTTCCCGGTGCGCAGGTAGAACGGCACACCCGCCCACCGGCGACTGTCGACCTCGACCGCGATGGCCGCGAACGTCTCGGTGATCGAGTCGGCCGCGAAGCCCTCCTCGTCGACCAGGCCGGGTACCGATTGGCTGCCCTGCCATCCCGGGCCGTACTGGCCTCGCGCGGTGTTCAGTTCCAGCGGCAGGATGTTGCGGGTCGCCGAGAGCACCTTGATCTTCTCCGCCTGCAGCTCCCGCGGCTCGAAGGAGACCGGCTCCTCCATGGCCACGAGCGCCAACAACTGCAGCAGGTGGTTCTGGATCACGTCGCGCGCGGCGCCGATGCCGTCGTAGTAGCCGGCGCGACCGCCGAGGCCGATGTCCTCGGCCATGGTGATCTGGACGTGGTCGACGTAGTGCGAGCTCCACAGCGGATCGAACAGCTGATTCGCGAACCGCAACGCCAGGATGTTCTGGACGGTCTCCTTGCCCAGATAGTGGTCGATGCGGAACACCGAGTCCTCGGGGAAGACCCCGTTGACGACCGCGTTGAGCTCCTTGGCGCTCGCGAGATCGTGGCCGAACGGCTTCTCGATGACCACTCGCCGCCAGTTGTCGCCGGTCTGCTGGGCCAGTCCCGACCGCTGCAACTGCTCGCACACCGTCGGGAACGCCTTCGGCGGCACCGACAGGTAGAACGCGTGGTTGCCGTCGGTACCGCGTCGAGAATCCAGATCGGCGAGGGTCGCGGCCAGCTGATCGAAGGCGGCGTCGTCGTCGAAGGATCCCTGCACGAAGCGGAATCCCTCCGACAACCGCTCCCACACGTCCTCACGGAACGGTGTGCGGGAGTGGTCGCGGACGGCGTCGTGGACCACCTGACCGAAGTCCTGGTCGTCCCAGTCGCGGCGGGCGAACCCGACGAGCGCGAAGCTCGGTGGCAGCAGACCCCGGTTGGCGAGGTCGTAGACCGCGGGCATGAGCTTGCGCTTGGCCAGGTCGCCGGTCACACCGAAGATGACCAGGCTGCAGGGACCCGCGATCCGGGGCAGGCGCTTGTCGCGCGAGTCCCGGAGCGGGTTGGTCCAGCCGGTGTCGGTGGCTGCCGTCACCGGTGTCAGCCCTTGGCGGATTGCAGCTGCTCGGTGGTCGCGTCGAGCAACTCACCCCAGGCCTTCTCGAACTTGTCCACGCCCTCGTTCTCGAGGGTGAGGAACACGTCGGTCAGGTCGATCCCGAGCGCCGAGATGGCGTCGAAGATCTCCTGCGACTCGGGGCCACGGCCCGCGAGGGACTCGGTGTCGACGGTCCCGTGGTCGGCGAAGGCCTGCATCGTCTTCTCCGGCATCGTGTTGACCGTGTTCGGCGCCACGAGCTCGCTGACGTACAGCGTGTCGGAGTAGTCGGGGTTCTTCACCCCGGTCGATGCCCACAGCGGGCGCTGGGGGCGCGCACCGTCGGCGAGCAGCGCCTGGAAGCGCGACTCGACCTCGAACACCTGCTGGTAGGCGACGTAGGCCAGGCGGGCATTGGCCAGGGCGGCCTTGCCTTTGAGTTCGGTCGCCTCCGGCGTGCCGATGGCGTCGAGCCGGGAGTCGATCTCGGTGTCGACACGCGAGACGAAGAACGACGCGACCGAGTGGATGGTCGAGATGTCGTGGCCGGCCTTCTTGGCCGCCTCGATGCCGTCGAGGTAGGCACCCATCACCGCGCGGTACCGCTCCACGGAGAAGATCAGCGTGACGTTGACGCTGATGCCCTCGGCGAGCGTCTTCGCGATGGCCGGGATGCCCTCCTCGGTCGCCGGGATCTTGATGAGCAGGTTGGGGCGGTCGACGATCTTCCACAGCTCGACCGCCTGGGCGGCCGTCTGATCGGAGTCGTGGGCCAGGCGCGGGTCGACCTCGATCGACACCCGGCCGTCGACACCGTTCGACGACTCGTACACCGGCGCGAAGATGTCGCAGGCGTTGCGGACGTCGTCGGTGGTGACGGTGCGGATGGTGGCGTCGACATCGGCGCCCTGACCGGCGAGTTCGTTGATCTGCTCGTCGTAGCTGTCGCCGGCCGACAGCGCGGCCTGGAAGATCGACGGGTTGGTGGTGACACCGACGACCGAGCGGGTGGCGATGAGTTCGGCGAGGTTGCCCGAGGAGATGCGCTCACGCGACAGGTCGTCGAGCCACACCGACACCCCTGCCTCGGACAGGTTCTCGAGATTCTTGTTCTGGGTCATGCTGGTCATCCCTTCGCGTTCGTGATGGAGCGCTGAGCGGCCGCGACCACGGCGTCGGCGGTGAAGCCGTACTCGCGGAACAGGGTCTCGGCGTCAGCGGACTCGCCGTAGTGCTCCAGCGAGATGATCTCGCCGGCGTCGCCGACGATCTTGTACCAGGGCATCGCGATGCCGGCCTCGATGGACACGCGGGCCTTGACCGTCGGCGGGATCACCTGGTCCCGGTAGTTCTGGTCCTGGCTCTCGAACCACTCCACACAGGGCATCGACACGACGCGCGCCGCGATTCCCTGCTCCTCGAGCTTCTTTCGTCCCTCGACGGCGTACTGGACCTCGGAACCGGTGGCGATGATGACCACCTCCGGCGCCCCGTTCGCCGCGTCGGCGAGGACGTAACCGCCCTTGGCGACGCCGTCGGCGCTGGTGCCCTCGAGGATCGGGACACCCTGTCGGGTCAGTGAGAGACCGACCGGGCCACTGCTCGACGACCGCGCGATCACCGACTTCCATGCGTACGCCGTCTCGTTGGCGTCGCCGGGGCGGACCACCGACAGGTTGGGGATGGCGCGCAGCGCCGCGAGGTGCTCGATCGGCTGGTGGGTCGGACCGTCCTCGCCGAGCCCGATGGAGTCGTGGGTCCAGACGTAGATGGGATCGATGTCCATCAGGGACGCGATCCGCACCGCGGGGCGCATGTAGTCGGAGAACTGCATGAACGTGCCGCCGTAGACCCGGGTCGGGCCGTGCAGCACGATGCCGTTGAGGATCGACCCCATCGCGTGCTCACGAATCCCGAAATGCAGTGTGCGGCCGTAGGGTTCGGCGTCCCAGTCGTCGGTCGAGATCGACGTCGGCCCGAACGACTTCGCGCCGTCCATCGTGGTGTTGTTCGAGCCGGCGAGATCGGCCGAACCGCCCCACAACTCGGGCAGCACCGGGGCGAGTGCGGTGAGCACCTTGCCCGACGCGGCGCGGGTCGCCGGCCCCTTGTCGCCGACCTCCCATGTCGGCAGGACGTCGGCCCAGCCGTCGGGGAGTTCGTCGGCCGTGAGGCGATCGAGCAGGGCCTTGCGCTCGGGGTTGGCCTTCGCCCAGGCGTCGAACTCGGTGCTCCACCGTGCGTGGTCGTCGCGACCACGCTCGACGAGCTCACGGGTGTGCGCGATCACCTCGTCGGCGACGTCGAAGGTCTTCGCCGGGTCGAACCCGAGGATCTCCTTCGTCGCCGCGACCTCGTCGTCGCCGAGCGCCGAGCCGTGCACGCCGCCGGTGTTCATCTTGTTCGGCGCGGGGTAGCCGATGATGGTGCGCAGCAGGATGATCGACGGCTTGTCGGTGACGGCCTTCGCGTTGGCGACCGCCTCCTCGATGCCGGTGACGTTCTCGCCGCCCTGCACGGTCTGCACGTGCCAGCCGTACGCCTCGTAGCGCTTGGCGGTGTCCTCCGACAGCGCGATGTCTGTGTTGTGCTCGATGGAGATCTTGTTCTCGTCGTAGAACAGGATGAGGTTGCCCAGCTGCTGGGTACCGGCGAGCGAGGACGCCTCGGAGGTGACGCCCTCCTCGATGTCGCCGTCGGAGGCGACGACGTAGATGTGGTGGTCGAAGATGCTCTCGCCGATCGCGGGCTCGGGATCGAACAGACCGCGCTCGCGGCGCGCGGCCATGGCCATCCCGACCGCCGACGCCAGGCCCTGGCCGAGCGGACCGGTGGTGATCTCCACACCGCGGGTGTGGCGGAACTCGGGGTGCCCCGGGGTCTTGGACTTGAAGGTGCGCAGCGCCTTGAGGTCGGCGAGCTCGAGACCGAAGCCACCGAGGTAGAGCTGGATGTAGAGGGTGAGGCTCGAGTGACCACACGACAGGATGAACCGGTCACGACCGAGCCACGCGGTGTCGTTCGGATCGTGGCGCATGACGCGCTGGAAGAGCGTGTACGCAAGCGGGGCGAGGCTCATGGCGGTGCCGGGGTGGCCGGATCCACACTTCTGCACCGCATCAGCGGCGAGCACCCGCACGGTGTCGACGGCTCTGGTGTCGAGATCGGTCCAACCCTCCGGATGTGACGGCTGGGTCAGGGCGCGGATCTCGTCTGTCACTGCCACTTTGTGAACTTCTCCTGTGTCGGTCGCATCGAGCCGGGACGGAGTCGGAGAAGCGGCGGTAGCGCTTGTCACCCGACTCGGGGCCAAGCGTAGTCCGCAGGTCCCTCGCCCGGGCGGTCGCCGGGGTGTCGCGTGTGCGGCACCCCCGAGCGGCGTCAATTGTCGGTCGGGGCGCGTCGGCGTCTACCATTCCGTGTAGTAGACGAAGCAGTTGGTGGAGTCGGTATCTATTTCGGGACCAGGAGCGTCAGTGGAGATGGGGCACAGCGTGGGTGGACACGGATCCGCGGCCACCCGGCCCGGACTGTCACCCGGAGTCCCCGAGCCTGCGTCCGGTGCGAGTCGGGCGCGGCAGATCTTCTTCGCGTACATCGCCCTCACCAAGCCGCGGGTCATCGAGCTCCTGCTGGTGGCCACCGTCCCGGTCATGCTCCTCGCCGATCGCGGATCCATCGACATCGGTCTGATCGCGATCACTCTCGTCGGCGGCTGGCTCGGCGCGGCGAGCGCCAACACCCTCAACATGGTCATCGACCACGACATCGATCAGAAGATGAAGCGCACCGAGCGGCGCCCGCTGGCACGCCACGCGGTGTCGCGCATGCACGCTCTGGTCTTCGGCCTGGTCCTCGGGGTCGCATCCTTCGCCGTGCTGTGGGCGTATGCGAACCTGCTGTCCGCGCTGCTCGTCACCGCGACGATCGCGTTCTACGTCTTCGTCTACACCATGATCCTCAAGCGCCGCACCTGGCAGAACGTCGTCTGGGGCGGTGCGGCCGGGTGCATGCCGACACTCGTCGGCTGGGCCGCGGTCACCGGCTCGCTCAGCTGGCAGCCGGTGGTGCTCTTCGCCGTCATCTTCTTCTGGACGCCGCCGCACACCTGGGCGCTCGCGATGCGGTACAAGGAGGACTACAAGGCGGCGGGCGTGCCGATGTTGCCGGTGGTCGCCACCGAACTCCACGTCGCGCGACAGATGGTCTACTACACCTGGGCCACGGTCGCCTCGACCCTCGTCCTGGTGTGGGCCACCGGCCCGATCTACGCGGTCGTCGCGATCGGCGCGGGCGCGTGGTTCCTGCGGGCCGTGCACAAGCTCCTCGTCGCGACCCGTCGCGGCGAGCCCATCACGCCGCTCAAGGTCTTCCTGCAGTCGAACGAGTACCTGGCCATCGTGTTCTGCGGTCTGGCCGTCGACTCCGTCGTGCACCTGCCCACCGTCGCGAGCTGGTTCTGACCCACCTCCCCGTCAGGGGATGAGGACGATCGATCCGGTCGTCGCGCGTCCGGCCAGATCGGTGTGCGCCTGCGCCGCCTCGTGCAGCGGATAGCTCGCACCCACCCGCACCGAGAGCCTCCCGTCGGCCACCGCTCCCATCACCTCACCGGTGCGCCAGGCGAACTCGTCGGCGTCAGTGGTGAAATGCGCCAGGGTCGGCCGCGTGATGTGCAGTGAACCGAGCCCGTTGAGCCGTTGCACGTCGAACGGCGGAACGGGCCCGCTCGCCGCCCCGAAGACCACGACCGTCCCGCGAACACGTGCCGCCCTCAGCGACTGCTCGAACGTGTCGGCCCCGACACCGTCGTAGACCACCGCCACCCCTGCGCCGTCGGTGAGCGCACGGACCTGCTCGGCGACGTCGTCGCCGTAGCGCAGGACATCGGTGGCGCCGGCACCGCGGGAGAGCTCCTCCTTGGCGTCGGTGGAGACCGTGGTGATCACCCGGATGCCCGCGGAGGTGGCCAGCTGGGTCAGCATGAGCCCGACACCACCGGCGCCGGCGTGGACGAGCACCGTGTCACCCGCGACCGGGTGGGCGCTGCCGTCGAGCAGATAGTGCGCGGTGAGGCCCTGCAGCAGCACACACGCCGCGGTGGCGTCGTCGACCGCGTCGGGGACCTCCACCGCCCGATCGGCACGCACGGTCACCTGCGCGGCGTAGGAACCCGGTGCGTCGCACCACGCGACACGGGTGCCGACACGGTCAGGGGACACACCTTCGCCGACGGCCGCGACCGTTCCCGACCCTTCACTGCCGGGGACGTACGGCGGATCCGACGGATACAGACCCGACCGGAAGTAGGTGTCGATGAAGTTGACCCCGACCGCCGCCACGTCGACGAGGAGTTCGCCGGGACCGGCGACCGGACTGTCCAGATCAACGACCTGGAGGACCTCGGGACCGCCGTGGCGTGTGACATGTATCGCTCGCATGCCTGTAGTTCTACCCGGCCGACCCGGCCCGCGGTCGCCGAGGCCGCGTCACCGCGACGTGACGGTTCGGCCGACAGATATGCTCATCGACATGGCCGAGGAGAAGACGACCGACGACACGACCACCAGCGAGCAGGCCGGCGGTGACGTCCGGATCGCGCGCGGGACGCTGGCCGCGGTGACGCGCTTCGTCCGGCGCAACGGCGGCAGCGCGAAAGCGGTCGTCGAGCCTATCGGCGCCGACGGCGTGCGGGTGCTGCTCGTGGGCGACAACGGCGTGATGGGCGATCAGGTGGTCGACGACGTCGTCACGGCGAACGCTCTGGTCGAACGGGTCGCGGGCCTCGAGGCCGCCGAATGGGACCGCGACCTCAGCTCGGTGGCGACCCCCCGCGACGGACACCACGCCAAGATGGCGGGCTGGGTAGCACGCACCTGAGCGCGGCTCAACTGTCGCCTGATCCGGTCCGCTCCAGCCCGACCCGCTCACGTCCCGTACGGTCGGCGCCGCTCGTCGCGGCGGCGACCTCCTCGACCCGCAGGCGTGGGCGCATCGACACCCACAGTGCTGCGGTGGCCGCGACGCACGCGCCGGCTCCCGCCACGTGGGCGACGACGAGTGCCTCGGGGATCCCGGTCACGTACTGGGTGAACCCGATGCCGGCCTGCACCACGATCAGCCCGACCACCACGTAGAGGCGGTTACGCACCCGAGCCGGTGCGCCCACGGCGGCCAGACCGAATCCCAGGGCCACGATGAGTGCGAGGTAGGCGACCATCACCTCGGCATGGAAGTGCACGAGTGAGGTGATCGCGATCTCCAGGCGCGGTACCGGCTTCTCGATGCTCGCGTCCCCGGCGTGCGGACCGGCGCCGGTCACCATCGTGCCGGCGACCAGCAGCAGTCCCAGGACGGCCGCGCTGAGCACGGTCAGCGCGCGCAGTGGTTGGGGAACCACGGAGATCGCCTCGGTGTCGTCGGGTTCGCGCACCTTCTCGAGGAGGAGGACCGAGAGCCACACCATCGCCATCGACACCAGCAGATGGATCGCGACGGTCCACCAGAGCAACCCGGTGAGCACGGTGAGTCCACCGATGACGGCCTGGGCGACGGTCGACAGCGGCATCAGCCAGGCGTAGACCTTCACCTCACGCCGACGCCGCGCGCGGGTGACCGCGATGACGATCAGTGCTGCGGTGGCCACGACGGCGAAGGTGAGCAACCGGTTGCCGAACTCGACGGCCTGATGAAACCCCGCGACGTTGGTGTGCGGCGCCGGGGTGAAGCTCCCCGGGAAGCACTGCGGCCAGGTCGGGCAGCCGAGACCGGAAGCGGTGACACGCACCACCGAGCCGGTGACGGCGATACCCGCCTGGGTGATGAGGACCGCGATGGCGACCCCGATCTGCGCACGCCGAGAGGGCATGGGGAGGAGGTCGACCAGCCGGACGAAACCGCGATAGAGCACGACTCGATCGTATAGAACGGGCCGGTCGGAACGGCAATCCTGCGATGTCGTCTCGGCCACCCCCGCGTCAGCGGGCCACGAACCGGTCGGGTCAGGTGAAGCGGAACCACCGGACGGCGGCGATGCCGGCGACCACGCCCCACGCGATGAGCACACCGAGCCCGACGTAGTCGACCGAGTGCCGGGTGGCCTGGTGCAGGGCCTCGCTGAGTGCGCCGGAGGGGATGGCACGGGCGATCCACCGCACGGCCTCCGGGACACCGTCGCCGACGACCACGAGGCTGCCGACGCCGATGAAGACGAACCAGACGATGTTGGCCAGTGCGAGCACGATCTCGGCGCGCAGGGTGCCGCCGAGCAGCAGGCCGAGCGCGGAGAAGGTCATGGTGCCGATCGCGATGGCGACGGCGCCGAGCAGCAGGCCGGGGGCGGTGACGTCCCACCCGAAGGCGAACCCGATGATCCCCAACACGATGGCCTGCAGGACGACCACGATCGCGACGGCGATGGATTTGCCGACGATGACGCCCCATCGCGGCAGCGGTGTCGCACCCAACCGTTTCAGCGCGCCGTAGCGGCGATCGAAACCGACGGCGATGGCCTGACCGGTGAACGCGGTCGACATCACCGCCACGGTCATGATCGCGGGCACGAAGCGGTCGGCACGGCTCTCGGCGAAGGTGCCGATGGGCAGCAGACACAGCCCGATCAGCAACGTGACCGGGATGAACAGGGTCAACAGCAACTGTTCGCCGTTGCGCAGCAACAGGATGAGCTCGATCCGCGACTGCGCGGCGACCATCCGTGCGATCGGCGCCGGCCGGGGGTCGGGGGTGAACTGGCCTGGTTCGAATCGACCCGATGTCGCGTTGCGACCTGTGGCGCCCTCGGTGCGGGTCATCCGCGCAATTCCCGTCCGGTGAGGTCGAGGAAGACGTCCTCGAGGCTGCGGGTCTCGACACGCAGGTCGGTGGCGAGCACATTGATCTTCGCGCACCAGCTGGTCACGGCGACCATCACCTGCGGGGTGACCTCACCCGCCACGAGGTAGGTGCCGGGATTGACCTCCGAGACGCGGTATCCCTCGGCCAGGATCGACTCGAGCAGACTCAAGTCGAGTCCGCGGGGTGCCCGGAACCGCAGTTCGTTCTCCGCACCCCGGCTGGTCACCTCCGCGGGCGTGCCGTGCGCGACGACCTCGCCGCGGTCGATGATCACGAGGTCGTCGGCGAGCTGTTCGGCCTCGTCCATGAGGTGCGTGGTGAGCAGCACCGAGACGCCGTCCTTCCGCAGACGATCGATCAACTCCCACACCAGGATCCGTGCGGCGGCGTCGAGCCCGGCGGTCGGCTCGTCGAGGAACACCAGTTCCGGGCGGCCCACGAGCGCGCAGGCGAGCGCGAGCCGTTGTTGCTGGCCACCCGACAGGCGCCGGTAGGGGGTGCGCTGGGCGTCGACGAGTCCGAGCGTGCGCATCAACCAGTCCGGGTCGATGGGGTTGGCCGAGTACGCCGCGCACAACCGCAACATCTCGCCCGCCCGGGCGCCCGGATAGGCGCCGCCGCCCTGCAACATGACGCCGATCCGGGTACGAAGGCGGTCGTTGTCGACGACGGGGTCGAGTCCGAGGACGCGCACCTCGCCGGAGTCGGCCACGCCGAACCCCTCGCAGATCTCGACCGTGGTGGTCTTGCCGGCGCCGTTGGGGCCCAGGAGCGCGAGAACCTGCCCACGATGGAGTTCGAGGTCGAGCCCGTTGACCGCGGTGACGTCGCCGTACCGCTTGATCAGGCCCCGGACCTGCAGAGCCGGCGCGTCGCCACCGGAACCGATACCGGAGAGCCCCGAGGACGGGGCGACCGGGGGACGGGACGGACTCTTCACAGGGCCAACACTATTCGTCGGCCACCCGCAGCCGCCAAACGGACTCGCGAGGGTGGTCGCCCGGTCTGGCTCAGGAGACGCGCTCGGCTGTCGGTGCCGACGCCTGGGCGCCGTCGTCGGGGGTCTCGCCGTCGGGGGTGTCGTCCGGGGCCGATGGGCCGACCGGTGACCGCGACGGTCGCTCGTCGCGCCGTCGTCGTTGCCACGGCATCTTCTCGAAGAACAACGCCGTGAGAACCGCCGTCAGCAGCACCGACGCGATGATCGCCTCGGCGAGCTGGAACCCGCGCGTCCCCGCGCCGGTGGGCAGCACGACGACCGCGATGACGGCCGACACCGCGATGGCGGCGATGCGGAACCAACGACCCGTCGCCCACGCCGCGAGCGGGATGATCGCCCACAGCAGGTACCAGGCCTGCACGAACGGGAAGAACAGCACGAAGGTCGCCATGGCGATGCCGAGGGCACCGAGGGGATGGAGCCGACCGGCGAGTGCGGCCAGCAACCATCGGACGATGAACAGGCCGGCGATGAGCTGACCGACCGGCCGTGCGACGTCGAGCATCGCCTGGGTGTGGTCGCCGAGCCCGAGCACCACACCGACCCGGCCGCCGGTCACCGACAGCAGCGTGGGCATCGACATCCACGAACGCACCACGTCGCCGGTGCTCAACGTCGACGTCCACCCGAACCCGAGTCCGGTGCCCAGACAGATCGACACCACGACGGCGACGAGGATCGACGCGAGGACGCCGGCGGAGGCGGCCAGTGCCCAGAACGACCGGCGCGAGCGTTCCCACCACTGCGCGCGCGGTGCGTGCCGCAGGGCGGGCAGGGTCGCGCCCCAGCGACGGGCGAGGGCGATGCCGACGAAACCGAACGCGAGCATCGAGGAGATCTTGACCATCGACGAGGCGGCCATGGTCGCCGCACCGGCGATGAGCAGCCAGCCGGTGGCCGACGGCATCAGCGTCCCGACGCGTCGGAGTCGGTGCGGACTGTCGATCGCGCGGAAGCACAGCTCGATGCCGGCCAACATGAGGCCGAGCATCAGGGCCTCGTTGTGGATGCCGCCGACCAGATGGAGGATCAGCAGCGGGTTCATGGCGCCCAGCCACAGGGCGGCGACCGGCGACACCCCGCACCGTCGGGCGAGGCGGGGCAGCGCCCACACGATCAGCGCGACACCGACCAGGGCGATGATGCGGTGCCCGAGGATGGCTGCGGACAGGTTGTCGCCGACGATGCCGGTGATCCCCTTGCCCAACCAGAGGAACAGCGGTCCGTACGGCGCGGGGGTGTCGCGCCAGAGGTTCGGTACCGACCGCGTCAGCACGTCACCGACCCCCAACCCGCGGACGGGACTCACCACGTACGGGTCCATCCCGCGGTAGGCGATCGCACTCTGGGCGAGGTAGGAGTAGATGTCCTTGCTGAGCATCGGCGGCGCCAGCACGATCGGGGCGATCCACACCAGCAGGGTGCGATCGGCCTGTCGACGGGTCATACGGCGTCGGGGAGCGGTGCCGCCCATCACCTCGACGGAGAGCCGACCGACCGCGAAGCGACCCAGCATCAGCCAGGCCAGCACGAGGACGATGGTGCCGCCGATGGACAGGGTCAGCGCGGTGGTCCACATCCGCGACGGCAGCGACAGCAGACGCATGCCGGCGATCGGGTTCTGCAGGACGGGCACGGCACCGGTGCCCAGCGAGCCGACGAGGATCAGGATGGATCCGACGGCACCGAACAACCGGATCCGCAGGAGGGTGCGACTCTCGACGGGGTCGAGACCACCCACCTCGGGTTCGGCGCCGTGCAGGCGGGCCATCGTGACGCCGTAGTCGCCGGTGGTGTCCCGATCGGGTGGCGCGGCCTTCGCGGCACGGCGCAGCCCGAGGTAGCCCGTCACCGAGCGCCATCGCTGCGCTGCGGTCGCCGCGACACGTTCGCGGCGGGTCGCAGCGGTGCCGTCGGGCGGCGACTGCGGTGTGGGATCGGGCACAGCTGCAGACTCTATCGGGCTTTGCCGGAGGTCTCCGAAAGCTCGAATGCTGCAGTGTTCGACGCAGGTGGGGGCCATGGCCGGTCCGCGGTCAAACGACTCCGCGGCGGGCAAGGTCACCCTTGCTGGCGTGCTGCCGGCAATTAGGTGACACTTGTGTTGTGAAAACCACCGGGACCGCTGTCCCAGCACGCGACGACGAGGGGCACACGTCTGCCTCCACGCCGTCGGTCGCCGTGCGCGACGGTGGTCCGGTGTCGGTCGGCTCCGAGGGCCAGACCCGCACCGCGGTGGTGACCCTGCTGGTGCAGCGTGGTCCGGCGACGGCGGGGGAGATCGGCGACGAACTCGGCATGAGCGCGGCCGGAGTGCGGCGCCACCTCGACGCCCTCATCGCCGCGGGCGAGGTCCGGGCCACCACCGGCTCGGGGCGCCACGTCACACGCGGCCGAGGGCGTCCGGCCAAACAGTTCCAGCTGACCGCGCACGGTCGCGGGAAACTGCATCACTCCTACGACGACCTCGCCGGAGCGGCCATGCGGCGTCTCCGCGACCTCGGCGGCGACGACGCGGTCCGCGATTTCGCCGATGACCGGATCGACGCCATCCTCACCGGTGTCGAGATGGCCACCGACGCCGGTGACGACCCCGCCGATCCCGATGCGGTGATCGAGACCGCCGAGCGGATAGCCTCGGCGCTGACCGAGGCTGGCTTCTCGGCGAACACACGTCGCGTCGGTGCGGGTGTGCAGATCTGCCAGCACCACTGCCCGGTGGCGCATGTCGCCGCCGAGTTCCCCGAGCTCTGCGAGGCGGAGACCGCCCGCTTCACGCAACTGCTCGGAACGCATGTGCAGCGTCTGGCGACGATCGCCAACGGCGACTGCGCGTGCACCACCCACGTCCCGCTGGCGACGAACACCGACCACCGGACCGACAACCCGCCTCAGACCACCGCCCCGAGCCGGACCGACGCACAGCTCGCGTCGGCCACCGGCATCAACCGAGAGGACTCTCGATGACAGTCACCGATCCCCGCACGCCGGTCGCCCCGGCTCTGACGCAGGAAGAGACGATCGACTCGCTCGGCACCTACGGGTACGGCTGGTCGGACTCCGATGTCGCCGGTGCCAGCGCGCAGCGCGGCATCAACCCGGCGGTCGTCACCGACATCTCGGCGAAGAAGAGCGAACCCGAGTGGATGCTCGCGGCCCGCCTCAAGGCGCTGCAGACCTTCGAGCGCAAGCCGATGCCGAACTGGGGCAGCGACCTCGACGGCATCGACTTCGACAACATCAAATACTTCGTGCGGTCCAGCGAGAAGCAGGCCGCGACGTGGGACGACCTGCCCGCCGACATCAAGAACACCTACGACAAGCTCGGCATCCCCGAGGCGGAGAAGCAGCGGCTGGTCTCCGGTGTCGCCGCGCAGTACGAGTCCGAGGTCGTCTACCACTCGATCCGCGAGGACCTCGAGCAGCAGGGCGTGATCTTCCTCGACACCGACACCGCGCTCAAGGAGCACCCGGAGATCTTCCGCGAGTACTTCGGCTCGGTGATCCCCGCGGGTGACAACAAGTTCTCCGCGCTGAACACCGCCGTGTGGTCGGGTGGCTCGTTCATCTACGTGCCCAAGGGCGTCCACGTGGACATCCCGCTGCAGGCGTACTTCCGCATCAACACCGAGAACATGGGCCAGTTCGAGCGGACGCTGATCATCGTCGACGAGGACGCCTACGTGCACTACGTCGAGGGTTGTACCGCGCCGATCTACAAGACCGACTCGCTGCACTCCGCGGTCGTGGAGATCATCGTGAAGAAGGGTGGTCGGTGCCGGTACACGACCATCCAGAACTGGTCAAACAACGTCTACAACCTGGTGACCAAGCGCGCGAAGGCCGAGGCCGGCGCCACCATGGAGTGGGTCGACGGCAACATCGGTTCCAAGGTCACCATGAAGTACCCGGCCGTGTGGATGACCGGTGAGCACGCCAAGGGCGAGGTGCTCTCGGTGGCGTTCGCCGGACCCGGCCAGCATCAGGACACCGGCTCGAAGATGGTGCACCTCGCACCGAACACCTCGAGCAACATCGTGTCGAAGTCGGTCGCCCGTGGCGGCGGTCGCGCGTCGTACCGCGGTCTGGTGCAGATCAACAAGGGTGCCCACGGCAGCCGTTCGACGGTGAAGTGCGACGCACTGCTCGTCGACACGATCAGCCGCAGCGACACCTACCCCTACGTCGACATCCGCGAGGACGACGTGACGATGGGCCACGAGGCGACCGTGTCGAAGGTCAGCGACGACCAGCTGTTCTACCTGATGAGCCGCGGCATGACCGAGGACGAGGCCATGGCCATGGTGGTGCGCGGGTTCGTCGAGCCGATCGCGAAGGAACTCCCCATGGAGTACGCGCTCGAGCTCAACCGGCTCATCGAGCTCCAGATGGAAGGATCTGTCGGTTGAGTCAGGCACAGACCCCCGGCGGTGTCGTCGCCGCCGTCCGCGGCGAGAACCCGACGGGCGCCGCACACCCGGTGACCAACAAGGGCGAGCTGTTCACGTCGTTCGACGTCGACGCCTTCGAGGTGCCCGGTTCGCGTGACGAGGCGTGGCGGTTCACCCCGTTCCGTCGCCTGCGCGGTCTGCACACCGGTGCCGCGGTCGCGACCGGCACGGCCACGATCACCGTCGACGGCGTCGCCGACGGCGTGACCGTCGACACCGTCGACCGCGCCGACGAGCGGCTCGGTCAGGGCGGGGTGCCGTTCGACCGCGTCGCCGCCCAGGCGTACACGTCGTTCGACACCGCGACCGTCGTCACCGTGGGCAAGGACACCGAACTCGACGACCCGATCACGGTGACCATCACCGGACCGGGTGTCGACGAGGTCGCCTTCGGCCACCTCCAGGTGCGTGTCGAGCGTTTCGCCCGCGCCGTGGTCGTCATCGACCAGAACGGCAGCGGTACCTACGCCGAGAACATCGAGTTCGTGGTCGCAGACGGTGCGCACCTGACCGTGGTCAACCTCCACGACTGGGCCGACGACACCGTGCATGTGGCCGCCCACCACATCCGGCTGGGCCGCGACGCGACCATCCGGCACTTCGCCATCAGCCTCGGCGGCGATCTGGTGCGTCTGTCACCGCTGGTGCACTACGACGGTCCCGGCGGCAACGCCGAACTGTGGGGTCTGTACTTCGCCGACGCCGGGCAGCACCTGGAGCAACGTCTACTGGTCGACCACTCGCAGCCCCATTGCACGTCACACGTGGTCTACAAGGGTGCGTTGCAGGGCGATGCCACAGATCGCGCCCGTGAGGCGCGCACGGTGTGGATCGGCGACGTGCTGATCCGTGCCGCCGCCGAGGGCACCGAGACCTTCGAGGTCAACCGCAACCTGTTGCTCACCGACGGCGCCCGTGCCGACTCGGTCCCCAACCTCGAGATCGAGACCGGCGAGATCGTCGGTGCGGGACACGCCAGTGCCACCGGACGTTTCGACGACGAGCAGCTGTTCTACCTGCAGGCCCGGGGTATCCCCGAGGACCAGGCCCGACGGCTCGTGGTCCGCGGCTTCTTCGGCGAGATCATCGCGAAGATCGGCGTCCCCGAGATCCGCGAACGGCTCGAGAACGCCGTCGAGGCCGAACTGCAGATCGCCGGTGCGTGACAGGCATCAGGCCTGACGCCGCGCACACACGACTCATCACCACATCACCCAGAGGAACCTGATCACCGTGGCAACACTCGAAATCCGCGACCTGCACGTCGATGTCGCATCCAACGACTCCGACGCCGAATCCATCCACATCCTCAAGGGTGTCGATCTCACGATCTCGTCGGGCCAGACCCACGCGATCATGGGCCCCAACGGATCGGGTAAGTCGACGCTGTCCTACGCGATCGCCGGCCATCCCAAGTACGAGGTGACCCAGGGATCGATCACCCTCGACGGCGAGGACGTGCTGGCCATGACGGTCGACGAGCGCGCCCGGGCAGGGCTGTTCCTCGCCATGCAGTACCCGGTCGAGGTGCCCGGTGTCTCGATGTCGAACTTCCTGCGTACCGCGGCGACCGCGGTACGCGGCGAGGCGCCCAAGCTGCGGCACTGGGTCAAAGAGGTCAAGGAGTCGCTCGGCGAACTCGAGATCGATCCGTCGTTCATCGAGCGGTCGGTCAACGAGGGGTTCTCCGGTGGCGAGAAGAAGCGCCACGAGATCCTGCAGCTGGGCATGCTGAAGCCCAAGATCGCGATCCTCGACGAGACCGACTCCGGTCTCGACGTCGATGCGCTGCGCGTGGTGTCGGCCGGCGTCAACAACTACCGCGAGCGCGAGAACGGTGGCGTGCTGCTGATCACCCACTACACACGCATCCTGCGGTACATCAAGCCCGAGTTCGTCCACGTGTTCGTCGCGGGCAAGGTCGTCGAGTCCGGCGGACCCGAGCTGGCCGACGAGCTCGAGGAGAACGGCTACGTGAAGTTCGCCTCCGCACCCGCGCAGGCCTGATCCACCGCGAACCCACGGAGGTCATCGACGTGACGAGCACGGTCTCGACCGACACCCGCTCCACCCCACTCGACGTGGCGGCACTGCGCGCGGACTTCCCGATCCTCGGACGGACCGTCCGTGATTCGAAGCCGCTGGTGTACCTCGATTCCGGTGCGACATCGCAGCGGCCGGTGCAGGTGCTCGACGCCGAACGCGACTTCCTGGTGACGTGCAACGCCGCGGTGCATCGCGGCGCTCATCAGCTCGCCGAGGAGGCCACCGACGCCTACGAGGACGCCCGCGCGATCATCGCCGAGTTCGTGGGTGCGCAGGTCGACGAGATCGTGTTCACGAAGAACGCGACCGAGTCGATCAACCTCGTCGCCCACACACTCGGCGACGACCGTTCGGGTGCGGTCTTCGGTGGCAAGCCGCTCGGGCCGGGCGACACGATCGTCGTCACCGAACTCGAACACCACGCCAATCTCGTTCCGTGGCAGGAACTCTGTCGGCGGACCGGTGCCACCCTGCGGTGGTACGGCGTGACCGAAGACGGTCGCATCGATCTGGATTCGCTCGACCTCGACGCCTCGGTGAAGGTGCTGGCGTTCACCCATCAGTCCAACGTGACCGGCGCCGTCGCCGACGTCGACGAGATGGTCCGACGGGCACGTGCCGTCGGTGCGCTCGTCGTGCTCGACGCCTGCCAGTCGGTGCCGCACATGCCGGTGGATTTCGCTGCCTCCGACGTCGATTTCGCCGCCTTCTCCGGACACAAGATGTTCGGCCCGTCGGGGGTCGGCGTGCTGTACGGCAAAGCGTCTCTGCTGGAACAGCTCCCGCCGTTCATCACCGGCGGTTCGATGATCGAGACGGTGTCGATGAAGGTGTCGACCTACGCCGCCCCGCCCCAGCGTTTCGAGGCCGGCGTGCCGATGACCTCGCAGGTCGTCGGACTCGGCGCTGCCGTCCGCTACCTGCAGACGATCGGCATGGGTGCGATCGCCGCGCACGAGCATCTGCTCGTCAAGCACACCCTCGATCGGCTCGCGTCGCTCGACGGCGTCCGCGTCATCGGCCCGACCACGATGGACCGACGTGGAGGAGCGGTGGCGTTCGTGGTCGACGGCATCCACGCCCACGACCTCGGACAGGTTCTCGACGACGAAGGTGTCGCGATCCGGGTCGGTCATCACTGCGCATGGCCGCTGCACAAGCGTTTCGGTGTGGCCGCGACGGCGCGCGCCTCGTTCGCGGCCTACAACACCCTCACCGAGGTCGATGCACTCGCGGAAGCGATCGTGACCGCCCGGCGATTCTTCGGGGTGGAGGCGTCGGCATGAGAATGGAACAGATGTACCAGGAGGTGATCCTGGACCACTACAAGCACCCGCACGGCCGCGGCCTACGCGAGCCGTTCGGCACCGAGGTGCACCACGTGAACCCCACGTGTGGCGACGAGATCACGCTGCGGGTCTCGCTGTCCGACGACACCGCAACCGTCGCCGACATCTCCTACGACGGGCAGGGATGCTCCATCTCGCAGGCCGCGACATCGGTGCTCTACGACCAGGTGGTCGGCATGAGCGTCGACGAGGCGCTCGACACCGTCGCATCGTTCAACGACATGATGACCTCACGAGGCAAGTCCGACGGCGACGAGGACGTGATCGGTGACGGCATAGCCTTCGCCGGTGTGAGCAAATACCCCGCGCGAGTGAAGTGCGCGCTGCTCGGCTGGATGGCTTTCAAAGATGCACTCGCGCAAACGCTTGCCCGGCAGTCCGCAGAAAGGAACTGACATGAGTGACACCCAGACCCCCGCCGAGGTGACCACCTCGCTGCCGAGCATCGACGACGTCGAGGAGGCCATGCGCGACGTGGTCGACCCCGAACTCGGTATCAACGTCGTCGATCTGGGCCTGGTCTACGGCATCGACGTCGACGCCGACGCGAAGGCCAAGATCGACATGACCCTCACCTCGGCGGCATGCCCCCTCACCGACGTGATCGAGGACCAGTCGCGCGCCGCGGTCGTCAGCAGCGGCCTGTGCACCGAGTTGGAGATCAACTGGGTGTGGCTGCCGCCGTGGGGACCGGACAAGATCACCGACGACGGTCGCGAGCAGTTGCGGGCGCTCGGCTTCACCGTCTGACCCTCCACGATCGGCGTTGGATCCTCACACCGGTCTCGAGCGGCCGACCGGCCCCCACGAGGCCCCGGACGCGGATGCGACGTCGGGCCTCGACGAGCGGCGGGCGCGCAGACGTCGGCGGTGGCACCGCCCACCGGTGGCGGAATCACGTGTCGACCGTCTGATACGCGAGGCCTCGGAACGAGGCGACTTCGACGACCTGCCCGGACTGGGACAGCCGCTGGATCTGGGCGGTCTGGACGACCCCGACTGGTGGGTGAAGAAGAAGATCCGCGACGAGGGGCTGGACTCCTCTGCGCTGCTGCCCCCCACCCTGCAGTTGCGGCGCGAACGCGAGCAGTACCCGGAGTCGTTGCGCGACATCCACAGCGAGGACGCCGTCCGCAGCATCCTCACCGACTTCAACCGCCGCGTGAAGCGGGAGCGGCTGGCGCCGTCACTGGGCCCGGCGTCACGGATCGTGGTGGCCACCATCGATGTCGACGAGATGGTGACGCGGTGGCGAGCGTTGACGCGGTAGATGTCCCGGTGGCGGACAGTTAGTTGTAGTGATAACAATGATTGCTGTGACTACAACGAATTTGCGCGCACGTGCCGGTGGTCGCACCCTCGATCGCATCCTGGTGATAGGAGCATCACGCGGCCTGGGTCTGGCACTGGCCGACGAATGGTCCCGACTCGGCAGGCAGGTGGTCGCCACCGTGCGCGGTGGGGGTCGTACCCCGTTGCACGACCTCGCCGGCCGCGACGACCGGGCGATCGAGATCGAGACCGTCGACATCACCGCGCCCGATGAGATCCGCGCACTGCACGATCGGCTCGGGGGACGGACGTTCGACCTCGTCTTCATCAATGCGGGCGTCACGAACTCCCCCGAGGGGACGGTCGCCGAGACGACCGACGAGGAGTTCGCGCGCGTGATGATCACGAACGCACTGAGTCCATTGCGCGTCGTGGAGACACTGGCCGACCTGGTGGAACCCGACGGGACCATCGGGATCATGTCTTCGGGGCAGGGGAGTGTCGCGAACAACGTCAACGGCGGCCACGAGGTGTATCGCGGCAGCAAGGCCGCGTTGAACACGTTCATGCGCAGCTATGCGGCCCGCAACGTCGACGACAAACGATCACTGGTCTTGATGGCCCCGGGGTGGGTGCAGACCGACCTCGGCGGCAGCGACGCCAGGCTGACGATCGCCGACAGCATCCCCAACGTCGCGCAGACCATCGATGCCCTCGCCGGGACGCCCGGCCTGCGTTACGTCGACTACCTGGGCCGGACCGTTCCGTGGTGAACGACGACATCGTCGGCGGCGCGCGGGTGTGGTCGCTGATGTACAGCTACGTCGAGGCGCAGAACCGTCGTGCCGAACTCGCCGACGCGCTCGGCTTCCGGCTCGGGGGTGGCCGCGGCAAGGTGCTGTTCAGTCTGCGCGAGCGACCCATGACGCTGCGTGAACTCGCCGAGGCGAACAACGTCGACGCCCCCTATACGACGCTGATCGTCGACAAATTGGAGCGCCACGGACTCGTCGAGCGACGCCCGCATCCCGACGACAGACGTCGGAAACTCGTCACCCTCACCGACACCGGATGGCACGCCATCGCGACAGCAGACACGGTTCTCTCGCGTCCACCCGCCTCGGTGTCGACACTGTCCGACGACGAACTCGCCCACCTCGCAACCCTTCTCAGCAGGCTCCTCGACGCCGAGCGGGCATCCGCAGTCGATGACACCGCCACCGACGACTAGTCACCATCGGGGGAGTGCGGTGGCCCCCCGCGCGACACGCAGCCCCAGTCGCGGGCGCGCGAACCACGCCATGGTCATCATCGCCGCCATCACCCCGGACATGTCGTCGCGCCCGCTGAGATAGGCGTGCTGGCGCTCGGGGGGCATCGCGAAGAACGCGTCGAAGAACGCGACCGTCGAGGGACCGTCGAGTTGCAGCAGCGAGTTCAGACCCCTGCGGCGCAGGGCGTGTACGCCACGTGCACCGGTGGGCCACAGCGCCCGACTCACCTCACGGCCGCTCACCAGCGCCTCGACGACCGTGTCGGTCCACCGCAGGGACGTCGCGACGCTGTAGCCCGTCGCGGGATGCATCAGCCCGCCCGCCGCACCGTGGGTGGCGGGACGGTGTTCCCACGGTCGTGGCCCGCCCGCGGTGAGGGCGAAATGCACGCGCTCGATGGAGTCGTCGGTCTCGTGTGCGGCGACGTCGACACCGGAGTCGGCCAGTCGGCGGTGCAGCCGCGAACGTAGTTCGCCGACCCCGATCGCCGGGTCGCCGGCCAGGCAGGTCTCCTCCACCAGGACTCGACCGGCCGAGACCGGCACGACGTAGAGGAAGCTGGGTTGCTCACCGGCCCAACCGTTCTCCGACCGCCAGTCCATCAACACCGCGTGTTCTCCGTCGAGCAGCGGTGCGGCCGCGGCGGCGGGCAGGAACACACCGTAGGCGGTCTGTGCGGGCCCCGTGGTCGACATCGCGCCGCGGGCGTCCACCACCGTGCCCGCGGTCACCTCGGATCCGTCGACGAGCTCCACGCGGTCGGCGGCGATGCGAACGGCGGTCCCGGTCACCACGGTGACGTGATCGAGCGTCAGGGTGTGGGCGAAGGTCTCCGAGAGCACCGAGTAGCCGCGGTCGATGCGGTGTCGGCGAGGGGAGTACACCGAGATCGACGGCACGGCGTGCTCGACCGCACCCGGGGCGAGCCAGGTGGGCAGTTCGTCGGTCCACGCCGAATACGTCGCCCGCCACGGCTTGTGCGGTGCACGATCGATCAACGCGACGTCGAGACCGGCGCTCGCGGCCCGATGGGCGAGGGCGCGTCCGGCGGGACCGGCGCCGACGACGGCGAGATCGTGTCGGCGACCCTGGGTGTCAGCCACCTGCGGCCAACATGCCTCCGTCGATCCGGATCGTCTCGCCGGTGATCCAGCTCGACTCGTCCCCGACGAGGAAAGCCGCGAGTGTCGCCACATCCTGTGGGATGCCGAGTCGCCGCAGGGGGTAGCGCGACGCGACCGCCTCCTCGTCGGCGGCGTAGAGGGCCTCGGCGAACCTGGTCTTCACGACACTGGGGGCGATGGCGTTGACGCGGATGCCCGGACCGAGTTCGGCGGCGAGTTCCTCGGTGAGCCTGATCACCGCGGCCTTCGACGCGCCGTAGGCGGCGATGACGCCGGTCGATCGCAGGCCCGCGGTGCTGGCGATGTTGACGATCGCACCACCGTGTTCGCCCATCCCGGCCCGGTGGCACTCCTGGATGTAGCCGAGCATCGCGACGACGTTCACGTCGAAGATCTTGCGGACGGCGTCGAGATCGGCGTCCATCAGTGCGCCGTACACAGGGTTGATGCCGGTGTTGTTGACGAGGATGTCGACGGTCCCGGTGTGCGCTGCGGCCGCGGCCACCGCCGATGCGCGGTCGTCCGCCGATCCGGAATTGCCGACCGAGACGGTCACCGTGGCGCCGGGCACCTCGGCCCGTATCGACTCGGCTGCGGCATCGAGCGCGTCGACCTTACGGGCGGTGATGGTGACCGACGCGCCGCGTCGTGCGAGCTCGGCGGCGATCGACAAGCCGATACCCCGGCTCGCTCCTGTCACCAGCGCGGACCTGCCGGTGAGCGCAGGCCCACCGGAGGGCGCCGCGGTGTCGGTCTGGGAGCTGGGAGGTGTTGATCCGGTCACATCGGCCACCGTAGTCGAGCCTGTGAGCACCCACCCGCGGCGACGGTGGGAAAAGACCTGCGCAAACCCGCGTAAAGTCAGTCGACGTGATCACGGCAACCGACCTCGAGGTACGCGCGGGAGTGCGCACTCTCCTCAGCGTCCCGGGACCGGGGATCCGCATCCAGCCCGGCGACCGCATCGGCCTCGTCGGACGCAACGGCGCCGGCAAGACCACGACCCTGCGTGTGCTCGCGGGCGAGGGGGAGCCCTACGCCGGGTCGGTCAGCGTCATCGGCGAGATCGGCTATCTTCCGCAGGACCCCAAGGAGGGGGACCTGTCGATGCTGGCCAAGGACCGGGTGCTGTCCGCGCGCGGCCTCGACACGCTGCTGCGCGATCTGGAGAAGCAGCAGGCGTTGATGGCCGAGGTCGCCGACCCGGCCGCACTCGACCGGGCGGTCCGAAAGTACGGCGAGCTCGAGGACCGCTTCTCCTCGCTCGGCGGGTACGTCGCCGAGTCGGAGGCGGCGCGCATCTGCAACAGCCTGAGCCTGCCCGACCGCGTGCTGGAACAACCCCTACGGACACTCTCGGGAGGACAGCGCCGACGAATCGAGTTGGCGCGCATCCTGTTCGCAGCGTCCGACGGCAGCGGCGGGAAATCGAACACCACCCTCCTACTCGACGAGCCCACCAACCACCTCGACGCCGATTCGATCGCGTGGCTGCGGCAGTTCCTGCACAACCACGAGGGCGGACTGGTGGTCATCAGCCACGATGTCGACCTGCTGGCCGACGTCGTCAACCGGGTGTGGTTCCTCGACGCGGTGCGCAGTGAGGTCGACGTCTACAACATGACGTGGAAGAAGTACCTCGACGCCCGTGCGACCGACGAGCAGCGCCGCAAGCGTGAACGCGCCAACGCCGAGAAGAAGGCCGGCGCGCTGCGGGTGCAGGCGGCGAAGATGGGCGCCAAGGCGACCAAGGCCGTCGCCGCGCAGAACATGCTCAAGCGTGCCGACAAGATGATGAACGAACTCGACGCCGAGCGGGTGTCGGACAAGACCGCGAAGATCCGCTTCCCCGAGCCCGCGGCGTGCGGCAAGACGCCGCTGATGGCGTCGGGGTTGACGAAGATCTACGGCTCGCTGGAGATCTTCACCGGTGTCGACCTCGCCATCGACAAGGGGTCACGCGTGGTCATCCTCGGCCTCAACGGCGCGGGCAAGACCACGCTGCTGAGGTTGCTGGCCGGCGTCGAGAAACCCGACACCGGGACCCTCGAGCCCGGGTTCGGGTTGAAGATCGGCTACTTCGCCCAGGAACACGACACCCTCGACGACCGGGCGTCGGTATGGGAGAACATCCGCCACGCCGCGCCGGACGCCGGCGAGCAGGATCTGCGCGGCCTCCTCGGTGCGTTCATGTTCACCGGTCCGCAACTCGAGCAGCCCGCGGGCACCCTCTCCGGCGGTGAGAAGACCCGTCTCGCGCTGGCGGGCCTTGTGTCGTCGGCGGCCAACGTCCTGTTGCTCGACGAGCCCACCAACAACCTCGACCCCATCTCGCGCGAGCAGGTCCTCGACGCTCTGCGCACGTACGCCGGGGCCGTGGTCCTGGTGACGCACGATCCCGGTGCCGCCGCCGCGCTCGAGCCCGAGCGGGTCATCCTGCTACCCGACGGCACCGAGGACCACTGGTCCGACGAGTATCAGGAGCTCATCGAGCTCGCCTGACCCTGACCACGAGGAGTGGAGTGGAGCTGAGCTCCTCCTCGGGGTGCACTACCGGTACAGCGCCGTCAGCTCCCGTTTGACCAGTTTTCCGGTGGGCGTGCGGGGGAGTTCGTCGACGAAGTCGACAGTGCGTGGCGCCTTGTAGGCCGCGAGCGACGCGCGGGTGAACTCGATCATCTCCTCGGCGAGGGCATCGGAGGGTTCGACGCCCTCCTCGAGTTGGACGCAGGCCTTCACCTCCTCGCCGAACTCGTCGTTCGGCACACCGATCACCGCGACGTCGAAGACCGAGGGGTGGCCGATGAGCACGTTCTCGGCCTCCTGCGGGTAGATGTTCACCCCGCCGGAGATGATCATGAACGCCTTGCGGTCGGTCAGGTAGAGGAAACCGTCGTCGTCGACGTGACCGATGTCGCCGGTGGTGGCCCACAGCGGGTGCTCGGGATGCTGTGCGGCACGGGTCTTGTCGGGGTCGTTGTGGTATTCGAAGGCCTGCGCCTCGCGTTCGAAGTACACCGTCCCGGTCTCGCCGACGGGCAGGTCGGCGCCGTCGTCGCCGCACACGTGGATCACGCCGAGCAGGGGCTTGCCGACCGAACCCGGGTGTGCGAGCGCCTGTTCGCTGTTGATGAAGGTGGCCCCGACGGCCTCGGTGGAGGAGTAGTACTCCTCGATCACCGGTCCCCACCAGGCGATCATGGCCTGTTTGATGTGCACCGGGCACGGCGCGGCGGCGTGGATGGCCACCTTCATCGACGAGACGTCGTATTTCTCGCGCACGTCGGCGGGCAACTTGAGCATGCGCACGAACATGGTGGGCACCCACTGACTGTGGGTCACGCGGTACTCGTCGATCAGCGACAGCGCCGTCTCGGCGTCGAACCGGTCCATCACCACCACGGTGCCGCCGACCGACTGGGTCATCCCGCAATACCGCAGCGGCGCAGCGTGATACAGCGGAGCCGGCGACAGGTAGACGGTGGAGCCGTCGAAGCCGTACATGGGAGCGAAGATGGCGGTGTAGATGTCGGGGACCTCGTCGACCTGCCCCTCGGGGAGCGGCGGTCGGATGCCCTTGGGACGCCCGGTGGTCCCCGAGGAGTAGAGCATGTCGTGTCCGCGGGGCTGATCGGTCGGTGTGGTCGGCGACGCCGCGGCGAGGACGTCGTCGTAGCTCTCGAAACCGTCGAGGCCGCCCCACGCGATGCGATGGCCGATCGAGGCCACATCTGCGCTCTGCGCCACGGCGTCGACGCAAGCGGCGGACGCGAAGAGGACCTGTGCACCGCAGTCGCCGAGGATGAAGTTGGTCTCCGCCGCGGTCAGATGATTGTTGACCGGTGTGATGTAGAGACCGGAACGCAGTGCGGCCCAGTACACCTCGAACACCCGCAGGTCGTTGTCGGAGACCAGCGCGATGCAGTCGCCGCGTCGTAAGCCGAGTCCGTGGAGATGGTTGGCGAGCCGGGTCGACCGGTCGTCGAGCTCGGCGTAGGTCAGCTGCTGTCCGGTCGACGGCATGACCGCCGCCAGTGCATCGGGGGTGGTCGCTGCGAACACTCCAGGGAACATCGAGGGCCTTCCGCTCGGGACGACCGAGCGATCACTCGGTGACCCCGATGGTAACGATCGATCTGCCCCGCCGGGGCGAAGTAAGTGAACTTACACATCGGACAGCACGTCGGTCAGCGGTTGCGCGACCGACCCTCGTGGGGGAAGAACTGCCGGCGTATCCCGCCCCACCACAGGCCGGCGAGCACGAACAGCACGAAGGCCACCACCCACAGCCAGGTGGTTCCGGTGAGCAGCCCGACGAACAGGAGGACCGCAGCGAGTGCCGTCGCCCCGTAGCCGATCGCGATGCCTGGGCCGAATCGATACTCCTGAGCCATCATGGCCGTGACGTTAGCGGAGGTCATCATCGCGTGCCGTACGAATGGCCGGTGCGATCGACGACCTCCGGTGAGCTCGTCAGCCCGCGGTGCCCCGACGCACCGATTCCTCGACGAGGTCGAGGACCGCGTGGAGGTCGTCGGTGTCGCGACCCGACGCCAGGCGGGTGATCATCCCGTCGAGCACCAGATCGAGGTAGGCGACGATGGTCGCGGTGGGCACGTCGTCACGCAGACGGCCCGCGCTGCGCTGGCGTTCGAGGCGGGCGAGGGTGGCGGTCTCCAGGTCGGCCGACCGGTCGAGCCATTCCGACCGGAACGCCGGGTCGGTGCGCAGTTTGCGCGCGATCTCGAGACGTGTTCCGAGCCAGTCGAACTCCTCGGGGTGGTCGAGCATGTCCCGCATCACCTGCACGAGTCCCTGATCGGCGGCGACATCGGCCATGCGTTCGGCGTCCTCGTGGGCGAGAGCCAGGAACAGCGCCTCCTTGTCGCGGAAGTGGTGGAAGATCGCGCCGCGGGAGAGCTCGGTCGCCTCCTCCAGCCGCCGGACCGTCGCGCCGTCGTAGCCGTACTCGGCGAAGCACCTGCGGGCGCCGGCGAGGATCTCGCGACGACGGGCGGCCAGACGGTCCTCACTGACCTTCGGCACGAGACGACCCCCTGTGTCGACGGTGGTGAACCGGTGAGAGATGGATAAGCGTGGGCAGATACGACACACCCGGTGGTTCCGGCGTGTGCCGAACCCACCGGGTGTGGACGTACATCGAGAACCGGTCGCGTCAGTTCTTGATCATGTTGCGCAGCACGTACTGCAGGATGCCGCCGTTGCGGTAGTAGTCCGCCTCGCCGGGGGTGTCGATGCGGACGACCGCGTCGAACTCGACGGTCAATCCGTCGGTCTTGGTCGCGACGACCTTGACCGTCGACGGGACACCGCCGTTGTTGAGCTCCTCGATACCGGTGATGTCGAAGGTCTCGGTGCCGTCGAGCTTCAGCGACCCGTGCGACTCACCCTCGGGGAACTGCAGCGGGATGACGCCCATGCCGATGAGGTTCGAGCGGTGGATGCGCTCGAAGCTCTCGGTGATGACCGCCTTCACGCCCAGCAGGCTGGTGCCCTTGGCGGCCCAGTCACGCGACGACCCGGTGCCGTACTCCTTGCCACCGAGCACGACGAGCGGGGTTCCCTGCGCGGCGTAGTTCTGCGCGGCGTCGTAGATGAACGACTGCGGGGCGTCGTCCTGGGTGAAGTCGCGGGTGTACCCACCCGAGACCCCGTCGAGCAGCTGGTTCTGCAACCGGATGTTGCCGAACGTCGAGCGGATCATCACCTCGTGGTTGCCGCGACGGGCGCCCAACGAGTTGTAGTCCTTGCGCTCGACCCCGTTGGCGTCGAGGTACTGCGCCGCAGGGGTGCCCGGCTTGATCGTCGAGGCGGGGGAGATGTGGTCGGTGGTGACCGAATCACCCAGCTTCGCGAGCACGCGCGCGCCCTTGATGTCGGTGACCGGGGCCGGCTCACGCTCCATGCCGTCGAAGTACGGGGGCTTGCGCACGTAGGTGGACTTCTCGTCCCACTCGAACGTCTTGCCGTCCGGGGTGGGCAGTCCGCGCCAGCGCTCGTCGCCCTTGAACACGTCGGCGTAGTCGGCCGCGTACTGCTCCGGCGAGATCGACTCGGAGATCGTCTTCTCGATCTCCTCACCCGAGGGCCAGATGTCCTTCAGGAAGACGTCGTTGCCGTCGGTGTCCTGGCCCAGCGGGTCGGACTCGAAGTCGAAGTCCATCGTCCCGGCGAGGGCGTAGGCGATGACCAGGGGAGGCGACGCGAGGTAGTTCATCTTAACGTCGGGGTTGATGCGGCCCTCGAAGTTGCGGTTGCCCGAGAGCACCGCGGTGGCGGTCAGGTCGTTGTCGTTGATCGCCTTCGAGATCTCCTCGGGCAGCGGGCCCGAGTTGCCGATGCAGGTGGTGCAGCCATAGCCGACGAGGAAGAAGCCGAGCTTCTCCAGGTACGGCCACAGGCCCGCCTTCTCGTAGTACCCGGTGACGACCTGCGAGCCCGGCGCCATCGACGTCTTCACCCACGGCTTGCTGGTGAGGCCCTTCTCCACCGCGTTGCGGGCGAGGAGACCCGCGCCGATCATCACCGACGGGTTGGAGGTGTTGGTGCAGCTCGTGATCGATGCGATGGTCACGATCCCGTGGTCGAGGATCATCTTGCCGCGCTCGGTGGACTCCACCGTGACGGGCTTCGACGGACGCCCCTGTGCGTTGCGGGCGGCCGAGTGCAGGGGAGCGGCGTCGTCGTCGGCGAACGACAGCGCAGCCGGATCCGATGCGGGGAACGTGTCCTCGACGGCCTCGTCGAGCTGGGTGTGCTCGGCCGAGTTGCCGTTCTCGACATAGTTGTGGATGTCCTTGCGGAACGCGTTCTTCGCGTCCCACAGCTCGATGCGGTCCTGCGGGCGCTTCGGTCCGGCGATCGACGGGACCACGTCGGCGAGATCCAGCTCGAGGTACTCGGAGTACACCGGCTCCTTGTCGCCGTCGTGCCACATGCCCTGCTCCTTGGCGTAGGCCTCGACCAGTGCGAGCTGCTCCTCGCTGCGACCGGTGAGACGCAGGTACTTCACCGTCTCCTCGTCGATCGGGAACATCGCGCAGGTCGAGCCGAACTCCGGGCTCATGTTGCCGATGGTGGCGCGGTTGGCCAGCGGCACCGCGGCGACGCCCTTGCCGTAGAACTCGACGAACTTGCCCACGACGCCGTGCTTGCGCAGCATCTCGGTGATGGTCAGCACCACGTCGGTGGCGGTGACGCCCGGCTTGGTCTCGCCCGAGAGCTTGAAGCCGACGACGCGGGGGATGAGCATCGAGATCGGCTGACCGAGCATGGCCGCCTCGGCCTCGATGCCGCCGACGCCCCAGCCCAGGACGCCCAGACCGTTCTCCATCGTGGTGTGCGAGTCGGTGCCGACACAGGTGTCGGGGTAGGCCTGGCCGTTGCGGACCATGATCGAGCGCGCGAGGTGCTCGATGTTGACCTGGTGGACGATGCCGGTGCCCGGGGGGACGACCTTGAAGTCGTCGAATGCGCCCTGGCCCCAACGGAGGAACTGGTAGCGCTCCTCGTTGCGCTGGTACTCGATGTCGACGTTGCGCTCGAAGGCCTGCGCGTTGCCGAACGCCTCGATGATGACCGAGTGGTCGATCACCATCTCGGCCGGCGCGAGCGGGTTCACCTTGTCGGGGTCGCCGCCGAGCTCCTTGACGGCCTCACGCATGGTCGCGAGGTCGACGATGCAGGGCACGCCGGTGAAGTCCTGCATGATCACGCGCGCCGGGGTGAACTGGATCTCGATGCTCGGGTCGGCCGAGGGGTCCCATCCGGCGATCGCCTCGATGTGGTCCTTGGTGATGTTGGCGCCGTCCTCGGTACGTAGCAGGTTCTCCGCGAGAACCTTGAGGGCGTAGGGGAGTTTGTCGACGCCGTCGACCGCGCTCAGCCGGAAGATCTCGTAGGAGTTCTCACCGACCTCCAGCGTTCCCTTGGCACCGAATGAATCAATTGACGAGCTCACAGAACACTCCACTCTCGCTTCGGTCGGCTGGGCGTGGCCGACGACTTGCCGCCGGCGGGCTGGCCGACGCTGTATGCGGGGCACCGGTCTCACGAACCCCGATGCGTGCCGCCAGTCTAGCAGTACGCGCGTACTGGTTGAGTCGATCCCGGTGAAAACTCGGCGCATTCGGGTGAACAGCGGGTACGGGTGTCACCGAGTGGGTGACCCGGCGCCCCTCGATTGTGTCGTACTGTCCCTGTTGATGTGAGCCTGTTGCTCCGGGCTCGACCGCTGCGCTCTGAAGGGAACGACACGCCATGGCCCCGACCTCGCTCCCGTGGCACCAGACGAGTCCGGCCTCGGGAGGTCCGCTGCAGACGGTGACGGGGTTGCACGCGGTGGTCCCCGACGACGTCGACCTGGGCGCCATCGAGCGCGGTCTGGCCGACGACCACGTCGACGCCCCGGCCGAGGTCACCCCGGGACTCGTCGACGTCGTGGCGAAGGCGAAGGGGGAGGGCCACGACATGTACTTCGTGGTGCTGACCGAGACGCAGCCGAAGTTCACCTACTACCGCGACATCGCGACCGCTCTGCAGGAGAAGACCGGCGGCACGGTCGTGGTGTTCGGCCCCAACACGCTGGGGACGGCGTCGGACGACTTCAGCCGGGTGCAACTCGAGCAGGCCCAGGACAACCTGTCGGTGACGAATCCGACCGCGGCCGCCGACACCCTGCTCGACCGCATGACCGACCAGACCCAGGTGCCGTGGACGATCGTGACCGTGCTGCTCGTGGTGGTCGTCGCGATCGGAGCCGTCGCCGCCCGCGTCCTCCAGCGTCGTCGGTCGGCGCCCGAGGCCGCACCCACGCCGGCCGCCACATCGACGCCCGGCGAACCCGCGGACCCGGAGGCGTCGACGCGCGAGGTCTGATGCGGCCACGCGACACCGCCTGATTCGTCCGTTCGCACGTATCGCGCCTCACGATCGACGGGTTCGCCCTCACTCGTCCGAAAATGACACCGTTGTGATTCCCGGAATGCTTTCGTGATGAGCGCCAGTTCACGGCATATCCGCAGGTAATCACCCCATTGTAATTTGTGACTCATGTTTCACTCGGGACGATTGTGGCGTACGGTTCGAGCTGTCATTGATGGTGTTGATGGGGAAGTTGACATCTTTCGTGACGCAAGTTCGCGGTCGTGATCGGTGTTTCCGACTGGAGTCCGGCGCCTTCTCGGTGCGTCGGCCGGCGACCGCACGTCAGTTCTGCGAGGGAGTCATCTGTGAGGCGACGTTCCGCATCGGGCTGCCGATCACGTTCTGTGTGGTCGAGCCCGCGCCGCCCGTCACACGCTGCTCGGGATCGTCGGGATCCCGCCGCTCACGTGTTCGGTCTGTCCGAATCGAGGATCCGACTGCTGTCGGCCCTCGTCCTGTCGACCCTGGTGGCGATGGGTCTGTTGGGAACCGGCGCGGCGACCGCCGCCCCCGGGGTGGACGCGCCACGCGGTCCCACCGGCATCGCGTCGCTGATCAACCAGATCGCCGACACCGATCAGCACCTCGCCGATCTCGACAACTCGGTGGCGGCGAAACGCGAGTCGGTCAACCGCTCCCTCGTCGACCTCCAGAACGCCCGCGACCAGGAGCGTCTGGCCACGCTCGCCGTCACGGGGTCGAAGGACGCCCTCGGTCGTGCCGACGGTGCGATCGCGCAGGCGCAGAAGCGCTTCGACGACTTCGTCCGCGATCTGTACCGCCAGGGCAGCAATCAGGCCTCGATCGCCAATGTGCTCTCGGCCGCCGATCCGGGCGCCGTGCTCGACCGAGCCGGAGTGATCGATCAGCTCACCCGGGACCAACAGGCCACCATCGAGAAGCTCAAGGTCGCCCGCAACGAGAAGGCCAACCGCGTCGCCACCGCGACCGCGACCCGTCGCCAGGCGGCGCTCGCGACATCGACCGCCGCAGAGCGCAAGGACGATGCGCTCGGGGCGATCGCCCAGGCGATGGCGGCGGTGAAGTCCGAATCGGCGAAGAAGGCCTCACTGGCCGCCGCCCGCGACGAGGCACAGCGTCAACTCAACGCCATTCGTGGACGCGTCGCCGCGGCACCGGCTCCGAACGCAGCCGCACCCGCACCGGCCGGAACCCCCGCAGCCGCCCCGACTCCCGAGGGTGTCGCCGCGGTCGTCCCCGGTCGACAGGATGCCGCAGCGCCCCTGCCCGGCCGGGTCCCCGCCGCGGCCGATCCCCTGCAGTCCGCCATCGCGACCGCCGCGCAGTCGGCGTTCCAGGTGGCCGCGCAGGCGGCGGCGAAGCTCGCCGTCGACGCCGCGCAACAGGTCCTCGCCTCGGTCGTCGCGTCGATCCAACGACCGCACACCGACCTCGACGGCACGAACCAGGGCACCACCGCATCGCCCGGGACCGGAGGGGCGACGTCGATCACCCCCGGCGTCACCGGACCGGCTGCCGTCGAGATCGTGGTCAACCGCGCGCTGTCGCAGCTCGGCGTCACCTACGCCTGGGGTGGTGGCAACGCGAACGGTCCCACCAAGGGCATCCGTGACGGAGGTGTCGCCGACAGCTACGGCGACTACAACAAGAGCGGCTTCGACTGCTCGGGCCTGATGATCTACGCGTTCGCGGGTATCGGGATCTCGCTGCCGCACTACACCGGCTACCAGTACACGTCGGGGCCCAAGTTCCCGCTGTCGCAGATGCAGCGTGGCGACATGATCTTCTACGGCCCCAACGCCAGTCAGCACGTGGCGCTCTACCTCGGCAACAACCAGATGGTGGAGGCACCGCAGTCGGGCAGCGTCGTGAAGATCTCGCCGCTGCGCACCAGCGGGGCGATGCCGTCGGTGGTCCGACTCACCGGATAGCGCCTGCTCGGAGGCGAGGTGGCCGGGTCCCGCTCGCGGGTACGGCTACTCTCGGTGAGGTCAAACTCGACGCAGCGGCGGCAATCGGAGGATCTCGCGTGGCGCAAATGCACGACGGCAGTGATCGGCAGAACGGGAGCGGGAGCGGCTCGGCCCTCACCGAGTCCGACGTAAAGCTGCTCGAGCGCACGATGTTCGAGGTCAAGCGCGTCATCGTCGGTCAGGACCAGCTCATCGAGCGGATCCTCGTCGGCCTGCTCGCCCGAGGACACATCCTCCTCGAGGGTGTCCCCGGTGTCGCCAAGACCCTCGCCGTCGAGACCTTCGCCCGCGTCATCGGCGGCAGCTTCTCCCGCGTCCAGTTCACACCCGACCTGGTGCCGACCGACCTCATCGGCACGCGCATCTACCGCCAGGGCAAGGAGGAGTTCGACACCGAACTCGGCCCGGTGGTGGCGAACTTCCTGCTCGCCGACGAGATCAACCGCGCCCCGGCGAAGGTGCAGTCGGCGCTGCTCGAGGTGATGGCCGAACGCCACCTGTCCATCGGCGGCGTCACCTACCCGATGCCCGATCCGTTCCTGGTGATGGCGACCCAGAACCCGATCGAGAACGAGGGCGTCTACCCGCTGCCCGAGGCGCAGCGTGACCGGTTCCTGTTCAAGGTCCTCGTCGACTACCCGTCGGTGGAGGAGGAACGCGAGATCGTCTACCGGATGGGCAACGTGCCGCCGAGTGCGAACGCCGTCCTCGATCCCGAGGCCACCGTCCGGCTGCAGCGCGTCGCCGCCAACGTGTTCGTCCACCACGCGCTCGTCGACTACGTCGTCCGTGTCATCACCGCGACCCGCCGCCCCGAGACCGTCGGACTGACCGACGTCGCGAACTGGCTGTCCTACGGCGCCTCGCCGCGCGCGACACTCGGCATCGTCGCCGCCGCCCGTGCCCTGGCACTGGTGCGTGGCCGCGACTACGTCATCCCGCAGGATGTCGTGGAGATCATCCCCGACGTCCTGCGTCACCGGCTGGTGCTGAGCTACGACGCGCTGGCCGACGAGGTCGACGCCGATCAGGTCATCGCCCGCGTCCTCCAGACCGTCGGGCTGCCGCAGGTGTCGGCTCAGCCCACCGGCCCCGGACCCGTTGTCGGCCAACAGAACCCGGCCCAACAGAATCCGGGACAGCAGAACCCGGCCCAGCAGCCCCCGTCGGCGCCCCAGCAGCCGGTCGGCAACCCCATGCCGCCGCAGACCCCGCCCGGACCGGGGCCCTACGGGCAGCATGACCCGCGGTCCACCGGTGGTCACCCGGCGCCGACCTACGGTCGCACCGACGCCGCCGATGGCCGACGCTGACCGTCTGCCGTCGTTCGGCGCGGGCACTCTCGACGACCCGACCCTGACCGCGGCTCTGAAGACCCTCGAGATCACCGTCCGCCGCAAGCTCGACGGCGTGCTGCAGGGCGATCATCTCGGGCTCATCCCCGGTCCGGGATCCGAGCCGGGCGAGGCGCGGATGTATCAGCCCGGCGACGACGTGCGCCGGATGGACTGGTCGGTCACCGCGCGCACCACCCACGCCCACGTCCGTCAGATGGTCGCCGACCGCGAACTCGAGACATGGCTGGTCGTCGACATGTCGGCGAGCCTCGATTTCGGCACCGTGAACGGCACCAAACGCGACCTCGCCGTCGCGGCGTGCTCGGCGATCACCCACCTCACCCTCGGCGGCGGCAACCGGATCGGCGCGATCGTCGCCACCGGCGACCAGATCGTGCGGATCCCGGCACGCGCCGGCCGGGCGCACGCGCTCAACCTCCTCAAGACCATCGCCACCACCCATCGCGCATCCGACGGCGTGCGCGGTGATCTCGACGCCGCGATCGAGGCACTGCGGCGTCCCGAGCGACGCCGCGGGCTCGCGGTCGTCGTCAGCGACTTCCTCGGCCCGATCGACTGGTCCCGCCCGCTGCGCGCGGTCGGCGGCCACCACGAGGTGCTGGGTGTCGAGGTCCTCGACCCGCGCGACATGGAACTGCCCGACGTCGGCGAGATCGTGCTGCGCGACGCCGAGAGCGGTCAGGTGCGGGAACTGACGGTCACCGACCGGATCCGCGACGACTTCGCGCGCGCGGCCCGCGCCCACTCCGAGGAGGTGCATCGCACGTTGCGTACATGTGGGGCACCGACTCTCGCGCTGCGCACCGATCGCGACTGGATCGCCGACGTGGTCCGGTTCGTGGTGCGACGCCGCCGTGGCCTCGGTGCCGGGACGGGGCGCTGACATGGTCGATCTCGCCACCCCGTGGTGGTTGCTGTTAGCCCTGGTCGTGGTGGCACTCGCCGCCGGCTACGTCTACATGCAGCGGCGCAGGCACACCCGCGCCATCCGGTTCGCCAACCTCGACCTGCTCGACTCGGTGGTGCCACCGCAACGCAATCGGCTGCGACACGCACCGATAGCGGTGTTGCTCGTCGGACTCCTGCTGCTCACCATCGCGCTGGCCGGACCGCAGGCCGACCGCAAGATCCCCCGCAACAAGGCGACGGTCATCCTCGTGATCGACGTGTCACGGTCGATGAACGCCACCGACGTCGCGCCGACGCGTATCGAGGCCGCCCAGCAGGCGGCGAAGAAGTTCGCCGACGACCTCACCGACGGCATCAACCTCGGGCTGATCTCCTACGCGGGCACCGCCGCGACGTTGGTGTCGCCGACACCGGACCACAACGCGACGAAAGAAGCCGTCGACAAGCTGCAGCTCGCCGACAAGACGGCGACGGGCGAGGGCATCTTCGCCGCGATCCAGCAGATCAAGACTCTCAACGCCGTGCTGGGCGGCGACACCGGCGCGCCGCCGGCCCGGATCGTCCTCGAATCCGACGGCAAGGAGACCGTGCCCGACGACCCCGACGACCCCCGGGGTGCCTTCACCGCCGCCCGTAAGGCGAAGGAGGAGAAGATCCCGGTCAACACGATCTCCTTCGGAACCCGAACCGGCACCGTCGATCTCGAGGGTGACCGGATTCCGGTGCCCGTCGACGACGACTCGCTCAACCGCATCGCGAACCTCTCGGGCGGCGAGTTCTTCACCGCGTCGAGCCTCGACGAGCTGACCAGGGTCTACGACACCCTCCAGCAGCAGATCGGCTTCGAGACGCGACGCGGCGACAACTCGCGGCCGTGGGTGATCGCGGGCACCATCCTGGTGCTGATCGCCGCCGTCGGCGCGATCGCGATGAATCGGCGTCTGCCGTGAACGCGGTGTGCGCGCGCCGGTTGTCCGGCGCCCACGCCCGCCCGATAGGTTGACCGTCATGGCAGACACCACCACCACGAACGATCGTGTGTCCCGCTCGGTCCTCGTCACCGGCGGCAACCGCGGAATCGGACTGGCCATCGCACAGCGACTCGCCGCCGACGGCCACAAGGTCGCCGTCACCCACCGCGGGTCCGGCGCGCCCGACGGCCTGTTCGGCGTGGTGTGCGACGTGACCGACGCCGACTCGATCACCGCGGCGTTCGCCGAGGTCGAGAAGCACCAGGGTCCGGTCGAGGTACTCGTGTCGAACGCCGGCGTCACCGACGACACGCTGCTCATGCGGATGAGCGAAGAACAGTTCTCCAAGGTCGTCGACGCCAACCTCACCGGTTCGTTCCGGGTGGCCAAGGCGGCGTGTCGCTCGATGTTGCGCAAGCGATTCGGGCGGTTCATCTTCATCGGCTCGGTGGTCGCCACCATGGGCACTCCGGGACAGATCAACTACGCCTCGTCGAAGGCCGGCCTCATCGGCATGGCGCGCTCGCTGACCCGCGAACTCGGTTCACGGTCGATCACCGCGAACGTCGTCGCGCCGGGTTTCATCGACACCGACATGACCGCCGAGCTGCCGCAGGAGTACCAGGATCAGGCGCTCAAGCTGATCCCGGCACAGCGGATGGGTCGCACCGACGAGGTCGCGGCCGTGGTCAGCTGGCTAGCCTCCGACGACTCGTCGTATGTCTCCGGCGCCGTGATCCCGGTCGACGGCGGTCTCGGCATGGGTCACTGACGCGACACCGTCCGAACAACTTTCATCTGCACCGACGTCTTAGGAGTTCACACGTGAGCGGACTGCTCGAGGGCAAGACCATCCTGATCACCGGAATCATCACCGACTCGTCGATCGCGTTCCACGCCGCGGCGATGGCGCAGGGGCAGGGCGCGAAGGTGATCATCACCGGCATCCCGCAGCGGCTGCGCCTCATCGACCGCATCGCCAAGCGACTCCCGCAGGAGGTGCCCCCGGCCATCGGTCTCGACATCACCGACGAGGAGAACCTCGGCCAACTGGCCGACAAGGTGCGCGAACTCGCGCCCGAGGGCGTCGACGGTGTCCTGCACTCGATCGCGATGGCGCCCAAGAACCTCATGGGTCCCGACGCCGTGCCGTTCCTCGACGCCCCGGGCCCCGACGCCGCGAAGTCGTTCGAGATCTCGGCGTGGAGCTACGCCTCGTTGGCGCGCGCGGTCCTGCCGGTGATGAACGAAGGTGGATCGATCGTCGGGATGGACTTCGATCCGCGCACCGCCATGCCGTACTACAACTGGATGGGCGTCGCGAAGGCGGCGCTGGAGGCGGTCAACCGCTATGTTGCGCGAGAGGTGGGCGAGGCCAAGCGCATCCGCTCCAACCTCGTCGCCGCCGGCCCCATCAAGACCCTCGCCGCCAAGGCCATCGCGGGCACGGCGACCGACGACGCCAAGCAGCTGAACATGCTCAACGAGTACTGGGACGGCGCATCGCCGATCGGCTGGAACGTCGACGACCCGACAGTCGTCGCGAAGTCGATCTGTGCGCTGCTCTCGGACTGGTTGCCGGGTACCACCGGGTCGATCGTCTACGTCGACGGCGGCGCGAGCCACAACACCTGGTTCCCCGAGGGTTTCACCGGTTCATGACCGCAGCAGGCGAGACCGGATCCCCCGAGACCGCATCCCCCGACGCCACCCCGTTCGACGCCGTCCTGCTGCTGTCGTTCGGCGGGCCCGACGGTCCCGATGACGTCCGACCGTTCCTCGAGAACGTCACCCGCGGTCGCGGTGTTCCACCCGAGCGACTCGACGCCGTGGCCGAGCACTACTTCCACTTCGGTGGTGTGTCGCCGATCAACGCGCTCAACCTCGACATCATCGACCGGTTGCGGGCCGCTCTGTCGGCCGCGGCGATCGACCTGCCGGTGTTCTTCGGCAACCGCAACTGGCATCCGATGATCGAGGACACCGTCGCGGCGATGTACGCCGCGGGCCACCGCCACGTGCTGGTGTTCCCGACGTCGGCGTGGGGCGGGTACTCGGGCTGCGCGCAGTACCACGAGGACATCGCACGCGCGCTCGAGTCGCTGTCCGCCGCGAACCCCGCACACGCCGACGACCCGATCACGCTGCGCAAGCTGCCGCACTACTGGGATCGCCCGGAGATGATCAGCGCGTGCGCCGACGCCATCGCCGACGCACGCACCCGGCTGCCCGCCGAGGTCCGTGACGATGCGCGCCTGGTGTTCACCGCACACTCGATCCCGGTGGCAGCCGACACCGCCGCGGGCCCACCGGAACTCGGTGGACACCTCTACAGCCGTCAGGTCACCGCCGCATCCGAGAAGGCCGCGGCCGCAGCTGGTTTCGATGCGCACGACGTCGTGTGGCAATCGCGGTCGGGTCCGCCGCAGATCCCGTGGCTCGAACCCGACATCTGCGATCACCTCGAGGCGATCGCCGCCGACGGCGCAGCCGCGGCCATCGTGTGCCCCATCGGGTTCGTCTCCGACCACCTCGAGGTGGTGTGGGATCTCGACACCGAGGCGGTCGAGACGGCCGGCGAGGTCGGGATCGCACTGGCCCGCGCGGGCACCGTCGGGGCCGACGACCGCTACATCGACATGATCGTCGCGCTGATCACCGATCAGCTCGAGGGCCAGACCACCGACGCCGCCGGGCTCGGCTGCACCGACAACGGGGCACGCTGCGCGGTCGGGTGCTGCGCATCGAAGCGACCGTCACGGCCGGAGCCCACGACCTCAGTGCGGTGACCGCTCCAGCTCCGAGATGACCGTGTTGACCGCGGTCATCCGGGCCTGGCGGGTCAGCGTCCGTAGACGTTCCAGGGCGGCGTCGACGCTGTCCTGACTGCCCGCGGTCATACCCACCGCGGGGGTCCGCTCACCGACGAGCGTGACGATCGCGGCGACCTGGGTGGCCTGGTCCATCACCCGGATGATCCGGTCGCCCGCCTCGGGCGGCAGTTCCACCCGGTCGATGTCGATCAGCGTCGTCAGCCGGGTCCGGAGATCGCTCGCCGAGCGTGAACCGGGATCGATCGTGTCGAGCGTCGCGAACAGTTCGGCCGCGTCGCGCACCGCCTGTCGCAGCTCGTATTCCACCTCTCCGAGACTCTCCACCGGACGGCCGCGCACCTCACCGAGGTGGTGCGCGGTCCACGAGAGCGAGCCCGGTGCCACCGCGCGCACCACGATGCCGACGGCGTCGTCGCCGACACCGGTCCACAACGAGAGAACGGCGCGCGCCTCGAGTGCCACCGCCAGCGCACCAGGACTCGTGATCCCACACGTGTCGCCGGCCGCGGGCATCAGCAACCTGATCCGGTCGGCGGTGCGGATCGCGCGGAGAAGCGCTCCGGTACCGGATTCGGCCGCGCCGACGCCGATGGCGGCTGCCGCGTCCGGGTCGGCAGCGGCGACGCGGTGACCGGGGGCGATGTCGGCCAGGGTGTCGACGATGTCGTCGGGGGAGCGTCGGCCACGGCGCCACAGGGCACCGGACGTGGCGAGGCCGGTCAGCGCCCGCAGGCTGCCGACCCGGGGATCGTGGGTGGTCTCGGTCATCCCCGCCACGATAGCGCCCGCCGACGACACCGGGCGCGCCGAAGCCGGCCCGATACGAGGTGCGCCCGGCGTGGCACGACCCTTTCCGGGGCGGTGAAATCTAGCGTCGACCCCGTGCACAGCAACGCTTCCGGGGACCGCTACGGATCCGATGTCCTCGCGGGAGGACGCAGTCGCCGACCCCCGACGCCCACGGTGGCCGCCGAGACCGATCTCGTCGTGGAGGACGCGGCGACCGGCTTCTGCGGCGCGGTCGTCGGGATCGAACGCGGCAACGACGTCGACCACGTCCGGCTCGAGGACCGTGCCGGCCGCACCCGACTGTTCGGCATGTGGCCCGCAGCCTTCCTCATCGACGGTGCCCCGGTCACGCTCACCCGCCCGACCGTCTCGGCGCCCACCACCCGGGCACGGACGGCGTCGGGATCGGTCGCCGCCCCCACACGGCGGGCCCGAACCGCCCGTGCGAGTCGCCTGTTCGTGGAGGGGGTGCACGACGCGGCCCTCGTCGAACGGATCTGGGGTGACGATCTGCGCGCCGAGGGGATCGTCGTGGTCAGCCTCGACGGTCTCGACAACCTCGACGAGGTCCTCGCGGAGTTCGGCCCGGCACCGCATCGCCGTGCCGGGGTCCTCGTCGACCACCTCGTCGCCCACTCGAAGGAGAGCCGGCTGACCCGGAGCGTCGGACCCCATGTGCTGGTGTGCGGCCACCCGTTCATCGACGTGTGGGAGGCCGTCAAACCCGAACGACTACGGATCGACTCGTGGCCGACGGTGCCCCGGTCGGAGGAGTGGAAGGCCGGTGTCTGCGCCCGACTGGGTTGGGGGACACCGACCGACGGGTGGCGTCGGGTGTACGCCGCGGTGCGTGACTTCCGCGACGTGCGGGTCGAGTTGCTCCGCAGTGTCGAGGAACTCATCGACTTCGTCACGGCCGTACCGGAGTAGGCCCCTGTCCGGCGCGGAAGTCGTACCGGCCTCCGCGGGCCCGGGCCGCGATCGACGATCGACCGGCTCGTACGAGCGTTCTGGCAGTATGGGGTCATGTCCGCGCTCCTGTGGTTGGCTGCGGCACTGATCCTGGTCGGTGCCGAGGCGCTCAGCGGCGAGTTGGTGCTGCTGATGCTCGCCGGCGGTGCACTCGCCGCATCGGGTGTCGCGTTGTTCGACCTGCCGCTGGTGGTCGACGGCATCGTGTTCGCCGGGGTGTCGGTGCTGTTGCTCGGCGCGGTGCGTCCGGTGGCCAGACGGCATCTGATGCGTCGACCGATGCTGGCCACCAACGCCGAGGCGTTGCAGGGGAAGACGGCGACGGTGGTCACCACCGTCGACGGTCGCGGCGGACAGGTGAAGCTCGACGGCGCGGTGTGGTCGGCTCGTGCCCTGCACGAGTCCGATGTCTTCGAATCCGGCCAGGACGTCATGGTCATGCAGATCGACGGGGCGACCGCGGTCGTCTGGAAAGGCTAGGTACGCAATGGTTGTCGGACTCGTGGTCGTGGTGGTGCTGGTTCTGCTGGCATTCGTCATCCTCTTCCGGTCGGTTGCCCTCATCCCGCAGGCGGAGGCGGCGGTGATCGAACGACTCGGCCGCTACACCAAGACGGTGTCGGGCCAGCTCACGCTGCTGGTGCCGTTCGTCGACCGGATCCGCGCGCGGGTGGATCTGCGTGAGCAGGTGGTGTCGTTCCCGCCGCAGCCGGTGATCACCGAGGACAACCTGACCCTGTCGATCGACACGGTCGTCTACTTCCAGGTGACGGTTCCGCAGTCGGCGGTCTACGAGATCAACAACTACATCATCGGTGTCGAGCAGCTCGCGACCACGACCCTGCGCAACGTCGTCGGTGGCATGACGCTGGAGGAGACGCTGACCTCCCGCGACTCGATCAACGCGCAGCTGCGCGGCGTGCTCGACGAGGCGACCGGACGCTGGGGCCTGCGGGTCGCCCGTGTGGAGCTCAAGAGCATCATGCCGCCGCCGTCGATCCAGGAGTCGATGGAGAAGCAGATGAAGGCCGACCGCGAGAAGCGCGCCATGATCCTCACCGCCGAGGGTCAGCGCGAGTCGTCGATCAAGACCGCCGAGGGCAACAAGCAGAGCCAGATCCTCTCGGCCGAGGGCGCGAAGCAGGCCGCCATCCTCGCCGCCGAGGCCGACCGCCAGTCTCGGATCCTCAGCGCCCAGGGTGAGCGCGCCGCGCAGTATCTCTATGCGCAGGGTGAGGCCAAGTCGATCGAGAAGGTGTTCGCCGCGATCAAGGCGGGCAAGCCGACCCCGGAACTCCTCGCCTACCAGTATCTGCAGAAGCTGCCGGAGATGGCTGCGGGCGAAGGCAATTCGGTATGGGTCGTCCCGTCGGACTTCGGGTCCGCGCTGCAGGGGTTCGCGAAGTCCTTCGGCGCACAGGGGGACGACGGCGTGTTCCGCTACGAGCCGTCGGACTCCGACGAGCCGCCGGTGGTCGACGACTCCGACGTCGAGGACTGGTTCGATCTCGCATCGGACCCGAAGGTCGCGCAGGCGGTCGCCGAGGCCGAGGCGGTGGCCCGCAAGCCGGTCGCCGAACCGCTCACGTCGCGCTCACAGTCGTCGGTACCGGAGACGGTGCTCGGTGGTCGCGATCGCGGCTACCCGGACGCCGGTCAGGACGAGATCGGCCCCGGCACAGGCTCATAGCGCGCACAGCGAGCGTTCGGCCTGCACGAGGGACACGGTCTGCAGCGGCGTCAGCCTGCGGTCGGCGACGGCACGCACCGTGGCCGACGCCACGTCGGCCCGACACGACGGGTCGCGCATGTCGCGGTCGGTGAGTCGCACGACGATGGCGGTCGTCAGGTCGGTGATCCTGCTGCGGGTGACCGACAGGTCCGGCTCGACGCGGGGTGCGGTCCACGGGGCCGCCCGCCACTCGGCGAACAGTGCCCGCTGCACCGTCTTGCTCGCCTCGATCTGATCGCGGACCACGGCACGCACCCGATCGGTCGACGCGGGCGCCACACCCGCCACCGAGGCGTCGATGACGGCCCGTTCGCGCACCGGATCATCGATCGCACCGCGGGTCAGCCATTTCGACCGCGCCACCGCGTCGGCGAGCACGAGGCGTTCGACGACGGGCGCGACGATCGCGCCGGCACCGGACACCGAGGGCGTCGGTGATGCGGCCGCGGTGATCGTGGGAATCGACATCGTGAGTGTGGTCACGACGAGTGCCGAGGCGAGCCCCGTACGAGAGATCATGGCGCACAGTGTAAGACGCCTCGTGGACGCACCGATCTCGGCGAGGTGTCAGTACAGGGCGAGGTGTGCGGTGCCCGCGACGGCCAGCGCCCACAGGACCGATCCGAACGTGCCGATGATGAACTGTTCGCCGGCGTGGGCGGCGCGGATCTCCGGGTAGCGGGCGAGACCTTTCACCGCCAGCACGACGGCGATGCCCTCGGGCCACCCGGCGAGGACGGCGGCGGCGACGGCCGTACGTTCGAGGACCCCGATGAGTCGTCCGCCGCGCAACGGCGTCGTGACGATCGTCGGCGCGGGGTCGGTGCTGTCGGGATCCGCGCTGTCGGGATCCGCGCTGTCGGGATCTGCGCTGTCGGGATCGGGTGCGGGGTGTCGGTCGTCCTCGGCCCGCACGATGTCGAAGAGCAGGGGCACCAGGGCGATGGCGCCGGTCGCTGCCGAGGTCACGCCCAGGACGAGGACCAGTCCGCGTGCGAACCCGGTGGCCGGATCGGTCTGGGTGGCCGCGATCGCGGCGACGATCACCCCGACGACCCCGAGGCCCGCGGCGATGCGACGCGCGGTGGGCGATCGGAGCCCGAGGATCTGGGGGAGCGGGGCGAGGGCGGAGACCACGAGGGCGGCGACGACCAGGACCATCACGACGCACCGCCCGGCCCGGGGTCGACGCGCTCGACGAGACGGATGGCGGTGCGTCGACCGGCCGTCTCGGCCTGCCATCCGGCCACCGCGAGTCGTTGCGACACCGCCTGTTTGCTGACGGCGAGTGCGTCGGCGGCCTCGCTTTGCGACCGGCCGGCCCGCATCTGTTCGACCGCCGCACGACCCTCCGGGGATCGACGTGCGACGAGGACGGCGAGCAGGCTGAGCACGGCTGCCGCGTCGGCCGCGGTGTCGGTGTCGGGGCCGCGCACACACACCGATCCCGGCGCATGCTTGGCGAGGGTCACCGCCTCGCGCGCCGCCTCGAAAGCCGGCCCCCGACCGGCCCGGGTGACCGCGGGGAGCGGTTCCTCGACGGGGCCCGCGCCGATGCCGATGCTCCAGGTGCCGAGTTCGGCGAGCACGAGGGTGATGTCGACGACCACCGATGCCTCGGCCACCACGGCCTGGACCTCGTCGCCGGCGGTGCGGTCGAAAGATCGGACCACGGGTGTGTCGGCGAACCGTGCCAGCAGGTCCGGCACACGGTCGCGTTCGCGGCGGCTGCGTCGCTGATCGACGGTCATCACGAACATTCGTCAAGTCTGAATGGTTGACCAGCTCATGTCAAGCCTCACGACTTTACGAGTGCGGCGTCACCGGATCCTTGTCCATGTCCGAGGCTTGATCTTTGCTGGACAAGTCCGAAGGCTTGCCTGTCTCGGTGACCGGTAGGCGCGCGTCGAGGGCCATACCCACCAGGCCCAGGGCGACACCGGCCACCGACACCACCAGACCCCACGGATTCGCCCCGCCACCGATCACGCTGCCGAGGATCACGATCGACACCGTGCCGGGGAGGATGCCGACCACCGTCGCGGCCACGAAAGGGAGCAGACGCACCGCCGACAACCCGGCGCAGTAGTTGATGATCGAGAACGGCACGGGCGCGATCATCCGCAACGACCCGACGGCCAACCATCCGCGGCGTTCGAGTCGCCTGTTGACCGCGGTCACGGCCGGATGGGTGAGTCTCGCGGCGACCGTCTCGCGGCCCAGCGACCGGACCAGCAGAAACGCCGCGGTCGCACTCGCGGTGCTGGCCACGACGGCGACGGCGAGGCCGAGGACCGGGCCGAAGAGGACGCCGGAGGCCAGGGTGAAGATCGTCCTCGGGATCGGCGCCACGCAGACCACCGCGTGGACGACGAGGAAGAGGATCACGAACCCGGGACCGATGGACGACGACCACTGTCGGAACTGGTCGACGTCGGGCAGACCGACAACGGTCGCGGTGATCGCGGCAGCGACGAACACCACACCCACCGCACCGAGTCGCCACCACCGGCGAAGAGCTCCGACCACGGTGTTTCACCGTACCCGCCACCCCACCACCGCCACCCGACCGAGCGTTCACACGGGTGTGACCGCCGTCTCATCGACGGATGCGGTAGATACACAGGAGGCCCACCCACCACGCATGCCCGTCGACCACCGCCGACGACGCCGCACGGTGACCGACCGCCGCTACGATCACACCCACCGGGGATCGACCGGGGACGAGGAGTTCCACACGTGGTTCAGAGCTCAGGAGATCGGGCGGCATCGACCGCCGATGCGCCGGAGGCCGCCCGCGCCGCCTGGGAGCAGGCCGTCGCCGGGGTGCTGGCGAAGACACGCCGTGTCGATCCCTCGGAGATCCCCCAGCCCGCGTCGGCGCTGTTGACCACCACCACCTACGACGACATCGGCATCGACCCGCTCTACGATCCCGGCACCGAGACACCCGAGCCCGCCCTGCCCGGCCGGTTCCCGTTCGTCCGCGGTCGTGACGCCACCCGCGACGTCACACGCGGTTGGCATGTCACCGCGGTCTACGGGGGCGAGGGAACCGACCCCGCCGAGGTGAACACGGCCATCCTCGACGGTCTGACGACCGGGGTCAGCGCGATCTGGTGGAGCCCGAGCACCGACGACCCCGCCGCCGATCTCACCCGCGCCCTCGACGGGGTGCTCCTCGACCTCGCACCCCTCACCGTGGATGCCGGCGCCGCCACCGCCTCGGTCGGTTCGGCATTGTTCTCCCTGCTCGACGCGCGACCCGACGCCGCCGACCCGACCACCACCCACATCTGCCTCGGGGCCGACCCCCTGACCGCAAGGTTCGCCGGACGCGACGGCACCTCTGTCCCCGACACCCTGTCGCTGGCGGCCGCCGCGGCCGCACGCACCGAACCGATCCGGACCATCTGCGTCGACGGCACGGTGTTCCACGACGCCGGTGCATCGGAGGCACAAGAGATCGGTGCGGCGGTGGCGGCCGGCGTCGAATACCTGCGACTGGCCACCGAGAGCGGCATGTCGGTCGCCGACGCCCTCGACCAGATCTCCTTCCGCCTCGCCGCCACCGACGCCCAGTTCGAGACGATCGCCAAGTTCCGCGCCGCCCGCCGGGTGTGGGCACGTGTCGCCCAGGTCGCGGGTGCCCCCGAGCACGGGGGAGCCCCCCAGCACGGGGTCACGTCGTCGGCGATGATGACCCAGCGCGATCCGTGGGTGAACCTGCTGCGCACCACGCTCGGAGCGTTCGGCGCCGGGATCGGGGGCGCCGATCAGGTGACCGTGCTCCCGTTCGACGCCGCCCTACCGCCCGACGCGTTGGGGGTCTCGCGCACCTTCGCCGAACGAATGGCCCGCAACACCCAACTGCTGCTGCTCGAGGAATCCCACCTGGGTCGGGTGCTCGACCCGGCAGCCGGATCGTGGTTCGTCGAGGACCTCACCGATCGCATGGCGCAGGCGGCATGGGAGGTGTTGCAGCGGATCGACGCCGGCGGCGGGTACACCGCGGCGCTCGACTCCGGATCGCTCGCCGACGACGTGGCCGCCACCCGCGCGCGTCGTGACGACGACATCGCGCACCGACGCGTCGCCGTCACCGGTGTCACCGAGTTCCCGAACCTCGCCGAGAAGCCCCTTCCGGCCGACCGCGTCGCGCCCACCGCGGCTCGCTACGGCGAGGCCTTCGAGGCGCTGCGCGACCGCTCCGACGCGCACCTCGCCGCCACCGGCGACCGCCCGTCGGTCCTCCTCGCACCGCTGGGCACCGTCGCGGAGTACAACGCGCGCACCACGTTCACCACGAACCTGATGGCCGCGGGCGGGATCGCCGCGATCGACCCCGGACCCACCGACGACCTCGCCGACGCGGCACGGTCGGCCGGGTGCACCGTCGCGGTGGTCTGCGGCACCGACAAGCGCTATGCCGCCGAGGCACTCGACGCCATCGCCGCGCTGAGGTCGGCCGGGGTGACCCGGGTCCTGCTGGCCGGGCCCCGAAAAGCCCTCGCCGACACCGCGGCCGCCGACGACGAGACGCTCGGTCCCGACGGCCACCTGACCCTCGGGGTCGACGCGGTGGCCGTCCTCACCGACCTGCTCGACATGCTCACATCGCAGGGAGCCCCCGCATGACGACCCCACCCGAGACGGCCCCGGCCGAGACGACACAGCAGACACGACCCGGTGTCGGCAGCTTCGCCGAGATCCCTCTCGTCGACCCCGGCGCCGCGGGTCCCGACACCACCGAGATCGGTCGCGACGACCTGGACTCACTCGCCGAGTCCGGCGCCGAGGCCAACGGGTACACCGCCGAGCAGGTGACGTGGTCGACCCCCGAGGGCATCGACGTGCGTCCGGTGTACGGACGCGCCGATCGCGACGAGGCCGTCGCCGAGGGCTTCCCGATCGACACCTATCCCGGCACCGCCCCGTTCCTACGCGGGCCGTACCCCACGATGTACGTCAACCAGCCGTGGACGATCCGCCAGTACGCCGGGTTCTCCACCGCCGCGGAATCGAACGCGTTCTACCGGCGCAACCTCGCCGCCGGTCAGAAGGGTCTGTCGGTCGCGTTCGACCTCGCCACCCACCGCGGCTACGACTCCGACCATCCCCGGGTGGAGGGCGACGTCGGCATGGCCGGGGTCGCGATCGACTCGATCCTCGACATGCGTGAGCTGTTCGACGGCATCGACCTCGGCTCGGTGTCGGTGTCGATGACGATGAACGGCGCCGTGTTGCCGATCCTCGCGCTCTACGTCGCCGCGGCGCAGGAGCAGGGCGTGGCGCCGGAGAAGCTGGCCGGGACCATCCAGAACGACATCCTCAAAGAGTTCATGGTCCGCAACACCTACATCTATCCGCCGAAGCCGTCGATGCGGATCATCTCCGACATCTTCGCCTACACGAGCGAGAAGATGCCCCGGTACAACTCGATCTCCATCTCGGGCTACCACATCCAGGAGGCCGGGGCCACAGCCGATCTCGAGCTCGCCTACACCCTCGCCGACGGCGTGGAGTACATCCGCGCCGGGCTCGCCGCGGGTATGGACATCGACACGTTCGCCCCGCGCCTGTCGTTCTTCTGGGGCATCGGCATGAACTTCTTCATGGAGGTCGCCAAACTCCGTGCCGCCCGGCTCATCTGGAGCGAACTGGTGGCCCAGTTCGAGCCGAAGAACCCGAAATCGCGGTCGCTGCGCACCCATTCGCAGACCTCGGGGTGGTCGCTCACCGCGCAGGACCCGTTCAACAACGTCGCCCGCACCTGCATCGAGGCGATGGCTGCCACGCAGGGCCACACCCAGTCCCTGCACACCAACGCCCTCGACGAGGCGCTGGCCCTGCCCACCGACTTCTCCGCACGCATCGCCCGCAACACCCAACTGCTGCTGCAGCAGGAATCCGGCACCACCCGTCCCATCGACCCCTGGGGCGGCTCGTACTACCTCGAGTGGCTCACCCACCGGCTCGCCGAACGGGCACGCGCCCACATCGCCGAGGTCGAGGAGGCCGGCGGCATGGCCCAGGCCATCGACGAGGGCATCCCGAAGCTGCGGATCGAGGAGGCCGCCGCCCGCACCCAGGCGCGCATCGACTCGGGCCGACAGCCGGTGATCGGCATCAACAAGTACGCCGTCGACTCCGATCAGGAGGTAGAGGTCCTCAAGGTCGAGAACAGCCGCGTCCGTGCCGAGCAACTCGAGAAGCTCGCGTCGTTGCGGGCGTCACGCGACACCGAGGCGGTCACGGCGGCACTGGCGAACCTGACCCGGGCCGCCGAGGCCACCGGTACGGCGACCGAGGGCGGGCCCGGGGCGCAGGACGGTGTCGAGAACAACCTGATGGCGTTGGCCATCGAGGCAGCGCGTCACATGGCGACGGTCGGCGAGATCTCCGAGGCGTTGGAGAAGGTCTACGGTCGGCACCAGGCGGAGATCAAGACCATCAGCGGGGTGTACCGACATGAGGCCGGGCAGGTGAGCAACATCGATGCCGCGATCGCCATCGTCGGCGAGTTCGCCGAGGCCGAGGGTCGCCGCCCCCGTGTGCTCATCGCCAAGATGGGCCAGGACGGTCACGACCGCGGCCAGAAGGTGATCGCCACCGCCTTTGCCGACCTCGGCTTCGACGTCGACGTGGGCCCGCTGTTCCAGACGCCGGACGAGGTGGCCCGTCAGGCTGCCGACAACGACGTGCACGTCGTCGGGGTCAGTTCGCTCGCCGCAGGTCACCTCACCCTGGTGCCCGCGCTGCGTTCGGCCCTCGCCGCGGTCGGTCGCGAGGACATCATGATCGTCGTCGGCGGCGTCATCCCGCCCGGTGACTTCGACGCGCTGTACGCGGCCGGCGCGACCGCCATCTTCCCGCCCGGCACCGTCATCGCCGACAGCGCGGTGCAGCTCATCACCGAGCTCGCCGCGCAGCTCGGCCACGAACTGCCGAGTTCGGCGGCCGCCGGATGATCGACCGGGACGGCCCCTCGCCGCGCTGATGCCTCCCGTACCCATCGATCCCACGGCGCTCGCCGAGGACATCCGAGCCGACCGTCGACCTCAACTCGCGCGCGCCATCACGCTGGTCGAGTCGACGCGGGCCGACCACCGCGCACTCGCCCAGGAACTGCTCCTGGAGTTGACGCCCGACGCGGGCCGTTCGTATCGCGTGGGGATCACCGGAGTGCCCGGGGTGGGCAAGTCGACCACCATCGAGGCGCTCGGCATGTACCTGATCGAGCAGGGGCACAAGGTCGCGGTCCTCGCGGTGGATCCGTCGTCGACCCGCACCGGCGGATCCATCCTCGGCGACAAGACCCGGATGGGGCGCCTGTCGGTGCACCCGCAGGCCTACATCCGGCCGTCACCGACATCGGGCACCCTCGGCGGTGTCGCGAAGGCCACGCGCGAGACCATCGTGCTGCTCGAGGCCGCGGGCTTCGACGTCGTCCTCGTCGAGACGGTCGGGGTCGGCCAGTCGGAGGTGACGGTCGCGAACATGGTCGACAGTTTCTGCTTCCTCACCCTCGCGCGCACCGGGGATTCGCTGCAGGGCATCAAGAAGGGCGTCCTCGAACTCGCCGACGTCGTGGTGGTCAACAAGGCAGACGGCAAGCACGAGCGCGAAGCGCGTTCGGCGGCAAGGGAGCTCGGTGGTGCGCTGCGACTTCTCTATCCGCACGACGCCCTGTGGCTCCCGCCGGTGCTCACGATGAGTGCACTGGAGAACACCGGCGTACGGGAGTTCTGGGACACCGTGTGCCGTCACCGTGAGGTGCTGGCGTCCGCGGGACGATTCGAGTCGCGGCGGGCCCAACAACAGGTCGACTGGATGTGGGCGATGGTCACCGATGCCCTCATGCACCGTCTGGGGACCGATCCGACGGTCCGGGCGACCCGTGCCCGTGTCGAGGCGCAGGTGCGCGACGGGTCGTTGACGCCCGCGCTGGCCGCCCTCGAGATCGTCAGCGCCTTCGACGATCGCGGCTGACCCGCCACCCTCCGCCATACGTTTCGGCGACATTACGGCTGTGAGCAGTGCGCTGCGCAGCGTTGTTCTGGGCGCAACCACCACGCAATTCCCCACCCGTGTACTGGATTCGAGCACGAGACCCGAACCAGTCCGACCCCCAGCGGGTCACACGAAGAGGAACCCATCATGACGACGATCGCAGGTGTGTCGGCGAACTTCACGCGCGACCTCGACCAGAACTACGCACTCATCGAGACGATGGTCGCCCAGGCGCGGGAGCGGGGCGTCGACTTCCTCGTGTTCCCCGAGGCCGCCATCGGCGGCTACCTGTCGTCGCTGGGCAACCACGGCGACACGGTGAAGACCACCTCGCGGTCCCTGCCCCCGGCCATCAGCCTCGACGGCCCCGAGATCCGCCGGGTCCAGCAGATCGTCGGCGACATGGTCGTGGCCATCGGGTTCTGCGAGCTCGGGACCGCACCCGACGGTGACTCACGTGATGGGGGCGAGGTCCGCTACAACGCGGCCGCGGTGCTCGACGGCACGCAGGTCTACGGCAGTTACCGCAAGGTGCACCAGCCGTTGGGGGAGAACATGTCGTACTCGGCTGGTGACCATTACGGCGTGTTCGACACCCCGGTCGGGCGTGTGGGTCTCCAGATCTGTTACGACAAGGCGTTTCCCGAGGCGGCGCGAACCATGGCGCTCGACGGTGCCGAGATCATCGCGAGCCTCTCGGCGTGGCCGGCAGCGCGCACCGCGACCGCGGAGAACCTGCAGGACGACCGCTGGACCCACCGGTTCAACCTGTTCGACCAGGCGCGCGCACTGGACAACCAGGTCTTCTGGATCGCGGCGAACCAATCCGGGACCTTCGGTTCACTGCGCTACGTCGGCAACGCCAAGGTCGTCGACCCGGGCGGCAACATCCTCGCCACCACGCTCCTCGGCAGCGGCATGGCCGTTGCCGAGGTCGACATCGACGAGACCTTCCGCGCCATGCGGGGCGGCATGTTCCACCTGCGCGACCGTCGCCCCGACGTCTACGGCGCGCTCACCGACACCGACCACACCGCGGCCTGGAAGGGACTGACCCATGCCTGAGATGACCTTCGACGTCCGGTGGCCCGACGGCAGTGTCGATCGCTGCTACTCACCCAGCCTGGTGATGCACGATCACCTGACCGACGGCGCGAGCTACACCGTCGACGATTTCGTGACCCGATCGGTCTCGGCGCTCGACGCCGCCGCCGAACGTGTGCGCGCCAAGTACGGTTTCGCCTGCACCTCGGCGATGGCCACGAGCGAGAAGATCGTTTCGAGCTCAACACGTTTCGCGGGCGACGCCGTGGTCACGGTCACGCAGATGCATCCCCCGCTGCACGCCCCGGCCTCCGTCGGTCACCGATCCCACGGTGCGTCGTGACGACCGCCGAGCGCCTCGCGCGTGATCCGCAGCAGCCGCCCGAACGGGTTCCGGTCGCGATCATCGGCGGCGGACAGGCCGGTCTGTCGGTCAGTTGGCACCTCGCCGACCGCGGGGTCGACCACGTCGTCATCGAGGCGCAGACGCCGATGCACCAGTGGGCCGACACCCGCTGGGACAACTTCACGTTGGTCACCCCGAACTGGCACTGCCGACTGCCGGGCTACGCCTACGACGGCAGCGACCCGGACGGGTTCATGACCCGTGACGAGGTCGTCGACTGGCTCGCCGGGTGGTTGGAGACCTTCTCACCGCCGTTGATCACCCACACGCGGGTCACGCGTCTGGCGCACGACGCCGACGGCGGTTTCGCGCTGACCCTCGAATCGGCGGAGGGGACCACCACGCTGTCGTGCGACGAGGTCGTCATCGCCACCGGGGGATACCCGATCCCGGTGGTCCCACCGTTCGCGGGCTCGATCGATCCCGGTGTGCGTCAGATGCATTCCGAGGAATACCGCAACGCCGGCGAGCTCGCCCCCGGCGCCGTCCTCGTGGTCGGTTCGGGGCAGTCCGGCGCACAGATCGCCGAGGACCTGCACCTCGAGGGCCGCGACGTACACCTCGCGATCGGCAACGCACCCCGGGTCGCGCGGTTCTACCGCGGCCGCGACGCCATGACCTGGTTGGCCGACATGGGTCTGTACGACGTCCCGGCCAAGCAGTACCCCGGCGGCGCCGCGGCACGGGAGAAGACCAACCACTACGTCACCGGGCGCGACGGGGGCCGCGATGTCGATCTGCGTGCCTTCGCCCGCGAGGGGATGGGGCTCTACGGGACCCTCGTCGACGGCCAGGGGAGCACACTGCGGTTCGCCCCCACGCTGTCGGCATCCCTCGACGCCGCCGACGCCGTCTACAACTCGATCTGCCGCGACATCGACGCCCACATCGACCGCGCCGGCCTCGATGCGCCACCGCCGTCGCGCTACACACCGGTGTGGGAACCCGACAGCGACCCCACCGAACTCGATCTCGGCGCCGCCGGTGTCACCACCATCATCTGGGCCATCGGCTACCGACCCGACTACCGATGGATCGAGGCCAGTGCCTTCGACGGGGGTGGTCGACCCATGCAGACACGTGGGATCACCGCCGTCGAGGGATTGAGCTTCATCGGTCTGCCGTGGATGCACACATGGGGATCGGGGCGTTTCCTCGGGATCGACCGCGACGCCGCCCACGTCGCCGACGTCATCGCCGGCCGCGCGTCCGGTCGGGGCGGGTCGCTGCGCCTGGCGGTCGGGCCGTGACCCGACGCCCAGGACGGTGACGGGGTGAATCGACCATGACCGAGAAGTCCATCGGCCGCCTGATCTCCGATCGCGCCGCCGACCACCCCGATCGGGTACTCGTCGTCGACCACCACTCCGGCGAGCAGCTGACCGCAGCCGAGCTCGACCGGCGCAGCAATCGCCTGTCGCGTGTGTTCGAGGGGATCGGTGTCGGGATCGACGACCTCGTCACCGTCGCCCTGCCCACCTCGATCGAGTTCGTCGTGACGTGCGCGGCGATCTGGAAGTGCGGGGCCACACCACAACCCCTCGCGCCCGAGCTGGACCCCGCCGAACGTTCCGCCGTGGAGGCCGTCGCCCGGCCTGCGCTGGTCGTCGGCGCCCCACCGGTCGACGAGACCCTTCGGTGGTGGCCCGCCGGAAGCATCGCGCCGACCTCGGTGTCGGCGGGGCCGGTCGAGGATCGCTGCGCCGCGAGCTGGAAGGCACCGACATCCTCGGGAAGCACCGGGACGCCGAAGGTCGTGCAGTCGACGGCGCCGGCGCGCTTCGATCCCGACGCCGCCGGCCCCGCGTTCCTCCCGCGGTCGGCGGTCGCTCTGGTCACGGGACCGATGTGGCACTCGGCGACCTTCACCTACGCCTTCCGTGGACTGATGACCGACCACACCCTGGTGCTCGCCGACCCGCTCGACGCGCCGTCGCTGCTCGCGGTCGTCGCCCGCCACCGGGTGACGTGGATGATGCTCAACCCCAACCAGATCCACCGACTCGTACGGTCCGACGCCGCGCGACGGTCCGATACCGATCTCAGTTCGCTCGACACCGTCCTGCACCTGGGCGCACCGTGTCCCGAGGCGGACAAACGCGCACTCATCGACCTGGTGGGTCCGCAGCGTGTGGTGGAGATCTACGCGGGGAGCGAATCGAACGGCATCACGATGATCGACGGCACCGAGTGGTTGGCCCATCCCGGTAGTGTCGGGCGGCCACTGGGCGACACCGAGGTGTGCATCCGACGCGACGACGGTGGTCGCGCCGCTCCCGGTGAGACCGGCGAGATCTGGATGCGTCGATCGGGAGGGTCACGGTACCGCTATCTCGGGGCCGACTCCCGCCGCGACAACCAGGGCTGGGACACCCTGGGCGACCTCGGGTTCGTCGACGACGACGGGTGGCTCCACATCGTCGATCGCCGGACGCAGGTGGTGACCTGCGGGGACACCGACATCTACCCCACACGGCTCGAACAACACATCGTCGGTCATCCCGCCGTCCGTGAGGCCGTGGTCTTCGGCTCCCGCACGAGCGCCGGCGAGACGCGGTTGTGTGCGGTGGTCGACATCGGTGACGCACAGGTCGGCCGGCACAGTGTCGAGACCTTCACCCGGACCCACCTCGCCGCCCACTGCGCCACCGGACCGATCACCGTGCGTCGCGTGCCGGTACGCAACGCCGCCGGGAAGGTGCGCCGCTCGTCGCTGCCACGGACGGTCGGGGCCGGACCGATGGGCGAAACCTGACCGCAACGCGGGATCGATTGCGTAACAACGCGTTATTCCATCCACAACCAGCCGGAAACGGCTCACCTGTGTACTCGACATCGAACCAGTCGGGACAACCCCACGAGATGACACCCTCGTCATCTCCTCACCTCCAGGAGGACCCATGTCCGAGATCGACGACCAGATCGCCGAGAACATCAAGAAGTCCCTCGCCGAGATCCCGCACCCCTCACTTCCCAAGGGGTCGAACATCTACGGCTCGACGAAGCTGTTCCCCGACTACCAGGCCGAGGACGGCGAGACCTACTTCACCCTCGTTCACGGCATCGCCCACGAGTCGTCGGTGAGTTTCGTCGCCGTCCTGCAGGCCACGCGCGCGCTGCGCAAGGGCTTCGAATCGGCCATCTACTTCTACGGACCCGGCGCGATGAACTGTTCGGCAACACGCGGATTCCCGACCACCGGGGACTCCGGCTTCCCGGGCGAGCAGAACATCAACGGTTCGCTGGAGACGTTCATCGCCGAGGGCGGCACCGTCTACTGCTGTCGCTTCGGGCTGGCGCTGCACGGCGGGCGCGAGGAGGACCTCATCGAGGGCGTCATCCCGGCCCATCCCCTCGACGTCCAGGACGCGCTCATCCACTACGCCCGCAAGGGCGCCATCATCAACTCGACGTACATGGTCTAGGAGACGGACATGTCGGTATCCACGCGCGTCGACCTCGCGCTGCTCGGCTTCCGGGGCAGCGCCCCGGTGACGCGGTCGCCCGGCGCGGGACCCAGCGACGACGGGCATCTCGTCATCGACGGCCTGCCCGCCGCGATCCCGCGCAACCCGTTGAGCCCGTTCGTCTTCGACGGGGATAGGGTGTTGCTCGACGGCGTGGACACCGGCCTGGACGTCTCACCGGTCGACCGACCGAACTTCTACGATCTGCAGACCGCCGACGGTGTCGCCTACGACAAGCTGGCGAGACTGCACGGACGGGACGTGTTGGCGACCACGGTGGTGCAGACCTGCATCCGCTACGGCGAGGACCAGCGGTGTCGTTTCTGTTCGATCGAGGAGTCGCTGCGGTCGGGGGCCACGGTCGCGGTGAAGAGACCGCACGAGTTGGCCGAGGTCGCCGAGGCCGCGGTTCGCCTCGACGGTGTGCGACAGATGGTGATGACCACCGGGACCTCGGCCGGGAGCGACCGGGGTGCACGACATCTCGCGCGGTGTGTCCGTGCGGTGCGCGCGGCGGTACCCGACCTCCCGATCCAGGTGCAGTGTGAGCCACCGGCGGATCTGAGCACGATCACCGAGCTCTACGAGGCGGGTGCCCGATCGATCGGCATCCACGTCGAGTCGCTCGACGACGACGTCCGCCGTCGGTGGATGCCGGGAAAGGCCACGGTCCCCCTGTCGGAGTACCGGGCCGCCTGGGCCGAGGCGGTTGCGGTCTTCGGGCGCAACCAGGTCTCGACGTACCTGATCGTCGGACTCGGTGAGGACGCCGACGAGATGGTCGCCGGTGCTCGCGAACTGATCGACGCGGGCGTGTACCCCTTCGTCGTCCCGTTCCGTCCGCACCCGGGCACCCTCGCCGTGGATGTCGATGGCGCAGGGGCACCCGATGCGGCTGTCCTGGAGAAGGTCTCGCGTGGTGTCGCCGAACATCTGCAGCTGTCCGGGATGAGCGGCGCCGACCAGAACGCGGGGTGCGCCGCCTGCGGCGCGTGCAGCATCCTGCCGAACGTCGGCGGCTGACGTGCACCCACCGCTCGCCGAGATGTCGATCCTCTCCGGGCACCCGCGAGGTGTCGACGCCACACGGGTCGGGTTCCTCATCACCCCCGCGACCACCCCCGCGCAGCACGACGCCTACCGGAGGCTGCGTCGCGCGGCGTTCGTGGACGAGCAGAAGGTGTTCGCGGGCAGCGACATCGACGACATCGACGACGACCCGCGCGCCGTCGTGCTGGTGGCCGTCACCCCCGAGGGCGCCGTGGTGGGCGGGGTGCGCATCGCGCCGCAGCACGGGTGGGGGACCGACACCGACATCGGGTGGTGGACCGGGAGCAGACTCGTCGTCGACCGATCACGGCACGACACCGGCATCGGCCCCGCATTGGTGCGGGCGGCGTGCGCGCACGCCTCCGAGCACGGCGTACTGCGTTTCGAGGCGACCGTGCAGCGGCCGCACCGACGCATGTTCGTCCATCTCGGCTGGGAGGTGGTCGGTGAGTGCGAGATCGGCGGCCGACCCCACGTTCGCATGCGGTGGGATCCGCGCCGCATCGCCCACGTCGCCGAGCGGACCAAGTCGTTCCTCGCCGACGCCCTCGAACCGTTCCGCCGACAGCCGGGCGGCCTCGGTCCGGCCGGTTTCACCGGGGACGACGGGGTCCCAGTCCCCGGCAGCGACATCATCGCCGCCTGCGACGCCATCCTCCCCTCCATGGTCGATCGCGACCCCGAGTGGGCCGGGTGGTGTGCGGTGCTCGTCAATCTCAACGACCTGGCAGCGATGGGTGCCACGCCGACCGGTCTCCTCGACGCCGTCGGCGCGACCACCCGATCGCAGCTCACCCGGATCGTGCGGGGCATGGTCGGCGCCGCCCGGGCGTGGGGGGTGCCGGTTCTCGGCGGCCACACCCAACTGGGGGTGCCCGCCTCGCTCTCGGTGACCGCCCTGGGCACCACACCTCGTCCCGTCCCGGCCGGTGGCGCCGGGGTGGGGGAGCAGATCCGACTGACCGTCGACGTGAGCGGATCGTGGCGTCCCGGTTATCACGGCGGGCAGTGGGATTCGACGAGCACGCGTTCGGCCGCCGACCTGCGCGCGATGAACGCGATGGTCCGCGATCTCGCCCCGCACGCGGCGAAAGACGTGAGCATGGCCGGGATCGCGGGCACCACGGGGATGTTGGCCGAGGCGTGCGGGACCGGCGCCGAGATCGACGTGGGCGCTGTTCCCCGTCCGACCGGCGTCGACATGGGATCGTGGCTGACGTGCTTCCCCGGATTCGCGATGCTCACCGCCGACGCCGCGGGCTCCGCTGCGCCTGCGGGTCTGCCGCACGATGTGGTGAGCGCGGTCTGCGGTCGGCTGACCCCGAACCCCGGCGTCCGACTGCGCTGGCCCGACGGGGTCAGGACGATCGCGGTGAGCTCGGGGGTCACCGGTCTGGGTCGCGCGTGACCCCCGATCACCCGGGTGCGTGCTGATGGCACCGATCACCATCGGCGCGGTGGCCGCGCATTTCGGCCGTGACCTCGAGCGCAGCGTCGCGAAGGTCGTCGGGATCGTCGAGTCGGCGCGCCGCGACGGTGTCGATCTCCTCGTGTTCCCGGATGCGAGCCTGGGCGGTTACATCGGCGACCTGCGCAGTCCCGACCTCACCGAACTGCCGCCGGTGCTCGCGACCGACGGACCCGAGATCGCCGCGATCATCGCCGCGGCCGGTGACATGACGGTGTGCGTCGGGTACGCCGAGGTGTCCGACGAGGGCCTGGCGGCACCGCGGAGCGGGTACAACTCTGCGGTCTGTGTCAGTGGCGACGGCGTCCTCGGTACCCACCGCAAGGTCCATCAACCGGCGGGGGAGTCCATCGCCTACACCGCCGGAGATCGCTTCGCCGCCTTCGACACCCCCGTCGGTCGGTTGGGGATGCTCATCGACTACGACAAGACCTTCCCCGAGGCCGCCCGCGCCGTCGCCCTCGACGGTGCGCACATCATCGCGGCGTTGTCGGCGTGGCCGGCCAGCGTCACCGACCGCGCGTCGCGGCTCCCCGCCGACCGCCAGTCGCGACTGTTCGATCTCTACGACGCCGCGCGCGCCGCGGAGAACCAGGTGGTGCTGGTGTCGTCGAATCAGACCGGCGTGATGGGGTCGCTGCGTTTCCTCGGTCAGGCGAAGGTCGTCGGGCCCGGTGGGGAGATCCTCGCCACCACCCGCTCGAAGGGCGGGATGGCGACGGTGACGATGGACGTCGAGGCCGAGATCACCCGTGCGCGCAAGGTGTTGCACCATCTCGCCGAACGACGTCCCGACACCTACCTCTCGGCGACGACGACGGGTGCCGACCCGGTTCCGACGCCGCAGACCCTCCCGTCGGCGTAGGGGAGGAGAAGCCGTGCACATCGCCCTGATCACGTATTCGACCAAGCCGCGGGGCGGGGTGGTCCACACCCTGAACCTCGCCGAGGCTCTCGTCGACGCCGGCGCACAGGTGACGGTGTGGTCGTTGGCCCGTGCCGGTGACCGCGGGTTCTTCCGTGCCGTCGATCCGCGGGTCCGACTGCGGCTCATCGACTTCCCGGTCGTCGACGACGAGACGGTCACCGAGCGGATCGTCCGGTCCATCGACACCATGCGCCGCGCCTTCACCCCCCACGAGTACGACATCGTGCACGCGCAGGACTGCATCAGCGCGAACGCCGTCGGTCCCTGCATCCGCACCGTGCACCACCTCGACACCTTCACCACACCGGTGCTCGCGGACTGCCACGAGAAGGCCATCGTGGAGCCCTACGCCCACATCTGCGTGTCGGCCGCGGTGGCCGCGGAGGTGACCGCGGGCTGGGGGCATCACCCGACCGTGATCGCCAACGGTGTCGACGCCGACCGGTTCGCCGCCGCCGCGGCCGACACCCCCGCGGCGACGGCGCAGCGCGATCGGTGGCGGGATCGTCTCGGGCGTCACATCCTCGCCGTGGGGGGTATCGAACCCCGCAAGGGAAGCATCGACCTCCTCGAAGCGTATGCGCGGCTGCAGGTCTCACATCCCGACGTCACGCTCGTGTTCGCGGGCGGCGAGACGCTGTTCGACTACCGCGACTACCGCGAGGCCTTCGACCGTCGTCGTGCCGAACTCGCGGTCGCGCCGGTGGTGTTGGGCACCGTCGACGACGATGAGCTGCCCGCGCTCGTCGCGTCGGCCGAGGTGTTCGCGTTCCCGTCGGTGAAGGAAGGGTTCGGTCTCGCGGCGATGGAGGCACTCGCCGCCGGCCGCCCGGTCGTCGCGCGCGACCTACCCGTGCTCCGCGAGGTGTTCGGCGACGCCGTCGAGTACGCCGCCACGGTCGACGAGTTGGCCGCGCGGCTCGGCGAGGCGTTCACGCTCGAAGCGGACCGCGCGGACGTCGGCCGCGCCCTCGCCCGGTCGATGTCATGGCATGTCGCCGCAGAGCGCCATCTCGAGTTCTATGCCGCCCACCCCGGGCCCCCTCAGCGCGACTGAGCGGCGAGCGCGGCGATCCGGTCGACGAGGTCGTCGAAGAACGCATCGGGGTCGGTCGCGGTCGCGATGGCGGCGTTGACGTCTCGACCCCACATCCCGCGTTCGTCGGCGACGGTGGTGCCGCGGGTCAATGCGCCGACGAGCTCGACATCGACCACGGCGGATCGGGTGGTGACCACCGACGGATCGAGGGCGACCGCCGCGGCGAACGGGTCGTGCATGTGGGCGATGTAGCCCTCATCGTGATCGGCATGGAACTCGAAGTAGAACCGGACCGCGTCGACGAGGTGTCGCACCACGCGGTTGTCGGCCACCGACCGCAGGCCGCGGTCGTCGGTCGGCGACGGTTGTTCCACGGGGGCGCTCCCGGCCTGCGCGGCCAGGCGACCCAGATGATCGGGCGTCATCACGATCGTCTCGGTGAGATCGAGTGGGCAGATGACCGGTGCGGGTGCGCCGTCGCGGCCGAAAGCGGCGAACACCCGCTGGGCGGCCTCGGGATCGACGGCGATGTTCCACTCCGAGGTCGGGGTCGTGTTGCCGGGGTGGTGGAACGCGCCGCCCATCACCACCAGCCGCCGCAGACGCGACGGGAGGTCGGGGTCGCGCTCGACGGCGAGCGCGAGGTTGGTCAACGGCCCGGTGACCAGTCCGACCACCTCGCCCGGTCGGTCTGCGGTGATCTCGATCCACGCGTCGGCGGCCGACCGCGGCGACGGTGCGCGGGGTGCCGGTGGCAGATCGGCGTACCCGATGCCCATCGGCCCGTGGGTGTCCTCGGTCGTCATCAACTCGGCGACCAGCGGCGACGACGCGCCGAGGCACACCTCGACGTCGTCACGTCCACACAGCTCCAGCCAGGCGAGGTTGTTGGCGCACACCACGTCCGCGGGCACGTTCCCGGCCGTGGAGAGCACGGCGAGCAGATCGGCGTCGGGGCGGGCCAGCAGATACAGCAGCGCCAGGGAGTCGTCGATGCCGGTGTCGCAGTCGAACACGATGGGGTGCACGGTCATCCGCGCACACTATCGTTCGACTGAATGCGCCCCGGCGACGAGGACGTCGCGGGTGAGTTCGAGCTGTCCGAGGTGCTGGGCGAGTTCGCGCACGATGTGCAGCAGGATCCACTCGGGGGTGGCGGTGTCGATGGCGGTGGTGCGGGTCGAGCCGCGGGCGCTGCGATCGCGGACGCCCTCGGTGGTCGCGATGGCGATCCACCCCGGCACACGGGAGGCGACGTCATCGACGGCCTCGCACAGTGCGCCGACTGCTCCGGTGGCGGTGAACTCGGCGTCGCGGTCGCGGGGGATCTTCTCGCCGCCGATCACGCTGCCGCCCCAGAACTTCAGCATCTCCACGCAGTGGAACACGATGGCGTAGGGCGAATTGGTCTGCGGCAGCGGTGGTGTCGTGTTCGCCAGGTCGTCGCCGAGCTCGGCGACGATGGCCCGAAGCGCACCGAGATTCTCCTGGATGATCGTCTCGGCGGCGTCGTGGAGTGCCGGGGTGGTCACCACGGATACCTCTCGAAATCTTTGAGAAAGCAGCCGTAGAGGTCGATCCCGTTCTCGCCGTCGACGATCGGGTGGTAGACGCGCGCCGCGCCGTCGACGAGATCGAGGGGCGCGCGGAAGCCCTCGTCGGCCAGGCGCATCTTCGACTCGTGCGGGCGTTCGTCGGTGATCCATCCGGTGTCGACGGCGGTCACCAGGATGCCGTCGTCGAACAGTTCCCCGGCGCTGGTGCGGGTCAACATGTTCAGGGCCGCCTTGGCCATGTTGGTGTGCGGATGTCCGGGCCCCTTGTAGCCGCGCGAGAAGATCCCCTCCATCGCCGAGACGTTGACCACGTACTTGCGTCGGGCGCTCGACGCCCGCAGCGCCGGCGTGAGCCGTGACAGCAGGATGAACGGCGCCACGCTGTTGCACAGCTGGACCTCGAGGAGTTCGAGCGGGTCGACGTGGTCGACCGAGGCGACCCAGCTGTTGGAACTGACCAGGTCGGGGAGCAACCCACCGGCGTCGACCGCGGTGCCGTCGGCGATGCGTGCCGGCGATGCCGATCCGGCCGTCATCGCCAGCGCCGCCAGCGATTCTGCAGCCGCATCCGAACTCGACCCGCCGGCGAGTGCGGTGGGGTGCAGCTCCGAGCTGTCGCCCATCGTCAGCGCGGGGATCGTGGCGGCGGCGCCGCGCAGCGGAGCGGCCTCGGCGTCGACGAGCGAGCGATAGGAACCGGGTGAGCGGCGCACGGTCTGCGCGGCGTTGTTGATCAGGATGTCGAGGGGGCCGCGCTCGGCGACCGCACCGGCCAGCGCGACCACCTGAGCCGGATCACGCAGGTCGATGCCGACGATGGTGAGTCGGTGCAACCAGTCGTCGGCGTCGGCCTGCCGGGCGAATCGGCGGGCGGCGTCGCGGGGGAACCGGGTGGTGATGGTCAGCTCGGCGCCGTCGCGGAGCAGCATCAGCGCGATGTACATGCCGATCTTCGCCCGCCCGCCGGTGAGCAGGGCGCGGCGTCCGGTGAGATCGGTGCGTTGGTTGCGGCGCGCGCGGTTGTCCGCGGCGCAGTCCGGGCACAGCTGATGGTGGAAAGCGTTGATCTCGGTGTACTCGGTCTTGCAGATGTAGCAGGCCTGCGGCCGGATGAGGTGCCCCGCGATGCCGCTGCCGTCACCCGACAACCCGACGCCGGCGGTCTCGTCGTCGATACGGTCGGCCGATCCGGTGGCGGTGGCACCGAGGACGGCGCGGTCGGCGGCGAGCCGCTCGGCGTGGCGGGCCTTCTTCTTCGATCGTTTCGCGAGCTTGAACATGCGGGCCACCGCACGCTGCACCTCGATCGAATCGGGATGCGCGGTGTCCATGGCCGCCACCTGATCGAGGACGCGCCGCACCGTGGCCATGTCCGCAGGATCGATCTGCTGCGGAGGATCGATCGGAGACGTCACGGGAGGCCAGTCTAGGCAGCAGGTGCGCGCGACACGAAACGTCTCGAGGCGCCCGGGCTGTGCTAGAAGGGTGGCGTGACCGACACGCGCTCCGCGGACCCGATCGCCGGCCCTCATCTCTGCGTGATGGGTGTCAGCGGGGTGGGGAAGACGACCATCGCCCAGGGCCTCGCCGAGCGGCTGCGGCGGCCTTTCGGCGACGCCGATGATCTCCATCCGCGGTCGAACATCGAGAAGATGGCGAGCGGGCAGCCCCTGACCGATGCCGATCGGTCACCGTGGCTCGACGCGGTCGTCGCGTGGCTCGACGGCCACGGTGACGCGGAACCCACGGTGTTCGCGTGTTCGGCACTGCGGCGGACGTACCGGGACCGGATCGCCGATGCGCGTGCCGGGGTCGTCTTCGTGCATCTGACGGCGCCGACCGACGAGCTGCGCCGTCGCCTCGAGGGTCGCCGTGGGCACTACATGAAGGTCAGCATGCTCGAGTCGCAGCTCGCGACGTTGGAGGAACTCGGACCCGACGAGCGGGGGGTGCGGGTCGCCGCGACGGGGTCCGTCGACGACACGATCGATGCCGCGCTGAAGGCCGTGCGAGGGGAGTTGCCGTGAACCGGCGAAAGTCGAAAAAGAGTGTCCGGAGGGGGACTTGAACCCCCACGTCCGTTAATAGGACACTAGCACCTCAAGCTAGCGCGTCTGCCATTCCGCCACCCGGACATGTACGGGCGATGAGGCCCGTGCGAGTGCCTGACGACATTAACCGACCCGATCGTCGGATCCCAAATCCCCGGTGCGCCGAGGCGTCGGCAGCCGGGTGACAGGATGGTTCCCGTGACCGACACCTCCGAGCACACCAGCCCGAGAGCGACCGATGAGGTCGTCGACCTCGTGAGCCGACTCATCCAGTTCGACACCAGCAACACCGGTGACCTCGCGACCACGGTCGGCGAGGAGGAGTGCGCGCGCTGGGTGGCGCAGCAGCTCGCCGACGTCGGATACGAGACGGAGTACGTCGAATCCGGTCAACCGGGGCGCGGCAACGTCTTCGCACGCCTCCCCGGTGCCGATCGCGAACGCGGCACCCTGCTGCTGCACACCCACCTCGACGTGGTGCCCGCGCGCCCCGAGGACTGGAGTGTGCACCCGTTCTCGGGATCGGTGTCCGACGGCTATGTGTGGGGCCGCGGTGCGATCGACATGAAGGACATGGTCGGCATGGCCCTGGCGTTGGCGCGACAGTTCCGACGCGACGGCACCGTGCCGCCACGCGACATCGTCTTCGCGTTCCTCGCCGACGAGGAGGCCGGCGGCAAGTGGGGTTCGCACTGGCTCGTCGAGAACCGCCCCGATCTGTTCGAGGGCATCACCGAGGCCGTCGGCGAGGTCGGCGGCTACTCGCTCACCGTCGACACCCCGGACGGCTCCACCAAGCGGCTGTACCTGGTGGAGACGGCCGAGAAGGGCATCGCGTGGATGAAGCTGACCGCGACGGCCACCGCGGGTCATGGATCGTTCCTGCACGAGAACAACGCCGTCACGATCCTCGCCGAGGCGGTCGCGAAGCTGGGCCGACACACCTTCCCGCTGGTCATGACCGAGTCGGTTTCGGAGTTCCTCGCCGCGGTCAGCGAGGAGTCGACGCTGCAGCTCGACGCGGCGTCGCCGGATCTCGAGACGACGCTGTTCAAGCTCGGGTCGATCGCCCGGATCGTGGGCGCCACACTGCGTGACACCGCGAACCCGACGATGCTCGACGCGGGCTACAAGGCCAACGTGATCCCGCAGGCCGCCACCGCCGTCGTCGACTGCCGCGTGTTGCCGGGCCGTCAGGCGCAGTTCGAAGCCGAGGTCGACGAGTTGATCGGCCCCGACGTGACGCGGGAGTGGGTGACGAAGCTCGACTCGTACGAGACGACCTTCGACGGCGACCTGGTCGACGCCATGAACGACGCCATCCTGGAGTTCGACCCCGACGGTCGGACCGTGCCGTACATGCTCTCCGGCGGCACCGATGCGAAGGCGTTCGCGAAGCTCGGCATCCGATGCTTCGGCTTCGCCCCGCTGCAACTGCCGCCCGATCTGGATTTCGCGGCGCTGTTCCACGGCGTGGACGAGCGGGTCCCCGTCGACGGGCTGCTGTTCGGCACCCGCGTCCTCGAGCACTTCCTGCTGCACAGCTGACCCGAGATCAGATCGTTATCCATACTTCTCGCTAACTAGTAACGCAAACGTTCGGTACAGCGACGTACCCCGTGAGGTCGGAGCCCTCCGACCCGTGATCACGAGGAGTACGCACATGATCTCGACACGTTCTGGTTCGCAGCGACTGCGCACACTGATCGCGGCGACCGTCGTCGCCGCCGGCGCGGTCACCGGTGCTGCGGGCGCCGCCACCGCTGCTCCTGCCCCGCCGACCGTCTACACCGGTGCGGTGCCCTACTCGCCGACACTCACCGTCACACCGGGCTTCGCCTGCTTCGCGGTGATCAACGCGACCAAACTGCCGCAGACGAGGGCCATGGATTACCGGGTGAAGGTGCAGATCAGCCGGTTCGGCGCGAACTGCGGCGCCTTCAAGCTCGCGGTGAACTGGCGGAACCTGACGGTCGGGGGAACCGGCGGCCAGATCGAGACGGTCTTACCGAACGGAACCATCGAGGGTGTCCCGGACAACATCCTCGACGGGTTCGGCTTCGCGCCCGGATCCGGCCGGGTCGAGTCCACCATCACGACGTACAGCAAGTACGACGAATCCGGCGAGACCACGCTCCCCAACCTCCCCGGTAGGGCGACGTTCTCGCTCTACTGAGCCACGTCGTCACCACGCCCGGGAACACGTACGCGGTTCCCGGGCGTTGGACGGTCACGATGCGTCCACCCGGGCGCACGTGATCTCGAAAGGATGTGCACCACACCCATGTCGAGCTACAACCCGTACGACGCCCTGCCCGACCTCCCGACGTTCACCGTCACCTCCGAGAGCTTCGCCGATGGAGAGGCCCTCAAGCAGCCGCAGGTCAGCGGCATCATGGGCGCCGGGGGCGACGACGCCTCGCCGCAGGTGAGCTGGTCGGGCTTCCCCGAGGGCACCAAGAGCTTCGCGGTCACCGTCTACGACCCCGACGCCCCCACCGCGTCGGGCTTCTGGCACTGGGCCGTCGCCGACATCCCGGTGTCGACCACGTCGCTGCTCGAGGGCGCAGGTGACGAGAACGGCAGTGGCCTCCCGGCCGGAGCGGTCACCCTCGCCGGCGACGCATCGGCGAAGCGTTTCATCGGCGCCGCACCGCCGCCCGGACATGGACCGCACCGCTACTTCCTCGTCGTCCACGCGGTCGACGTGGAGTCACTGGGGCTGCCCGACGACGCGACGCCCGCGTTCCTGGGATTCAACCTCTTCAGCCACGCCATCGGGCGCGCGGTCATCCACGCGACCTACGAGCAGGCCGCAGAGGACTGAGACACGCGTCTGTCCCACCGTGTTCCGGGGCGCCCCTCACGCAGCAGCGTGGGGGGCGTTCTCGCTTCCCACCGCCTCGCGCAACGACGAGAACCCTTGCGCGCGTAGGCGTCGGGCGATCCCGTCGTGGATGTCGCGCACCCACATGGGGCCGCCGTAGATGAAGCCCGTGTACCCCTGCACGAGTGACGCGCCGGCGCAGATCCGTTCCCACGCCTGCTCGGGGGTCTCGACACCGCCCACCGACACCAGGGCGACGCGGTCGCCCACACGGCGGTAGAGCTGACGGAGCACCGCCAGCGATCGGTCGGCCAGCGGGGCACCGGACAGACCACCGGCACCGATCTGCGCCACCTCGTCGGCGTCGGTCGTGAGGCCCTCGCGGCCGATGGTCGTGTTGGTGCACACGATCCCGGCGAGTCCGAGCTCCACCGCGAGATCGGCGACGTCGTCGATGTCGGCGTCGGACAGGTCGGGGGCGATCTTCACCAGCACCGGGATGTCGGCGATCTCGAGCACCGCCGACAGCAACGGTCGCAGCGACGCGACGGCCTGCAGATCGCGCAGACCGGGGGTGTTGGGGGAGCTGACGTTGACGACCAGGAAGTCGGCGAGCGGGGCGAGAAGCCTTGTGCTGGTGCGGTAGTCGTCGATGGCCTCGTCGGGTCCGGCCAGCTTCGTCTTGCCGATGTTCGCGCCCACCGGGATCGATCCCGGCCCGCGGCGACGCCCCCGCAACCGGTGCGCGGCGGCCGCTGCCCCGTGGTTGTTGAAGCCCATGCGGTTGATCAGGGCGCGGTCTGCGGGGAGCCGGAACAATCTCGGCTGCGGGTTGCCGGGCTGGGCCGACCCGGTGACCGTGCCGATCTCGATGAAGCCGAAACCCATTCCCGGCCAGGCGTCGATCGCCTCGGCGTTCTTGTCGAAGCCCGCGGCGAGACCCATCGGCGCCGGGAAGTCGACACCGAACACCTGCGACCGCAGGATCGGGTCGGTCGGCGCGAACAGGCGGGTGGTCACCGCGAGTACGGGTGTGCGGTGTCCCAGGGTGGACAGCGCCCGCGAGATGAGCGTGTGGATACGTTCGGCGGGCAGCAGGAACATGGCCCGCAGCGCGAGGGGATAGAGCAGTCGGTACAGCCGATTGATCACCGGTGCACCTGCGCGGGCGCGGCGTCGGGGGTGGTGCGGGTCCGCTTGCGCCGCAACAGCACCTTGCGGCTGCCATCGGTGTAGAGACGGACGCGAGAGATCTCCCAGCCCCCGAACTCGGCCTCGATGGCCAGACGCATCGACGCCGTCACCCGGGTGACGTCCGGGGGCAGCCGCAGCGGGACGTACTCGTAGTCCTCGGCGCTGCGGATCTCGTTCCACTCCGCGGGGAACGCGCCTGCGCGGGTCACCCGACCCTCCGATCCACGTCGCACTGTGCCTCCCGGATCCTGCTCGTGACCACGGTCATCCGCTGACGGCCTGCAACCCGTCGCCGCGAGCCGAGAGCAGGTAGACCATCCCGGTCGCGCTGTCGACCACCAACGCATCGGCCTGGCCCACCGTGGCCACACGGCGTTTCTCGATCGGGATCCCCGACGCGAGGTCGAACGCGATGGCCTCGTTGGTGCCGGTGGTCGCGACCCAGGCCAGGTTGCGGACGTCGTCGTATCCTACGGCGTACGGTCCCTGCGCCACCGGATAGCGGAACTTGGTGAGCAGCGGGTCGCCGTCGAAGCCGAGGAATTCGCCGCCACGGGTGTCGGTGGTGAGGAACCGCCCGTAGTGGTCGACGACGAGGTTGGTCGCGCCGTCCCCGGACCGCAGCGCCTCGCCCAGCGACCCGTCGGACATGTCGACCGAGGTCACCGAGGACTGCGCACGGTCGAGCGCCACGACCTGATCGGACCGCCCGTCGCTCACCGCCACAGCCAGTTCGTCGACCCGGACGAGACCGTCGACGGTCCGGAGGACGCGACGATCGGCCCCGACCTCGACGATCTTCCCGTCGGCGGTGCCGATGAGCACCGACCCGTTCGACAGGCGGGCCACGCTCAGCGGCTCACCGACGGCGACGTCGTGGCGCGAGGCGACACCGGTCGCGAGATCGACGTCGACGAGCGTCGAGGGCGCGACGGCCACGAGGTCGTCGCCCGCCACCGCACCGATCGCCGACACCGCCTCGGGCAGCGGGATCGTCCGGGTCGCGACGGGCGCGGTCGGGATGGCCGTGGAGTACACGACGACCGATCGGCGGTCGGCGCCGAGGACGGCGAGCCGCTTGCCCGTTGAGTCGAGCACGAGGTGACTCGAGGCGGGCGCGGCCACCACCGACCCGGCCGGGCGGGCGGAACCCGTCGGCGCGGGCAACGGCGTCTGCGGGGTGGTGGTGGCGACAGAAGGTGTGTCCGACGAACCGCTGCCGCACGCCGACACCGCGACGAGCAGGACGGCCGCCAGCACGGCGCCGACGACGTGGCGGGCGGGCGCGTATCGCGCGGCCGGGCGCTGTGAGGGCATGAGAACCATAGTGGCGCACCGCGGGAGATGGGTGTGCGTTCAGGTCGGGGGCGGGTGTGGCGGTGACGTAGCATTCGCGCGGTGACTGATGCGATGACGTGGACCCAGGCCGTGGTGTTGGGGGCCGTGCAGGGCCTCACCGAGTTCCTGCCCGTGTCGTCCTCGGGCCATCTGCGCATCGTGTCCGGGGTGTTCTTCGGCGACGACGCCGGCGCCTCGTTCACCGCGGTCACGCAGTTGGGCACCGAGGCGGCCGTGCTCCTGTACTTCGCCCGCGACATCGTGCGCATCGTCGCCGCGTGGTTCCGCGGCCTCTTCTCGTCCGAGCAGCGGGGACTCGACTACCGCATCGGGTGGTACGTGATCTTCGCCACGATCCCCATCGGGCTGCTCGGGTTCGTCTTCAAGGACCAGATCCGCACCGGGGCACGCAACCTCTGGCTCATCGCGACCATGCTCATCGTGTTCTCGGCCGTCATCGTGCTCGCCGAGCGGTACGGCAAGCGTCGCCGCCCGATCGAGGAGCTGACCCTGCGCGACGGCGTCACCATGGGCCTCGCCCAGTGTCTGGCGCTGATCCCGGGGGTGTCGCGCTCGGGCGCCACGGCCAGCGCCGGCCTGTTCCTCGGCCTCCAGCGTGAGGCGGCGGTGCGCTTCTCGTTCCTGTTGGCCATCCCGGCGGTGACCGCGTCGGGGCTGTTCAGCCTCCCCGACGCCTTCTCTCCCAGCGGTGATGGCCTCGAGGCCAGCGGTCCACAACTGCTGGTGGCGACGATCATCGCGTTCGTCATCGGGTTCGCGTCGATCGCCTGGCTCCTGCGCTTCGTCGCCAAACACTCCCTGAACTGGTTCGTGGGCTACCGCGCCATCGTGGGACTCGTCGTCCTGGGCCTGCTCGCGGGCGGGGTCGTCAGCGCGACCTGACCGCACCGCCGGTCTCTCGCGGTCGCCGAGGTGCCCGGTTGCGCTGGCCGCGAACGCGCACCGCGACGACGGCGGGCGCGCCGATGCGCCGCATAGGGTGGTCGGGTGACCGTCATCCTGCTGCGCCACGGCCGTTCGACCGCCAACACCTCGGGTGTGCTGGCCGGTCGCAGCGGCGGCGTCGATCTCGACGACACCGGTCGCAGGCAGGCCGGTGAGGTCGTCGAACGCCTCGGACACGTGGAGAAGCTGGTCGCCGTGGTCCGCTCGCCGCTGCAGCGATGCCGGCAGACCGTCGCACCGCTGGTCGAGGCACGCGGTCTCACCGAGGTGGTCGACGAACGCCTCGTGGAGGTCGACTACGGCCGGTGGACCGGCCGGCCCATCAAAGACCTGCTCGGCGAGGACATGTGGAAGACCGTCCAACAGCAACCGTCGGCGGCGATCTTCCCCGAGGGTGAAGGCCTCGCGCACGTGCAGAGCCGAGCGGTGGCCGCCATCCGCGAACTCGATGCGCACTACGGCGGTCCTGACGGTTCCGGCGTGTGGGTGGCCTGCTCGCACGGCGACGTCATCAAGTCGATCATCGCCGACGCGATGGGGATGCATCTCGACTCGTTCCAACGGATCGTCGTGGAACCGGCGTCGATCAGCGTGATCCGATACAGCTCGTCGCGCCCGTACGTGCACACCGTGAACTCGACGGGCGCGCGCCCCACGGTGCCCGCGCCGCCGCCCGCCGACAGCGCGTCAGGGACCACACCCGCCTCCGACGACGACGCCGTCATCGGAGGCTCGACCGGAGCCCACGGCACGCCATCACACGCGGCACCGCCGACGCCGCACACGAACCACGCGGGCTGAACCACCCGTGAGAGCCCGTCCCACGACCCACGACAGCGACAGGAGGTGCCATGCCCAGAGCGATACACGTCTTCCGTAGCCCGGACCGTTTCGTGGCCGGGACCGTCGGCGTGCCCGGCGACCGGACGTTCTATCTGCAGGCCACCCACGAGGCACGCGTGGTGAGCGTCATGTTGGAGAAGCAGCAGGTGCAGATCCTCGCCGACCGCATCGGTGCCCTGCTCGAGGAGATCAACCGGCGTTTCGGCACCCCGCTCCCACCGGAGTCCGATCACATCGCCGACCTCAGCCCACTGATCATGCCGGTCGACGCCGAGTTCCGGGTGGGCACGATGGGCCTGGGGTGGGACGCCGAGTCCGAGGCCGTCGTCGTCGAACTCCTCGCCATCACCGAGGGCGAGTTCGACGAGAGTGTCGTGCTCGACGACACCGACGAGGGTCCCGACGCGGTGCGCGTGTTCCTCAGCACTGCGGCCGCACGTGAGTTCGCGGCGCGTTCGACCCGCGTCATCTCGGCCGGTCGTGAGCCGTGCCCGTTGTGCGGTCTACCGCTCGACCCGACGGGTCACATGTGCGTGCGCACCAACGGTTACAAGCGCGACATCACCTTCGACAAGTCGCTCGACTTCGTCGACCCCGACGTGTTCGACGACCCGGACCTGCGCGCGGCCCTCGAGGACGATGACGACGAGGACGGCGGGGACGACGCCACCGACGGGCCGTCTCGCTGATGCCGCCCACCGTGGCGGAATCGGGGGCCTCACCCGACGTCGCAGAGATCCTGCGCACGGGCGAGATGGAGTTGATCGGGCAGATCCGCGGAGCGAGCAACGCCACCCTGGTGTGCGAGGCGAGCCTCGGCGACGACACCGTGCGATGCGTCTACAAGCCCGTACGCGGTGAGCAGCCGTTGTGGGATTTCCCCGACGGAACCCTCGCGGGACGTGAGATCGCCTCGTATCGCATCTCCGACGCGCTGGGGTGGTCGGTGATCCCGACGACGGTGCTCCGCGACGGTCAGTTCGGCCCCGGGATGGTCCAGCGCTGGATCGACACCCCCGAGCCCACCGACACCGTCCCCGAACACCTCGATCTCGTCGACCTGTGCCCGACGGCGATGGTGCCGGAGAACTTCCGCCGCGTCATCGACGCCTACGACGCCCGCGGCGACGAGGTCACGCTCGTCCACGCCGACGACCCGCGGCTGCAGCGGATGGCCGTCCTCGACGTCGTCATCAACAACGCCGACCGCAAGGGCGGGCACGTCCTCGAGGGTCTCGACGGGCAGGTCTACGGCGTCGATCACGGCATCTGCCTGCACTCGGAGGACAAGCTGCGCACGGTGCTGTGGGGGTGGGCCGGTGAGCCGGTGCCCGCACACCTCGTCGCCGACATCGAGGAGCTCCTCGTGGAGCTCACCACCGCGGGTTCGGATCTGGCACGCGACCTGCCCACGCTCATCACCCCGACCGAGGTGGCCGCCCTCACCCTGCGCGTCCGCGATCTCCTCGACCGTCCGGTGATGCCCAGCGCCGACCGGTCACGCCCGATTCCCTGGCCCGCGTTCTAGACGAGCGGCCCGCGGCCCGTCGGTGGGTGCCCCGACGGCCGGTGACGGCTCGCCCATAGGGTGGAGCGATGCAGTCGTGGTCAGACATCGAGGTACGTCCGCTTCCCGGGCAGGGCCCGCAGCTCCGGCTCTACGACACCTCCGATCGGCAGGTCAGACCGGTCACGCCCGGCGCCGAGGCGACGATGTACGTCTGCGGCATCACCCCGTACGACGCGACGCACCTCGGTCACGCCGCCACGTACCTCACCTTCGATCTCGTCAACCGGATCTGGCGCGACCTCGGCCACGAGGTGCACTACGTGCAGAACGTGACCGACGTCGACGACCCCCTGTTCGAGCGGGCCGACCGCGACGGGGAGGACTGGCGCGATCTCGGTGCCCGCGAGACGCAGCTCTTCCGCGACGACATGACCGCGCTACGGGTGTTGCCGCCGCGGCACTACATCGGCGCGGTGGAGTCGATCGACGAGGTCGTCGAGGTCGTCGACAAGCTGTTGGCCTCGGGCGCGGCATACATCGTCGACGACGAGCAGTACCCCGACATCTACTTCCGCACCGATGCGACACCGCAGTTCGGCTACGAGTCGAACTACGACCACGCCACCATGTCCGAGTTCTTCGCCGAACGCGGCGGGGACCCGCAGCGGCCGGGCAAACGTGACCCCCTCGACGCTCTCATCTGGCGCGCGGCCCGCGAGGGCGAACCGTCGTGGCCCTCACCGCACGGGCCGGGTCGACCGGGATGGCACATCGAGTGCGCCGCCATCGCGCTGAACCGGCTCGGGTCCCCGATCGACGTGCAGGGCGGCGGCAGCGACCTCATCTTCCCGCATCACGAGTTCTCCGCGGCCCACGCCGAGGCGCTCACCGGCGAGCGACGGTTCGCCCGCCACTACGTGCACACCGGCATGGTGGGGCTCGACGGCGAGAAGATGTCGAAGAGCCGCGGCAACCTCGTGTTCGTCTCGAAACTCCGTGCCGCCGACGTCGACCCGAACGCGATCCGTGTCGGCCTGCTCGCCGATCACTACCGGACCGACCGCATGTGGTCCGATGACGCTCTCGCGACGGCGCACACCCGGTTGGCGTCGTGGCGCGACGCGGTGTCACGACCCACCGGACCCGACGCCACCGACACCGTCGCCCGGGTGCGTCAGCACCTCGCCGACGACCTCGACACCCCGAAAGCGCTTGCCGCGCTCGACGCGTGGGCAGCGGACGCGGTGCGCGGTCTCGGGTCGTCGACCACCGCCGGCGCCGACGTCGAGCACGCACTCGACACGCTGCTCGGTGTGGCGCTGCGTCGCTGACGCCGTACGCCGTCACGGGCCTGGGTGCGCTGGGTAGAGTCCTGCACGTGGCCCATCTGGAAGAGATCGACCCCGACACCACCACCGGCGTGTGGACCGTCGTCACCCGGACCTCGACCTACCTGCTCGACTTCTCCGAGATGACGTTGCTGCGCGCACCCGGGGTCGGCGGGTCGGCCGACGACTCCTGGGCCGTGAGCCAGTTGCGCCGCGATTCCGAGGACATCCCGCTACTCGGCGTGAAGTCATGTCGCATAGGCGAATCGGCTCAGTTCTGGGTGCGTGCGGCCGACGATCCCGATGTGCGCACCTGGCGCATCACCACCCCCGTCGTGTCGATCGAACGCATCAGCTGACGCTGCTGCGCTCCCCGGCGGCCTCCCGTCAGAGCGCCACCTCGACGACGTCGCCGACCACCCGCGCGGGATAGACCGGCAACACCCCGATCGACGGGTCCGAACACGTGCCGTCGGCGAACGCGTAGCTGTACTGGTGCAGCGGACACATCACTTTCGTGCCGTCGACCTGTCCGTCGGCGATGGGTCCACCGCGGTGTGGGCACACCGCGCCGGTCGCCCGCACCTCGTCGGGTCCGACACGGAACACCGCGATCTGCACGCCGTCGATCGCGTAGGCCCGACCTTCTCCGTGGGTGAGGTCGGAGATCGGTCCGACCGCCACGAACGTTGCCGGGCTGCGGGTCTCGACCACGTCGCCGGTGTCGGAGGTCATCGGACGGGGACCCGGGGGAGCGGGAGCAGCGGCAGCGCGGAGGTGAACTGCGCGGGCGATCGTGGCTCGGTGCGGTCCTGCCACGGGTCGCGGTAGCCGGCCACACTCTCCTCGATACGTGCCTGCAGGCCGTCGACGATGCCGTCTCGGTCGTCGACGAGGACCGCCCGCAGTTCGTCGATGCCGACTCGCGGCACCCACGCGTAGGTGCGTTCGAGCCACCTGGCGTGCTCGCGGTAGTGCTGGATGAAGATGCCGCACAACCGCACCACCTCCTCGGACGAGTCGACCGTCGCAAGCAGGTCGCCTTTGCGGATGTGGGCACCCGCCGCGCCGCCCACGTAGATCTCCCACCGATCCGACGCCGCGCCCGCCGCGCCGACGGCCACCGCGCCGACGTCCTTACACAGGGCCTCGGCACAGTTGCGCGGGCAGCCGGTGACGGCGAGTTTCAGCTTCGCGGGTGTCTCGAGGCCCTGGAACCGCGTCTCGATGGCGATGCCGAGTGCGGTCGAGTCGCCCAACCCGAACCGGCAGTATTCGGTGCCCACACATGTCTTCACGGTGCGGAAGCTCTTGCCGTAGGCGAAACCCGACGGCATGTCGAGGTCGCCCCACACCTGCGGGAGATCCTCCTTGCGCACGCCGAGAAGGTCGATGCGCTGGCCGCCGGTGATCTTCACCATCGGGATCGCGTACTTGTCGGCGACATCGGCGATACGCCGCAGCTGATCCGGCGTGGTCACCCCTCCCTTGATCTGTGGCACCACCGAGAAGGTGCCGTCGCGTTGGATGTTCGCGTGCACCCGGTCGTTGATGTAGAGCGCGCCACGTTCGTCGGTCCAGTCGGGACCCCACACCATCCGCAGCAGCGATGCCAACGGCATCTTGGCCGCCGCGTCCTCACCGTTCGGGGCCAGCTTCTCGAACATCTCCGACACCGACCTGATGTCGCTCGCCCGGATCGCACCCAGCAGTTCGGGTTTGGTCATCGGGATACACGGCACGTACCAGTTCGCCGACACGTCCTCGGCGAGGTCGCCGCCCGCGGCGTGGGCGACGATGTCGGCGACGAGACCCTTGCAGGATCCGCAGCCCTTGCCGGCCCGGGTGGCCGCCACCACCTCCCCGACGGTGCGCGCCCCGCCCTGCACGCACGACACGATGGCACCCTTGGTGACCCCGTTGCAGTTGCACACCGCGGTGTCGTCGGCGAGTTCGGCCGCGCCGACCGCGGCCGACGGGGTTCCCATGTCGAACAGCATGCTGATGCGTTCGGCGGGCAGCGCGACCTTGTCGTCGAAGGCCTGCGTGAGGAAATTCGCCTTGCTGATGTCGCCGAGCAGCATCGCGCCGATGAGTTTGTCGTCGCGGACCACCACCGACTTGTAGGTGCCGCTGCGTGGTTCGTAGAACTGGACGAACTCGTCGTCGTCGCGCTCGGGCCCCTTGACCCCCATCGCGGCGACGTCGACACCGGCGACCTTGAGCTTCGTGGTGAGACGCGAACCGTGGTACGCCGCAGCCGGATCGGCGCCGGTGAGGACGTCGGCGAGCACCACGGCCTGTTCCCACAGCGGGGCGACCAACCCGTAGACCTCACCGCGGTGCTGCGCGCACTCGCCGACTGCATAGAGGAAACCCTCGTCCTCGCAACGCATCTGGTCGTCGACCACGATGCCGCGCTCGATCACCAGACCGGCACGACGCGCCAACTCGACGTTGGGTCGGATCCCTGCGGTGACCACCACCATGTCCGCCGGCAGGCTCGACCCGTCGGCGAACGCGACACCGGTCACCGTTCCCGTGTCGTCACGCAGGACCGAGGTGGTGCGACGGGAGGTGTGCACCCCGACTCCCAGCGCCTCGATCTTCGTCCGCAGCACCCGTCCGCCGCGCTCGTCGAGCTGTTGGTTCATGAGGTGGCCGGGGGAGTGCACCACCTCGACGGCCACACCCTGCGTCTGCAGGCCGTACGCGGCCTCCAGTCCGAGCAGGCCGCCACCGATGACGACCGCACGCACCCTGCCCTCGGCCCCACCGGTCTCGGCCATCTGCAACATCCCGTTGGTGTCGGCGATGGTGCGGAACCCGAAGACGCCGCGCGCGAGTCGGCCGTCGGACTCTCGCAGCCCGTCCATGTTCGGGAAGAAGGTGGTGCTCCCGGTGGCGATGACGAGCAGATCGAAAGAGATCTCCCGACCGCTCTCGCAGGTCACCACCTTGCCGAAACGGTCGATGGAGACCGCACGGTCACCCGCGAACAGTTCGACACCGTTGTCGCGGTACCAGGCCATGGGGTTGAGCATCAGATCGTCGTCGTCGATGGAGTTCTCGCCGGCGAGCACGTGGGAGAGCATGATGCGGTTGTAGTTGCCGTAGGGCTCGTCGCCGATCATGGTGATCGTGAACTGATCGCCACCGCCGCGGGCCAGGATCTCCTCGACCGTGCGCGCACCCGCCATCCCGTTGCCGACCACCACGAGGCGGCGACGCGGCATCAAAAGACCACCCAACCGAAATCCACCACGATCGAGCCGCTGCACCCCTCGGGGGCCGCGAAGGTCAGCGCGAGCACCGAATCCGGGTCGACGTCCTGCACCACCCGCAACGGCACGTTGACCGATGCCCGCGCACCCATCGGGAACAGTCGCATCGGGGCGCCGTCGAGCGTCAGGGTCACGTAGACCAGCTCGTCGGAGCTGTTGCCGCCGCGAAAGTACAACGGCTGCGCGGTCATACCGGGCGGGACCACGTACGTGAGCGACGGGTCGAGAGGGGCGGGCGCGGTGAGTCCGGAACCGGTGAACCCGAACACCCCCTGCAGGAACATGGGAGTCGACGACATGAGCGTCAGTGTTCGTCGCCGGGATCAATGGACTTTTGCCGCGGTGTTACATCTCGATGCTCAGCTGTTCACCGCGCCGCTGCGGGACCGGTGAGCGCTCAGGCGCCGAACGACCCCGGTCCGCGTCGGCGGAGGTACTTCTCGAACTCCGCGGCGAGAGCGTCGCCGTCGATCTTCGACAGCGCGTCGTCGGTGCCGGCCTCGGCGTCGCCGCGCTCCTCTAGGCCGCGGACGTACTCGGCGATCTCCTCGTCGTCCTCGGTCATCTCGGTGACCGCCTGCTCCCACTCCTCGGCCTGGGCGGGCAGATCACCGAGCGGCACCTCGAGGTCGAGGACCTCCTCGACCTGACCGAGCAACGCCACGGTCGCCTTGGGATTGGGCGGTGTCGACACGTAGTGGGGGACAGCGGCCCAGAAGGACACCGCGGGGATGCCGGCGTTCACACACTGGTCCTGCAGCACACCGGTGATGCCCGTCGGGCCCTCATACCGACTCTCCTGCAGGTTGTAGGCCAACGCCGAATCGGTGCTGTAGGCCGTCCCGGTCACCGGCACGGGGCGGGTGTGGGGCGCGTCGGCGAGCAGCGCGCCGAGGATGACCATGGTCTGCACGTCGAGCGAGCGCGCGATGTCGAGGATCTCCGCGCAGAATCCACGCCAGCGCATGTTCGGTTCGATCCCGCGGAGCAGGACGACGTCGCGATCGGATCCGGGCGGGCTGCACCACGACACCGATGTGGCCGGCCACTCGATCCGTCGCGTGACACCGTCGACCTGCTTTACGATGGGACGGTTGACCTGGAAGTCGTAGTAGTCGTCGGAATCGATCTCGGCGAGGGGTTGCGCATCCCAGATGAGGGCCAGATGTTCCACCGCGCCACTGGCGGCGTCACCTGCATCGTTCCAGCCCTCGAACGCTGCGACGAGGATCGGTGACCGCAGTGTGGGGCGATGGCCGGACTTCTCAGCGTGCACCGAACCAGCCTACGACCGAACACCGATAGGGAGCGAACTACGCTGAGTACCATGTCTGCCACCACCGGAACCGGTTCGTACGACTCGGCGTTCCTCGACGCGATGGCCAAACGGGTCCTCGTGGGCGATGGGGCCATGGGCACCATGCTCCAGGCCGCCGATCTCAGCCTCGACGATTTCAACAATCTCGAGGGGTGCAACGAGATCCTCAACGACACCCGCCCCGAGGTGTTGGCCGGCATCCACCGCGCCTACTTCGAGGCCGGCGCCGACGCGGTCGAGACGAACACCTTCGGTTGCAACCTCTCCAACCTCGGCGACTACGACATCGCCGACCGCATCCGTGAGCTCGCCCGCAAGGGCGTCGCGATCGCCAAGGGTGTCGCCGACGAGATGGGCCCGTCCGATGACGGGACGCCGCGGTTCGTCCTCGGTTCGGTGGGCCCCGGCACCAAGCTGCCGTCGCTGGGCCACACGACCTTCGCGGTGATCCGCGACGCGTACCAGGAGTGCGCGCTGGGCATGCTGGAGGGCGGCGCAGACGCGATCCTCATCGAGACCTCGCAGGACCTGCTGCAGGTGAAGGCCGCGGTGCTGGCCGCCAAGCGTGCGATGGAGCAGCTCGGTCGGCGGATCCCGATCATCTCCCACGTCACGGTGGAGACCACCGGCACGATGCTGCTCGGGTCGGAGATCGGCGCGGCACTCGCGGCCATCGAGCCCTTGGGCGTCGACCTGATCGGGCTCAACTGCGCGACCGGCCCGGCCGAGATGAGCGAGCACCTGCGCTACCTGTCCAAGCACGCCCGGATCCCGGTGTCGGTGATGCCGAACGCCGGCCTGCCGCAGCTCGGCCCGTCCGGCGCCGAGTACCCGCTGCTGCCCGACGAGTTGGCCGAGGCGGTCAGCGGTTTCGTCTCCGACTACGGCCTGTCGTTCGTCGGCGGCTGCTGCGGCACCACCCCCGAGCACATCTCCCAGCTCGCCCAGGCCGTGCGCGGCACCACCAAGGGCACCCGCACCATCGAGCACGAGTCGGAGGTGTCCTCGCTCTACGCCTCCGTGCCGTTCGAGCAGGAGAACAGCTTCATGATGGTCGGGGAGCGGACCAACTCCAACGGTTCCAAGGCGTTCCGTGAGGCGATGCTCTCCGGCGACTACCAGAAGTGCCTCGACATCGCGAAGGACCAGACCCGCGACGGCGCGCACATGCTCGACCTCAACGTCGACTACGTCGGCCGCAACGGCGCCGACGACATGACCGCCCTGGCCACGCGCCTGGCGACCTCGTCGACGCTCCCGATCATGCTCGACTCCACCGAGCCCGCGGTCCTCAAGGCCGGACTCGAGGCGCTCGGCGGCCGCTGCGCGGTGAACTCGGTGAACTACGAGGACGGCGACGGACCTGACTCGCGATTCACCAAGATCATGGAGCTCGCCGTCGAACACGGCGCCGCCGTGGTCGCGCTGACCATCGACGAGGAGGGCCAGGCGCGTACCGCCGACTGGAAGGTCAGCGTCGCCGAACGGCTCATCACCGACATCACCGAGAACTGGGGTCTGGGCGAGGAGGACATCATCATCGATGCCCTCACGTTCCCGGTCTCCACCGGTCAGGAGGAGACCCGCAAGGACGGCATCGAGACCATCGAGGCGATCCGGCGGATCCACGAGGCGCACCCGGCGGTCCACTTCACCCTCGGCATCTCGAACATCTCGTTCGGCCTCAACCCCGCCGCCCGCCAGGTGCTCAACTCGGTGTTCCTGCACGAGTGCGCCCAGGTGGGGCTCGACACCGCGATCGTCCACGCCTCGAAGATCCTGCCGATGGCGCGCATCCCCGACGAGCAGCGCGAGGTCGCCCTCGACCTCGTCTACGACCGCCGCGGTGTCGACGGTGTCCGTAGCGAGGGCAACCCCGATTACGACCCGCTGCAGACGTTGATGGGTCTGTTCGAGGGTGTGTCGGCGGCGTCGGCACGCGAGAGTCGCGCCGAGGAGATGGCCAAGCTGCCGCTGTTCGAGCGTCTCGAGCGGCGCATCGTCGACGGTGAACGCAACGGTCTCGAGTCCGATCTCGACGACGCGATGAAAGAGGTCCCGCCGCTCAAGATCATCAACGAGACGCTGCTCGCGGGCATGAAGACCGTCGGCGAGCTGTTCGGCTCGGGGCAGATGCAGCTGCCGTTCGTGCTGCAGTCGGCCGAGGTCATGAAGATGTCGGTCGCGCACCTCGAGCCGCACATGGAGGCGACCGGCGAGGACGGCAAGGGTCGCATCGTGCTGGCCACGGTGAAGGGCGACGTCCACGACATCGGCAAGAACCTCGTCGACATCATCTTGAGCAACAACGGCTACGAGGTCGTCAACATCGGCATCAAGCAGCCGATCACGACGATCATCGAGGTGGCCGAGGACAAGCGTGCCGACGTGATCGGCATGTCGGGCCTGCTGGTGAAGTCGACCGTGGTGATGAAGGAGAACCTGCAGGAGATCAACTCCCGCGGGCTGGCCGAGAACTTCCCGGTGCTCCTCGGCGGTGCCGCGCTCACCCGCGGCTACGTCGAGAACGATCTGTCGGAGACCTACGAGGGCGACGTGTACTACGCACGTGACGCGTTCGAGGGTCTGCGTCTGATGGACGACATCATGTCGGCCAAGCGCGGCGGTGGCTCGACCCAGGATCCCGAGGCGAAGGCCGCGGCCGAGGCGAAGACCGCCGAACGCAAGGCCCGACACGAGAAGTCGGCCCGGATCGCGGCCAAGCGCAAGGCCGAGCAGGCCCCCGTCGAGGTGCCGGCTCGCTCGGACGTGGCCGCCGACAACGAGATCCCGACACCGCCGTTCTGGGGGTCGCGGATCGTCAAAGGCATCCCGATCGCCGACTACCGCGGCCTGCTCGACGAGCGCGCGTTGTTCCTCGGGCAGTGGGGTCTGCGCGGGACCCGCAGCGGCGACGGTCCCAGCTACGAGGAGCTCGTCGAGACCGAGGGGCGTCCGCGTTTCCGCGAATGGATCGCCCGTCTGTCGACGGAGAACATCCTGCAGCACGCCGCGGTGGTCTACGGCTACTTCCCGGCGGTCAGCGAGGGCGACACCGTCCACGTGCTCACCGAGCCGCGACCCGACGCCGACATCCGGTTCAGCTTCGAGTTCCCGCGTCAGCAGCGCAGTCGGTTCCTGTGCATCGCCGACTTCATCGCCTCGAAGGAACGGGCCACCGAGCTCGGTCAGGTCGACGTGCTGCCGTTCCAGCTCGTCACGATGGGTCAGCCCATCGCCGATTTCGCGAACGAGTTGTTCGCGAAGGACTCCTACCGCGACTACCTCGAGGTGCACGGGATCGGTGTGCAGCTCACCGAGGCGCTCGCCGAGTACTGGCACCAGCGCGTCCGGTCGGAGCTCACCTTCGGAGACCAGTCGGTCGCGAGCGACGACCCCGATTCGCCGCAGGGCTTCTTCGATCTCGAATACCGCGGTGCGCGGTACTCGTTCGGCTACGGCGCCTGCCCCGACCTCGAGGACCGCGCGAAGATGATCGAGCTGCTCGAGCCCGGCCGCATCGGGGTCGAGCTGAGCGAGGAGCTGCAGCTGCATCCCGAGCAGTCGACCGACGCGTTCGTCCTGCACCACCCCGAGGCCAAGTATTTCAACGTCTGACGTGGCATCGACGGCCCTACCGCGGGCGGTTCTCTGGGATATGGACGGGACGCTGCTGGATTCCGAGAAGCTGTGGGATGTGGCGATGGCCGAGCTCGCGGTGCGGCTCGGAGCGGTGATGACCGTGGAGTTGCGTCAGTCGACGCTGGGCAACTCCATGGTCGGCGCCATGACGAAACTGTTCGACGCCGCCGGTGTGCCCGAGGCGGAGCGTGACCTCGACACCCAGGCGCACTGGTTGCGCGGGCGGGTCGCGGAGCTGTTCGCCGACGGCATCCCGTGGCGGCCGGGAGCCGACGAGGCGTTGACGACGATCGCGGCCGCGGGGATCCCGATGGTGTTGGTGACCAACACCGAACGCGACCTCACCGAGCGGGCGCTGCCGACCATCGGCAAGCACCGGTTCGCGCACACCCTGTGTGGCGACGAGGTGGCCGAGGGCAAACCCGCACCCGACATCTACCTCGCCGCGGCGCGCGCGGCCGGGGTGTCACCCGCGGACTGTCTGGCCATCGAGGACTCACCGACCGGTGCCGCGGCCGCCGGCGCGGCGGGGTGCCCGACCCTGGTGGTGCCGTCCGACGCCGACGTGCCGCAGGCACCTGGTCGGACGTTCCGGACGAGTCTCGTGGGACTCGACGAGACCGCGGTGTCCGACGCGTGGCGTCGCGGGCGGGCCGCCCACGCGGCCGTGGGAGACTGATCTCCCGTGAAGACCTTCGACGACCTCTTTGCCGAGCTCACCGAGCGTGCAGCGACCCGACCGGAGGGCAGCGGCACGGTCGCCGCACTCGACGCCGGCGTCCACACCCTCGGTAAGAAGATCATCGAGGAGGCCGGCGAGGTGTGGCTGGCCGCCGAGCACGAGTCCGACGAGTCGCTGGGCGAGGAGATATCCCAGTTGCTCTACTGGCTGCAGGTGATGATGATCAAACGTGGTCTCACCCCGGACGACGTGTACCGGTACCTGTAGACCCGCACCCACGACAGACGGACATCTCACGTCCCTCACGAAGGAAACCGATCACATGCTGCGCGTTGCCGTGCCGAACAAGGGTGCGCTGTCGGAGTCGGCCGCGGCCATGCTCGCCGAGGCGGGCTACCGCCGACGCACCGACGCCAAGGACCTGACCGTCCTCGACTCCGCGAACGACGTCGAGTTCTTCTTTTTGCGTCCCAAGGACATCGCCATCTACGTCGGTTCGGGGGAACTCGATCTCGGCATCACCGGGCGTGATCTCGCCTGGGATTCGCAGGCTCCCGTCACCGAGAGCCTGTCGCTGGGGTTCGGCGCGTCGACGTTCCGCTATGCCGGTCCCGTGGACACCGACATGACCGAGGCCGACCTGTCGGGTCGCCGGATCGCGACGTCGTTCGCCAACATCGTGCGCGCCGACCTCGACCGCCGCGGCATCACCGCCGAGATCATCCGGCTCGACGGTGCCGTCGAGATCTCCATCCAGCTGGGCCTCGCCGATGCCATCGCCGACGTCGTCGGCTCCGGACGCACACTGCGCCAACACAATCTGAAGGCGTTCGGCGAGGTGATGTGCCAGTCGGAGGCCGTGCTCATCCACGGCGCCGACGTCGCGCCGTCCCGCGCCGCCGAACAGCTCATCAAACGCGTCGAGGGCGTGGTGGTGGGTCAGCAGTACGTGATGATGGACTACGACTGCCGCAAAGATCTCCTCGACGCCGCGGTCGCGATCACCCCGGGGCTCGAATCGCCCACCGTCGCACCGATGGCCGACGACAACTGGGTCGCCGTGCGCGCCATGGTCCCGCGGGCCGGGCACCAGTCGGTGATGGACGATCTCTCGGCCATGGGCGCCAAGGCCATCCTGGCCAGCGACATCCGTTCCTGCCGCTTCTGAGCGGGGTCAGCCGGCGCGGGTGATGAGGATCGTCTGACTCGACCGACCCAGTGAGCCCTCGTCGTCGAACAGATCGGCGGCGGTGTAGCCGAATCCGTGTGCCCCGCCGACCATCGCGGCGTCGATGCCGGTCCAGTCGCCGGTCGGCGTCCGGCGTAGATGGATGGTGGTGTCGGTGTTCATCCACGTCCATTCCGTCGGCGAGAGCACCGAGCCCAGACCGTTCGCCACGTCGACCATGCAGCAGGTGCGCACCAGGGGTGTGGCGGTCTCCCCGGCGACGATGTCGACGGTGGGCCGCAGCCAGGCGAGCCGCGGCCGATCCGGGTCGGTCGACGCGCGGAAGTCGACCGTCGAGATGAAACCCGATGCACCCCAACCGGCGTCGAGCCACGGCGGCAGACCACCGACGGTGTCGTCGGTGGCGGTCGGCACCGGGGGGTTCTCGACGGGCGCGGTGACCGCGGCGGTGTCGGAGGTGGCGATGAACCACGCGGTGGCGCGCGCAGCGGTCCGGAACCCACCGGAGTCGGTGCGCACGTCGAGTTCGGCCTGCACCTGGGCGATCTGCCTGCCCGGGCGGATGACCTGCGCACGGACCCGGTTCTCCGACAGCCCGATGGCACCGAGGATGTCGATCGTCACCCGCGACATCGCCAGGTGCCCCGGCAACTCCAGGTTCTCGATGGCGCGGACCATGAGCGCCGACGGCGGGCCGCCGTGCTGGATGGTGTCGGTCCACACGCTCACCGAGTCGGCCGTGGGCATGAGGTGTTCCCAGCCGTCGTCCGCGCCGAGCGGCACGTAGTAGCCGCGCGGCTCGGCCGCCGTCGGAGGGGTCCCTGCGGTCGAGGCGGTCATGAGGCGAGGTGGTCGGCGACGGTGTCCTGGGCCGGCGCGCCGGGCCAGCCGGGGTACGGCGGGATCTCGCCGCCGAACTCGGGGCAGCGGACCTTGTGGTCGCACCAGGCGCACATCCGCGATCTCTTCGGGCGGAAGTCCCCCGTGACACCGGCGGCGAGGATCGCCTGCCAGATCGCGGTGAGGGTACCGGCGAAGCGCTCGAGTTCCTCGGCGTCGGGGGTGTACCGCAGTTCCTGACCGTCGGAGAGGTACATCAACTGCAGACGCGCGGGGACGACGCCGCGGAGTCGCATGACGGCCAAGGCGTAGAACTTCATCTGGAACAGAGCCCGGGCCTCGAACATCTCGCCGGGGGAGCGGCCGGTCTTGTAGTCGACGACGCGGACCTCCCCGGTCGGGGCGACGTCGATGCGGTCGACGAACCCGCGCAGGGCGACGTCGTCGGCGAGGTCGATCTCGATGCGCATCTCGCACGCCTGCGCGTCGAACGCGGTCGGATCCTCCATCGTGTAGTAGGTGGCGATGAGTCGATGGGCCTCGGCGAGGAAGGCCGGGACCTCCGACTCGGCCACCAGGGACCGCAGGCCGGGATCCTTCTCGCAGAGCACATCCCATGCGGCGTCGACCAGGACGTCGGCGGTGTCGACGGTGCGCAACGGCGCGGGGAGGTCGAAGAGGTTCTCCAACGCCGAGTGCACCACGGTGCCGCGGACCTGCGCTGTCGTCGACGCCTCGGGGAAACGGTCGATCGCGCGATAGCGGTACAGCAGCGGGCACTGTTTGAAGTCGGCCGCGCGCGAGGGGGACAGGGCCGGTCGGCGTGGTCCCTCGGGGACGGGGTCGACCAACGGTGCGGGGTCTGTCCCTGCGAGGTCGGCCCCTGCGAGGTCGAGGCCTGCGGGGTTGTCGCCGGTGGGGTTGAGATCTGACGCCGTGCTCACACCTGGCAGGGTATGCCTGATGTACGACACAGCCGCGCAGGACGCCACCGGCGACCCGATCGCGGCCGCCTCGGCGTTCACCGTCGGCGACCGCGTCCAACTGACCGACACCAAGGGCCGCAAGTTCACCGTCCACCTCGAGGCGGGGGGCAGTTTCCACACCCACCAGGGCGCGATCGCACACGACGACCTGATCGGTACGGACGAGGGCACCATCGTCTCGTCGACCCGCGGCGCCCAGTACCTCGCGCTGCGGCCGCTGCTCACCGACTACGTGTTGTCGATGCCGCGCGGGGCGCAGGTCATCTACCCGAAGGACGCCGCGCAGATCGTCACCGAGGGGGACATCTATCCGGGCAGCGTGGTGCTCGAGGCCGGTGCCGGATCGGGCGCGCTGACGTGTTCACTGCTTCGTGCGGTCGGCCCCCAGGGACGGGTGCTGTCCTACGAGGTGCGCGAGGACCACGCCGAACACGCGGTGCGCAACGTGGAGACCTTCTTCGGCGAGCGGCCGGCGAACTGGGAACTCACCGTCGCCGACATCGTCGACTTCGCCGCCACCGCGAACGCCGCGGCATCGGTCGACCGCGTGATCCTCGACATGCTCGCGCCGTGGGAGACCCTCGACGCCGTGGCGTCGGTGTTGCGACCCGGCGGCGTGCTCGTGGTTTATGTGGCGACCGTCACACAGCTCTCCCGGGTCGTCGAGGCCCTGCGTGAGCAGCAGTGTTGGACCGAACCGCGGTCGTGGGAGACCATGCTGCGCGAATGGAACGTGGTGGGCCTCGCCGTCCGCCCGTCGCACAAGATGCAAGGTCACACCGCTTTTCTGGTGACCGCCCGACGTCTCGCACCGGGCACGGTCACCCTGCGGCCGCAGCGGCGCTCCAACAAGGGTTCCGACGACCGCTGACCGACCGGGCGGGCGCCCGCGTCATCCCAGCTGACGAGACGGCGCCACCGAACGTCGTGGCGTGCGGGGCACGTCGTCCCGCACGCCGGTAGCGTGGGGGAACGGTGAAACCGATGGTGTTCCGCCGGGGAGAGGAGTCAGCAATGACCGAATCCGATCGCCACGACCCCACCGGCGCGCAGAAATCGACCGCGCGCTCGGCAGGCTCAGGCAACGTCCCCATGCCCGATACCGGGAACCGAGGTGTCGATCTCGGGCCGGACTCCACCGGCACCGACCCGCAGACCCGGATCGAGACGCTCACCGCGCGCAACGCGAAGCTCCTCGACACCCTCAAGGACGCCCGCCAGCAACTGCTCGCGCTGCGCGAGGAGGTCGACCGCCTCGGCCAGCCGCCGAGCGGGTACGGCGTGCTGCTCGACACCTACGAGGACTCCACGGTCGACGTGTTCACCTCGGGCCGCAAGATGCGTCTCACGATCTCCCCGAACATCGAGGTCGAGACGCTCAAGCGTGGTCAGACGCTGCGCCTGAACGAGGCCCTCACGATCGTCGAGGCCCTCGCGTTCGACTCCGTCGGTGAGATCAGCACGTTGCGCGAGGTCCTCGGCACCGGTGACCGGGCACTCGTGGTGGGTCACGCCGACGAGGAGCGCGTCGTGTGGCTTGCCGAACCCCTCATGGGCGAGGTCGACGGCGAGGACGGCCACCGCCGCAAGCTCCGTCCGGGCGACTCGCTGCTCGTCGACACCAAGGCCGGATTCGCGTTCGAGCGGGTCCCCAAGGCCGAGGTCGAGGACCTCGTGCTCGAGGAGGTGCCCGACGTCGGCTACGAGGACATCGGTGGTCTCGGACGCCAGATCGAGCAGATCCGCGACGCCGTGGAGCTGCCGTTCCTGCACAAGGACCTGTTCCGCGACTACGACCTGCGCCCGCCGAAGGGCGTCCTGCTGTACGGCCCTCCCGGCTGCGGCAAGACGCTCATCGCCAAGGCCGTCGCCAACTCGCTGGCCAAGAAGATCGCACTGGCCCGCGGCGACGACGCCCGCGAGGCCAAGTCGTACTTCCTCAACATCAAGGGCCCGGAGCTGCTCAACAAGTTCGTGGGTGAGACCGAGCGGCACATCCGCCTGATCTTCCAGCGTGCGCGTGAGAAGGCGTCCGAGGGCACACCGGTGATCGTGTTCTTCGACGAGATGGACTCGATCTTCCGCACCCGCGGATCGGGTGTCTCCTCCGACGTCGAGACCACCGTCGTGCCACAGCTGCTCAGCGAGATCGACGGTGTCGAGGGCCTCGAGAACGTGATCGTCATCGGTGCGTCGAACCGCGAGGACATGATCGACCCCGCGATCCTGCGGCCCGGCCGCCTCGACGTGAAGATCAAGATCGAGCGACCCGACGCCGAGTCCGCGATCGACATCTTCTCGAAGTACCTCGTCGACACACTGCCGATCCACGCCGACGACATCGAGGAGTTCGGTGGCGACCGTTCCGCGTGCATCGCGGCGATGATCGAACGCGTCGTGGAGAAGATGTACGCCGAGAACGACGACAACCGCTTCCTCGAGGTGACCTACGCCAACGGCGACAAGGAGGTCATGTACTTCAAGGACTTCAACTCCGGCGCGATGATCCAGAACGTCGTCGACCGGTCGAAGAAGTACGCGATCAAGTCGCAGCTCGAGACGGGCACACCGGGACTGCGGGTGCAGCACCTGTTCGACTCGATCCTCGACGAGTTCGCCGAGAACGAGGACCTGCCGAACACCACCAATCCCGATGACTGGGCACGGATCTCGGGCAAGAAGGGTGAGCGGATCGTCTACATCCGCACGTTGGTCACCGGCAAGAGCGCCGGCGCCAGCCGCGCGATCGACACCGAGACGAACACCGGCCAGTACCTGTAGGACACGCCGCAGCCTCTAGGCTCGAGGCATGCAACGAATCATCGGCACCGAGGTCGAATACGGCATCTCCGCACCCAACGAGGCGGGCGCCAATCCCATCATGACCTCGACGCAGGCGGTTCTCGCGTACGCCGCGGCGGCGGGCGTGCCCCGGGCCAAGCGCACACGGTGGGACTACGAGGTCGAGTCGCCCCTGCGCGACGCGCGCGGTTTCGATCTCGGCCGGGGTTCGGGCCCCGCGCCGATCATCGACGCCGACGAGGTGGGCGCGGCGAACATGATCCTCACCAACGGTGCACGGCTCTACGTCGACCACGCGCACCCCGAATACTCCGCGCCCGAGGTCACCGATCCGATGGACGCGGTGATCTGGGACAAGGCCGGCGAAAGGGTGATGGAGGCCGCGGCGCGCCACGTCGCCAGCGTGCCCGGTGCGCCGAGGCTGCAGCTGTACAAGAACAACATCGACGGCAAGGGTGCCTCCTACGGCACCCACGAGAACTACCTGATGGCGCGCGACACCCCGTTCACCTCGGTGATCACCGGTCTCACACCGTTCTTCGCCACGCGCCAGGTGTTCACCGGCTCGGGCCGGGTGGGTATCGGCCAGTCCGGCGACGAACCCGGTTTCCAGCTCTCGCAGCGTGCCGACTACATCGAGGTCGAGGTCGGACTCGAGACCACCCTCAAGCGCGGCATCATCAACACCCGCGACGAGCCCCACGCCGACCCCGATCGATACCGACGACTGCACGTGATCATCGGCGACGCCAACCTCGCCGAGACCGCCACCTACCTCAAGGTGGGCACCGCGTCGCTGGTGCTCGACGTCATCGAGGGCGGCGTGGACCTGCGTGACCTCGAGCTGGCGCGTCCGGTGACGGCGGTGCACAAGATCAGCCATGACCCGACCCTGACGCAGACCGTCGCGCTGGCCGACGGACGGGAGATGACCGCCCTTGCGGTGCAGCGGATCTACCACGAGCGCTGCGCCGAGTTCTTCCGCACGCGCGGTGGCGACGACCCCCGTGCGCAGCACGTCCTCGACACCTGGACCGACGTCCTCGACCGCCTCGAACGCGACCCGATGGAGTGTTCGGACATCCTCGACTGGCCGGCCAAGCTGCGGCTGTTGGAGGGGTTCCGCAACCGCGAGGGTCTCGCGTGGTCGGCGCCGCGCCTGCAGCTCGTCGACCTGCAGTACTCCGACGTGCGTCTCGACAAGGGGCTCTACAACCGGCTCGTCGCGCGCGGTTCGATGAAGCGACTGGTCAGCGAGGCGCAGGTGATGGACGCCGTGTCGTCGCCGCCGGAGAACACCCGCGCCTACTTCCGCGGCGAATGCCTTCGGCGTTTCGGCGCCGACATCGCGGCCGCGAGCTGGGATTCGGTGATCTTCGACCTCGGTGGCGACTCGCTGGTGCGTATCCCGACGCTCGAACCGCTGCGGGGCAGCAAGGCCCATGTGGGGGCGCTGCTCGACTCGGTCGATTCCGCGGCCGAGCTCGTCGACCAGCTGACCAACTGAGCGCACCCGCCGGTTCGGCGAGGTGGGTGTGTTCCCGGTCGGCCACGCGGGCGCCCCTTTCCGACTTCCGCCCCGGTAGGGTGTCCCTACGGACCTTCCCGACGTTTCGCCGGGTGAGATCGCAGGCTCAAGGAGGCAGCAATGGCGCAGGAACAGACGAGGCGTAGCGGTGGCGGGGACGACGACTCCGGTACCGGGCCCGACACGAGCGCCGGCCAGGAACGTCGCGAGAAGCTCGCCGACGACACCGACGACCTGCTCGACGAGATCGACGACGTGCTCGAGGAGAACGCCGAGGACTTCGTGCGCGCATATGTCCAGAAAGGTGGCCAGTGAGCGATCCGGCCATTCCTCTCGGTCGAGGTCTCTCGTCGTTCCGGGACATGTCCTCGTTCTGTGACCATCTCCGACAGCACGCTCCGGAACTGTTGCCCGACAATCGCTTCGCCGCCACCGGCGCCGAGATGATCCCGCACGGCACCACCATCGTCGCGGTCGACTTCCCCGGCGGGGTGTTGATCGCCGGGGACCGCCGTGCGACCGCGGGCAACATGATCGCCAGCCGAGACATCCGCAAGGTGTTCGTCACCGACGAGTACTCCGCGGCGGGTATCGCCGGCACCGCGGGCATCGCGGTCGAGATGGTGCGGTTGTTCGCGGTGGAACTCGAGCACTACGAGAAGATCGAGGGCATCGGGCTCACCCTCGACGGCAAGGTCAATCGACTGGCCGCCATGGTGCGGTCGAATCTCGGTGCGGCCATGCAGGGTCTGGCCGCGATCCCGATGCTGGTGGGCTACGACGCCGACGGTGTCGACCCGAACCGGCGAGGGCGCATCTTCTCGTTCGACATCGCGGGCGACCGCCACGAGGAGTTCGGCGGCTTCCAGGCCATCGGCTCCGGCTCGGTGTTCGCGAAGTCGGCGCTGAAGAAGCTCTACCGACCCGATCTCGACGCCGACTCGGCCCTGTCGATCGCCGTCGAGTCGCTGTTCGACGCCGCCGACGACGACTCCGCAACGGGCGGACCGGATCTGGTGCGTCGCATCGTGCCCACCGCGGTCATCGTGGGTGCCGACGGCGCCCTCGAGGTGGAGACGGCCCGGATCACCGACGCGGCCCGCGCGGTCATCGCCGAACGGACCGCCGCGAACGACGCGTCGCCCTGGGGAGGTGCATCATGACGTTCCCGTACTACGCGAGCGCCGAGCAGATCATGCGTGATCGCTCGGAGTTGGCCCGCAAGGGAATCGCCCGCGGCCGCAGTGTCATCGTGCTCACCTACGCCGACGGTGTGCTGTTCGTGGCCGAGAACCCGTCGAATGCGCTGCGGAAGGTCTCCGAGATCTACGACCGCATCGGGTTCGCCGCGGTGGGCAAGTACAACGAGTTCGAGAGCCTGCGCAAGGCCGGGATCCAGCACGCCGACATGCGCGGCTACAGCTATGACCGCGCCGACGTGAGCGGGCTGTCGCTCGCCAACGCCTACGCCAACACCCTGGGCTCGGTGTTCACCGAGCAGGCCAAGCCGTTCGAGGTCGAGCTGTGTGTCGCCGAGATCGGCCCGTTCGGCAGCACGAAACCCGCTCAGCTGTACCGCATCACCTACGACGGGTCGATCAACGACGAGACCCGGTTCCTGGTGATGGGTGGCGCGAACGAGGCCATCTCCACGGCCATGAAGGACGGCTACGTCGCCGACTCCGATCTGGCGACCGCTCTCGCGACCGCGGTGTCGGCGTTGGGGACACCGGCCGCACCGGCGAACGGGTCGTCGGCGCCGGCCCCCGAACCGCGGGTGCTCGCCGCGGGCGATCTCGAGGTCGCGACGCTCGACCGCAATCGACCGCGCCGCGCGTTCCGACGCCTGTCGGCCGAGGCCGTGGCGGCCCTGCTGCCGACACCGGCACCGGCCACCGATTCCGACGACACCCCCGACGGCGGATCGACACCGGAGTAGTCGTTCCCGGAGCAAGCGATCGCGGGCCTCGGCGTGCGCCACACGGCGGGCCCGGTCGGCGGGAACCGACCCGCTCACCCCTGCACCGGTAGGGTTGAGCGAGTGGAACGACGAATCATGGGCATCGAGACCGAGTTCGGTGTGACCTGCACTTTTCATGGTCATCGGCGCCTGAGCCCGGACGAGGTCGCGCGGTATCTGTTCCGGCGGGTGGTGTCGTGGGGCCGATCGTCGAACGTGTTCCTGCAGAACGGTGCGCGTCTCTACCTCGATGTCGGCTCGCACCCCGAGTACGCCACCGCCGAGTGCGACAGTCTCATCCAGCTGATCAACCACGATCGCGCGGGGGAGCTGGTCCTCGAGGAACTGCTCATCGACGCAGAACGTCGGCTCGCCGACGAGGGCATCGGTGGCGACATCTACCTGTTCAAGAACAACACCGACTCGGCGGGCAACTCCTACGGATGCCACGAGAACTACCTGGTGGTGCGCGCGGGGGAGTTCTCCCGCATCTCTGATGTCCTGCTGCCGTTCCTGGTGACCCGTCAGCTCATCTGCGGCGCCGGCAAGGTGCTGCAGACCCCGAAGGCGGCCGCCTACTGCCTGTCGCAGCGCGCCGAGCACATCTGGGAGGGCGTCTCCTCGGCCACCACCCGGTCGCGCCCCATCATCAACACCCGCGACGAGCCGCATGCCGACGCCGAGAAGTACCGCCGCCTGCACGTCATCGTCGGTGACTCGAACATGGCCGAGACCACCACCATGCTCAAGGTCGGCACCGCGGCACTCGTGCTCGAGATGATCGAGGCCGGCGTGGCCTTCCGCGATTTCGCCCTCGACAACCCGATCCGTGCGATCCGCGAGGTCAGCCACGACACCACGGGGCGACGTCCGGTGCGTCTGGCCGGGGGGCGTCAGGCCAGCGCGCTCGACATCCAGCGCGAATACCACGCGCGGGCGGTGGAGCACCTGCGCAACCGGCACCCCGATCCCGAGATGGACCTCGTCGTCGACCTCTGGGGCCGCACGCTCGACGCGGTCGAGAGCCAGGACTTCTCCTCGGTCGACACCGAGATCGACTGGGTCATCAAGCGCAAGCTCTTCCAGCGCTACATCGACCGCTACGACATGGACATGTCGGATCCGAAGATCGCCCAGCTCGACCTCGCGTTCCACGACATCAAGCGCGGGCGTGGCGTGTTCGATCTGCTCTCCCGCAAGGGTCTGGTCAAGCGGGTCACCACCGACGAGGCGATCGCCGCCGCCGTCGACGAACCCCCACAGACCACTCGCGCGAAACTGCGCGGCGACTTCATCTCGGCGGCGCAGAAGGCCGGTCGCGATTTCACCGTCGACTGGGTCCACCTCAAGCTCAACGACCAGGCCCAGCGCACCGTGCTGTGCAAGGACCCGTTCCGCAACGTCGACGAGCGAGTCGACCGCCTGATTGCGTCGATGTAGGCCCCCGGTGTCCTAGGCTTTCGATGATGGCCACCACCAAAGTCGAACGTCTGATGAACCTGGTGATCTGTCTGCTGGCGAGCCCCAGGTTCGTGACGGCCGAGCAGATCCGCAGCAGCGTCACCGGCTACGGCGAGCCGAAGACCGACGAGGCGTTCAACCGCATGTTCGAACGCGACAAGACCGAACTGCGCGACCTCGGCATACCGCTGGAGACCGGTCGCGACTCGGCGTTCAGCGACACCGACGGTTACCGCATCAACCGCGACGCCTACGAGCTGCCCGCCATCGCCCTCGATCGCGACGAGGCCGCCGCGGTCACCATGGCCGCCGCGCTCTGGGACACACCGGCGATGGCCGCGGCCGCACGGGGCGCCCTGCTCAAACTCCGTGCTGGCGGTGTCGAACTCCGCTCCGACTCCGCCCTCGACGTCGGCGTCCACAGTGCCGCGCCCCGGTCCATGGGGTCCGAGGCGGTGCTCGCCGCCCTGCTCGCCGCCATCGACCACGGCCGCGGCGTCACCTTCGAACACCGCCCGACCCGGACCCGCCCGGCGACGACACGCCACCTCGAGCCGTGGGGTGTCGTGACCCACCGCGGTCGCTGGTATGTGGTGGGCCACGATCTCGAGCGCGGCGAGACCCGCACCTTCCGGCTGTCGCGAATCTCCGAGCCGGTGGTCGAGACCGATCGGGAGGTGCATCGTCCCGAGGGCCTCGATCTGCGCGAGGTCGTGGCCGCGGCCGTGGGCTTCGGCGACGGCGCCCACACCGGATCGGCGACGGTCTGGGTGGCCGACGGCCGGGCGGAGGGGCTGCGACGGTCTGCGGTGTCGTCGGAACCGCAGGACCGCGGCGGTCGCGCCGGGTCCGCCTTGCGGATCGAGGGGTGGTCGATCGACTCGTTGGCCCGACAGGTCCTCGGGGTCGGCGCCGACGCGGTGGTGCTCGAACCGGCCGAGCTGCGTGACCGGGTGGTCGCGGACCTGCGCGTGCTGGCCGTCGAGGTGACGGCATGACCGCCGCGGCACCGTCGCGTCTGAGCCGCCTGCTGGCGATGGTCCCGTACTTCCTCGCACATCCGGGGACGAGCGCCGACGAGGCCGCGGCCGACCTCGGCGTGACCCCGAAAGAGGTGATGGCCGACCTGAACCAGCTGTGGATGTGTGGCCTGCCCGGCTACACCCCGGGCGATCTCATCGACCTCGACTTCAGCGAGGAGAGCATCCAGGTCACCTTCTCCGCCGGCATCGACCGCCCCCTCCGACTCACCCCGACCGAGGCGTCGGTGCTGCTGGTCGCACTGCGTGCCCTCATCGACATGCGTGGCGTCCTCGACCCCGAGGCCGCGCGGCGGGCCATCGCGAAGGTCGAACGCGCCGTAGGCAGCGCCCGTGATCCCGGTGCCGCGGAGGCGGCCGACGCCGGGGAGTCGGGCACGTCGACGGGGGCCGCGCATGCCGATGTGTCGGCCCCGGTGACCGCCATCCGCGACGCGGTGGTGCGATCGCGGGCGGTGTGGATCCGGTACTACTCGGCGTCGAGGGACGCGGTGTCCGAACGCGTCGTCGACCCGGTGCGGATCGTGGCCGTCGACGGCAACAGCTACCTCGAGGGGTGGTGCCGACAGAGTTCGGGCATCCGCCTGTTCCGTCTCGACCGTGTCGACGAGGCGCGCGTGCTCGACGAGCCTGCGGCCGTTCCCGACGAACCCGATCCCGAGGCGACCCTCGCCCTGTTCAACGCCGACCCGCAGCTCCCCACGGCGCTGATCACCATCGATCCGTCGGTGGTGTGGGTCATGGACTACTACCTCATCGAGCCACTCGACGAGGTGGTCGACGCCGCCCCCGACACCCCGATCCGGGCGCAGATGACCTACGGCTCGGAGGACTGGCTCACCCGGTTCGTACTGGGGTTCGGTGGTCGCATCCGCCTGGTGAACGCACCCGGTGCCGCCGCCGAGGTCACCCGCCGGGCCGCCGACGCACTGGCCGCCTACGACGGTCCCACCACATGACGTCGCAGCTCGGCCATCGTCCCGCGGTCACGAGGGTGATGTCCGGTAGCATCGGCAGCAACCAACACCGGAGGTCTCGACATGGGTGCAATCCAGCCGTGGCACATCATCATCGTGGTGATCGTGTTCCTGATCCTGTTCGGATCGAAGAAGCTCCCTGATGCCGCTCGCGGTCTGGGCCGCTCGATGCGCATCTTCAAGAGCGAGGTGAAGGAGATGCAGAACGACGGCAAGGACTCCACCGCCGAGACCAAGGCCGCCGACCCCGACGCCGACGTCACCCCGCGTCAGATCACGCCGCCGTCGCCCACCGACGCGACCCACGAGACCGACACGCAGCGTCGCAGCGCCTGAGTGTGACGACGGCCGGCTGACCCGTCCGGGTCGACTCGACCGCGCCGGGGTCACCCGGCGAACCGGTGTACTGCCGGCTGCCTCGCCTCCGTCGCAGCCGCCACCGATCGTCATGTGAGGAACCGAGACCCGCACCGTGCGCATCCCACTAGATCCACGCCGTCGTCGTGTGAAGGTGAACCCCGACGGCACCATGTCGCTCGTCGAGCACCTCTACGAACTGCGTCGTCGGCTGCTCATCTCGGTCCTCGCCATCGGCCTGACCACCATCATCGGGTTCGTCTGGTACTCCTACAGTTTCCTCCACGTCGAATCCCTCGGTGAACTGCTGCGTGGTCCGTACTGTGAGCTGCCGGAGAGCGCCCGCGCGACCCTGACACAGGGCGACGAGTGCCGCCTCCTCGCCACCGGCCCGTTCGACCAGTTCATGTTGCGCCTGAAGGTCGGCCTCACCGCCGGAGTGGTGCTTGCGTGCCCCATCTGGTTCTTCCAGATCTGGCAGTTCATCACCCCGGGCCTGCACCAGAACGAGCGCCGCTACGGGATCGCGTTCGTGACCGTCGCCGCGACCCTGTTCGTCACCGGCGCCATCCTCGCCTACATCGTGGTGGCCAAGGCGTTCCACTTCCTGCTCACCGTCGGCGACAACGTCCAGATCACCGCACTCGCCGGCGACCAGTACTTCAACTTCATCCTCCATCTCCTCGTCATCTTCGGCGTGAGCTTCGAACTCCCGCTGCTGGTGGTCGCCCTCAACCTCATCGGGATCCTCACCTACGAGCGCCTCAAGGCATGGCGGCGCGGTCTCACCTTCGGTCTGTTCGTCTTCGCCGCGGTGGTCACCCCTGGTTCGGACCCGTTCACCATGTTGGCGCTCGCACTCGCGCTCACCGTGCTCTTCGAGTTCGCGGTGCAGTTCGCCCGCATCCACGACCGCCGCAAGGCCCGCCGCATCGGCGAGGACTGGGCAGACCTCGACGACGACGAGGCCTCGCCGCTGGACCACCGCCCGGAGAAGGTCGGTGCGTCGACGGTCGCCCACACCCCGGCGCCGGTGCGTGCGGGTGAGTTCGATGACATCCTCTGAGGCCGACACCCCCTGGGGCCCCGAGACAGGTGCTATCACCGACGTGGTCGAACGCCCCCGGCTGCGCGAGTTCACCGACCGACTGTCGTTCTCCCTCGACCCGTTCCAGCGCGAGTCGTGTGCCGCGCTCGAGGACGGTCACGGCGTGCTTGTGTGTGCGCCCACCGGCGCGGGCAAGACCATCGTCGGTGAGTTCGCCGTCCACCTGGCGCTGCAGGCCGGTACCAAATGCTTCTACACCACCCCCATCAAGGCGCTGAGCAACCAGAAGTACGCCGACCTCGTCGCCGTCCACGGCGCCGACTCGATCGGCCTGCTTACCGGCGACAGCTCGATCAACCCCTACGCGCCGATCGTGGTGATGACCACCGAGGTCGTCCGCAACATGATCTACGCGAACTCACCCGCCCTCGACGGTCTGTCACACGTCGTGATGGACGAGGTGCACTTCCTCGCCGACCGCTTCCGCGGCGCGGTGTGGGAGGAGGTGATCCTGCACCTCGACCCCGACGTGAAGCTGGTGAGCCTGTCGGCCACGGTGAGCAACGCCGAGGAGTTCGGCGACTGGATCAAGACCGTGCGCGGCGACACCACCGTCGTCGTCGACGACCACCGGCCGATCCCGTTGTGGCAGCACATGATGGTCGGCAACCGCATCTTCGATCTGTTCGACCAACGCATCCGCCCCGGCGAACGCCCCCAGGTCAACGGCGAACTGACCCGCTACATCAAGCAGCGCGAGATGGTGGAGGACCACCAGCGCGCGCACAGTGGTCGCGGATCGCGCGGACGACCGCAACGTGGGCGACCGACCGGCACCATCTCCCGACCCGACCTCATCGCCCGCCTCGACCGCGACGGCCTGCTGCCGGCGATCGGGTTCATCTTCTCCCGCGCGGGATGCGAGGCAGCGCTCGAACAATGCGTGCGGTCCGGGCTGAACCTGCTCGAGCCCGCGCAAGCCGAACAGGTCGCCGAGGTCGTCGCACGCTACACCGGCGAGTTCTCGCCGTCGGACCGCGAGATCCTGCGCGTCGACAGCTGGGAGAGCGGCCTGCGGCGCGGCCTGGCCGCACATCACGCGGGGATGCTGCCCGCGTTCCGGCACGCCGTGGAGGAACTGTTCGTCCGCGGACTCGTCCGAGCGGTGTTCGCGACCGAGACGCTCGCACTGGGCATCAACATGCCGGCCCGGTCGGTGGTTCTCGAGCGACTCGTCAAGTTCAACGGTGAGTCCCATGTCGATTTGACCCCCGGCGAGTTCACCCAGTTGACCGGTCGCGCCGGGCGGCGCGGCATCGACGTCGAGGGCCATGCGGTGGTGGTGTGGATGCCCGGCCTCGACCCGACACGGGTCGCCGGTCTCGCCGGCGCGCGCACCTTCCCGCTCCGCAGTTCCTTTGCGCCCGAATACAACATGGCGATCAACCTCATCGGCCGCCTCGGGCTCGACGGCGCCAAGAATCTCCTCGAACGATCGTTCGCGCAGTTCCAGACCGATCGCTCGGTGGTCGGCCAGCACCGACAGATCGACAAGGCACGCGGCATCCTGCGCAAGATCGACACCGAACTCGTCGGCCGCGCAAGCGGTCTCGGCATCGACCCGGGCCGTCTCGCACCCGACGAATCGGTCGGTGACGCGTCGGCATACGAGGGTTTCCTCGGATACATGACCCTGCGGGAGGACATCCGCACCCGCGAACGCGACCTGAAGTTCCACAAGCGGATGACCCTGCAGGCCAACACCGTCGACGAGCTCTTCGGTCTCAAGCGCGGGCACGTCATCGGCCTGCACGGCGGCCGTCACCGTGGTCTGGCCGTGGTCCTCGAGCCGGCCAACGACCGCCGCGACCCCAAGCCGCTTGTCCTGTGCGAGGACGGTTGGGCCGGCCGGGTCGGCGTCTCGGACTTCCTCAACCCACCCGAGGTGGTCGGCAACATGCGCCTTCCGCGGCAGGTCGACCATCGCACGGGTCGTGGGCGGCGCGATCTGGCCTCGTCGCTGCGCAACACGGGCCTGTCGGTGCCCAAGGGGCGCAACACCAAGCGGTCCCCGGCCGCCGACGACGGTGAACTGGCCGATCTGCGCGCCCGACTCCGTGCGCACCCGGCCCACGAACTGTCCAGCCACGACGAACTGTTCCGGCTGGCCGAGCGGCGTAACCGTTCGCTCCGCGAGATCTCGAATCTGACGTCGTCGGTCGACACCCGGACCTCGACGCTGAGCGTCACCTTCGACCGCATCGTGGCCGTGTTGACCGAACTCGGCTACCTCCTCGCCGACACCGACCCCGAGGGTGCGCCGCGGACGGTGGTCACCGAGTCCGGATCCACCCTGAGCCGGGTCTACAGCGAGAGCGACCTGCTGATCTGTGAGTGCATCCGCGCCGGGGTGTGGGACGCGTTGACGCCACCGGAACTCGCCGCGGTCGTGTCGTCGGTCGTCTATGAGTCGCGGCGCGACACCTACTCCGGACCCGACCTGGTCACCGGTAACCCGACACTGCGCGAGACGCTCTCGGCGACCCACAAGCAGTGGCGCACGTTGTCGGCCCTGGAGAACCGCCACGGGGTCGGGGTGACCCGCGAGCCCGATGCGGGGTTCGCCACCGCGATGTACACGTGGGCGTCGGGCCGATCGCTCGGCGAGGCGTTGGCCGTCGCGGGGGAGCGTGGTCGGCCACTACCGGCCGGTGACTTCGTCCGGTGGTCGCGGCAGGTCATCGATCTCCTCGAGCAGATCCGTATGAGCGCCGGTGCCGAGGGGCGCCTGGCCCGGTCGGCGAAGTCGGCCGTCGGCTGCATCAAACGCGGTGTCGTAGCGGTCGAACTCGGCTGATCAGACCCCCGCGAGGCACGGGTGCGCAGGTCCCGGAGACGACCGGGGTGTGCGGTATCTTCGGACCGAGCACCGACGGTGGAGCATCGTCGCGCACACGTATCGACTTGCGGAGGGCACCGATGAGCGACCCCCAGAATCCCGGCAGTCAGAACCCCGGCGGGCAGCGACCGGGTGACGACGCGCCCGGCGGACAACCCTGGGGACCACCCGCCTACGGTCAGCCCTACCCGTCGAACCCGAACCCCTACGGCCAGAACGCCCCCGACGGCAATCAGTACGCCCCGAACCCCTATGAGGGGCCTGCGCAGGGGTACGGCGCGGGTCCCTACGGTCCACCACCCGGCGCCCCCTACGGTGCACCGCCTTCCGGCGGTCCGGGGTACGGCGCCCAGGGCCAGGGAGGTCAGGGCTACGGCTCCCAGGGTTACGGCTCGCAGGGCTACCCGGACCCGAACCAGGCCCAGCAGCAGAACCCGTCCGCGCCGTGGAATCCCCAGTACGGTCAGCAGCCGTACGGTGCACCCCAGCAGACCGCCCCGGGTGGTCAGGACGGCGACCAGTTCACCTCGATGAACCGTGCGCCGCGCAACCGCAGGCCGATCCAGATCGCCGTCGTCGGCGGTGTCGTGGCCGTGGTCGTCGTGGTGCTCGCGATCACCGCGTTCGTCGCACCCGGGTTCGCGCTCACCAAACAGCTGTCGCAGTCGGCGGCCGAGTCAGGCGTGAAATCGATCCTCGAGAAGGACTACAGCGCTACCGACGTCTCCGCGGTCAGCTGCCCGTCGGGTACCGACGTGAAAAAGGGTGACACCTTCACCTGCACGGCGACCGTCGCCGGTGCGCAGCAGAAGGTGACGGTCACGTTCCTCGACGACGACGGCACCTACGAGGTCGGACGTCCCAGCGCGAACTGACCTGCGATCGGGCGGGATTGCGACGTCGCCTCAGAAGCGTTCGTCCCACCCGAAGGCCTCGGCCATGCGGTTGACCGACGATCCGATGCCCAGTTCCTCGACCAGGGCCCCGAGCGCCTCGCCGTCGGCCGGCGCAGACGGGACAAGTCCCTCGGTGTCGCCGTCGACGGTCGCATCGGTCCGGACGAACACCACCGTGCGCGCCGCGACCAGATAATCGGCCGCGTCGACGATCGAGGCGCGGATGCGCGGCGAGATCGCCTTGTCGCCGGCGCGCGCCGCCTCCTCGATACCGTCGAGGGTCTCGAACTGCGCCAACAACTTCGCAGCCGTCTTCTCACCGACACCCGCCACACCGGGCAGCCCGTCGGACGGGTCGCCGCGCAGGATCGCCAGCTCGGCGTATGCCGTGCCGGGACGCCGCGGTGGCACCGAGTAGACCTCGGCCACCTCGGCGGGACCGAACTTCTCGGCGCGGTTGACGCCGCGGCCGACGTAGAGGACCCGAACCTCGACCGGGTCGTCGGTGACGACCTGCAGCAGATCGCGGTCGCCGCTGACCACCACGACGGGATCGTCGGTCTCGGCGTCGGCCAGGGTGCCGATCACGTCGTCGGCCTCGCATCCCGGTGCGCCCGACGACGCGATCCCGGCCGCGGCGAGGACGGACATGATCATGTCGACCTGAGGGGTGAGGGTGTCCGGCACCTCCTCCACGAACTCCTCGCCCTCCGCGGCGGGCACCGTCTCGGCGACGCGGTGCGCCTTGTACGAGGGGATGAGGTCGACCCGGAACTGCGGACGCCAGTCGTAGTCGAGACAGACGATGAGCCGGCGCGGTGACTCGCGCGTGGCGAGCACGGCGATCATGTCGAGGAATCCCCGCACCGCGTTGACCGGTCGCCCATCGGGCGCGGTCAGTTTCTCGGGGAGCCCGTGGAACGCGCGGAACCACAGACTCGCACCGTCGAGGAGCATCACCGGGGCAGCCATGGACGACACTGTGCCAGATCACGGCGGGTGCGCGGTGCAGCGATCCGCGACGCGACGGGCGGTGACCTACGGTGAACCCATGACCGATGAACGTTTCCCCGCAGACGTCTATGCAGAGCGGTTGGCCGGTGTCGCAGCACATGCCGGAAGGGTCGGTGTCGACGCCGTGATCGTGGGCCCCGGACCGGATCTGGAGTACCTTACCGGTTCACGCGCCAGCACGTTCGAGCGCTTGACCGCACTGGTGATACCCGCTGTCGGGGCGGCATGGGTGGTGGTGCCGCGCCTCGAACTCGCGGCGTTGCGCGCCTCGGCGGTGGGGGAGTTGGGGATCGAGACCCGCGACTGGGTGGACGGGCAGGACGCGTACGCACTCGCCCTGCAGGGGCTCGCCGACGACGCGACGGTGGCGGTCTCCGACTCGGTGCCCGCGCTGCACCTCATCCCGCTCGCCGATCGACTGCGGGCGTTCCCTCGACTCGCGACGCCGATCCTGCGGACGCTGCGGATGGTCAAGGACGACGCGGAGATCGAGGCGCTACGGCGGGCAGGCGCGGCGATCGACCGGGTGCACGCGCGGGTGTCGCAGTGGCTCGTCGCCGGTCGCACCGAACGCGATGTCGCAGCGGACATCACCGCCGCGATCATCGAGGAGGGTCACACCGAGGCGGCGTTCGTGATCGTCGGGTCGGGACCCAACGGCGCCGATCCCCATCACGAGGTCTCCGACCGGGTGATCGCCGACGGTGACGTCGTCGTGGTCGACATCGGCGGTCCGGTGGCGCCGGGATACAACTCCGACTCGACCCGGACCTATTGCGTCGGTGAGCCCGATGCATCGGTCTCCGAACGCATCGCCGTTCTCGAACGGGCACAGCAGGCCGCCGTCGACGCCGTCGCACCCGGCGTCACGGCGCACGAGATCGACGCCGCCGCACGCGACGTCCTCGTCGCGGCCGGCTTCGGTGACAACTTCATCCACCGCACGGGCCACGGCATCGGACTGTCGGTGCACGAGGAGCCCTACATCGTCGCCGGGAGCGACGAACCCCTGCTTCAGGGGATGGCGTTCAGCGTGGAGCCGGGCATCTATTTCACCGGCGAATGGGGCGCGCGGATCGAGGACATCGTGGTGGTCACCGCCGACGGGTGCGAACCGATGAACACCCGACCGCACGGGCTGACCCGCGTCTGATCGGGTCACAGATCGGGGCGGGCCAGTACCTCGTCGACAAGGTCTTTCGCATCCTTGAGACCCAGACCGGGATGTGCCTCGCGCAGGTGACGGATCGCGTCGATCCGATCGTCGTGTGACGCGGTAGCCGCGACCACGTCGTCGAACGGGACCGTGGCGGGATTCACCCGTGAGAGAGCGACTGCGGGCCGACTGCGACCGGTGAGTCGCCGATAGCCGTTCAGGATCGTCCCGGCGGCCAGAGCCACGGCGACGACGGCGAGGATCACCCGATAGATCGACGGCCGGTCGATCGCGTCGAACACGTAGCAGGCGGCGAGGTAGACGAACGCGACCCCGACGACGACACCGGCGCTCGAGTGGAGGAGTTCGCGTCTCCTCGTCACGCGGTGGGTTCCTCGGTGAACAGCGACTGCGATCCGAGCACCCGGGTCACCTCGATCTCGATGACGACACGGCGCGGGTTCACCTTCGGTTGCCGGTAGCGCAACGCGTAACGACGGACCGCCTCGGCGATGTCGTCGGCGTCGCGGCTGATGCGCGCGGGTCCCTCCAGCGTGAGCCACCGCGGCCCGTCGACATGGGTCACCGCGGCGTATCCGCCCCGATCGACGTTGCGGACCTTCTGGCTGCCCTCGAAGGTGATGACCCGAGCCAGTGAACGCTCCGGCTCGAAGGTGACGCCGACGGCGACCGAGTGCGGGGTGTTGTCGGCACGCAGCGTGGTGAGACTGGCCAGGTGGCGATCGGTGAGGAACTCCAGGGCGGCGGGGGAGAGGTCAGCTGCGGTACGGGGCACCAACCGAGCCTATCCGCGACCTCGACGCCGACGCCCGAACCGTCCGCCGACTGTGCCAATACTCTCCGCCCACCGTGCCAATATCCTCCGCCGACCGTGCCGATACTCTCCGCCGCCCACCGTGCCGCTGAGACCACCCTGCAGGCGGCACGGATTGCTGCAAAATGGTGAGTTTCGTCGAGCACACCAGTTCGCGTGAAATAGTCGGTACATGACCGTTTCGTCACCCCGTGTGATGGCCAAAGGGCAGAATATATCTTTGGCAAAGATCGCCGAGGAACAACGCACCCTCATTGTTCGTATGCACTCTGCATTCGGGGATCTCGAACTCGACGGGCCCGATGTCAGCGCTCTCGCTCTAGGGCCAGATCACCGCGTTCGCTCCGATGCCGACTTCATCTTCTACAACCAGTCGATATCTTCGGATGGCGCGATCCAGGTGTTGGATCGCGTGGACGAGGCCGAAAATCGGGTCGATTCGATCGTCGTGGATTTCAGCAGGCTGGCCGAGGACGTGGAACGTCTGGTGATCGCTTCGAGCTTGGACGAATCGATCAGTGCGACTTTTCGAGACGCTTCCGCACTCCGCGTGGAACTGACAGACGCTAACGACGACTCCCGACTCGCGACCTTCGATGTCGTACCCGACGGCGGCGAGCGGGCGATTATTTTTGCCGAGTTCTATCGGCGCGGAGACGAGTGGAAGTTCCGAACCGTCGGACAGGGTTACGCCCGCGGCCTCGCCGGGCTCGCTGCTGAATACGGCGTCGGCATCGACGGGACGTCATCGGAACCGGTCGGCGAGATCACAAGCCCCGACGATGCAGTGAAAGTAACTCACCCCACCTCGGGCCCTGAGACACCTGCGAACGAGAACCCCACGCGCGTCAGCGTCAAACGACTTCAACGTCCTCCAACCCTCCCGGACTGGTCGGTCAGCAACTCGCTCTCCGGCGAGGGCGATTGGGACGAAGCGCGCCTGTTCTCGGTCTCGGGAATAGGTTCAGGAACTGAGCGCGAGCGGCGAGCAGTTTCAGCGTTGCTCGCAGTAATCGGAGGCGTCAAAGAATTCGGTCGCGAACTGACCCGCCGAGCAGGCGGGCCACCGGGGACGGTCACCACATACATCGAGCCCGAGTTCGTCGTGGGTGGCGAGAAGTTCCGCCCGGACGGACTCATTCGCGTGCGCCGTGGGCAGCGGGAGTGGACGGCGCTCGTGGAGGCTAAGACGTCCAGCAATTCGCTCTCTGTCGAACAAGTCGAGCAATACATCGCAGTGGCGAAGACGAACTCCTTCGACGCGGTCATCACGATCAGCAATCAGTTGCTCGGCGGCCACGACGACTTTCCCGTCCCTGTCGACCGGCGGAAACTGAGAAAGATCGCGCTACAGCACCTCTCCTGGGACGAGATCCGTTCAGTCGCAATCCAACTCTCGATGCATCACCGGGTGGAGGACTCCACTCAGGGCTGGGTACTGCGGGAATTTGTTCGGTATCTGCAGCACGATCGTTCGGGATTGCATGGTTTCACCGACATGGGTCAGCTATGGGTGCAGGTTCGGGACGGTGTCAAGAACAAGACGATCCATCCGAAAGACAAGGCAGCAATCGACGTCTGTCATCAATTCGATCAGCTCGTCCGACACATCGGTCACGACCTGTCATGTCTGCTCGGCGTCGATGTCACGCCGAACTTTCCCCGCAACCGGGTGGACAGCACCTCTCGAGTGCAACAGCTCACCGATTCGGGGGTTCTTTTCGGTTCGCTCCGGATCCCCGGCGCGACGGGACCCCTCACGGTGTCCATGGACCTGCGGTTGGAACGCGTCAGCTGTTCGACCACAGTCGATGCCGCGCCCAACGCCCGAGCTGCAACTCGAGTCAAGGCCCTGTTACGTCAAATTCCCGACGCGGCAGGCAAGACGGTGGTGCAAAGTCATGTCTCCGGGCGGCAGGCCACGACCCCACGTTCGGTAGAACTCAGCAGCCTGCGAGACGACGCCGCAGCCCTCACACGAGACGACGAACGTCCACCGCGAAAGTTCGTCATCACCCTTTCGGGCGCTCTAGGCGGTCGAGGCGGAGCTGCCCGGGGAAACGTGGTCCACGCGACTGATGTTCTTGTCTCGGAGTTCTACCGGGACGTCGTACAGCACCTCCGTCAACCCCGCCCAGAGTGACTCACAGCTCGGAAACCCTCAACGACACGCTGGGCGGCATTTCTCAGCTCGGTCGGTAAGACGTTTCGGCACAGTCGGCGGCGTTCGCGGGCGACGACAGGCGGATGGGACAATGACCGCCATGGCCCTGCTACGTCGACGACCCGACACCGATGGTGTCGTGCTGCTGTTCGGTGGCCGCAGTGAGATCGGCCTCGCGGTCGCGACACGCATCGCCACCGGTGCCGTGGTGGTGCTCGCAGCACGGCGCCCCGACGACCTCGTCACCGAGCGTGCGGCGGTGCTGGCAGCCGGAGCTCGTGAGGTGCACACCGTCGCGTTCGACGCCGACGACACCGCATCACACACCGAGGTCATCGAGTCGGTGATCGCACGACACGGTCCGATCGGCGTGGCCATCGTCGCGTTCGGGATCCTGGGCGATCAGGCCCGCGCCGAGACCGACGTCGCCCACGCGCTACAGATCGCCCACACCGATTACCTGGCTCAGATCAGTGTGCTCACCCCTCTCGCCGCGACGATGCGCGCGCGAGATGCCGGCGCGATCATCGTCTTCTCCTCGGTCGCAGGCGTTCGGGTACGTCGCGCGAACTACGTCTACGGCTCCACCAAGGCCGGGCTCGACGGGTTCGCCTCCGGGCTGTCCGACGCGCTCCACGACACCGGCGTACACCTGCTGCTGGCCCGGCCCGGGTTCGTCGTCGGCGCGATGACGAAGGACTTGATGGCCTCGGGTGTGCAACCCGCACCGATGTCGAGCACACCCGACCAGGTCGCCGACGCCGTGGTTCGCGCACTGCACCGCGGGCGGGCAACGGTGTGGATCCCGTGGGCCATCCGTCCGGCGTTCTTCGTGATGAAGCTGCTGCCGCAGCCGATCTGGCGACGCATGCCGCGATGACCGCACCCGATGTCATCGTGGTGGGGATCGGCGCCGACGGTTGGCGCGGCCTGTCGCCGATCGCACACGACGAACTGACCAGGGCCACCACGATCGCCGGTTCGCGACGCCAACTCGATCTGCTGCCCGACCTGTCGGCGCGCGCCCACGCGTGGTCGACGCCCATGCTCGCCGACCTGCGCGCCCTGCTCGCCGACCCACCGTCGCGGCCGTTGCACGTACTTGCCAGCGGTGACCCGATGTTCCACGGAGTCGGCGCCACGATCATCGGAATCGTGGGCGCCGAACGGGTCCGAGTCATCCCTGCGGTGTCGAGTGCATCGCTCGCTGCGGCGCGCCTGGGATGGGATCTCGCCCGCACCACCGTCGTCAGCCTCGTCACCGACCCGGTCGAGACCATCCTCGCCCACGTCAGCGACGGCGTGCGACTGCTGTTGTTGAGCCGCGACGCGGACACCCCCGCGGCGATCGCCGCCACGCTGCGCGACCACGGTTTCGGCGCGTCGACCGTCACGGTGCTCGAATGCCTCGGCGGCGACGAGGAGGCCGCCGCGTCCGCCGAGGCCGCCGACTGGCAGCTGACCCCGGGCCACGATCTCAACGTGGTGGCCGTCGCCTGCCGTGGCCCGAAGGTCAGCAACGCACCCGGTCGCCCCGACGCCGACTTCGACTCCGACGGGCAGTTGACGAAATCGGCCGTCCGCTCGCTCACCCTGGCGCTGCTGCGACCCGCTGTCGGCGAGATGCTGTGGGACATCGGTGGTGGCGCCGGATCGGTGTCCATCGAATGGTTGCTGGCCGAACCCACCAGCCGGGCCACGGTGTTCGAGGCCGATCCGGTGCGTCGAGATCGCATCGCGCACAACGCGGCCCGGCTCGGGGTCACCGCGCGTCTGGAGATCGCGGGCGAGGCGCCGGCCGCCCTGCACGACGCCCCGCGGCCCGACGCCGTGTTCGTCGGAGGAGGCCTGACGATCGAGGCGATGGTCGAGACCTGTTGGGACGCCATGGTCCCCGGGGCACGCCTGGTCGCCAACGCGGTCACCCTCGAATCCGAGACAGTGGTGATCGACCGGCGGCGGCGCCTCGGCGGCGACCTGCGCCGAGTGCACATCGACCACGCCGCCACACTGGGCACCATGACGACGTGGCGACCCATCCTGCCGGTCACCCAGTGGTCGGTCGTCAAACCACGGGAGGCACCGTGACCGTCTACTTCATCGGCGCGGGCCCCGGCGCGGCCGATCTCATCACCCTGCGCGGGGCCGACGTGCTCTCCCGCTGTCAGACGTGTCTCCACGCCGGATCACTGGTCCCCGCCGAGATGCTCGAGCACTGCCCACCCGACGCCGTATTGATCGACACCGCGCGGATGCCGTTGGCCGACATCGTCGACCACATCACGACTGCACACCGTGCCGGCCACGACGTCGCACGTCTGCACTCCGGCGACCCGTCACTGTATTCGGCGGTGGCCGAACAGATCCGCGCACTCGACGCTGTCGGCATCGATCACGTGATCGTCCCCGGCGTCCCGGCGTTCGCTGCCGCCGCCGCTTCCCTCGGGCGCGAACTCACCGTGCCCGGGGTGGGACAGTCGCTGCTCATCACCCGCGTCTCCACCCTGTCGACCGACATGCCCGACGGTGAGACGCTCGCCGAGCTGGCGTCGACGGGGGTCACCCTCGCCCTGCACCTCGCCGCGCGTCAGATCGAGCAGGTCCAGGCCGACCTCACGGCCCACTACGGCTCCGACTGTCCCTGTGCGGTCGTCGCATTCGCGAGTCGCGACGACGAACAGATCATCCGGTGCACGCTGGCCGACCTCGCGGCACGCACCACCGAAGCCGGGATCGTGCGCACCGCGGTGGTGTTCGTCGGACGGGTGCTCGCCGCCTCGGGCTTCCCCGACAGCTACCTCTACTCGCAGACACGGATGACCAAGGTGGCCGATGCCGGCCACTGATCCGCCTGCACCGACATCACCGGTCCTGATCCTCGGCGGGACCGGCGAGGCGCGCGCACTCGCGGCAGCGTTGGTCGCCGAGGGGATCGGCTGCGTGTCCTCGCTGGCCGGTAGGGTCACCGACCCGGCGCTACCGGTCGGCGAGGTCCGCATCGGGGGTTTCGGAGGTGTGCAGGGTCTCACGCGTTGGTTGGCCGAACACCATTGCACCACGGTGGTCGACGCGACTCATCCTTTCGCCCAGCAGATCTCGCGTAACGCGGCCGACGCCACGGCGGCCACCGGCGCGAAACTGATCTCGCTACGACGCCCGGCGTGGACCCCGGGCCCCGACGAGACCTGGACCACGGTGGCCGACATCGAGGCGGCGGCCCGGCATCTGAGTACACGCGCGGGGCGCGTGTTCCTCACCACCGGCCGTCAGGATGTGGGCGCCTTCGCCGGCATCGACGACTCGTGGTTCCTGATCCGTGTGGTCGACCCGCCGACCGGGCCGCTTCCACCCCGACGTCAAGTGATACGCAGTCGCGGCCCCTACCTGGTGGTAGGCGAACGAGAGATCATGCGCGACAACCGCATCGACACCCTCGTCACCAAGAACAGCGGCGGCGTGCTGACCGCCGCGAAGCTGCGTGCGGCAGCCGAGCTCGGGATCGAGGTGGTGATGATCGCCCGCCCGCCGCTGCCCGTCGGCGGGACGCGGGTCGCATCGGTGGGCGATGCCGTCGTCGTGGTCCGACAGGCACTCGCCCTGCGGTGACCGCAGCTCAGGTGTCGCCGTAGCGGCGTGAGGTGAACACCGCAGCGCCGGCCGGCCGGTCGACGATCTGCGTGGTCGACGAGCCGATGATGAGCAGGGTGCGCATGTCGACACTCGCGGGGTCGAGTGCTCCCACGGTGGTCATCGACACCGCCTGTTCGGGTCCGCCGACGTCACGACCGGCGATCACCGGCCGCTCGGCGCCGACCTCGGCGAGCAGGATCTCGCGCAACGCCTCGACCTGCCAGGTGCGGCTGGCCGAGCCCGGGTTGTAGATCGCGATCACGAGATCGGCGGCCACCGCGGCGCGGATGCGACGTTCGATGGTGTCCCAGGGCTTGAGGCGGTCCGACAGGGAGATGACGGCGTAGTCGTGGCCCAGGGGCGCGCCGACCGCCGCGGCGACCGCGTTGGCCGCGGTCACCCCGGGCACCACGCGGACGGGGACACCGGTCCACGGCGATTCCGCCGACATCTCGACCACCGCCGACGCCATCGCGAACACCCCGGGGTCACCCGAGGACACCACCACCACGCGCGCGCCGCGGGCAGCGAGATCGAGTGCCATGCAGGCGCGTTCGGATTCCACCTTGTTGTCGCTGGCGTGCATCCGCTGTCCGGGGCGCGGTGAGATCCGGGCGAGGTAGGTCTTGTAGCCGACGATGTCGGTGGCGCAGGCGAGTTCGTCGAGCACCTCGGGGGTGGTCCAGCGTTGCGCGCCGGGGCCCAGACCGACCACCACCACCTCGCCGCCCACAGGGTCGGCGGCGGCCGCGGGGGAGGCCCCGGGGTGGTTGACGACGCCGTTGATGACTCCGGGTACCACGATCATCGAGAAGTACGGGACCGAGGTCGGGTCGACGTCGCGCACCGGCACCACGCGCTGCGTGGCGGTCGAGGCCCGCTCGATGTACCAGGCGCGGTCGGCGAGGCCGGCGGTCTCCAGTGCCTCGAGGACGGTGGGGAAGGTGCGGCCCAGCTTCATGATCGCGACGGCGTCGCTGTCACGCAGTCGACGCACCAGTTCGTCGCGCTCCATGGTCCCGGGCAGCACGGTGGTGGTCTCGTCGGCCTCCACCCAGGGGATCCCGACGGCGGCGGTGCTGGCACTCACCGAGGTGACCCCGGGGACGATCTCGGCGTCGAACTCGTCGACGAGGCGCTTGTGCATGTGCATGTAGCTGCTGTAGAACAGCGGATCACCCTCGGCGAGAAGGGCAACCGTTCGTCCGGCGCGCAGATGGACGGCCAGCCGCTCCGCGGATTCGGTGTAGAACTCCTCGAGTGCTCCGCGGTAGCCGCCGGGGTGATCGGTGGTGCCCGTGGTGACCGGGTACACGAGTTTCTCGTGGAGTTGCCCCTCGCGCAGGTACGGGGTCGCGACCCCCAGGGCGATCGAACGTCCATGACGCGCAGAGTGATAGGCGACCACGTCGGCGTCGGCGATGATGCGCGCGGCCTTCACCGTCACCAGCTCGCTGTCGCCGGGTCCGAGGCCGACCCCCCACAGCTTCCCGGCGCCGGGCGCGGCGTCGATCCCCTCGGGGGTCACTCGACCGGGCTCGCCAACGCGTTGAGCGCGGCGGCGGTGATCGCCGAACCGCCGCGGCGTCCGAGGACGGTGATGAACTCGAGATCGGTCCGCTCGGCCAGCGCCGCACAGGATTCCGCGGCACCGATGAACCCGACCGGGGCGCCGACGATCGCGGCAGGACGAGGACCGCCCGCGTCGATCTGCTCGAGCAGCGCGAACAGCGCGGTGGGGGCGTTGCCGATACCGACCACCGCGCCCTCGAGAATCGGCTCCCAGAGGTGGACCGCGGCCGCGGTCCGGGTGGTGTGCAGCGCTTCGGCGAGCGGCGGTGTCCGTGGATCACCGAGCAGGCACACGACGTCGTTGTCGACCGGCAGGCGTCGGCGGGTGACACCCGAGGCGACCATGGTGGCGTCGCACAGGATCGGCGCACCGCTGCGCAGCGCGGTCCGTGCCGCGGCGACCACACCGGGGGTCGCGACGACGTCGGTGGTGAGGTCGGTCTGCCCGCACGCATGGATCATCCGGACGACGACGGTCTCGGTGTCGTCGTCGAACGCGGAGAGGTCGGATTCGGCACGGATGGTCGCGAACGACTGCCGGTAGATCTCGGCGCCGTCGTGGATGTAGGAGTACATGTCGGATCTCACGATAGCCGCGAGCCGTCGACCCTCTGACCGTCGTATCCCTCGCCCGTCGCCGTGACCCGGAGGTGCTCCGACGGGGGACTGCCGCACGCGCGGTCACATCCGACCCAGTGTTCGCGCCCGCTACGCCCGGCCGTACCCGCGTCGACGGCGAACTCGAGATCGGTACGGACGTCGGCGTGTGACTTGGCGCACCCGGGTGCCCCCACACAGGAGCTGACCTGGGCCCACGGCGAGTTGGCGTCGAAGATCAGTCCCATCGGCGCCAGCACCCGCACCACCGCCTCGGCCTCGTCCTCGGTGAGGTCGACCAGCAGGAGCGACCTCCAGGGCGTGACGATGACGGGCTTGTCCACGGCCGCGATCACGGTGGCCACCCGCGCGGGGAGGATCCCGTGCGCCAGGACCGCACCCAGCGCGACGCGGGCGTCGGCCTGGTCGAACCAGCCCGCGGGCGCCGAGCCCGGAGCCGCGAGTTCGACGGGGTCGGTGCCGGCGGTCAGACCGGTGTGCTCGAGCACGGCGGTGACACCGTTCGGCAGTTCGGCGAGCCGCCACTGACGATCGCGTTCGCGGAGGAAGGCGCGCGCCGCGGCCAACATGGTCTCGACCGTTGACTCGGCCGCGACCCGCACGCCGGTGTCGGCGCCCGCGAGGACGAGCGCGAACTCGTCGCCGACAGCGTGGACACCGATGTCGGGGCCGAGCCCGGTGACGTCGCCGGATCCGTCGTCCACGGTGAACAGGATCCGACCGGGGAGATCGGCGAGGTCAGGGTCGGCGCGCAGCCCCTCGTCGAGGCCGGCGACGATACCCGCGACGCCGGGTCCCGACCCGACCCGTCCGGCCAGCGGCGAAGCGAGGATGTTGCGCACCCGTTCGTGGGTCTCCGACGGCAGCAGCCCGGCGTCGGCGAGTCGCTGAGCGAGCGCGTCGGGGTCCCGCACCGCCCGGAGCTGCACGTTTCCCCGGCTGGTGAGTTCGAGTTCTCCATTCGACAGCTCGTCGGCCGCGGCGGCGAGCACCGCGAGCTGCGCCGGGGTGAGCACACCGCCGGGCAATCGGACCCGCGCCAGCGGACCGTCGGCGGCCTGATGCAGCGTCAGTGCACCCGGGCAGGCGTCGTCGGCGCGGGTCCGAGCTGCGGGATCGGGCGGGGTGGTCACGGCGTCCACGGTACGACCGCAGGGGCCGGGGCCCGTATCGTCTCCGGCAGAGCGGTGCGGAAACCGGTGGGAAACCGGTGCGGTCGCGCCACTGTGACCTGCGGCGACGCAGGAAGTCAGACCCGATCCGCTCACCTGGAGTTCCACACCACCACCGGGGCGCGAAACCCCAAGGGAGGCACGACCCGTGATCCTGCTGTTGTCCACCTCGGACACCGATCTGTCCAGTGCGCGATCCTCCGGCGGCGAGTACACCTGGGCGAACTGCAACCGCATCAGCGTCACCGACGACCTCCCGGCCATGCTCGACGCCGCCGACCTCGTCATCGTGCGGATCCTCGGCGGGCGGCAGATGTGGGAGTCGGGGGTGGCCACGGTGCTGGCCTCGGGCGTACCCCTGGTGATGCTCGGCGGCGAGATGGCCCCCGACGCAGCGCTGATGGAGCTGTCGACCGTTCCCGCCAACGTGGCCTCGCAGGCCCACCAGTACTTCGCCGAGGGCGGACCCGAGAACCTGCTGCAGCTGAGCTGGTTCCTGTCCGACACGGTGCTGTTGACCGGTCACGGGTTCGAGCCACCGAAGTCCACCCCGACCTGGGGGATCCTGGAACGCCATCACACCGATGTGACCGGCCCGACGGTCGCGGTGCTGTTCTACCGAGCGCAGCACCTGTCGGGGAACACCGGCTACATCCACGCCCTCTGCGACGCGATCGTCGCCCACGGCGCACGACCGCTCCCGATCTTCTGCGCGTCGTTGCGTGCCGCCCCACCGGAACTGCTCGACACGCTGCGCGCCGCCGACGCCATGGTCGTGACGGTGCTCGCCGCAGGCGGGACCCGACCGGCGGGCGTGACCGCCGGCGGCGACGACGAGGCCTGGGACGTCGCCGAACTCGCCGCCCTCGACGTGCCGATCCTGCAGGGCCTGTGCCTGACCAGCAGTCGTGCCACCTGGGCCGACGGCGACGACGGCATGACCCCGCTCGATGTCGCCACACAGGTCGCGGTGCCCGAGTTCGACGGACGGATCATCACCGTCCCGTTCTCGTTCAAGGAGATCGACGCCGAGGGACTGAGCACCTACGTGCCCGACCCGGAGCGGTGCGCGCGCGTCGCCGGCATCGCGACCCGCTACGCGCGGTTGCGCCACATCGCCCCCGCCGACAAGCGCGTCGCCCTGATGCTCTCGGCCTATCCGACCAAGCACGCACGCATCGGCAACGCCGTCGGCCTCGACACCCCGGCCAGCACCATCGGGGTGCTGCGCGCGATGCGGGCCGCCGGGTACGACATGGGGCCCGAATATGGCGACGACGCGGTGCCCGGCCTGGCCGCCGGCGACGGCGACGCGCTGATCCACGCCCTCATCGCGGCCGGGGGACAGGACCCCGACTGGCTCTCCGCCGAGAAGATGGAGCGCAATCCCGTCCGCATCTCGGCGGCGCTGTACCGCGAGTGGTTCACGACCCTCCCCGAGGACTTCCGGGCGCGGGTCGTCGACCACTGGGGACCGCCGCCAGGCGAGCTCTACGTCGACCGGTCCTCGGATCCCGAGGGTGAGATCGTCATCGCCGCACTGCGGTTCGCGAACGTCCTGCTGATGGTGCAGCCGCCGCGCGGGTTCGGCGAGAACCCGATCGCGATCTATCACGACCCCGACCTGCCGCCGAGCCACCACTACCTCGCGGCCTATCGGTGGGTGGCCGCGCCGGCCGATCGCGGCGGTTTCGGAGCCGACGCGATCGTCCACATCGGCAAGCACGGCAACCTCGAGTGGCTACCCGGCAAGACCCTCGCCATGTCGGCGTCGTGCGGCACCGACGCCGCACTCGGCGACCTGCCGCTGATCTACCCGTTCCTGGTCAACGACCCCGGCGAGGGCACCCAGGCCAAGCGCCGCGCGCACGCGACGCTCGTCGATCACCTCATCCCGCCGATGGCGCGCGCCGAGAGCTACGGCGACATCACCCGTCTCGAGCAGCTCCTCGACGAACACTCCAACATCACCACCCTCGACCCGGTGAAACTGCCCGCCATCCGTCAGCAGATCTGGACGCTGATGACCGCGGCGCAGATGCACACCGATCTCGGCCTCGAGGAGCGGCCGGCCGAGGAGGTGTTCGACGACATGCTGCTGCACGTCGACGGCTGGCTCTGCGAGATCAAGGACGTCCAGATCCGCGACGGTCTGCACGTGCTCGGCGAGGCGCCCCGCGGCGAATCCGAGATCGACATGGTGCTCGCGATGCTGCGCGCACGCCAGATGTGGGGTGGCGAGCGGAGCGTTCCCGGACTGCGTGAGGCACTCGGACTGTCCGAGGACGGCGACGAGGCGCGTGTACGGGTCGACGAGATCGAGGTCCGTGCCCGCGACCTCATCGTGGCGATGGCCGACACGGACTGGTCGGTGGACGCCGTGGACTCCGTGGTGGCGTCGCTGGACGACGCGGCGCAGCGGGAGACCGTGGCCCGCATCCTCGAGTTCGCGGCCACCGAGGTCGTCCCGCGGCTACGCCAGACCGACGGCGAGGTCGACCGGGTCCTGCACGCACTGAACGGGGGCTTCATCCCGTCGGGTCCCAGCGGGTCGCCGCTGCGCGGGCTCATCAACGTGCTGCCGACCGGCCGGAACTTCTACTCGGTCGACCCCAAGGCGATCCCGTCGCGCCTGGCGTGGGAGACCGGCCAGCTGATGGCCGAGTCGCTGATCGACCGGTACCTCACCGACCACGGCGAGTATCCGCAGTCGGTGGGTCTGTCGATCTGGGGGACCAGCGCCATGCGGACCTCCGGCGACGACATCGCCGAGGTGTTCGCCCTGCTCGGGGTGCTGCCGGTGTGGGACGAGGGCTCGCGACGCGTCGTCCGGCTCGAACCCATCGGCCTCGAGGAGTTGAAGCGACCCCGTATCGACGTCACCGTGCGCATCAGCGGATTCTTCCGTGACGCGTTCCCGCACGTGCTGGCCATGCTCGACGATGCGGTCCGTCTCGTGGCCGATCTCGACGAACCGCACGAGTCGAACTATGTCCGCGCCCACGCGCAGGCCGATCTCGCCGACCACGGCGATGAGAGACGCGCCACCACCCGCATCTTCGGTTCCAAGCCCGGCTCGTACGGAGCCGGACTGCTGCAGCTGGTCGACAGCAAGAACTGGCGCAGCGACACCGACCTCGCCGAGGTCTACACGACGTGGGGCGGCTTCGCCTACGGACGCGGCCTCGACGGCGTCCCGGCCGCCGACGACATGCGCACCGCGTACCGGCGGATCGCCGTCGCGGCGAAGAACACCGACACCCGCGAACACGACATCGCCGATTCCGACGACTACTTCCAGTACCACGGCGGCATGGTCGCGACCGTGCGGTCGCTGACCGGGAAGTCACCCGAGGCCTACATCGGCGACAGCACCCGACCCGAGTCGGTGCGCACACGCACACTGGCGGAGGAGACGGCGCGGGTGTTCCGGGCCCGTGTCATCAACCCGCGATGGCTCGACGCCATGCGGCGCCACGGCTACAAGGGCGCGTTCGAGATGGCCGCCACCGTCGACTACCTGTTCGGCTACGACGCGACCACCGGCGTGGTGCAGGACTGGATGTACGAGAAACTCACCGAGACCTATGTCCTCGACGAGACCAACCGGAAGTTCATGTCCGAGTCGAACCCGTGGGCGCTGCACGGGATCGCCGAACGGCTCCTCGAGGCCGCCGGGCGGGAGCTGTGGTCGCAGCCGCCGCCGGAACTGCTCGCTCAGTTGCAGCAGGTCTTCCTCGAGACCGAGGGCGACATCGAGGGCGACGGGTAGACGACTCCCAGCAGTGATGTGGATCCGGGAGAAAAATCGACAGCTCGTTCGTTGACCGGGTACTCCACCACATCAATCGAGGACTGATCGCCATGAAGCTCGCCGTGTTCGCCACCTACCTGCTCGTCGAGATCGGCGCGTTCGTCGGTCTGGTGTACGCGATCGGGTTCTGGTGGACGTTGCTCGCGACCTTCGCCGCGGTCGTCGTCGGCGTTGCGTTGCTGCGTCGTCAGGGCGCACGGGTGTTCGCCGAACTGCGTTCCGCCGCAGACGGTTCCACTGACTCCGCGCGCCCGCTCGCCGACACCGCGTTGCTGGCGGGTTCGGTGTTCCTGCTGTTCTTGCCCGGCATCGTGAGCACGGTGCTCGGCATCGCGCTGCTCCTCGGACCGGTCCGCGCACTGGCGCGACCGCTGGTGGCCGCGCTCGGCGCCCGTCGCGTGGTCACGGCGATGAACCGCTACGGCGCCGCCGCCGGCCGCGGGATCGTCGTCGAGGGCGAGGTCGTCGACCCGACACACCCCGCGTCCCCCGGTGCCACCCCGGGGTGGCGTTCTCTCCGCTGAGCGGCCTGACGCCGGGACTCCCGCGCGCACAGGGCAGACTGGTCCCCCGTGGGAACTGAACTGTTCGTCGGCGGGCACATCTATTCGCCGCTCTCTCCGGACGCGACCGCGATGGCCGTCACCGACGGCGTCATCTCCTGGATCGGATCCGACCGCGTCGGCCGCGCCCTGCACCCCGACGCCGAGATCGACGATCTCGCGGGCGCTTTCGTCGCCCCGGCGTTCGTGGACTCCCACGTCCACCTCACCTCGACGGGCCTGTCGCTCGCCGGACTGGATCTCTCTGAGGCCACCAGCCGGGCGCAGTGCCTCGACATGCTCCGCGCCCACGCGGCCGACACCCCCGACGGCGACCTGATCTGGGGTCTGGGGTGGGACGACTCGCAGTGGACCGATCACGCCAGCCCCACCACCGACGAGGTCGACGCCATCGTCGGTGACCGTCCCGTCTACCTCGCCCGCATCGACGAGCACTCCGCGGTGGCCTCCTCGGCGCTGCGGCTGATCGCCGCCGGGGTCGACGAGGCCCACGGGTACGACCCACAGCAACCGCTCACCGCCGAGGCGCACCACCTGGTCCGCGGGGCCGCCCGCGAGCTGCTGACGCCGACCCAGCGTCGCCGCGCCCAGCTGCGCGCGCTCGACGAGGCGGTGGCGCACGGCGTGGTGATGGTCCACGAGAACGGTGGCCCCGACATCAGCGGGCTCAACGACTTCGCCGCCATCGCCGACCTCGACCACCCCGTCGGGGTACGACGGCTCTGGGGGCAGGCCGTGGCGACCGCCGACGACGCCCGTGCGCTGATGCACGCCACCGGTGCCGACGGCCTGGCCGGCGACCTGTTCATCGACGGCGCGATCGGATCGCACACGGCGTGGCTGTGTCACGCGTACTCCGACGACGTCGACAACCACGGTGTGGACTATCTCGACGACGACACGGTGTTGGCCCACCTGCGGGCCTGCACCGAGGCCGGTGTGCAGGCGGGCTTCCACCTCATCGGCGACGGGGCCACCGCCTGCGTCGTGCGCGCGTTCACCACCCTGATCGACGAGATGGGGTCGGCGGCGGTCGCGCGGTGCGGTCACCGCATCGAGCACGCCGAGATGGTCGACGCCGCCGCGGCCGAGGTGCTGGCACGCGCCGGGGTCACCGCGAGCATGCAACCGATCTTCGACGCCCTGTGGGGCGGACCCGGCGATCTCTACGAACAGCGGCTGGGACTGCCGCGGGGCACCACCCTGAACGATTTCGCCGCCCTCGCACGCGCCGGGGTCACCCTGGCCTTCAGCTCCGACGCGCCGGTCACCGCGATCCACCCCTGGGAGCAGATCCGCGCCGCCGTCCACCACCACAACCCCGACAACGCCGTCTCGCCGCGCGCCGCGTTCGCGGCCTGCACCCGCGGCGGGTGGCGTGCCGCCGGGGACACCGACCGCGATCGCGGCACCCTCGTGCCGGGTGCACCCGCCGACTACGCCGTGTGGGAGGTGGGGGAGATGGTCACCGCCGGGTCCTCGGACAGCGTCGCCCGCTGGTCGACCGATCCGCGGTCGCGCGTCCCGGCGCTGCCCGATGTCACCCCCGGCGTCGATCTGCCTGTCTGCCTGCGCACGGTGCGGGCGGGCGAGGTCATCTACCGCAGGCCGAGCTGATGACCCGCGCCCTGCTGATCCGGACTGGGACAGCCGCAGCGGGTGGGGTCGCGATGTGGGCGTCGTTCCCACCGCGCAACCTCTGGTTCTTCGGCGTCGTCTCGCTGGGTCTGCTGTACGCGTCGCTCGCGGTGGCTCGGCCGGGGATCCGGGTGGGCACCTGGTGCGGATTCGTCTGGGGCACCGCCTTCTGGCTCCCGCTGCTCCCGTGGATCGGCGTCTACGTGGGGCCCTTGCCGTGGGTCGCACTGTCGATCGTCCTCGCGCTCTACCTCGCCCTCTTCGGCGCGATCGCCACGCTCACGATGCGATTGGGCGCCGCGCCACTGTGGTTCGCCCTGTGCTGGGTGGCCATCGAGTGGGCACGATCGTCGTTCCCGTTCGGCGGCTTCCCCTGGGGGGCAACGGCCTTCGGTCAGGTCGACAGTCCGTTGACGTCCATCGCGGCCCTGGGCGGGGTGCCCGGGCTGTCGTTCGTCGTGGCGCTCACCGGCGCCGGTGTCGCCGCCGTGGCCATCGTCGCGGTCACCCGTCCACCTCGCATCCGCACGCGGGTGGTCGGTGCGGTCGCCGCGCTCGCGGTGGGACCGATCGCCGCCGCCGCGATGTGGCCGTCGGTGCACGCCGCGAACACCCCCGCCGACCGGGCGGGTTCGACACTCACCATCGCCGCGATCCAGGGCAACGTGCCGCGGCTGGGTCTCGATTTCAACTCCCAGCGCCGCGCGGTTCTCGACAACCACGTCGCCGAGACACTGCGATTGGCCGAGGCGATCCGCGCCGGGACCCAGCCCCGACCCGATGTCGTGCTGTGGCCGGAGAACGCCTCCGACATCGATCCGCTCGACAACTCCGACGCCGCCGAGGAGATCACGGCCGCCTCCCGCGCGGTCGGGGCGCCGATCCTCGTGGGCACGCTCATCGGCAACGCCGACGGTCGGCCCACCAACACCGTCCTGGTGTGGGACGGGGCGAACGGCCCGATCGGTCGCTACGACAAGCACATCGTGCAACCGTTCGGCGAGTACCTGCCGTGGCGGTCGTTCTTCCGTCACTTCTCCTCCTACGCCGACAAGGCCGGCAACTTCCGGGCCGGCACCGGCAGCACGGCGCTGACCGTCCCGGTCACGGGTGCCGAGGGGTCGGTACGGGTGGGCGTGTCGACCTGTTGGGAGGTCGCCTTCGACCGGTCTGCGCGGTCGGCGGTGGACGCCGGGGCCCAGTTCCTCTACGTCCCGACCAACAACGCCACGTTCGGACGCACCCAGATGACGTATCAGCAGCTCGCGATGTCGCAGATCCGGGCGGTCGAGCACGGCCGCGCGGTGGCGGTCGCGGCGACCAGCGGCATCAGCGCCATCGTCGCCCCCGACGGCCATGTGACCTCACGCACCGAGTTCTTCGCCCCGGGCACGCTGGTCTCGACGATCCCGTTGCACGTGAACCGCACCCTGGCGACACGCGCGGGGGAGATCCCACAGGCCGTGCTCGTCGTGTTCGCACTGATCGGGTTTTTGGTCGCGCTGGTCCGGCGTATTAAGTTGGGCGAACATGTGCGCGCCGAGACCTCGGGCGACGAGCCGCTGACGAGCGCGGCGTCGACGGGGTCGAACGGCGAGCAGACCTGAGTCGAAGGAGACCCATGGATTCGCGGACCCCGCAGGGCCACGGCCCGTCCGGAGCCCCCGATCCGTCGGGTGTGCCGGAAATGTCCCGTCCCGTCGGACCCGACGGCGCAGGAACCCTCGTCATCATCCCGACCTACAACGAACGCGAGAACCTGCCGCTCATCATCGGCCGCCTCCACGCGTCGCTTCCGGCGGCCCATGTGCTCGTCGTCGACGACGGGAGTCCCGACGGCACCGGCGACCTGGCCGACGAGCTCGCGTCGGCCGACACCGACAACCGGATCCACGTGATGCACCGCGCCGAGAAGAGCGGCCTCGGCGGCGCGTACATAGCCGGGTTCGGATGGGGTCTCGAGTCCGATTACGCCGTGCTGGTCGAGATGGACGCCGACGGCAGCCACGCACCGGAGCAGCTGCATCGCCTGCTCGACGGGATCAACGCAGGCTCGGACCTCGTCATCGGGTCGCGTTATGTCGCGGGCGGCGCACTGGTGAACTGGCCGAAACGCCGCAAGCTGCTGTCGCAGGGCGCGAACACGTATTCACGGCTGGCGCTGGGTGTCCGCGTGCGTGACATCACCGCGGGGTACCGCGCCTATCGGCGTGCGGTGCTCGAGAAGATCGACATCGCGTCGGTCGACTCGCACGGCTACTGCTTCCAGATCGATCTGGCGTGGCGCACGATCCAGGCTGGTTTCACCGTCAGCGAAGTACCGATCACGTTCACCGAGCGCCAGATCGGCGAATCGAAGATGAGCGGTGATGTGATCGGTGAGGCGTTCTTCAAGGTGTTCGAGTGGGGTATGAAGCACCGACTCGAGAAGGTCGGCATCCGCCGATCGTGACCGACCGACGGATGCGACCACCCGGGGTCTAGGTGGTGACGCCGCGACGGCGCTGCTTGAGCAGGTCCATCCGCTCGGTCAACAACTCCTCGAGCTCGGCCTCGCTGCGACGCTCCAGCAGCATGTCCCAGTGCGTGCGCGGCGGCTTCACCTTCTTCTCGTCGGGCTCGGCGCCCTCGAGGATGGTGCCCTCCATACCGTTCTTGCACGGCCACTTCGACGGGATCTCGGCGTCGTCGGCGAACGGGACGTCGAACAGTTCGCCGTTGTCGGTGCGGTACTGCACGATGCGGCGGGGGGCCAGGTCGTGGTCGCGGTCGGTCTCGTAACTGACCGCGCCCAGTCGGCTACCTCGGAGTACTCGATCTGCCATGGTGTCGTCCTCTCTGCTGTGGACTCGTCGACCGGGGGATGCGGATGTCGATGCGCGCCGCCGGGACGTGGGACCGACCGTGCTGCCGCGGATCGGCACCGGTCGATACGAGCCAGAACACCGCCATGCTACCCGCCATTCCGATACCGGTCACATGGCGCGACACCGCGCGACCGCCGACGAATGGTGCACGGCCTGCCGTGTCACCACCGGTACCCTGCGCTGATGGACTCCGAGCGTCGGCGGCGCCCCTATGCATGTGCATGGTGCGGCCGACCGGTGGTCGATTCCGAGACCGGCCGTCGGCGCAAGTACTGCAAACGCGCGTGCCGCCAACGGGCCTACGAGCAGCGCGCCGCAGTGGGCGGCAGTTCGGTGCCCGACGATGCGGTGATCCTGTCGAGCACCGAGGCCGCCGAACTGGTCGACCGGCTGTTCGAGCTGCGGTGCGCGGCCGAGGACGTGGCGACCGCGGTCGCCGAACGCGCCTCGCACGCCGAACTCGACGACCTGTGCCGTCGACTGGTGGCGCAGGCCGGCGACGCCGAACGTCTGCGCTGACCGGCACTCGTCAGAGGAAGCGCCCGATCTGCTTGGCGGCCTCGCCGGGGTGTCGCGCGGCCATGCCCTCGCCGACCGCCTGCAGCTTCCATCCGCCGTCGCCGCGGAAGACCTTCGCCATCACGATGCCGGTGAACGGCATCCCGCCCGCGAGGGTGTAGCGCGCGAGCTCGGCACGGTTCGACTGATCCACCAGGCGACAGAACGCGTTGTCGACCTGCTCGAAGGTCTGCCCCTGGTAGGAGGTCACGATGAACAGGATCTGGGTGATCTGCGCCGGGATACGTGTGAGGTCGACGTCGATGACCTCGTCGTCGCCGTCACCCTCGCCGGTCAGGTTGTCGCCATGGTGCTTCACGGAGCCGTCCTTGCTCACCAGCTGCCCGTAGTAGGCGAGGTCGGCGAGCTGCGTGCCGGCGAACATCATGGCCGAGGCGTCGAGGTCGATGTTCGACGATCGTCCGCCGCCGAAGAGGCCCTTCTTGGTGAGGATCGGATCCCACCCCAGGCCCATGGTGATCCGGGTCAGGGCGACCCCGCCGTCCTTCTGCAGCGACACCCGCTGCCCCTTGGTGAGGCTGACCGGTCGGTCCTTGCTGAGGCTGACCTCGCCGGTGGAGGCGGAAGGCCACGGCTGCGCGCCCGTGGGCGCGGCAGCCGGTGCGGGCGGTGGAGTGGTCGCGGGTGGGGGAGTCGCGGGGGCCGGGCGGCTGTAGGACACCGACGGGGTCGGCGCGGCCGGCGGCGGTGTCGCTGCTGCAGGGGCGGCCGGGGCGTCGTCGACCGACACGCCGTGGTCGGTGACGAGTGCGGCGAAGCCGCCCGCGTAACCCTGCCCGACGGCGCGGACCTTCCAGTCGGCGCCGCGGCGGTACACCTCCAGTGCGATGACGATCGACTCCGAGGACAGGCCGTCGATCCGGTAGTCGAACGCGTCAGCACCTCCGGCGCGTACGTGGGCGACGGGTGCGGCGACGGCACCGAATGTGCCGTTCTCGAGGGTGATCACGGCGCGGATCTGGCTGATGTCGGCGGGCACGGCCGTGAGGTCGAGCCGGAGGGTGCCGATCCCGGGTCCACCGACGAGGGTCACCCCGGGTCCGGACGGCTGGTTGAAGAAGACGAAGTCGGCGTCGGTGCGGACCTTGCCCGCATCGGTGACGAGCAGCGCGGACAGGTCCCCCGCGGCGGCCAGATCGACCGAGATCTCCACCTCGGTGGACCCGAGGGGCCCGTTCTGTCCCTTGCTCAGCGTGGTTGCCATCAGTTGCGGTCCTGTTCGTCGAGGTCGATGTGCGGGGCGGCCGATGTCACCATCGGCGCCGACGGCGGGTCGGTGCGTGTCCACACGAGCAGCGTCTCGAGGATCTCCGACGCGGCGGCAATGCCCGAACTGCTCGTAACGGACAACGACGGGTGGTGCCATGAGAGTTCCTGCAGCTCGCCGTGGCGTGGCCGTATCGACCGGTCGGCGGCGACGAGCATCGACATGTCCAGCACCCCGTCACCGGTAGCGAACACCCGTCGCGGTGGTTCGGCCAGGTATCGCTCGCCGATGGCCTCGATGGCCGACGCCTTGGTGAGGGGGTCGGGGACCACATAGATCTTGCGTCCCTGACGCGAGACGTTCCACCCCCGCTGCTCGGCCCACGCGCGCCACCGCGACACCACGTCCGCAGGCATCGACGGGAGGTCCACCACGGCATAACAGAACAGTCCGTCGGCGACGCGCAGGTTCGTCAGCCACGCCGGGTCGGAGTCCGCGGCGAGGTACCGGTACACCTCCTCCACCGGCGCGCACGCGGCGCGCAACCGACGTTCCACCTCTTCTCGCCAGCGAGGGTCGGCGACACCGTCGAGGAGGATCTCGCCACCGTTCGCCGCCACGGCGTACCTCGGCCCACGGGCGGGGTCGAGGGGTAGCTCGACGCGGCGGAACTGTTCGACGCTGCGGGTCGTGGTGGGGACCACGACGGCGAGGGTGTCGAGTTCGGTGAGCAGTTCGCACGCGGCCGGCGACATGAACGACTGGGGCGCATCGCGATAGAGCTCAACACAGCGGAACTCGGCCATCGCGAGCGGGTCGTCGGGTGCCGCGACACCGGCCGCGGCCGCGGAGTAGATCAGGGTGCGATCGAGGTCGGTCGCGATCAGATCCGTCGCTCCGACGGCGGTCATCGCATCTCCTTGATCAGGCCCATACACGCATAGGCGAGGTCGTCGACGACCTCCACCGGGACGCTCCTGCTCTGTGCCAGGGCCAGGATGTGGCGTAGCTCGGGGGCGTCGGGGTCACGGACGAGTACGCGCCAGGGCACGCGCCGCAGCAGTACTCGAGTCGTCTCCCCGACACCGGGTTTGACGAAGTTGACCGAACTGATGCCGTAGCGCTGCGCGACCTCGGCGACCGACCGCCACCCGGTCCACGTCGGGGTCCGATCCGCCCCGCGAACCGTTGCGACGGTCTCGTCGACTCCTGCGATGACGGCATCGAATCGTCCGGACACCTTGTCCAGCAACATGTTCGACACGTCACCCTCGGCGAGGTCGGCATAGTACTTGGCGCCGTGATAGTCCCGGGGCCCGATGAGGTCGGCGTTGAGCACGGTGCGCGAGACGAGTCCCGACACCGTGGAGTTCAGGCACGCCGATGCGATGAGGAAGTCCTCGCGGGTACCGAAGGTCCGCACGCAGTGGCCCGGGTCGGCGAGCACCGCGAGGTCGGGATCGAAGCGAGGTCCGCCGCTCGCGGCGACGACCTCGAGTGCCGTGGCGAGTTCCTTCGCGATCGCACCCTTGCCCGTCCAGCCGTCGACGAAGACCACCGACGCCGGATCGTGGTGGTCGGCGATGTGTTCCAGCGCAACGGGATCGATCCCGCGGTCGCGGACGATCGACACGGCGTAGTGCGGCAGGTCGAGGCCGTGGCGGTGGCGGGCCCATCGGCGCATCAGGATCCCGATCGGCGTTCCCGCCCGCGCCAGCGATGCGAACACGATGTCCTCTCCCCGTTCGGACAGGACGAGTTCGGTGACGACCCCGACCGCGGTGGCGAGGGTGTCGGCGGTGTCGGCGAGCACCGTCGCGAACAGGTCCCGGTAGGCGGCGTCGGGCTGGAACTCGACGGGCAGGGATTCGGCGTAGTGCGCGGTCCCGGCCTGGATGGCCTTCTCGCGCTGAATGATGTCGGCCTCGAGATCGCGGTCGGACAGATCGGTCAGCAACCACGCCACCTCGTCGGCGGCATAACTGCCGAAGTGCGGTCCGCGCAACGGGTCCGGGGTCGTCGTCACGAGGTGCTCCGGCTCTGTGCGAGTGCGGTGAAGTCGGTGCCGCCGACGACGGCGACGAGCAGCGCCCGGCCCGTCGCGGTGAGCGCCGCCACGAGGCCGTCGGGAGCCATCAGCTCCGCGGTGTCGGCCGGGGTGTCGACCACCAGCACCCGCTGTGTCCCCGGTTCGTCGGCGGCGGCGTTGTAGAGGTGGCGTCGCGGCGCATCGGGCGACCATCGCGCCTCGGGCGCCAGGAACTCCATCCCGTGGCGGAGGGGGTAGCCGGGGTCGTCGAGCACGTGCGCCGGTGACCGTGTCGTCGTCTGCGAGCGGACATCCCACCCGCGCAGTTCCAGCTCGGCGGCGATCCGCAACGGCAGGTACATCAACTCCTCGTGCCCGATGATCACCACGGGTACGTCCGCGTCGAGGCGCTCGGCGACGGCGTTGGTGGCGCGGCGCACCTGATCGGCGAACGCGGTTTCGTCGCCGTCCAGGAAACCATGCCTGCCTCCGTCGGGCACCGCCGGCGGCCACGGGATCTCGACGGTGTCGACCGCACCCGGTGGCATCTCGGCCGTACGGACAGAGCTCGGCGCGGGCAGTGCCAGCACGCGGTCGACGAGGTCGGCGGGGATCTCCGCGCGCCCGCGCGCCAGGCTCACGAAGACGATGTCGACGCCGAGTTCGTGGGCGGCGTCGGCGCATCGGGACCGGTCGTCGTCGCCGCGCATGTCGACCAGGGACGCGACGACATAGACCCGGCGCGGGACAAGTGCGTGCAGGGAGGCGATCGCGTCGAGAGCGGTGGCACCGGTCGAGATCTCGTCGTCGACGAGCGCCAGCGGGCCGGGGCCTTCCAGCAGGTGATCGGTGGTCGGGATGATGCGGTGGTCGGTGGCGTGGGAGTGGCCCTCGGTGAAGGTGGCGAACACCGGGGTCTGCGGATGTGTCCGCCGGGTGGAGTGCAGGTAGACCGCCGCGGCCAACCGGTGCGCGACACAGTGGCCGAGGCCCGTCGCGGTCTCGGCGAACCCGAACACGGTGATGTCGGTGTCGAGTTCGCGCCGCGACAGCTCGGCCGCCGCGAGGTCGGCGAGGTCCTCGGCCGCGCGCACGACAACCGAGGGTGCGACCGGGATGTGTTTGCCGAGCACCGTCGACACCCACAGGTGGGCACGGCGCGGGTTGCGGCGCAGTCCCGGGACGATGAGTTCGTCGACGGTGTGACCGGCCGAGGAGTCGACGTGGTGGGCGCGGAGTCCGAGATGGGTCTCGGCCCACCGATCGCTCATCGGTCCACCACCGCGGTCAGCAGCTCGATGACCCCGACCTCGGGTCGGGTGACCCCGAACACCGTCGCGCGGGTCAGGGTCCGGATGGCCCAGTTGCGGTGCGGACGGCGCTCATTCATCTTGTTGCGGTATTCCGAGGGCAACACCCCGCCCACGTCGGCCGCCGCGGCGCCCACGGCGTCGACCGCCTCGGTGACCGAGCGCGTCGACCCACCGACACCGACATCGCCGAGGTCGGACTCGGCGATGTTGAGCACCGCGAGCGCGTCGACGAACTCCTCGTGCGACACCGCGCAGACCGAGTGCACGACGTTGACGTGGGTCGGGTGGATGACGGTCTTTCCCTGCAGCCCGTTGGCGCGGTCGAGCACCAGTTCGCGCAGCAGGCCGTCGAGGTCCCTGCTGACGAGGCGGTTGCGGAACCGCACCGCGTCGATCTCGCGGAACGGTGTGTTGCGCAACAACGGTCGGAACATCCGCTCGTGCGCGTTGTAGTACTCCCACACCGGCCCGGTGATGGTGAACCCCGTGCCGTCGCGACGGCCGAGGACGTTGACGATCGACGCGATGACCGAGGCGACCGGATGGACGTCGTAGATGGTGAGGTCGGGGTCGCGACGGATGCCGAACGCGCCACTGAGGTCGGTGGCACCGATCCGGACCGCGAGGATCACCGGCCGGTACTCCGCGAGCAGTTCGGCGATGGCGTGCAGTTCGGCCGACCGGGTCTCGAGGTGCAGGACCCGCGAGGTCTCGATGATCGGCATGGCCCGCAACCGGTGCGGGCGGGTCGCGTTGGCCGAGACGATCGGATCGAGGAACGACCGGCCGGTATCGGCGGAGAACTTCGGCAGGACGAAACCGGCGAGGGTGTCGGTGTCGGCGGCGATCGCACCGAGCACCTCGTCGATCTGGCCGGGATGGCGCACGCGCACGAAGACCATCGGCACCGACGGTTGCGCCGACAACACGTCGAGCGTCGACACGATCGCGGCGACACCCGACTGCACCTGCTCGTCGCGGACGGCGTCCTCGAGATCGATCACCATCGACACCGAACCCGCGACACCGGCGCGCACGATCAGGTCGGCGAGGTTGTCGCGCACGGCGGGGATGTACAGCGTCGCACCCAGCGCTGTGGACACGAGGTCGACGTCGCCGTCGATCGCGACCGCCCGGGGCGGTCGGTGGAACAGGCGCCCGCACTCCGACGCCGACAACATCGGGAAGTGGGTGACACTGCGATGCCCGGTGGCGGTCACCGGCGCGCCTCACCCTTCATCTTCGCCACCGTCTCGGCGACGAACGTGGCCACCGAGGTCAGCTCCTGCACGTATCCCCAGTAGTCGGGGTGCGTGCCGACCAGCGCCGCGGTCGCACGTTCGACACGCGCCGCGGCGGCATCGAGCACCGAACCCCAGCGCGGGACGAGGCGGCGGTCGACCGCCAGCAACTGTGCGTCGCGGATGGCGAAACGGACCTCACCCTCGAGGGCGCGTGGATCGGCCCGCACCTCGCGCAGCAGCGCGAGGCGGTCGGTGACGCCGTCGACGAACTGTTCGGCGTCGGCGAGGCGGCTGCGCGCCGAGGCGACGCGGTCGGCGGCCGCGTCGGGGTCGGTGGCGAGGAGTTCGGTGGCGGCGTCGACGAAGTGGTCGGCCGATCGGAGCGCCTCGTCCCCGCGGCGGTCGTCACCGACGAGGTCCTCCGAGCAGGCCGCCGAGAACTCCCGTAGAAGAGCCGAATATGCCTGGGGGAGTCGCTGGGCGCGGGTGGCGACCGCCGACCGGCGGGTCCGCACCGACGCCAGGGCCCGCCGGACCTCCTCGGCGCGGCCCGGTGCGGCCGCCACCGCCGCGCGCAACTCCTCGACCGCGGAGGTCAGATCGGACGTGGCCGTGTGGATCGCCGAGGGATCACCGGCTGTGCGGGCGCGGTCGAAGGCGTCACGGGTGCGGGCGTGTTCTGTCAGCGCCGCCCGGATCGACGAGTACGCCTGCAGACGCGGGTCGAGGGCCTCGACCGCGGCGACCGCCGCATCCGACGCCCGTGCGGTGGACCCCGCCTCGTCGGGCACCGCGGCGCGCACGGCGCGGGCGTTCTCGATCGCGGTGGAGTGCGCGTCATAGAAGCGGTCGAGGTCGGTGATGGATCTCTGCAGGGCCTCGGAGCACTGTCGGTACTCGGTCTCCGAGACGAGGCCCGGCCCTGCGGACGCGAGTTCGGTCGACTGGCCGCTGAGCCTCAGGTACCAGTCGATCGCCGCGTAGACCGAGGCACGTACCGGCTCGAACTCACGGGACAGTGAGCGGTCGGTGGCGAGGGCGGTCGCGGCGTCGACGCCTTCGGCGATGATGGACAACCGCTGGTCGAGTGCGAGGAAGTCGCGGACCATGGCCTCGCGGGGCCCGTCGAGCGCTCCGGGCACCGACGAACGCGGCGTGGGGGTGCCGCCCGCACGCGGAGCGCGTCGAAACCAGCCACTGACCACGAGCGCGATCGTACTGGGCCGTCCGTTTCGCCACGTCGCGCCGTGCGGCAGCACCGCCGGGGAACGCCACACGCGCGCCGTCCGTTCCACCCGTGGATCCCTCGCACGGTTTGTCGGATCTCACGTACGGTTACCCACAGCAGTGACCACCAAAGAAAGGGACTGACATGGGCGTCAGCTTGAGCAAGGGCGGCAACGTTTCTCTCACCAAGGAGGCACCGAACCTCACAGCGGTGTCGGTGGGTCTGGGCTGGGACATCCGCTCCACCACCGGTACCGATTTCGACCTCGACGCCAGCGCGATCGCCGCCGGCACCGACAAGAAGGTGTTGTCGGACAAGCACTTCATCTTCTTCAACAACCTCACCTCGCCCGACGGTTCCATCGAGCACACCGGCGACAACACCACCGGTGAGGGCGAGGGTGACGACGAGGTCATCAAGGTCAACCTGTCGGCGGTCCCGCCGGAGGTCGACGCCATCGTCTTCCCCGTGTCGATCTACGACGCCGACGCGCGTTCGCAGTCGTTCGGTCAGGTCCGCAACGCGTTCATCCGCGTCATCGATCAGGCCAACAACAAGGAGCTCGCCCGCTACGACCTCTCCGAGGACGCCTCCACCGAGACGGCCATGGTCTTCGGTGAGCTCTACCGCTCGGGCTCGGAGTGGAAGTTTCGTGCGGTCGGCCAGGGGTATGCCTCGGGTCTCGCCGGGATCGCACGCGACTACGGTGTGAACGTCTGACGCGTTAGTCCTCTCCGAAAGGCTTCTCCTCGTGGTTGTCCGCACCTTCGGGATCTCGATCCTGGTGACCATCGCCTCTCTGGTGGTGGCGTTCATCTACGGCAGCTGGGAAGCGGTGGCGCTGTGCGCCATCCTCGGTGTGCTCGAGGTCTCGCTCTCCTTCGACAACGCGGTCATCAACGCGACCGTGCTCGAGAAGATGAGCGAGTTCTGGCAGAAGATGTTCCTCACGGTGGGCATCATCATCGCCGTCTTCGGTATGCGGCTCCTGTTCCCGCTCGTGATCGTGTGGGTCACGGCGGGACTGGATCCCGTCCGGGCGTTCGACCTGGCGATGAACCCGCCTGCCGGCGGTGCCGAGAACTTCGCCGACGGGAGCCCGAGTTACGAGAAGATCCTCACCGACGCTCATCCGCAGATCGCCGCGTTCGGCGGGATGTTCCTGTTCATGCTGTTCCTGAACTTCATCCTCGCCGAGCGCGACACCAAGTGGCTGTCGTGGTTCGAGAGGCCGCTGGCGGCCATCGGCAAACTCGACCAGCTCGCGGTGATCATCGCCGGCGGCAGCCTGACACTGGTCGCGGAGTTCCTCGCCGACGATCAGCACCGCGCGACGATCATGATCGCCGGCGTGCTGGGCATGATCACCTACATCGCCGTCGACGGCCTGGGTTCGCTGTTCCACACCGAGCAACTCGAGTCCGACCACGAGGCGAACGAGGCGTCGTTGGCCGCCGGAGGGCCGTCCACACTGGTGAAGGCGACCGGCAAGGCCGCGTTCTTCCTGTTCCTCTACCTCGAGGTGCTCGACGCGTCGTTCTCCTTCGACGGCGTCATCGGAGCGTTCGCGATCACCGCCGACCCGATCATCATCGCCCTGGGCCTCGGGTTCATCGGCGCCATGTTCGTCCGCTCCATCACCGTGTTCCTGGTTCGCCAGGGCACCCTCGCCGAATACCGGTACCTGGAGCACGGCGCGCACTGGGCGATCGGCGCACTGTCGGTGATCCTGTTCATCTCGATCGAGTACCACATCAACGAGATCATCACCGGCCTCGTCGGTGTCGCGTTCATCGGCGCGGCCTTCATCAGCAGCGTCATCGCCAACCGACGCGAGGCCGACGACGACACGACACCGCCGGCAGCCGGTTCGCCGACCGGCCAGATGGCCACCGCCACCGAGTGATTCGCCGTCCTGCGCAACGGGGCCGAGCGTCGACGTCAACGCCGGGTAGGGTCCTGCGGGGTCTCGGCGACGAGGACCGTGTCGTGATCGGGCGAACAGACGGACAGGGATGAGCATGGATCTGTTGAAGTGGAGCCGACGACCCGCCGCCGACGTCTCGGCGGCGGCACCACGGGTGAACGTGCTCCGCGGGCTCGTCGCACGGGCCACGACCCCGTTGCTTCCCGACGACTACCTGCACCTGGTCAACCCACTGTGGTCGGCCCGGGAGCTACGCGGCCGGATCGTGGCGGTGACACGCGAGACCACCGACACCGCGACCGTCGAGATCGAGACCGGGTGGGGGTTCTTGCACAACTACCAACCCGGCCAGTACGTCGGCATAGGCCTGCAGATCGAGGGCCGGTGGCATTGGCGGTCGTACTCGCTGACCTCCATCGGGGAGACGCGCAAGAAGCGCATCAGCATCACCGTGAAGGCCAACCCCGACGGGTTCCTGTCGACGCACCTGGTGGACGGTGTCCAGCCTGGGACGGTCATCCGGCTCGCCGCCCCGAAAGGGGACTTCACGCTGCCGTATCCGGCCCCGCCGAGGATCCTCTTCATCACCGCGGGCAGCGGGATCACCCCCGTCATCTCGATGCTGCGCGGGTTGCGGTCGCGCGGTGAGACGCCCGACATCGTGCACGTGCACTCGGCCCCGACGCGCGACGACGTCATCTTTCTCGGAGAGCTCGAAGATCTCGCGGCGGCCGGCGTCGGCTACACCCTCGACCTGCAACTGACACGCACGATGGGCAAGGTCGACCTCGACCGGCTGAACGATCGCGTCGGCGACTGGCAGACGCGGGTGACGTGGGCGTGCGGTCCGATCGCGATGCTCGACGACGTCGAACGCACCTGGGGCGCAGCCGGACTCGCCGACAATCTGCACGTCGAGCGATTCGCCATCGCCCGCACCGACAAGGGCGGCGAGGGCGGCACCGTCACCTTCACCCGGTCGGGCAAGTCACTGGAGATCGACGGTGCGACCACGCTGCTTGAGGCCGGTGAGGGGCAGGGGGTACAGATGCCGTTCGGATGCCGGATGGGGATCTGTCAGAGCTGCGTGGTGCAGCTGACCGGGGGTTACACCCGCGACCTGCGCAACGGGACCGAGAGTCGCGAGGGCGACCGTATCCAGACCTGCATCAGCACCGTCTCGGGCCAGTGCACCATCGACCTGTGACCTCGCGACACCCCGACCGACCGCAGTCGATCCGCGCGTCACCCGATCAGCATTAAGATCATTCAACGATGGCGAATTCGGGAGACAAGCGCACCGCCGGACGGGCGATCGTGGACGGATTTCAGGCCGCGCGACGGTGGGCATCGCGGGTCAACCGCACCGATTCGGTGGTGCGGGCCGCACGGACCGCGCGACAGGTCGCACCCGGTGAGCTCCCGATCCTCGAGGTGTCGAGCAACACGACGCGGCGCAGTGACCGCATAGCGCGGCTCATCGGAGAGGCTGCCGCCGAGCAGCCGAGCGCTCTGCGAGAACTGGGCCTCACCGCGGTGCAGCTGTGGCAGGCGATCGGCGCCAAGCGCGCCCCGACCGAGGCGCCCAGCGAGTTCGTCACCATCCTGTTCACCGATCTCGTCGGATTCTCCACCTGGGCGCTGGCCGCCGGCGACGACAAGGTGCTCGCCCTGCTGCGCCAGGTCAACGCGGCGACCGACGAGGTGGTGCGGAGACGCAACGGTCGGGTGGTCAAATCGCTCGGCGACGGCACGATGGCGGTCTTCGTCGACGGCGCCGAGGCGATCGAGGCGGCCCACGAGGCATGCGTGGCGGTCAGCGCGATCACCGTCGACGGCTATCGACCCGCCTTGCGGGCCGGGCTGCACACCGGCAAGCCGCGCAGAGAGGGCGACGACTATCTCGGCGTCGACGTCAACATCGCCGCCCGGGTGGCCGACGCCGCGGCCGGGGGAGAGGTGCTCGCCACCAGCTCCACCCTCGACGCGACCCGCGCGGACAAATACATCACGCGACGTCGGCGCTTTCGCGCCAAGGGTGCGCCCCGCGACCTCATCGTCTACGCGGTGGTCCCGAAATACGAGTAGTGGCAACCTGTTTCGGCGCCACTGTCAGCCGAGGACTCCGCTGCGGTCGGCGCTGGAGTAGGTGTACAGGGTCGTCGCGGCGCTGATAACCGTGGCGACGAGCAGCATCTGCGGGTTGGTGATGATGAGGCTGATGATCCCGCCGGCGACTGCGCCGACGAAGAACGAGGCGTAGAGCAGGAAGTACCCGAGCCACGCGGTGATCGGACCGCCGCTGATGTGGCGCTCGATACCCTGCCCCATCTTCACCAGTGTCCCGGTCACGTAACTGAGCGGGATCGACACCTCGCCGTTCTTGCAGAACGAGGTGTTGAGTGCGCCGATACCGAAGGCGACGAAGATGATCGGGACGAAATTCAGCTGAGGCGCATCCCATCCCGCCATGTACAGGTCCACGACGGTGGCGATCGCCAACGCGCCGGTGGTGAGGACGGTCGCGCCGTGCGGATGATTCACCCAGAAATGCCTGCGGCACAACGACGCCACCACCACACCGGCGACGAACGACAGGGTGAGCAGGATGGCGGCGGTCGCCATGAACGGACGGCCCTGCAGGTATCCGAGCGCGCCGCGTTCGGCGTTACCGGTCATGAATGTGACGAAGTAGCCGCCGGTTTGGGTGAAGGCGGCGGCACCCACGAGGCCGGCCAGGCCCGCGAGCACCCATGACAAACGTGATTCCTTGTCGGTGATCGTGTCCATATCGGGAAGATAGCGAGGTTCTCTGAGACGTTCCTGTGACCGCAACCCAGGTTTGTGCGACGTCACGAAAGACGCGCGACGAATTGTGCACATGTTGTGCGGCTGGTCATCTCGTCGTAACACGACGTCGTCGTGTCGGGTGCGACACTGCGGCCATGCGCATCGTGCAGGTCGCGAACTTCTACGGTCCGCGGTCCGGCGGATTACGCACTGCCGTCGATCAACTCGGGCGCGGCTACACCGATCACGGCCATTCCGTGACCGTGATCGTCCCTGGCCGGGCGGCATCGGAGGAGGTCCTGGGGTCGGGTGTGGCACGTATCACGGTGCCCGCCATCGGTATCCCGGGCACCGGCGGTTATCGCGTGGCCGATCCACGGCGGGTCACCGACCTGCTCGTCGGGCTCGCCCCAGATGCGCTGGAGGTGTCCGACCGGTTGACGCTGCGCGGGCTGGGTCCGTGGGCACGCCGCCGCGGGATCGCGTCGGTGATGATCAGCCACGAACGCCTCGACCGTCTGTTGGCACAGGTGATGCCCGCGCGGTGGGCCCGCGCCGCGGCCGACATCGCCAACGCCCGCACCGCGGCGGGATACGACGCGGTGGTGTGCACGACAGCGTTCGCCCGCGCCGAGTTCGATCGGATCGGCGCGACGAACGTCCACCGCGTCCCACTCGGGGTCGATCTGGAGCTGTTCCATCCACGGCGTCGCACCGCCCCCGCCGTCGACGCCTGGCGAGACGGGTCCTCGCGTCTGCTCGTGCACTGTGGACGACTCTCGATCGAGAAGCACGTCGAACGCAGCATCGACACCTGCGCAGGGCTGGTGGCCGCGGGGGTCGACGCGCGGTTGGTGATCGCGGGTGACGGTCCGCGCCGGGCATCGTTGACCCGCCGCGCCGCCGGCCTCCCCGTGGAGTTCACCGGGTTCCTCGACAACCGGACCCGGGTCGCCGAGCTGCTCGCCGCCGCGGATGTCGCCCTCGCCCCGGGGCCGCACGAGACGTTCTGTCTGTCCGCGCTCGAGTCGCTCGCCGCGGGTACACCCGTCGTCGCCTCACGCACGTCGGCGGTCGCGGAGATGGTGACCGACCGCTGCGGCGCCATCGCGGGCAACACCACCGCGGAGTTCGCCGACGGCGTGCGATCGGTGTTCGCGCTGTCGTCGGGCGGACGGGTCAGCGCGCGTCGGCGTGCCGAGGACTTCGGCTGGCCGTCGGCGGTGCAGGGCATGCTCGACGTGCTCGACCCCCGGTCGTGACCGGGGGTCGAGGGGTGGATCGTCGGCGAGGCGCTACTTGGCCAGCGTGAACTGCATGACGTCGATGTAGCCGTTGCGGAAGTAGTCCGCGCACCCGGTCAGGTAGTGAATGTAGGTGTTGTACACGTCCTCCGAGGCGATACGGATCGCATCCTCGCGTCGCTTCTGCAGGGCGTCGGCCCAGATGTCCAGGGTCCGCGCGTAGTGCTGCTGCAGCGGCTGGATCTTCTCGACGGTGAAGCCCGCGGCGGTCGACTCACGCTCGACATCATGGGGTTCGGGGAGCTGTCCGCCCGGGAAGATCTCGTTGGCGATGAACCGGGCGAACTGCAGCACCTCGCGGGTGATGGGCAGGCCCTTCTCGCGGATCACGTGGCGGTTGAACGCCACGATGGTGTGCAGCAGCATCCGACCGTCAGACGGCAGCAGGTTGTAGGTCTTGGAGAAGAACTGCGGGTAACGCTCGGCACGGAAGTGCTCGAACGCCCCGATGCTCACGATGCGGTCGACGGGCTGATCGAACTCCTCCCAACCCTGCAGGCGCACCTCGGCGGTGCGTCCCTCGGGGGTGGCCTCGGCCAGCGACGCGTTCACCAGCTCGTACTGGTTCTTGCTCAGTGTGAGACCGATGACGTTGACGTCGTAGGTCTCCATGGCCCGCTTGATGGTGGTGCCCCAACCGCAACCGACGTCGAGGAGCGTCATGCCCGGTTCGAGGCCGAGCTTGCCCAGCGAGAGGTCGATCTTGGCGTACTGCGCCTGCTCGAGGGTGTAGTCGTCCTCCTTGAAGTACGCACAGCTGTACATCCGCGAGGGATCGAGGAACAGGTCGAAGAAGTCGTTGGAGAGGTCGTAGTGCGCCTGCACATCCTCGTAGAACGGATCCAGTTCGGTCATGGGTGCCATCTTCCTTCCGTGGTGTTCCCCCTGATCCACCGATGCGGAGGATCGTGGCCCTGTGGCGGACGGCCGTGGGCTGGGCCGACGCGGTCCACAGATCGTCGTCGCCGGTCACCTTACCGGTGCGCCAGATCACACCGCCGCCGTGGCAGTCGGGGCGGTCGGGCGACCGCGGCACGGGTTCAGCGGTAGCGTCAGCCCGAGGCGGCGGGGATCCGTCGCCGCACCGAACGCGAAGGACACCCACTGTGGCAAGTGTGACCGTGACGGTCGATTCCGACCTGTCCCCGGCCGACGCCTGGGCGCTCGCATCGGACCTGGGGCGCTTCGACGAGTGGCTGACGATCTTCGGTGGGTGGCGGTCGGAGGTGCCCGAGCGCATCGAGGTGGGCACGTCGGTCAAGTCGCTCATCAAGGTGAAGGGGTTCCGCAACGTGATCAGCTGGACGGTCACGACCTACGACGAGCCCGAACGCATCGGACTGCAGGGGACCGGTCGCGGCGGGGTGAAGATCGACCTGTCGATGACCGTCGACTCGGTCGACTCCGGCTCGCGATTCGACCTGACCGCGACCCTGCGTGGTGGCCTGCTCAGCGGCCCGGTCGGGTCGCTCGTCGCCCGCGTGATCGAATCCGACGTCCGGCGGTCGGTCGACAACCTCGCCGCCCTGAGCTCATGACCGCCCTGTCGACCGTCACCATCAACGGTGAGCCCGCCGCGTACCGCGACGTCGGCCAGGGCGAGGTCATCCTCCTCATCCACGGTATGGCCGGGAGCTCGGCCACCTGGCGTGACGTGATCCCGGTGTTGGCCCGACACCATCGTGTGCTGGCCCCCGACCTGCCCGGTCACGGTGCGTCCGGGAAACCCCGGGGCGACTACTCGTTGGGCTCTTTCGCGGCCTGGCTGCGCGACCTCCTCGACCAACTCGACATCGATCGCGTGACCGTCGTCGGCCAGTCTCTCGGCGGTGGCGTCGCGATGCAGTTCAGCTACCAACACCCCGAGTACTGCCAACGCCTCGCGTTGATCAGCAGCGGCGGCCTCGGACCCGACGTCAGCTGGACCCTGCGGTTGCTCGCCGCCCCCGGCGCAGAACTGCTGATGCCGGTCATCGCCGCCCCGCCGGTGATCTCCGCGGGCAACCGGGTGGCCTCGTGGCTGGGGGAGCGCGGTTTACGCGCACCGCGTGCCAACGAGATGTGGCGTGCACACCGGTCGCTGGGTGATCGGGAGACGCGCGCGGCGTTCCTGCGCACCCTGCGCGCCGTCGTCGACCACCGCGGCCAGGCGGTCAGCGCGATGGGCAAGCTGCACCTCAACGAGGGCATGCCCACCCTGCTGATCTGGGGCGACGACGACGCCGTCATCCCTGTCGCGCACGCCCATGCCGCTCATGAGGCGATGCCGGCGAGCCGGCTCGAGATACTCCCCGGCGTCGGCCACTTCCCCCAGGTGGAGGATCCGGACGCGGTCGCGCGTCTGCTCCTCGAGTTCCAGGCACAGCCCGCCCGGACCCACCGGCCGATCGCGCACACCCGCCGGACGGTGTGAGCCGGAACAGGTGAGGCCGCGAGTCCGGGCCGACTACCGTAGAGAGATGGGTCTGCTCACTCCGCTCGCCGTGCGCATCGGCGCGATCCCCTGGATGCCGAAGGCGCTGCCGCTGATCGAGAAGACCGACAGCCGTCTGCAACGGGTCACCGGCGGCCGGGTCAGCCTGCTCGACATCGCCGGGCTCCCCAACCTCATACTGCGGGTACCGGGCCGCAAGAGTGGCGTGCTGCGGTCGACCCCCCTGCTGTGCGCACCGCGCAGCGCCGACGAATGGCTCATCGCCGGCTCGTATTTCGGCAACCCCAAGACCCCGACGTGGGTGCACAATCTTCGCGCCGCCGATTCCGCCGAGATCGTCGTCGACGGCACCCCGATCACGGTGTCGTGGCGAGAGGCGGGCGACGACCGGCCCGTGCTGTGGGCCGAGCTCCTCGACGTGTGGCCCAATTTCGCTCTCTACGAACGACGCACCGACAGGGTGATCCCGGTGTTCGTCCTCACCCGTCGCTGAATCGGCTCGCTCCGTCTGCTCGGCACCCACCGACGCGCGTGGGGCATAGTGGAGCCATGCCCGAGTCCACCTCAGGGGCCGACACCCCCACGGTCTTCGTCTTGTTCGGTGCCACCGGCGATCTCGCCAAACGGATGGTGCTGCCCGCCTTCTACGAACTCGCCCAGCGCGAGTTGCTCCCCACGCGGTGGAAGCTCATCGGCAACGGCCGCGGCGAGCGCACCGACGACGAGTTCCGGCAGCACGTCGCCGACGCCCTGAACGAGTTCGGCGACGGGACCGACGACCACTGGGATGCTTTCGCGAAGAATCTCCGTTTTGCCGGTGGGGGATTCACGGTCGACGATCCAGGACAGCTCCCCGACGTGATCGACGAGATCCGCAACGACGACGACTTCGGTGGCGACGACGTCCAGCTCGTGCACTACATCGCGTTGCCGCCGGCGACGTTCACCGACTACACCAAGGCGCTCGGCGAGCACGGACTCGACGAGGGTGCACGGGTGGTCTACGAGAAGCCGTTCGGCACGTCGCAGAAGTCGTTCGAGGAACTCGACGTCGCGGTGCACGAGGTGTTCGACGAGAAGCAGGTCTATCGGATCGACCACTTCCTCGGCAAGGAGAGCACGCAGAACCTGCACATCATCCGGTTCGCCAACGGCATGTTCGCCGGGCTGTGGAACCGGGAACACGTCGAGCAGGTCCAGATCGACATCCCCGAGACCCTCGACATCGACGATCGTGCCGAGTTCTACGACGCCACAGGCGCGGTGCTCGACATGTTGGTGACGCACCTGTTCCAGGTGGCCGCCGAGGTCGCGATGGAACCGCCGCTGAGCCTCGGCGCCGACGACCTGCAGAGCGCCCGTGAGTCGGTCATCGCCGCCTTCCGGCCGATCGACACCGACGAGGTCGTGCTCGGACAGTTCGAGGGGTATCACGATGTCGAGGGCATCGACGACGACTCCGACACCGACACCTTCGTGGCGGCCCGGATGTGGGTCGACACCGACCGCTGGCGCGACGTCCCGTTCGTGTTGCGGACGGGCAAGATGCTCGGCGTCTCGGCGCAGCGCGTGACGCTGGTGTTCCGTCGACCCGAGGACGGACCGGTCACCCACCTGCCCGCGAACGGCGCCGCGCTCACCTTCGATCTGTCCGGCGACGGCGAGATCGACATCACCCTCACCGTGAAGACGCCCGGCCCCGGTGAGGAACTCTCGGTGGCGCACATGGAGCTGCCGTTGAGCTCCATCGAGACCAACGGCGGTGGCCTGTCGCCGTATTCGCGGTTGCTCTACGACGTGCTCGACGGCGACCGTTCGCTGTTCACCCGCCCCGACGGTCTCGCCCACGTGTGGGAGGTCGCGGCCCCACTGCTCGACAACCCGCCCGCGGTGCAGTCGTACGCGCCCGGGTCGATGGGCCCACACGCCGCCGACGAGTTGGCCGAGCCGGTGGGCTGGTTCGTCAGCGGCCGCTGACCCAGTCGTAGGGCAGGAACTTGCCGTCGAAGGTGATCACCACACGGTCGCCGGAGTCGTGCGGCACCTTGTCGATGTCGAGGCTGAAGTTGATCGCGCTCATGATGCCGTCGCCGAACTTCTCGTGGATGAGCTCTTTGAGCGCGGGGCCGTAGACGGCCAGCGCCTCGTACAGCCGGTAGATCGTGGGATCGTTCACGGCCACGTCGCGGTCGGTCCCGCGGACCGGGACCGTCCCGAGCAGGGCGACGTGATCACCCGGCAGACCCAGCTTCTCGAGGAGCACCTCGGCCTCGGGCCGCGGGATCGGGTGCTGGCCCAGGAGGGCGGCCGTCGTCCAGACGACCGGGCGATCGACGGCGTCGGCGAGTTCCTGCCAGGACACGCCGGTCTCGATGCGGCTCGTGGCGATCAGTTCGGTCAGCTCGTTTCTGTTCACCATCACAGCATCGCCGATCATGTGGCGGGGCGCAGGCCGGGTTGCGGTCGCGCCTCACACCGCCTTCACGAAGCAGCGCGCATGTGCCAGACGGTCGGCGTCGTAGCCGTCCCACTTGGCTGCGGGCACGCCCTCGCGCCCGACCTCGTCGAAACCCCGTCGGAGGAAGAACTGTGCGGCGTCGGTGCTGACGGTGACCGCGAACAGCGTCGTGACACCTCGGTCGCGACACATCTCGGACAACCCGTCGACGAGCAGACCGCCGGCGCCGAGGCCGGAGAACTCGGCCACGGTGATCAGGCCCGACACCTCGCCGAATCCTGTTCCTACGTAACGGTCCACCTCGAGTCCGACGACGCCCGCCAGGTGGCCGGTGCGCAGCACCCGCGCACCCAGCCCGCTGACGGCCAGGCGGGCGACGTCCATTCGGCTCCGCGGCTTGAGCACGCCCTCACGGACGCCCTGCTCCACCAGGGCTTCGATCGCCGGGAAGTCGTCGACCTGCAGGGACGCCAGGTGCAGGTACCGACCTTGCGTGAGCACGGTTCCACGGCCGTCGAAGGTGAGCAGCTCGAACTCGAGATCCTCCGCACGGCAGAGGTTCACGCTGTAGGCGCCGCCGGCGAGCGACTCGTGTGCGGCGGGTACGAAGTCGTCGAGCCCACGCCCGGCGAGGTGCGCGACGAGACGGTCCCGGTGCGCGTCGATGTCGGCGAAGCTCCGTGGCGGCGTGCCCCACCCGCCACCGGGATCGGTGAGCACCATCTTCGACGCCCGGACACTCGCGGACACCGATCCTGCGGTGCGCGCGACCGCGGATGCATCTGCGCCGACCACGACGCGATGCGAGTCCGCGATGGCGAGCCACAGGCGCGCGATGGTCTCGTCGTCCCATGCCTCCGAGCGATCCACGGCCAGACCGTCGACCGCCTCGGAGACCGCCGTCACCCGGTCGACCGGGACCACGAAGACGAACCGTGTGTCGCCTGAGTCGAACTCGCCGACGGTGCGTCGGATCGCGGTCAGACCAGCGGCGGTCACCGCGGTGAGCGCGACCACGATGGTGACCCCGCGGAACTCCTCGATGAAGAAGTCACGCTCGACCACCGGCACCCCACCTGGTGTCACCTCGCCGGATCGCACACGTGACGTCGCCCGCCTCGACGACGACCCAGGCTGCTGCACCTCGTATCGCTGCTCGGTCATGATGCACCCAGTCTGAACTGCTCGCGGTCGAGGCGCACGGCGCCCATCCGATCGTGGACAGCGGTGTGCCAGCGCGTCACCCGCCGAGCCCCGTCTCAGCCGCCGAGTTCCGCGTCAGCCGCCGAGCTCACGGTCGAGGTTGTAGGCCGCACTGATGAGCGCGAGATGGGTGAACGCCTGGGGGAAGTTGCCGAGCTGCTCACCGGTGAGGCCGACCTGCTCGGCGTAGAGGCCGAGGTGATTGGCGTGGGTGAACATCTTCTCCATGGCCAGACGGGCATCAGGGCGACGTCCGACCCGGGTCAACGCCTCGACGTACCAGAACGAACACAACGAGAACGTGCCCTCGGTTCCGCTCAGCCCGTCGTCGTGATCGCTTGCGTCGTAACGGAACACCAGCGAATCGCTGACGAGCTGCCCCTCGATGGCCTCGAGCGTCGCCAGGAACCGCGGGTCGGTGGGGGAGAGCAGCTTCACGGCCGGGATCAGCAGCAGCGATGCGTCGAGCCGATCCGATTCGAAGGTCTGCGTGAACGACTGACGGGACTCGTTCCATCCCTTGGTCATGATCTGGTCGAAGATCTCGTCGCGGGTCTTCATCCAGGTCGCGACATCGCCGGGCAGGCCGCGCTGCCGACTCATCCGGATCATGCGCTCGAACGCGACCCAGCACATGAGGCGGGAGTACACGAAGTTCTGCGACTCCGAGCGCACCTCCCAGATGCTCTCGTCGGACTGATCCCAGTTGTCGACGAGCCAGGACATGACCCCGCACAACTCGTTCCACGAGTTCCACGAGATGCCGGGGCCGTACTTGTTGAACAGGTACACCGAGTCGATGAGCTCGCCGTAGATGTCGAGCTGCAACTGGTTGGTCGCGCCGTTGCCGACGTTGACCGGTGTCGATCCGCGGTACCCCGACCAGTGCTCGAGCGACTTCTCGTCGGGTGGGGTGTCGCCGTCGATCGTGTACATCAGACGCAGCGGACGGCCGTCGGCGTCGCCACCGTCGCTGAACCGCCGGGTGAGCCAGCCCATGAACGCCGCCGCCTCGTCGTTGAATCCCAGGCGCAGCAGACCGTACAGGGAGAACGCCGCGTCGCGGATCCAGACGTAGCGGTAGTCCCAGTTGCGTTCGCCACCGATCTCCTCGGGCAGCGCGGTGGTCACCGAGGCGACGATGGCGCCGGTCGGTTCGTGGGTCATCAACTTGAGCGCCAGCGCCGAGCGGTGCACCATCTCGCGCCAGCGCCCCGTGTAGTTCGACTGCGCCAACCATGACTGCCAGAACCGCACCGTCGCATGGATGATGTGTTCCGAGGCCTCCGAATCGCGCTCGTCGTCCGGGATCTCGTCGACACCGAGAGTGAAGGTGGCGGCCTCACCGACGCCGAGTTGCACGCGAGCGGTCACGACGCCGTCGTCGATCCCCAGCGGGACGTCGGACGCGAGATGCAACGTCAGGTCGCCGCCGGCGAGCGTGACGTGGGTGTCGTCGACGGCCGATGCCGTGTGGTCTGCTCGCCCGTAATCGAATGCGGGATCGAGACGCATGGCCATGGTGACGCGGCCGCGGACGCATTCGATGCGACGCACGATCCGGGTGCGGTGGTCGGGGTCCCTCGGCTTCGCCAGGGGCATCAGGTCCTGTACCTCCGCGACACCGTCCTCGCTCATGAAGCGGGTGACGAGGACATTCGAATCGGGCAGGTAGAACTGCTTGGTCGACACCAGTCCGTCGACCATCGACACATCCCACGACCCGCCCTTTGCCGAGTCGAGAAGTGCACCGAACACACTCGGGGAATCGAATCGCGGGCAGCAGAACCAGTCGATGCGGCCGTCGATACCCACCAGAGCCGCGGTGCGCAGGTCGCCGATGACACCGTGATCGGCGATGGGGAGGTAACCGTCGACCGAGTCGTCGGTCGTGGGCGTGGTGGCGTCGTTGCGGGTCACACTCCCCATACTGGCAGGACGACGCCGATCAGCCGGTCACAGACCTGATCGACGACGCGAGTCGATGACGCCGGTGTCGAAACCGGCGAGATGCAGACCCCCGTGGAAGCGCGCGTGCTCGATCTTGATGCAGCGATCCATCACCACGCGCAGCCCGGCATCCTCGGCGCGGCGCGCGACGTCCTCGTGCCACAGACCCAATTGCAGCCACAGCGTCTGCGCTCCGACGGCGATGGCCTCCTCGGCCACCTGGGGCAGGTCATCGTGTCGGCGGAACACATCGACGAGGTCGGGGGCGGCGGGCAGATCGGCGAGAGTCGGATACACGGTGGTGCCCTCGATGTCGTCGATCGTGGGGTTCACCAACCAGATGGTGTAGTCCGAGGTCGACGACAGGTACTTGTTCACGAAGTAGCTCGCGCGAGCGGGGTTCTTCGAGGCACCCACGATGGCGATCGTCCGGGTCTCGGTGAGGATGGTCCGGCGTTGCGCGGCCGTGGGTCCCACCCAGGTACGGGTCGCGTGGTCGGCGGTGTCAGGCATCGGTGTTCGCCTCCTCTGCGGTGGCGGTGGCCGCGGCCAGCGCCTGATCGAGATCCCAGAGGATGTCCTCGATGTCCTCGATGCCGACGCTGATGCGGATGAGATCGTCGGGGACGCCTGCGGCCTCGAGTTGCTCGGCGGTCAGCTGCCGGTGCGTGGTGCTGCCGGGGTGGATCACGAGGGTCCGCACGTCGCCGATGTTCGCGACGTGACTGGCCAGGCGCACGTTCTCGACGAAGGCCCGCCCGGCGTCGCGACCGCCGGCGATGCCGAAGGCGAACACCGCACCGGGCCCGGCCGGGAGGTACTTCGCGGCGCGTTCGGCGTGGGGATGGTCGGGCAGTCCCGCCCAGCGCACGTAGGTCACGCGGGGGTCGGCGTCGAGCCACTGGGCGACCGCGTGCGCGTTGGACATGTGCGCCTCCATCCGCTGCGGGAGCGTCTCGATGCCCTGGATGAGTTGGAAGGCCGAGGTCGGGGCGAGGCTGGCACCCAGGTCGCGGACCTGCTCGCTGCGAACCTTGGTGAGGAATCCGTACTCGCCGAAGTTGCCCCACCAGGTGAGCCCACCGTAGGAGGCGACGGGCTCGGTCATGGCGGGGAACCGACCCGAGCCCCAGTCGAATCGACCTGATTCGACGATCACGCCACCGAGGGTGGTGCCGTGCCCACCGAGGAACTTCGTCGCCGAGTGGACCACCACGTCGGCCCCGTGTTCGATCGGTCGGCACAGCCACGGCGTGGCCATGGTGGAGTCGACGACGAGGGGCAGTCCGTGTTCGTGCGCGACGGCGGCGAGGCCCTCGAGGTCTGCGATCTCGCCCGACGGGTTGCCGATCACCTCCGCGTAGAGGAGTTTCGTGCGGTCGGTGATGGCCGCGGCGTAGTCGGCCGGGTCGGTCCCGCCGACGAAGGTCGTCTCGATCCCGAAACGGCGCAGCGTCACGTCGAGCTGGGTGACGGTGCCTCCGTAGAGCCCGGCCGCGGCCACGATGTGGTCGCCCGCGCCTGCGAGGGTCGCGAAGACCGCGAACTCGGCCGAGAGGCCGCTGGCGGTGGCGACCGCGCCGATCCCGCCCTCGAGGCTGGCCATCCGCTCCTCGAATGCCGCGACCGTAGGGTTGCCGATCCGGCTGTAGATGTTGCCGTACTTCTGCAGGGCGAACAGGTCGCCCGCATCGTCGGCGTCGGCGAACACGTAGCTCGCGGTCTGGTAGATCGGGATGGCTCGGGCACCGGTGTGCGGATCGACGCGGGCACCCGCGTGAATCGCTCGGGTACGCAACCCGAATTCGTGATCGGTCACACTGCGAGTTCTACCAGCGGGCCGGTCACGCGATCGAGTCGACTCAACCGACGCGCAGCGACGTGTGCACCGGCGTGGCGTTGCGGGTGAGGTCGAGAACGGGGCAGTGGGCGTCCACCGCGGCTTGGAGTTCGTCGTAGCGTTCCTGCGACTCGGGGCCGGTCACGGTGATCTCCAGACGAACCTCGCCGAAACCTGCGCGGACATCGTCGTCGAAACCGAAGAAGCCGTTGACGTCGAGATCACCCTCGGCGGTGGCGGAGATGTCCTCGACCGTGATGCCCAGCTTCTCCGCCCAGAACCGGTAGGTGACCACCTGGCACGACAGCAGGGACGCCAGGTAGTACTCGACCGGATTCGGCGCGGTGTTCTCGCCACCGAGGGCCGGGGGCTCGTCGACCCCCACGCTGTACTTGCCGAGTCGCACGGTGCTCGCGACCGCGTCGTGCGACGTCGCTGTGCCGCGGAACACCGCGTGAGCGTTCGTGGGGTCGGCAGTGATCGCCTCCGAGGTCGCGGCGATGACACCGCCGAGATGGCTTGTCGAGGTGGTCATCATCTGTCCTTCTGTACGGCGACGGTATATACCGACCACGGTAGGCCGAACACCCTTCACCCATCGGGTCTCCGTCGCTGCTCGACGCGTCTGAACTCGACCGATACCTTCCGATCCGGCTGAGCGAATGGCGCTGGCGGCCGCTCACGCGCCCCGCGCGGTCGCGGTGAGGACATCGTCACCTCGGACACACAGCGGGGTAACGACTGCGAGAGCCTGCGCCGACACCATGGGGCCATGGTCAGATCGCTGTGCGCGTACTGCGGCGTGGGGTGCGGCATGCTCTTGCAGATCGGCCGCGGTCCGGACGGCGGCGACATCGTCAGCAAGACCTCGGGTGACACCGCCCATCCCAGCAACGCCGGCCGACTGTGCACCAAGGGCGCCACCACCGCCGACATGCTGGCCGCATCCGGTCGGCTGCACACCGCGCTGGTCCGCCCCGACCGCGGAGACGCCCCGGTGCCGACCGCGACGTCGGACGCCGTCGGACTCGCCGCAGGCCGGTTGCGCGCGATCGTCGACGAACACGGCCCCGACGCGGTCGCGATCTACGTGTCGGGCCAGATGTCGCTCGAGGCGCAGTATCTGGCGACCAAGCTCGCCAAAGGCTATCTCCGCACATCGCACATCGAATCGAACTCGCGTCTGTGTATGGCGAGCGCGGGAACCGGCTACAAGCAATCCCTCGGTGCCGACGGGCCGCCGGGCTCCTACGACGATTTCGACCACGCCGACCTGTTCTTCGTCACCGGCGCCAACATGGCCGACTGCCATCCGATCCTGCATCTGCGGATGCTCGACCGCATCAAATCCGGTGCGCGCCTCATCGTGGTGGACCCACGACGAACCGCGACCGCCGACAAGGCCGACCTCCACCTGCAGATCGCCCCGGGCACCGACCTGTGGCTGATGAACGGCCTGCTGCACCTGCTCGCCGAGGCCGATGCGATCGATCACGACTTCATCGCCGAGTTCACCGACGGTTGGGAGGTGATGGTCGACTTCCTCGCCGACTACGCCCCCGCCGTGGTGAGCGAGAGGTGTGGGATCGCCGAATCCGACCTGCGCACCGCCGCGCAGTGGATCGCCGAGGCCGACGAGTGGATGAGCTGCTGGACCATGGGGCTCAACCAGTCGACCCACGGGACGTGGAACACCAACGCGCTGTGCAATCTGCATCTCGCGACGGGGGCGATCTGCCGCACCGGCAGTGGACCGTTCTCGCTCACGGGTCAGCCCAACGCCATGGGCGGCCGGGAGATGGGTTACATGGGGCCGGGGCTTCCCGGTCAGCGCAGTGTCCTCGTCGACGCCGACCGCGCGTTCGTGGAGGACGCATGGCACCTGCCCGCGGGGTCGTTGCGCACCGAGGCGGGCGCGGGCACCGTCGACATGTTCTCCCGTCTGGCCACCGGCGAGATCAAGGCATGCTGGATCATCTGCACCAATCCCGTTGCCAGCGTGGCGAATCGGTCGACGGTGATCGCGGGACTCGAGCGTGCCGAGCTCGTGATCACCCAGGACACCTTCGCCGACACCGAGACCAACACCTATGCCGACATCGTGCTGCCGGCCACGCTGTGGACAGAATCCGAGGGGGTGATGGTCAATTCCGAGCGGACGCTGACCCTGTTCCGCCCCGGCCTCCCCGCACCCGGCGACTGCCTGCCCGACTGGCAGCTCATCGCGCTCATGGCACGGGAACTGGGATACGGCGACGCCTTCGACTTCGCCACCGCGGAGGAGGTGTTCGACGAGATCGTCGCGTTCGCGAACCCTGCCACCGGATACGACCTGCGGGGCGTGTCCTACGCCCGCCTGCGCGAGACACCGACGCAATGGCCCTGCCCACCCGGGTCGACGCAGTCGCGCCACCCCATCCGCTATCTCAACGACGGGGTCAGCCAAGACCTGCTGACCCGGTCCGACGGCACCGTGCCCCGATTGGCCTTCGCGACACCCAACGGCAGGGCTCAGTTCTTCGCCCGGCCGGCCATGGATCCCGCCGAGATGCCCGACGACGAGCACCCGTTCGTGCTCAACACCGGCCGGTTGCCGCACCAGTGGCACACGATGACCAAGACCGGCCGCGTCGCGAAATTGAACAGACTGAACCCGGGGCCGTTCGTCGAGATCCACCCCGACGATGCCGCATCCCTCGGCATCGAGGCAGGCGACCGGGTCGAGATCGCTTCGCGTCGTGGGTCGGCCACCCTTCCCGCGACGATCAGCGACCGCGTCCGGCCGGGCGGGTGCTTCGTGCCGTTCCACTGGAGCGACATGTTCGGCGCGGACCTGGCGATCAACGCTGTCACGATTGACGCCACCGATCCGATGTCGCAGCAACCCGAGTTCAAGGCCTGCGCGGTGAACCTGGTCCGCGTGGGAGCCGCCACCCCGGCCTCGGCCGTGTCGCCACCCGAGGAGCCGTCGGCGGCCGGCGACGGCGACGCGATGAGCACGGTCGGCGCCGCCCTCGGTGTCTCGGAATCCGATGCCGTCGAACTCACCGCCGCCGAACGGACATGGGTGGCCGGCCTGATCGCCGGACTGCGGGCTGCGCCGGTCGCTGACTCGAAAGGTGGCGGCGTACCGACCGTCCCCGCCGACGCGCCGCTGTCTGCGGCGGCACGCGCCTACGTCGACGGTGTCCTGGCCGGGATCTACTCGCGCACAGTGGCTCCCGCTGGAAGCGCGACCGACGCGACCCAGACGACACCCACGACGACAGCGGTGGTGCTGTGCGCATCGCAGACGGGGACCGCGGAGGAGTTCGCGGCCACCGCCGCAGCCCACCTCACCGACACCGGTGTCGGGGTCACCCTGCGCACCATGGACGATTTCTCCGTGGCCGAGCTCGCACACCACGACGCGGCACTGATGATCACCAGCACCACCGGCGACGGCGATGCTCCCGACAACGGTGTCGCGTTCTGGGATCAGGTCACGTCCCCGGACGCCCCCGATCTGAGCGGCGTGCGGTACTCGGTGCTCGCCTTCGGCGACTCCAACTACGACGATTTCTGCGGCCACGGCCGCAAACTCGATTCGCGCCTCGCCGAACTGGGTGCCGATCGCATCGCCGACCGCGCCGACTGCGAGCCCGAGTTCTCCGACACCGCGGCCGGATGGTTGCGCACCGTCACCGCACGACTGGTGCCCGAGGCGGCCGTGTCAGCGGCTGCCGCACCGACGCCGATTCGTGCCCCGGACGAGCCCGCCGCGTTCAGCAGGAGATCGCCGTTACGGACCCGCCTGATCCGCAACACCCCGCTCTCCGGTGCCGGATCGGAGAAGGACGTGCGCCAGTTCGGTTTTCACCTGCCACCCGACACCCTGACCTACGAGACCGGCGACGCGCTGGGGGTGTGGCCGCGTAACAGCACCCACCTCGTCGGGGAGTGGTTGTCGCTGACCGGGCTCGACGGCGACGCACCGGTCGAGCTCGGCGGCGGCGCACCCCGACCGCTCCGTGACGCGCTGCGCGACGATCTGGAGATCGCCCGCATCACCCCCGACCTCCTGCGATTCGTGCTGCGCCGCACGGGCGATGTCGATCTCGAGGCGATGATGCTGCCCGACAACCGGGACCGGCTCTCCGACTGGATGTGGGGGAGGCAGTCGGTCGACCTGCTCGCGACGCACCCTGTCCGCGCCGACGTCGACGAGTGGCTGACGGTGCTCAAACCGATGCAACCCCGGCTCTACTCGGTCTCGTCGAGTCCGCTCGAGCATCCGCGGGAGGTGCAGCTGACCGTGTCGGCGGTGCGACACAACCTGCACGGGACACCCCGACGCGGCGTGTGCTCGACCTATCTCGCCGACCACGCCGGCGACGACGAGATCGGGATCTTCGTGCAGAGGACGACGCACTTCCGTCCGCCCGCAGATCCTGACACCCCGATGATCATGATCGGGCCGGGCACGGGAGTGGCCCCGTTCCGGGCGTTCCTGCAGGAGCGGCGCGCATCGGGCCACACCGGCGACAACTGGCTGTTCTTCGGTGAGCAACATGAGGCGACCGACTTCTACTACCGCGACGAGCTGACGTCGATGCTCGACGACGGCGTGCTCACACGTCTCGACGTCGCGTTCTCGCGGGATCACGCCGACAAGGTCTACGTACAGGACCGGATGCGGGAGCACGGCGCCGAGATCTGGGACTGGCTGCACCGGGGCGCCTCGGTCTTCGTGTGTGGCGATGCGACCCGGATGGCCCGCGACGTCGACGCGGCTCTCAAGGGCGTCGTCGCCCAGTACGGCCGCCTCGCCCCCCACAGCGCCGAGGCCTTCGTCAAAGCGCTCGCGGCCGACAAGCGTTACGTGCGCGACGTCTACTGACCTACCATCGGCGGTGTGACGGACATCGGCGCAGTGGTCTTCGCCATCTGCGATCTCGTGATCGTCACGGGCTGGATCTGGTCGCTCACACGCGCCTGGAACGCCCCCCACGACCCCGATCTCGAGCTCGCCATCGAGGCCGCGCGGCGAGAGTCCCGCGGCGCGTCACCCTCGGACCGTTCGCCTGCCGATCTGCGGCGCGACGCCGTGGACTGGAAGATCAAGTTGGAGACGAGGGCGTCGTATCCCGCGTTCGGATCCGCGGTGCTCAGCGGCGTGACGTTGGGCTTCAGCGGCAATGCGGTCGGTCGCAGCACATCGTTCGCCGATGCCTGGATCGTCAGTGCGGCGATGCTGCTCGCCTCGCTCGCGGTGGCCTTCACGAGCCGTCTCATCACCGCCAAGCGAATTCAGAATCGTCTTCCCCGCCTCCTCGGTCGCTGACGTCGCCGTGAGATACACCTCAGACCCGATGTGTAACGATTTCGCCACAGACGACGACAATGAGGCGTCGGCAGCGAGGTCTCCATCGGGGAGGGCTCACCGGATCGAGGAGCGTCAATGCATCCGGCCCCCCTGCTCAACCGTTCCCGACCACGTTTCGACGAGGCCTCACGAGACGTGCTCGAGTATCTGCGACAGGCCTTCCCGATCGGGACGTGGACGGTTGCGCGTTTCGACGGTGAGCGTCAGATCTATCTGACCGTCGACGACACCGATCTCGGTGTCCACGCCGGCACCGTGTTGCCGTGGTCGAACTCGCTCTGTCAGTACCTCACCGCCGACGGCGGACCCCTCATCGCCCGCGATCTGCGTTCGGTGCCGGAATACGCGGCCGTCGTCGACCGCACGGGATCCCCGGTCGCGAGCTACGTCGGGTTCCCACTGGTGACCTCCGACGGCGCACTGTTCGGCTCGCTGTGTGGATTCGGACGTGACCCACTTCCGCCCGAGACCGACGTGCACACCGATCTGATCACCCTGATGACGTCGTTGCTGTCGCGGATCCTCGAGGCGGACCTGCAGACGACGGCCGCCGAGCGCGCACTCGAGGCCGCGCATCGCCACGCCGACACCGACGCCCTCACCGGTCTGCTCAACCGGCGTGGCTGGGAGAAACTTCTGCAGCGCGAGGAAGCACGTTTCCGCCGCTTCGGTGATCCGGGGGCGATCGTGGTGATCGATCTCGACGACCTCAAGCGGACCAACGACACCCTCGGCCACCACGCCGGCGACGACCACCTGCGTCGGGTCGCGGAGCTGATCACGACGGTGATCGAAGGTTCGCCGATCGACGCCCCGGCGGTCGTCGCCCGCACCGGTGGGGACGAGTACGGGATCCTTTTCACCCGCTCGCCCTCGGCGACGGTCGACATGGTCATCGCGCGTATCCGACAGGCGTTGCGCGAGAGTGACGTGTCCGCGTCGATCGGTGTCGGTCGGTATGAACCGGCCGACGGCATCGATGGCACTTGGCGTCGAGCCGATGCCGCGATGTACTCGGAGAAATTCGGCCGCGGTGGCGTCCGCGGCAGCGCGTCCTGACCTCGCGATCCACCCACCTCGGTCGGCGGGGTTTGTCGACGGCCGCGTTCGGCGACGACAATGGCCGACGTGTCGCTCCTCATCGTCGTCGTCACCATCGTGTTCGCGGTGGCCGTCCTGACCGGCGTCTCGTGGTTCGTGATCGATTCCATGCTGCGCGTCCGCCGGTTCGCCCGCTCCACCGACGTGCTCCCCGGGCGGCCTGGTCACGCCCCCCGCGAGTGGTCGACGTCCGATGAACCCGCGCCGCTGCTGCACCGTCGCCTCCGCTACGCGATCGCCCTGGTCCACGAGAACCACACTCTGCGCGCCGACCCCGTCTCCGCGGCGGCTCTCGACCGACTCGACGAGTCAGTCCTCGCCCTCGACGACCGACTCGTCGCCGCAGGGACCGCACCGCCGGGTGCGGGTGACCGCGACGCGCTGACGCCGATCGACGACGCGATCTCCGCCCTCGAACGGCTTCCGGGTCGGCTTGTCTATCAACCGCCCGCGGTGATCGCGAGTCGCATCGACGACACCGTCGCGTACCTCGCCGATCCCTCATTGCCGCTGGACACGGGCGAATCGCCCTATTCCGACGACGAGAGCTCCTGAGAGACATTCGCCACACCCATCGCGGAAATATCGCCACCTCCGCCCTTCGTTAGCGGTACTAAGGCTCGACGTACGGCCGAGCCGCCCGCTGACGCGGGAGTGCGACAGGAGGGCATCACATGAGCACACAGACCCAGGACGACACCGCCGACACCGACACCCCGCGCCGCGACGAGCTCGACGCCCACGTCGCCGACCGGCTGCAGCGACTCACCGAGAACGATCCCCAGGTCGCCGCGGCCATCCCGAATCCGGACCTGGCCGGATCGCATGATCCCGACACCCCGCTCGCCGTCGTCATCGCCGGCATCCTGCAGGCCTACGCCGATCGACCCGCACTCGGCACGCGTGCCACCGAGACGACCACGGATCCGTCCACCGGCCGCACCACCCGCACCCTGCTCCCACGCTTCGACACCGTCAGCTACGGCGAACTCGGCGACCGGATCGCCGCCGCCGCCGCCGGATGGGCCGAGTTCGTTCGTCCCGGGCAGTTCGTCACGACCCTGGGGTTCACGAGTGTCGACTACGCGGTCATCGACCTCGCCTGCGCGCACCTCGGCGCGGTCAGCGTCCCCCTGCAGACCAGCGCCACCCCGACAGCGCTCGCCCCCATCATCGCCGAGACCGAGCCCACCGTGTTCGCGGTGTCCATCGATCACCTCACCGACGCCGTCGACCTCGTCACCACCGGTTTCGCGCCCTCCCGACTGGTCGTGTTCGAGAACTTCACCGACGACGACGACCACCGCGACGTGATCGCACAGGCGCAGGACCGCCTGTCCGGCACCGACATCGCGTTCGAGACCCTGGCCGACGTCGTCGAACGCGGGCGCACCGCGCCCGCCGTACCCGCGTTCGGGACGCCCGAATCCGGCGCCGCCGACTCATGGGCCGACGCGCTCGCGACCCTGATCTACACCTCGGGCAGCACCGGGACCCCCAAGGGTGCGATGTACCCGACACGCAACGTGGCACGTCTGTGGACCACGTTCTGGTTCGACACCGGCGAGATCCCGGAGATCTCCGTCAACTACATGCCGATGAGCCACGTAGCCGGTCGCGCGGTTCTCGCGAAGACCCTGGGCAGCGGTGGCACCGCGTATTTCGTCGCCAAGAGTGACCTGTCGACCCTGCTCGAGGATCTCGCCCTCGTCCGGCCCACCGCGTTGATGCTCGTCCCGCGTGTGTGCGACATGATCTTTCAGCGCTTCCGCAGCGAGGTCGACCATCGACTCGACGCGGCCGACCACGACGTCGCCGCCGTGGAGGAGGCGGTGAAGACCGAGATGCGCGAAGAGGTGCTCGGTGGCCGCGTTCTGTCGGCGATGTGCGGCACCGCGCCGCTCGCGCCGGAGATGGCGGAGTTCATCACCACATGCGCCGACGTCCCCCTCGTCGACGGCTACGGTTCCACCGAGGCCGGTCCGGTGCTCATCAACGGCGTCGTGAACCAGCCACCGGTCACCGAGTACAAGCTGGTCGACGTGCCCGAACTCGGGTACCACACCAGTGACACCCCGTATCCGCGTGGCGAATTGGTGCTCAAGTCCGCCTCGATGTTCCCCGGCTACTACAAGCGCGACGCGGTCACCGCCGAGGTCTTCGACGAAGACGGTTTCTACCTGACCGGCGACATCATGGCCGAGACCGAGCCGGGTCACCTCGTGTATCTCGACCGTCGCAAGAACGTCCTCAAGCTGTCCCAGGGTGAGTTCGTCGCGGTGTCGCGGTTGGAGGCGATCTTTGCCGCCGCCGATGGTGTTGCCCAGATCTTCGTCTACGGCAACAGCTCTCGCGCGTTCCTGCTGGGCGTCGTGGTGCCCACCGACGAGATCGCGGCCGAGGTCGCCGATGACGACGCGCTGCGGACCCGCCTGCTCGACGCGATCGGTGACACCGCCCGCGCCGCCGGACTCAACTCCTACGAGATCCCGCGCGACATCATCGTCGAGCGTGCACCGTTCACCCGCGAGGCCGGCCTCCTCTCCGGTGTCGGCAAGCTGCTGCGTCCCGCGCTCACCGAGCACTATCGCGACCAGCTCGAGGCGCTCTACACCCAGCTCGCCGACGGACAGAGCGGCGAGCTGCGCGAGCTTCGCCGCCACGGCGCCGACCGCCCGGTCCTCGAGACGGTGACCCGCGCCGCCATCGCCACGGTGGGCGGCTCGGGTGAGGTCGAGGGGAGTGTGCGGTTCTCCGATCTCGGTGGCGACTCGCTGTCGGCGCTCACGTTCTCGAATCTGCTGACCGACATCTTCGACGTCGAGATCCCCGTGGGTGTGCTGATGAGCGCGGCCACCGACCTGAGCGCGATCGCCGAACACATCGAGCGCGCCCGCGCGGGCGCCGTCCGACCCACCTTCGCCTCGGTACACGGCAAGGGCGCCACCGAGGTGTTCGCCGAACAGCTCACCCTCGACAAGTTCATCGATGCCGAGACCCTGTCTGCGGCGCCGTCGCTTCCCCGGGCCCCGGAGAAGCCAGGCACGGTTCTGCTGACCGGCGCCAACGGTTACCTCGGACGTTTCCTGTGCCTCGAGTGGCTCGAACGCCTCGACGCCTCCGACGGTCGGTTGGTGTGCATCATCCGCGGCCGTGACGCCGACGATGCCCGGAAGCGGCTCGAATCCGCCTTCGACAGCGGGGATCCCGATCTGCTGGCCCGCTTCCGTGAACTCGCGGGTCGCCGCCTGGAGGTGCTCGCCGGCGACATCGCCGACACCGACCTCGGTCTCGACGCCGGCACCTGGCAGCGCCTGGCCGACGAGGTCGATCTCATCGTCCACCCGGCCGCCCTGGTCAACCACGTGTTGCCCTACGACCAGCTGTTCGGACCGAACGTGGTCGGGACGGCCGAGCTGATCGCCCTCGCACTGACCAGCCGGATCACGCCGATCACCTACCTCTCGACCGTGGGTGTCGCCGCCGACGGCGGGCCGTCGATCCTCGACGAGGACCTCGACATCCGCACGGCGAGCGCGCGTCGCTCGGTCGACGAGACGTACGCGAACGGATACGGCAACAGCAAGTGGGCCGGCGAGGTGTTGCTCCGCGAGGCGCACGACCTGTGTGAACTGCCGGTCGCGGTGTTCCGTTCCGACATGATCCTGGCGCACAGCACATTCAGTGGCCAGCTCAATGTCCCGGACATGTTCACGCGACTCGTGCTGAGCGTGATCGCCACGGGCGTGGCGCCCGGCTCGTTCTACGCCGCCGGCGACGGGTCCTCCGAACGGCCGCGGGCACACTACGACGGCCTCCCCGCCGATTTCACGGCCACCGCCATCACAGACCTCGGATCCTCGGTACACAAGGGATACGAGACCTACAACGTCGTGAACCCGCACGACGACGGCATCTCACTCGACACCGTCGTCGACTGGCTGATCGACAGCGGTGTCGCGGTCACGCGCGTCGACGACTACGCCACGTGGATCTCGCGCTTCGAGACGTCCATCCGGGCGTTGCCCGAGGCGCAGCGGCGCGCGTCGCTGCTGCCACTCCTGCACGCGTTCGCCCAGCCCGACACGGCGATCGCGGGTTCGGCGATACCGTCGCGACGCTTCGCCGCGGCGGTCGCCGAGGCGGGTATCGGGGACAACGGCGAGATCCCCCACCTGAGCGCCGAACTCATCGCCAAGTACGTCGCTGATCTCCGCTCGCTGGGGTTGGTGGGCACCGCCCGTTGACCCCTGCCTACTGACGTCGGCCGCGCGGACGCCCGCAGCTACCGGCTGTGGGCGTTTTCGCGGCTGCGCTCGGCCAGCAGCACCGGGAGGCGCGCAAAGCCGTTGAGCACGCGGGTGTCCCGCTTGGTGCCCTGACCGGCCGCGGCGATCTGGGGGAACCGGTCGAAGAGGGATTTCAGGCCCACCTCGGTCTCGGCCCGCGCCAGCGCCGCGCCCAGGCAGAAGTGTCGGCCGCCGGAGAACGAGAGGTGCTTGTTGGCGTTGTCGCGGGTCACGTCGAACCGTTCGGGGTCGGTGAACACCTTGGGGTCGCGGTTGGCGCCGGCGAGCACGAGCACCACCAGATCGCCCTTGGTCAGCTGCTCGCCACCGACCTCGACGTCGCGGCGGGCCACACGCGCGGTGATCTGGACCGGGGACTGCAGGCGCAGCATCTCGTCGGCCGCGTTGGACCACAACGAGGGATCCTCCTGGAGGAGCGCCAACTGCTCGGGGTGCTTGATGAGCAGGTCGATACCGCTGCCCAGGATGTTGACGGTGGTCTCGAATCCCGCCGCCAGCACGAGTCCGGCCGTTGCCCGCAACTCGTCGTCGGTGAGCGACACCCCGTCCTCGGTCGCGCGGATCAGCTGGCTCATGAGGTCGTCACCGGGATTGCGGCGCAACGTCGCGAGGTGATCGGAGAGCCATCGATCGAAGCCGATGAGTCCGGTCTCCACCCGGGTGAACTGTGCCCACGTGAGGCCCATGTCGAGGCTCGGCGCCGCGAGTTCACCGAACTCCAGCACACGGCCGCGCTCGGACTCGGGGACGCCGAGGATGTCGCTGATGACCGCGACCGGCAGCTGCGCGCAGTAGCGCTCGACGATGTCTATCGGTCCGCTGTGGTCCATCAGTCCGTCGAGCAACCGATCGGCGGTCTCCTGCACGTTGTCCCGCAACGCCGCGACCGCCCGCGCGGTGAACACCGACGACACCAGCTTGCGGTAGCTGGTGTGCTCGGGAGGCTCGGTGGCGAGCAGCGACGGCGGCCGCAACGGGTGCAGCGCCCCCGACCGCGTGCGCTCCTCGATCCACTTCAGCGGGCCGGGCAGCCGGGACCCGAGGACGATCGTGCGGAAGTCGTCGGACCGTAGCGTGGCGTGGACAATCTCGTGATCGACGGTGACGCTGGCCAGCCGGGACCGCACCACGGGAGCGGCCTCCCGGATCTCGCGGTACAGACCGGTCGGGTCCGCGCGTGCCGACGGGTCGGCGATCAGCCTCGCCTGCAGATCACCCGCGGCGGCGGCACGACCGGCGACGAACCGGACGAACCCGTGCATCGCACACCATCTCAACCTCATCCGTACTGCGTCGCCCCGACTCATCCTCATCCCACCTTCTGCACACGTGACACGGCTCACTGCCATGATGCTCTTTGTGCACAAGTGTGCACAAGCGCGAGCGGCCGTGCCGGTGCGCCGCCGAGAAACCCCCACCTGCACAGACCGGAGGAGCCGATGAACCGACTCGCCCAGAACTACCGGGGTTGGAAAGAGCTCGGGCCGGGCGGTCTGCCCGCGAACCAGATCGGCTGGGTCATCACGAGCGCCCTGCGACCGTGGGGCCGCGATCCGCTCGACATCAGCGGCGATCCACCGGCGGGCGACGATGTCGACCGCCTGCACCTACCGGATCGCGACGGGTGCCGGCCCGCGATCGCGCCCTATCCGATCCCGCACCGCGAGATCGGCGCCGACGTGGATTCCGCGCGGGTGGCCGGGTTGGAGACGCGGTTGCGAGAGGCGTCTGCGGAGAACGGGTTTCGTCTCGACCGCAGCCGATTCGAGAAGCGGGGAGACGCCCTGTTCTGTTCCGAGCCCGGTACCGACTGGGCCCGCCACGCACGTGGCGAGATCGCGCATGTGCACCGACAGGGCTCTCTGCATGTGGTCGCCGCACCCGCCGACGTCCACGAGATCATCGATCGCGGTTGGGGCGAGCGACACCCGCTGGCGGGAAGAATAGGTCTGCCCGACAGTTACCTGTACCTCTACGCCCCGCGCACCGACGTCGAACAAGCAGTGGTCGAGCGGATCGTCGACCGGGTGATCCACACCGCCCGATGATCCCGGCGCGTGGTCTCCCCGGTCAGCCTTTCGCGCCGATGGTGTTGGTGACCGAACCGATGAAGTCGATGGAGAGCGTCACCGTGTTGCCCGGGGCGATCCAGCGGTCGAGTTCGAGGCCGCAGCCCGACGGGAGGGTGCCCGAGGTCATCATCTCGCCGGGAAACACGTCTTCGCCGCGGCTCGCATAGGCGACCGTCTCACCCGGCCCGTACCGCAATCCTGCTGTGCCGGTGGACGACCACGTGTCGCCGTCGACCACCACCGACGCCGAGAGGTCGTCGAGTCGGCCCAGAACCTCATCGGCGGTCACGACCACCGAGCCCATCGAGCTGGCGAACGTCTTGGTCTTCACGACGGGTCCGAAGGAACCGTTGCGCTGCTCATCCCACTGGGTGTCGCGTGCACTGAGATCGTTGAACACGACGAAACCGCCGATGGCGTCGGCGCCCTGTGCGGATGTGGCGTCGCGGAGCGGACGGTCGACGATCATCCCGAACTCGAGCTCGAAATCCAGCAGATCGGTGTACGACGGCCACGGGACGACATCTCCGTCGGCGAGGACGGTGAGGTGGTTGCCGGTGTAGTACATCGGGTGCTCGGAGAACGACGCGCCGGGTCGCAGAGCGGGGAAGTCCTTGCGGGTCACCATCTCCACGCCGCGGATGAAGGGCATCGCGGCCGGCAGGTTGCGCCGCACCAGCTGGTGGGCGGCCTGGCTCCAGTGCTGTTCCCATCCCATGAAGCAGCGCAGCGACGCCGGTTGCAGTGGCCGGGCGGGGGTCGGCGACACGATCGCGACGCCGTCGGCGACCGCGCGGTCCATCAGGGACGCTGCGGTGTCGCGTCCGCGTTCGCGGGCGGCGAGGAACGTGAGCATGTCGCGGGTGGAATCGCCGCGGACAGCAGGATCGAGCGTGTCGGCCGCAACGTCGAGGTCGACCCACTGCTGTGACGCCTCGTGCCACCCGGCGACGGAACGCTTCTCACCCGATCCGACCGTACGAACTCTCATCGTCACCCCTACGACAGTGGCCCCGTCGTCGGGACCGTTCGCCGTGGACCGTACCTCAACGGATGTGACGACCGGCTCGTTCGTCGCGGCACCGGGGACGGCGGTGTGGCTGTCAGCCGATCGCGTCGAGCTCTGCCATCGCGTCCGAGGGGAGCTCGAGCGCCGCGGCGGCGATGTTCTCCCGGAGGTGTTCTCGCGAGGAGGTACCGGGGATCAGCAGGATGTTGGGGGAGTGGGCGAGCAGCCACGCCAGGGCGACACTCATCGGGGACGCCTGCAGCCGCTCGGCGACAGCGTCGAGCTGCTCGGACTGCAGCGGCGAGAAACCCCCGAGCGGGAAATACGGTACGAAAGCGATCCCGGCCGCCGCCAGCTCGTCGACGAGGACGTCGTCGACGCGATGGGCGACGTTGTAGTTGTTCTGCACGCAGACGATCGGCGCGATCGCCCGCGCCTCGGCCACCTGTTCGGCGTTCACGTTGCTGACGCCGAGGTGTTTGATCAATCCCTCCTGCTGCATCTCGACGAGATGCGTGAAGGGCTCCGCCAGCGAGCCCGGCGTGGCCTCGCCGAACCCGCCGACCCGCAGGTTCACCACGTCGAGAGCGTCGAGGCCCAGGTTCGTCAGGTTGTCGTGCACCGCCGATCGCAGGTCGTCGCGGGACAACGCCGACGGCCAGTTGCCCTCGGCGTCCCGACGGGCACCCACCTTGGTGACGATGTGCAGATCGTCGGGGTAGGGGTGCAACGCCTCGCGGATGATCTGGTTGGTGACGTGAGGACCGTAGAAGTCGCTGGTGTCGATGTGCGTGACCCCGGCGTCGACCACTGCGCGCAACACGGCGACCGCGGCATCACGGTCGGCCGGGGGACCGAACACATGTGGACCGGCCAATTGCATGGCGCCATAACCCATCCGGGTGACGGTGATGTCGTCGGAGAGGGCGCAGCTCCCCGCGGTCGCGATCGCATCGTTCATCCCTCGATGCTACGGACGATGCGGCCGCGACGGTCAGATCAGGTGCGGTCGGTCGCGGCACGCAGCCGCTCGATCTCCTCCGAGGCCTGCGCCTTCGTCAGGTCGGCCGACAGCGTCTCACCGGCGTCGCGCGCCAGGGTGTCGAGGTAGCTGCGCTGAGCCCCGGTCATCGGCTCATCGCCGGTCACCCAGTCCTCGGGATCCTTCTCGGTGGTGTTTCCGGCACCTGCCCCGATGACATCGGAACCGGTGGTGGATGCGTCGTCAGGGGTCGAACCTGTGTTCGAATCAGTCATGACTCGACAGTACGCGCCCGCGGCGGTCTTGCCCACCGCCTCGCGTCAGAGCATGTGTATGCGTGCGTAGATCCGCGCTGCGCGAGGAGTCAGGAGCCCGACCTCGTCGAGGAACTGCATGAGGTGGACCGACCCGCTCCGCACCATCCGATGGTGATGGTCGTTGGTGAGCATGGCCCCGACGGCACGACGACGGTCGAGACCGGCGTCGGTGAACGCCTGCGGTCGCACGAGGCTGCTGATGATCAGCTCGGCGCCGAGAGCGATCAGGACGGCACTGCACTCGCGGCGCAGTCGTCCAGCGTGTGCCATCGTCTCGCGCACCTGCTCGCGCGCGAAGCGCATGTGCCGCGACTCCTCGAGCACATGGATCTCGTTGATGGTCTGGATCATCGGCAGCACCCTCGGGTCGCCCAACGAACCCCGCTGCATCACATCGAGGATCTCCTCGGCCACCAGGATGCCGCCGTAGGCGAGTTCACCCCCGGCCGTGTTCATGAAGATTCTTCCGAGCGTGGCCACGCGCGGACCGGGTCGATACGAGGTCCCGACCATCTTCTGCGCGGCGAGCGCGAACATGAGCGAGTGTCGACATTCGTCGGCGACCTCGGTCATCGCGAACCGGAATTCCTCGGACTGCACCGGTGACGAGCGCTGGTCGCGGATCACCATCTTCTGCAGGGCCATCTCGAACCAGATGCCGATCGTCATGGTCGACGCGAATTCGTGGCGCGTGAGCGTAACCCGCTGCTCGTCGCTCAGTTCGTCCCAGTAGTCGGTGCCGTAGAGCGTCGACCACTCCGGGGAACATCCGTGACCGGTCGGGTCGAGCGGGGCGTTCCAGTCGATCTCGGTCATCGCGTTACGCGATGACAGCGTCGCCGAGTCGGCGAGACGCCGGGTGATCGCCTCCATGCCCTGGTCGAGGCTGCTCGCCACCGGGGTCACAGGTCGAGCGTCGGTCGTGGTCATCGCATTCCCATCACACACAGCGCCATTGTCTGATGTCAGAGTAGCGCTATATGTGACCGCGCGGAACACCTACCTCCGCATCACCCCAGCGTGCGAGAGAACAGATCTCGCAGCTCGGTGAAGCTGCGTTCGGCGCCGGCCTCCTGGTACATCGAGGTGTCGGCCATCGAGTATCCGTGCGGGGCGTCGGGGTAGATCTCGTTCGTGGCTGTCAGTCCGGCGGCGTCGAGAGCCGCTCCGAGAGCTGCGACCGCATCGGCATCCATCGACCGGTCGTTGTCGGCGTGGCCATAGACGAACTCCGCGCGGGCCGTGGCCAGCGTGAGGTGCGGGCTGTCGGCGTCGTCGGTGACGAGTCCACCACCGTGGAAGCCGGCCGCGGCGACGACGTTGTCGGGGAACTGACCGGCGTAGCGGGTCACCAGGCGCGCCCCCATGCAATAGCCCACCGTTCCCACACGGTCGCCGACGACGGCGTCGAGCGCGAGGAGCGCAGAGTGGTACGCGGCGATGTCGCGCACGGCTCGCTCGGTGGTGAGCGCGGCCATCCGTGGTCCGACCCCGGCGAAGAACTCGTCACGCGCACCGGGTTCGCGGAGATCCACGGTCGGCATCAGGGTGTCCACGTCACCGTCGCGGTAGAAGGTGTTGGGCGACAACACCACGAAGCCCCACGACGCGATGCGTTCGGCCATGGCGGCTATCTGCGGACGGAGCCCGATGGCGTCCATGAAGAGCAGGACACCGGGACCGGTTCCGGAAGGGGGAGTGGCGACGTGGGCTTGCGCGGTTCCGTCGGGCGTGTCGATGGTGATCAGATCCATGATCTCCACCGTACGTGCGGGATCGGAGCTTTCATCGAGCCCGAGACCCGCGCCTCAGCCGGCGAGCGGTGCGGGTGCGTCGGTGATCTCGGAGGACAGTGCGGCGGTGGTGAACATGTCCCGGCGCCACGGACTTACGGTGGCGTTGCCGTATTCCATGTCGCGCAGGCGCTTTGCCAGGGCGGGCAACTCCCGCACGTGTAGGACCGCCGCCATCTCCGAATACCACCGGAGCACGTCGATGACCGACATGTCCAGAATGGCAGCGACATCGGCGAGGGCGTGACCCTCGGCGACGAGGTCCGCGATCGACTTGTGTGTACCGATCGGCAGGGCGGGTATGACGACGTTTTCACTCACGACTTCGACGGTAGGTCGCGTCACCCGTCAGCGAAAGTGCCCGACGGACTTCGGTGCGCGACCGATGCCCCGGTCACGGAATGGTCACGAAACGTCGGGCACGTCCGGTTCGTCGTGGTCGGTGTGGGGGTAGTCCTCGAGACCGGCGGGGTCGGTGCCGAGTTCGGTGGACTGCTCGATGAGATCGGCGTCGTCGACGCTGTGCAGGGGATTGCTCAGGGGATCCATGACAAACCTCCTCGGAGACGATCGGGCGCTGTCGTCCCTTTTCTAACATTCGACCGATGTGAGTGCCAGCCCCGGAGGTTCCGACGGGTCGGCCGCCGGCGAACACGTCGGGCTCACCCCGAGACCGGGGACTTGACCCGACTCGACGACGATCGTGCACGGCCCGGGGGCATACTTCTCGACGAGCCGCTCAGTTCGCGGCATCGGTGCGCCGGACAGCCCTGTCCACCGCGCCCACGCACAGATCGAGGAGTGCCATGTCGCCCGAGAACGAGTCCCCGGACATCAAACCCCGCAGCCGCGACGTCACCGACGGCCTGGAGAAGACCGCCGCCCGCGGCATGCTCCGCGCGGTCGGCATGGGCGACGAGGACTGGGGCAAGTCGCAGATCGGCGTCGCGTCGTCGTGGAACGAGATCACGCCGTGCAACCTCTCGCTGGAACGTCTCGCGAAGGCGGTGAAGGGCGGTGTCAGCGCGGCCGGCGGGTTCCCGCTCGAGTTCGGCACCATCTCCGTCTCCGATGGCATCTCCATGGGCCACGAGGGCATGCACTTCTCCCTGGTGTCGCGCGAGGTGATCGCCGACAGCGTCGAGACCGTGATGAGCGCCGAGCGCCTGGACGGTTCGGTACTGCTCGCCGGTTGCGACAAGTCGCTGCCCGGGATGCTCATGGCCGCAGCGCGTCTGGACCTCGCGAGCGTGTTCCTCTACGCGGGGTCGACTCTGCCCGGTTTCGCGACGTTGTCCGACGGCAGCGAGCACCAGGTGACGATCATCGACGCCTTCGAGGCCGTCGGCGCCTGCTCACGCGGCCTGATGTCCCGGGAGGACGTGGACACCATCGAGCGCGCAATCTGTCCCGGTGAGGGCGCCTGCGGCGGCATGTACACCGCGAACACGATGGCCAGCGCCGCCGAGGCACTCGGCATGTCGTTGCCGGGCAGCGCGTCCCCGCCCGCACCCGACCGTCGTCGCGACCAGTTCGCCCACGCCAGCGGCGAGGCCGTCGTCGAACTGTTGCGTCGCGGGATCACCGCGCGCGACATCCTCACCAAGGAGGCGTTCGAGAACGCCATCGCGGTCGTCATGGCGTTCGGCGGGTCCACCAACGCAGTGCTGCACCTGCTCGCGATCGCCAACGAGGCCGAGGTGGAGCTCACCCTCGACGATTTCACCCGCGTCGGTTCCCGGGTCCCGCACCTGGCGGATGTGAAGCCGTTCGGCAAGCACGTCATGACCGACGTCGACCAGATCGGTGGCGTCCCCGTCGTCATGAAAGCCCTGCTCGACGCCGGGCTGGTGCACGGCGACTGCCTCACCGTCACCGGGAAGACCATGGCCGAGAACCTCGCCCACATCGCCCCGCCCGACCCCGATGGCAAGGTGCTGCGGGCGATGAGCGAGCCGATCCACCCCACGGGTGGTATCACCATCCTCAAGGGATCCCTCGCGCCCGGCGGCGCGGTGGTGAAGTCGGCGGGCTTCGACTCCGATGTGTTCGAGGGCACAGCAAGGGTTTTCGAGCGCGAGCGCGCCGCGATGGATGCCCTCGAGGACGGCACGATCTCCGCGGGCGACGTCGTCGTCATCCGGTACGAGGGCCCCAAGGGCGGCCCGGGGATGCGAGAGATGCTGGCGATCACCGGCGCGATCAAGGGCGCCGGACTCGGCAAGGATGTCCTGCTGCTCACCGACGGCCGGTTCTCCGGCGGCACCACCGGACTCTGCGTCGGCCACGTGGCGCCCGAGGCGGTCGATGCCGGCCCCATCGCTTTCGTCGCCGACGGCGACCCGATCCGGCTCGACGTCGGCAAGGGCACGCTCGACTTGCTCGTTGACGAGCTGGAACTCGAGGCGCGTCGCCAGGACTGGGCGCCGCTGCCACCGCGCTACACCCGCGGTGTGCTCGCGAAGTACACCAAGCTGGTCGGTTCGGCGTCCGAGGGCGCCGTACTCACCTGAGCCGCTCGCTCCTCCGATGAGTTCTCGTCGCGGCCGGGGTCTACATCCTCGACACCGACCGATGGAGGAAGACATGTTCGATCTGGGCCCCGCAGCACAGGAGATGAGGCGCCTGGTCAATGCGGTCGAGGACGACGATCTCGACCGACCGACGCCCTGCGACGACTGGTCTGTGCGCGATCTGTTGGCACACATCCACCAGTTCAGCAGCGTCTTCACCGACAACGCCCGCAAGGCCCCGATCCGTCCACCGGACGGCCTGGTGAGCGATTGGCGCACAGCCATCCCGCAGCAGCTCCACGACCTCGCCTCGGCATGGGGCGAACCCAGCGCCTGGCAGGGGCATGTCAGCGCCGGAGGAATCGAGATGCCGGCGCAGGACAATGCTGTCGTCGCGGCCGAGGAACTGACCGTCCACGCGTGGGACCTGGCACGGGCCACCGACCACACCGTGCGCGTGGACGACACGACCCTCGACGAGGTGGAGCGGTTCTTCACGCTGTTCCCCGCAGACCCCGAGACCGGGGCCGGGCCGTTCGGACCGGTCGCGCCGATCGATGACGACACCGACCGCCTCGGACGTATCCTCGCGCTCGCCGGGCGCGATCCCCGGCACCAGTCGAACGACGAACGAACGGGTACAGCATGAGCCGCACCAACCTGTCCATGTCGATGTCGGTGGACGGTTTCGTCGCCGGCCCGCAGCAGAGCGCCGACAACCCGCTCGGGATCGGTGGCCAGCGTGTGCACACATGGCACATCGGGCCCGGTCTCGATCATCCCATCAACCGACAGGTCATGTCGGAGATGCTCGACGACATGGGCGCGACCATCATGGGGCGCAACATGTTCGGCCCCGTCCGTGGTGACTGGGGTGACTCGGACTGGACGGGGTGGTGGGGCGACGAGCCGCCGTATCACTGCCCGGTCTTCGTCCTCACCCATCATGCGCACGAACCGATCGAGCTCGAGGGCGGCACCACCTTCTTCTTCGTGACCGACGGGATCGAATCCGCCTACGCGCAGGCGACCGAGGCCGCGGCGGGGCGGTCGATCTCGATCGCGGGCGGCGCATCGTGTGCCCGACAGGCCATCGCGGCCGGCATCGTCGACGAAATCGACATCCAGCTCAGCCCCGAGATCCTCGGCGCCGGCGAGAGGCTGTTCGAGGGTTTCGAACCAGGGCGACCCCAGCTCGAACTGATCCGGGTGCTCGAGGCCCCCGGCGTGGCCCACCTTCGGTATCGCGTCATCCACTGAACGCGTCGAAGCCGTGTGGCGACGCCCCCTAGGATGGGACCATCGGAGCCGATGTCCCGGCTCTCATGGCAATGGATCGGTGACACATGGGTTTTGAGCGCCTTCTGGCCAACGTCGACGACGCGCGGAGCAACGGATGGTTCGTCGAGGGATCGGTCAGCGACACCGAGATGGAGTTCCTCGAGTCCCTCGCGCGCCGCGACGGCGTCCGGCGGATCGTCGAGATCGGGTTCAACGCCGGGTTCTCGAGTCACGCGTTCCTCCGCGCCGATCCGCAGGTGGAGGTGACCTCGTTCGATCTCGGTGACCACGAGTACGTCGCCACGGCCAAACAGTGCATCGACGACGAGTTCCCCGGCCGACACACGCTGATCACCGGCGACTCCACCGAGACCGTTCCGGCCTTCGCGGCGGAGAACGCGGGGGAGACCTTCGACGTCCTGTTCATCGACGGCGGCCACACCTACGAGGTCGCCGCCACCGACATCGCCAACATGGCTCGTCTGGCACACGAGAACTCGGTGGTGATGATCGACGACCTGCTCCCGCACAAGGCATTCGGCGAGGGACCGGTGCGGGCGTGGCGCGAGGCGATCGAGAAGTCGATCGTCGTGGAGACGGACCTGTATCAGGACGGCGAGGTGGTCGACACCGTCACCACCGACGCCGCCCGCGCGTGGGCCATCGGCCACTACGCCTGACCGGTCCACACTCCGCGGGCGCCGATGGTCCGTCGCCGGTCGGTTCTTGTACACGAATCATGCACGTGGGCAGGGATTCACCCGGATGCATCGAGTCGGTCGTAGTCGGCGCGATGGGCCTGAACGGAATCCATGTTGTCCTGCGCCCATGCTCGTAGTCGGCGGGTGGTGTCGTGCAGCGAGACACCGAGTTCGGTCAGCGTGTAATCGACGGTGACCGGCACGGTCGGGGTGACGGTGCGGGTCAGCAGTCCATCCCGTTCCAGCGTCCGGAGGGTCTGGGTCAGCATCTTCTGGCTGACGCCGGCGATGATGCGGGACAGCTGCGAATATCGCAGGGATCGCGGCTCTCCTGTGCCCTCAGGGCCGTCGCCACCCAGGGCACACAGGATGAGGACGACCCACTTGCTGGACAGTCGGTCGAGCAGCTGGCGACTCGGACACCCCGCAAGCAGCGCGTTGTAGGAGTTCTTCTGCTCGTCGCGCCTCTGGTTCGCGGTCGTCGTCGCCATGGTGGTCATCTTTCGGAGCCTTGGTGGGTTACGCACTCCCAGGTGCGTACTTCCCAGCGGAGAGTTGCGCTCCGATACTAGCGGCGGCGGGGTACATCCACCCTGCGAACATGTCAGAGAGGCGCACAGCAGATGAGCACACAATCCACGTCACTTCCCGGCGGAACCTGGACCCTGGGAGATCGGACGATCACACGCTTCGGCTATGGAGCCATGCAGCTCGCCGGCCCTGGGGTGATGGGACCACCTGCTGACCACGACGCGGCGATCGCGGTGCTGCGTGACGCGGTCGACGCGGGTGTCACCCACATCGACACCAGCGACGCGTACGGCCCCCACGTCACCAACGAATTGATCCGTGAGGCCCTGGGTCGATCCGACGCCTCGCTGCTCATCGCCACGAAGGTCGGGGCTGACCGCGACGCACACGGCGGCTGGCCCACCGCTCGCACGCCCGACGACCTTCGTCGACAGGTCCACCAGAACCTCGCGACTCTGGGGGCGGAGCAGCTCGGTCTTGTGAACATGCGGATGGGTGATGCGACGGGCCCGAAACCCGCGTCGATGGCCGAAGCGATGGACACGCTTGCCGAACTCCAGCACCAGGGGTTGATCGCGCACCTCGGGGTCAGCAATGTCACCGCTGAGCAGGTCGCCGAGGCCCGCACGATCGCACCGATCGTGTGCGTGCAGAACATGTACAACCTGGCGCACCGATCGGACGATGCACTCATCGACACTCTCGCCTCGGACGGCATCGCCTACGTCCCGTTCTTTCCCCTCGGTGGCTTCACCCCCCCGCAGGCCGACGCCCTCTCGACCGTCGCGGCGGGCCTCGATGCCACCCCGATGGCCGTGGCCCTCGCGTGGCTGCTGCAACGGTCGAGCAACATCCTGCTCATCCCGGGGACATCCCGAGTCACACACCTTCGACAGAACATCGCCGGGGCGTCGCTGTCCCTGTCCGCACACGATGTCGCTCACCTCGACAGCATCGGCAGGTGATCGGGAGAGGAGCCCAGATCGCGCGCGTTCGCGATCAACCACCGCTCGTGATCGCCGGGCCGTCCCAGGGATCGGTGATCATGCGGGTCATCTCCTCGACCCATTCGTCGTCGAGGACGGCGTCCTGGCGGATGAGTAGCCGGACGATCACCGTTCCGGCGACCACCTCGGCGAGCATGGGGAGGCGGTCGTCGGCACGACGCCCACCTCCGAAACGCGACTCGAACGCGGTGAGGTTACCTGCGAGTCGACCGATCATCATCGCGTGCACCTCGGGGTCGGCCACGGTGTCGGCGATCAGACCCGGCAACGCCACGCGCACATAGGGTTTGTCGAAGATGGCGCGTACGGTCTCGACGACCGCACGGATCTCACCGCGGATGTCGCCAGAACCATCGGCGGCAGGAACTGAATCGGCCGAGAGCACCGCCTCGTGGACCAGTTGGGTCTTACCCGACCATCGTCGGTAGATCGCCGCCGTGGTCGTCCCTGCGCGCGCCGCGATCGCCGACAGCGTCAGAGCGGGGTAGCCCGTCTCGACGATCAGTTCTCGCGTGGCCGCGATGATCGCCGCATCGATCCGCGTGTCCCGCGGACGACCTGCGCCCGACGGCGCCGACCCCTTGTTTTCGCTGCGGCTTTCTGGTGCCATGTCGCCAGAGTAATTCCGATACGGCACACATCGTATTCGAGGGAGAGTCCGGTGCTTCTCAGTCCGCTCGACGAGTATCCGATCCACCAGACACCGGCTCCCGTCACATGGCCCGAACCGTCGGACCGGCAGTTCTACGACCGGTCGTACTTCAACGTGCTCGACCGCGGCGGGCAGTTCATCGCGCTCACCGGGATCGGCTACTACCCGCGTCTGGGCGTCAAAGACGCCTACTTCGTGGTCCGCCGAGGGAACACCCAGACCGCGGTCCACCTCAGTGACAGCATCGACGACGATCGGCTTCACCCGCACGTGAACGGCTACCGCCTCGAGGTCGTCGAACCGCTGCAGGAGATCCACCTGACCCTCGCGCCCACCGAGGGGATGTCGGCCGACCTCACCTGGCGTGGCGCGTTTCCCGCGGCGCTGGAGCGTCCGCACTCCATGCTCAGTCGCCGCCGGGTCACCCTCGAGGCCTGCCGTTTCGCGCAGGTCGGTACCTGGCACGGGTGGATCGATGTCGACGGCGATCGCCTCGAGGTGGGACACGACACCAGCGTCGCGAGCCGAGACCGGTCGTGGGGGATCCGCCCGATCGGGGAGCCCGAGCCGACGGGCCGCCCCGACGATGCCCTGCAGGGCATCTGGTGGCTCTACGTCCCGCTCACCTTCGACGATCATCAGCTGTTCCTCATCCTGCAGGAGGACGCCGAGGGACACAGGAGTCTCTACGACTGCACGCGCCGGTGGGCCGATGGCCGCGTGGAACAGCTCGACGGTGTGCGAGTCGAGATCGACTACACCCCCGGAACTCGGATCCCGCGCAGCGCACACATCGAGTTCATGAATCGCGCCGGCGACCGGAGCGCGCTCGACCTCGAGTCGAAGCTGTTCGCCCCCATCGCCTTCGGCGCCGGCTACGGCGGCGACCCGACGTGGGCGCACGGGACGTGGAAGGGCGAGGGGTTCACCGAGCGCGTGCACTTCGACCTCACCGATCCCGACGTGATGGCGCGGGCGGCGTTCAGCCTCATCGACCACGTCTGCTCCGCGGTGGCCACCGACGCCGACGGCACCGTGCATCACGGTGCCGGACTGTTCGAGCACGGGGTGATCGGTCCCCACCACCCGTCGGGTTTCACCGACTGGACCGACGTGGCGGGGCAGGCGCCGCGGCCATGAAGGTCATGACCGCCCTGTTCGGCCCCACCGACGCCATCGAGCGCGCCGAGGTGTTGCGCGGGGCCGGAGCATCGGGGGTGTTCACCTTCGAGGGGCCCTTCGACGTCTTCACGCCACTGGTGCTGGCGTCGACGGTGCCGGGGCTCGACCTCATGTCCAACGTCGCGATCGCGTTCCCGCGCAACCCGATCCAGCTCGCCCACCAGGCCAACGACCTGCAGCTGCTGAGCGAGGGGCGTTTCATCCTCGGGCTCGGGACACAGATCAGGGCGCAGATCGAGAAGCGATACGGGGCACAGTTCGACCATCCCGTGGACCGCATGAAGGAGATGGTGGCCGCCCTGCGCGCCATCTTCGCGACGTGGAACACCGGTGAGCGCCTCGATTTCCGCGGCGAGTACCACCGGCACACACTCATGACACCGACGTTCGTGCCGGGCCCCAACCCGTTCGGACCACCGCCGATCTATCTGGGCGCCTTGGGACCGCGCCTGACCGCCGCCACCGCCGAGGTGGCCGACGGGCTGCTGGTGATGCCGTTCAGTTCGAAGCATTTCCTGCACGAGTCGACGATGCCGGCCGTGCATGCCGGTCTCGCCGCGGCCGGCCGCAGTCGCGACGACCTCGAGGTGGTGCCCGAGATCATCGTCTCCGTCGAACCCGAGAGCGGCCTCGCCGGTGGGGGAGACCATGCGTCGACGCGGATGCTGTTGGCGTTCTACGGTTCCACGCCGGCCTATCGGCCCGTGCTCGACGCGCACGGATGGGGTGACCTCCAGCCCGAGCTGAACGCGATGTCGAAGCAGGGGCGGTGGCGCGAGATGGCCGGGTTGATCGACGACGACATCCTCCACACCATCGCCGCCTGCGGCACTCCCGGCGAGGTGGCGGCACGTATCCGCGACCGCGTCGACGGGGTGTCGGACCGGATCTGTCTGTATCAACCCGGCCCGATCGATGCGAGAGCCCTCGCCGAGGTCGTCGACAGCTTGGCGCGGCCGACGTGACGGCGACCGTCGAGTTCGACGACGTCGTTGACGACCGGTTCGGCGGCAAAGCCGCCGGACTGGCGCAGCTGCGGCGGCTGGGGTTCCGGGTGCCGCCGGGCTTCGTCATCGTCGACCCCGCCGAAGGAATCACCGTCGAAGCCGCCGAACAGTGGCTCGGCCGCATGCAGGACGCGGGGGCGACATCGGTGGCGGTGCGATCCTCGGCGGTCGGGGAAGACGGCGGCGACCAATCGTTCGCCGGTCAGTACGACACGGTGCTGGGGGTGGGCAGCGCAGATGATCTGGTGCGAGCCGTCCAGACCTGCATCGCGTCGACGAGCTCGAATCGTGTCTCGGCGTACGCGGGCCGCGAACGCGCGACGATGCATCTCGTGGTCCAGCAGATGGTGGATGCCCGAGCCGCCGGGGTGGTGTTCTCCGCGGATCCGACATCAGGTCGGCGCGATCTGATGGTGATCGACGCGGTCGCCGGTCTGGGCGACAGTCTCGTCGACGGCACCGCCTCGCCCGAGCATCTCGTGCTGGATGCCGACGGCCACTGCGTCATCCACGAGATCGGCGCGGACACCGTCCTGTCCACGACAGAGGTCGACGACATCCGTGACGGGGCACTACGGGCGGCGGAGAAGTGGCGCACACCGATGGATCTGGAGTGGGCGATCGACCGATCCGGCCGACTGTGGTGGCTGCAGGCCCGTCCGATCACCACCCTGCCCGGCGCGCTCGACGCCATGGATTCACCCCTGGCGGGCGAGGACCATGTGTACACGCGCTGCAACATCGGCGAGATGATGCCGGGCGCGTACTGCCCACTCACCGCGTCGGTGTCCGGCTTCGCGATCGACTACGCCATGCAGATGACCCAGGTGGTCGCCCGGGCCCAGCCGCGATACGAGAAGCCCTGGCGGCAGGTCGGATACTTTCAGGGACACATGTTCCTCAACCTCACCGAGGGAACCGCGCTGAGCTCGGGGATCCTGGGCAACTCGCTGGAACAGTTCTCGATGTCGGTGTGCGGCCGGGTGGTCGAGGAACTCGTGCCGAAACCACCGCAGCCGTTCTTCCGTCGACTGGTCAACACCTTTTTGCTCACGAGTTTCGCGATGTCCGCCGGGCCGGCCATCCGGCGTCTCGGTGATCAGATCGCCGCCTTCCGTGTCCCCGATGACGGGGATCCTCGAGAGGTGTTGCACCGATTGGACATCGGTGTGGAACTGTTCTGCGAGGTCATGGTCACCCACGTCCGGTCGTCGTCGCGTGCCGCGGTCGCTGCGAATGTGCTCGAGAGCGTCGTGATCCGCCGGACGCAGGCGGACGGGGGTTCTGACGACGACGGGCGGGCCGCCGCGAGCCGGTTGATGGCCGGGGCATCCGATGTCGAGAGCGCGCTGATGCTCGCCGAACTCGACACGGTGGCCCATGCGATCGCCGCCGACCTGTCGGTCGAGGACTTCCTCGAGTCCGACCCCGGCGATGCTGTCACCCGGCTCCGTGCGTCGAGCGGCGTTGCCGGAGTGGCGCTTCGAGGCTTTCTCCACCGCCATGGTCACCGCGGCTACCGCGAGCTGTGTATGCGCGACCCCTCGTGGGGCGAGGACCCACATGGTCTGGGGACCATGCTGCAGGTGATGGTGCGCTCGGCGACCGAGCCGACGGCACGTCGAGCCTCGACGCCGCCCGAGGAGGCCGTGGCGCCGGCAGCGGTTCGGATCCTGGCTCGGCTGGCGCGCCGCGGTGCACGGGGACGGGAGGAGACGAAGTCAAGGTTGGCGGCAATCGCCCACGCACTCAAACTCGGCTTCGCCCACCTGGGGCAGGTGCTCGCTCGCTCGGGACGGCTGCCCGACGCCGACCTCGTGTACTTCTTCGATCGCAGCGAACTGCACCGTGTGGTCGGCGCCGAAGACATCACCGACCTGGTGGACACCGCACTCCGACGCCGGGAGGCGCTCGCGTTTCAGGAGGCGCTGGAGTTCGAGGACGTCTCGGTGGGGCGTCCGGTTCCTCTGGTGGCGCGACCACCGTCCGCGGCCGACGATACCGAGATCGTGGGTCGACCGGCGGGTCGCGGATGCGTCGAAGGAATTGTCCGCGTGGCGAAGTCGATCGCGGAAGCACGAGACGTGCGGCGCGGCGAGGTCCTCGTCGCGCCGGTCACCGACGTCGGGTGGACCCCGTACTTCACCGTCATCGCCGCGCTGGTGACCGACATCGGCAGCTCGGTCTCCCACGGCGCGGTGGTCGCCCGGGAGTACGGACTGCCCTGTGTCGTCAACACACTGGTCGCCAGCCGCTCACTGCACACCGGCGACCGTGTTCGCGTCGACGGCGACCGCGGGGTCGTCACCCGTCTACCCGACCTCGCCGACGTGTGACGGGACCGCTACACCCTGAGACTCTCCCGGCCGCCCACCGTCGGCGCCGCGACCGGGTTCCAGGCCGCGCGCACATCCCGCATCAACAGCACGCTGTCGAGTTCGGCCGCCCCGGCCGGGAGATCGTCGAACAGGGTCGATCGCACCTGTATCGGTGTGGTGGGCTCCACTCGCCAGTCATCGGTGTCCAGGCGTAAGCCGTCGAGCCGGTTCGCTCTGTGGGCAGGGGAGTAGCCGGTGCTGCCGGCGCGGAAGAACTCCGAGGCATCGGAGACCGTGGGGAAGACACTGCCCGTCAACGACGTCGCCACCGCGACATCGGCGTCGACGGTGATCGCAGGCGTCGTCGCCGTCCGCAGGGAGATCGCGATCCGGTCATGCGTCTCGTCGCTCGTGATGGCCGCCTTGGTGTGCGCGCCGGGGAACAGACGCCCACCCGCGGCAACCGCCAGGGACGACGCGCTGAACCGCCGGGTGATGAACACGCCGCGCGCCGTGTGACCGTTGTCGTCCCACTCCACCGCGATCCGCTGGGCCGCGTTCTCGCCACGCCACCCGAGCACCGCCGGGACTCCGGGAGGAGCCATGCGCGCCAGTCGGATCATGCAGATACCGGCGATCGCGACACCGTCGACGAGCTGGAGGCGGAAGCCGTCGGGCAGCCACTGCGCAGCCACCGACGGATCGACCCGGTAGTAGATCAGCAGCCGGCGTTCGATGGTGGAGTTCATACGTCCGAGAAGCGACATGTACGCAGTATGCGCTCGCCTGGCCGGTGTTGCGGCGTGCCCACCGACCCCGAACCGATGACTTTCGTCGGTGGGGGTGGTCTGAGTCATCGAGGTAATCGACAGCGACACCACCGTCGGGAATGCGCGTCGAGAACGAGGGCGAGACGAGGATGCACATGGATCAACAGGGGAACACCACCTCTACACGGGTGCTGGTGGCGGGGGCGAGTATCGCGGGTCCTGCACTGGCCCACTGGCTGCACCGCCGTGGTGCGGAGGTCACCGTCGTGGAACGCTCGCCGGGTCTGCGTCCCGGGGGCCAGGCGGTCGATGCGCGGGGTGTCGCCCGAGAGGTGATCGGCCGTATGGGGCTGGATGCCACGATCCGTGCCGCCTGCACCGACACCGCGGGTGCACACTCGGTCGACGCCGACGGGCAGATCGTGCAGACTTTCGACGCCGCGGACGACGGAGGCGATGGGTTCATCGCCGATATCGAGATCCTGCGCGGCGACCTCGCGCAGGTGCTCTACGACGACACCCGCGAGGACGTGGAGTACGTGTTCGGCGACCGGATCGCGGAATTGGCGCAGGACGCGAACGGCGTCGACGTCGTGTTCGCCGGTGGCGGACGTCGGCGTTTCGATCTGGTGATCGGGGCCGACGGGCTGCATTCACCGCTGCGCACCATGGTCTTCGGGCCGGACGGGCAGCATTTTCGACTCCTCGGTCAGGCGCTGGCGTTCTTCAGCGTGCCCAATGAGTTCGGGCTCGACCGATATCTACTCGAATACCAGGACCAACAATCCGGGCGTTCGGCACTCCTGCGCCCCATCCACGACGCTGAGCGAGCGATGGCGATGTTCTACTTCGCCGCGCCCGAGTACGACGTCGACCCGCGCGACATCGCCGCCCAGAAGTCGTTGCTACGGGAACGCGTGGCCGGGCTCGGGTGGCTGACCCCGCAGATCGTCGCCCACCTCGACGCGGCACCCGATTTCTACCTCGATCAGGTCGCGCAGGTCGTGATGGACCGGTGGTCGGACGGGAGGGTCGCGCTCCTGGGCGACGCGGCGTTCAGCTCGTCGCCGATGTCCGGACAGGGAACCGGGCTCGCACTGGTCGGCGCGTACGTGATGGCCGGTGAACTGGCGGCTGCCGGTTGGGATCCCGGCGCCGCTTTCGCGCGGTACGAGGAGCGGATGCGCCCCTTCGTCGAGGCCAATCAAGAGATCGGGCGATTGAACGCGCGCACCCGTGAGGTCGCCGGCCCGGATTCCGAGCCACTACCCGACTTCACCGGCGACTGGTTCATGGAACTGGTCGGACGCGCGATCAACGGCATCGACCTTCCCGACTACGCGCACGCGCCGGACAACCGTGGATGTCCGGACGGCGCGTAGAAGTCCGGTTCGATCGATCCGCACCGCCCTGAGCTGCGGCGACGTCCGCGAAGAGCACACTGGAACAATGAACCCGTTGAATGCTGTGCAGCAACGTGTGGGCGAGATGATCTTCGATCGCGTCGCCGGCGATGAGGGCCCTGCGCGGCGGGATCGGATCCACTTCTCCAGCGGGCCCCGCCGCTACGGTCCGGACTCGGCAATCTATCGCGTACACAGTGACGCGGCGATGTTCGTCGGCGGCATGCGCGCCCTGTTGCTGCAGTCGCTCCATCCGCTCGCGATGGCGGCGGTCGACGAGCACTCGGGTTACCGCGGCGACCCGTGGGGGAGACTGCAGCGCACCAGCACGTTTCTCGCCGAGACCACGTTCGGCACCATCGACGACGCCGACCGGGCGATCAGGATCGTGCGCGCGGTACACAAGCGCATCACCGGAACAGCACCGGACGGTCGTCCATACGCGGCGTCGGATCCACACCTCATCCGGTGGGTGCACATCGCGGAGATCGACAGCTTCCTCCGCGCCCACGACCGCTACGGAGCACGCCCGCTCGATGCCGCCGGACGCGACGAATACGTGCGGCAGACGGCCTTCGTCGCACGAGGTCTCGGCGCCGTCGACGTACCCGAGACGACCGCCGAACTCGACGAGCTGCTCACCGCGTATCGACCAGAACTGCGTGGCACCGCCGCCGCACGGCGGACCGCCCGGTTCATCCTGCTCAATCCGCCGATCCCTCTCGCCGTGCGCCCCGCGTACGGGGTCTTGTCGTCGGTGGCGGTGTCGATGATGCCGTGGTGGACCCGCTTTCCCCTGCGGCTGCCGTACCTCCCGATCACCGAGGCGACGGCGGTGCGGGGGAGCGGTATCGCGATGACCTCGGCCATTCGCTGGGCGCTGGGCACCGGTCCCGCTCGCGGAGAGTCGAACGAAGTGAGCGGATCACCCGCATAGGTTGAGAGCATGGACCCGTGTCCGATCCCGGTGATGTGGTCGTCGAACGCCGTGACCCTTACGGCCCGAGTGTTCTGCGTTCGGGTGGTCAGCTCGTCTACGAGATCTACGTCGCGAGCGGACATGCCGACCGCGTGGAGCGCCTGCCCATCACCGAGGCACACGCGCAGGTGCTCGGTGTCGACGCGCAGCGCTACTGGTTCCTGTTCACCGCGCTGCACCAGCCGTACCAACTGACCGAGACCCGGCTCAGCCCCGAACGACTCAACCTCTATCTCGACACCATCTTGTTCGCCGAACCGACGGTGGTGGAGGCGTTCCTCACCGATCTCGACCACGGCACCGCGAACGGTGCGCTGTCGAACTTGCTACGCATCTTCCTCGCCGCCGACCAGGCGCAGATGCGAGCCGGACGGTGGTTCGAAGCAGTCCGGGGAACGATCTGATCGAGATCACGGGCGCGCATTCACCGCAGAGGATCTGGCGTGAAGGTGACGTCGACCCCGCCGAGGGTCATCGTCACCTCGTCTTCGATGATCATCACCTGCGCCGAGAGGCGCCTATCGATCGTCTGCGCAAGTTGGGCAACGGGAGAGTGCGGGATCTGTGTGACCGAGAGGTTCGGTAGAGCGGCGACCTTGGGGCCGACGGTGCGCCACCACGTGGCCACGCCGGCGGCGAACGGATAGAGCACCACCTGATCGGCCTGGCCCGCCGCCTTACTCAGAGCTCGTTCATCGGGCTGGCCGACGGTGATCCACTCCAGGATTCGACCCGTGTAGTCGGCAAGCCGCAGGTCGGGGACGCCGGGGGTCGACAGGCCGGCGCCGAAGGTCAACTCACCGTCGACGTCGTTCAGCCGATGCGCCCGCAGACCGAACGCCAGCAGCCGCACCACCATGCGCTCGTCGGTTTCGCTGGGGTGTCGGGCAACGGTCAGGGTGTGATCGGCGTAGTAGTTGTGCGCGACGTCGGAGACGCCGAGTTCGACTTTGAACACCGTTGCTGAAAGGGCCACGCCCTAGTGTCCACCGAGTGGGTCCGGGGTCGGGTGTCATCGGCCTGGGTGAGCGGAGTCGATACGCGCAGCCCGTCGATGAGATCCTGAATACAGTCGGCTCACCTCGCTGGATGGGGTGGTCAATCAAAATGGGCTCACTGTTGGACAGTTGGGTGTGAACGAGGGAACGCAGAACAAGTGGTCATCGTGTTCTACATGGCGATCTGGGTGGGAGTGTCGGCGGTCGCGGTGATGGTCGGCAAACGGGGAGTGCTGTCCTGGGTGGCTGCGGTTGCATGGACCGTCCCTGCCGTCTGGCTGACGCTCATCGGGGTATGGATACTCCCGGAGCGGAGCGTGTACGAGCCTGCGGCCTCGATCGCCCCGTCTGAGCTGTGGCCGGTCCACGTCGCGTTGGCCGTATGGGTGATTCCTTTCGCGGTTGTGGCCGTGTGGCTGCGACGCCGGAAAGCGATTCGTAACGCCTGCGTGGTCTGTGCCATTGCTGCCGCGGGCGGCGTAGCGGTGACCCTCTTCCAGATGGCCAATCCGAATGAACTGATCTTTCTGACAACTCGAGGCGACCAGCCGCAGGTCTACATTCTCGTGGGCTCAGCCCTCATCCTCATCGGGCTCGTTCTCGTCGCAAGCGTCGTCCGGCAACCGGGAGTACGTCATGTCAACCGGGTTGTGGCAGGCGCCGGCGTATTCGGGCTTGCAGCGGTGACCATCTCGATGGGAGGCCTGCTCTGGCTCAGCTGGCTGTGCGTTGCCGCCGCAACCATCGTTCTGGTTGTCGCAGCGATCCGCGCCGATCGTCGACGTCACATGACGGCCCGAGCCACGGCAGATTCGGCGACCGCTACTGGGTGAGTCCTGTGAAGCCTCGTGGACATCATTGGTGCGGTGGTGAAGTGGTGAAGATGGGCCAGCAGATCTCGGTGGCCGTGAACGTTGTCGGTTCTGCAGGTGTGCCGCCGATGTAGTGCTCGCGGATCGGTCCTTGGTCGCTGATCAGATGCTCGTTCGTGTATTTCCCCAGTGCCGCGTAGCTGCGGTCGATGCCCTGGTGACCGCCGGAGTGGGTGTCCGTGCGCGCACTGGACCTGCCCTCCATCCGGGCCGTGTGAGGTGAGGCGGTTCTTGGTGGGGCTGCCGTTCTTGGATCACTAATGTTCGTCTTCGCAAAACCCGGGCCACTTGACATAATGTATCTTATCGGCACCGCGCTGAGGCGAGTTGGATCTGATGCACTCGACTCGCACCACCCACATCGGTCAAGCAAGGTAGAGATCCGTTTTGAGGGTTGAGATCAGGACCCTCGCACCCGCTGTTCGTTCGTCAGCTGCCTCAATCCGCGCAGGTTGGCCGCAGGCTCATAACAAGCCGCCTGTCGTCTCCGGTGTCGGCGGCTTCATTCCTTCCCGCCCGTAAGGCCCCTGCGGATACATGCCGGCGACCGACGCGCGGATCAAGCGCTCCTGCAACGGTCCAGGGCCCATCCCGCAATACGTCACAGTGACGTATTGCGCCAATTGTGCTGGTCACTAAACCAACTCGCTGGAGTCGATTCCGGTCAGAACTGCCGAGTACTGCCAGAGTTTTTCGGCCTCGGCAGGATCCAAGGCACGCAGCATCACTCTGCCGGCCTCCATGTCCACGGTGGTGGCGATCTCGGACACATCGCACTCGACGAGGTACTGCCCGCTCAGCGAGTCGAGAAGGCGGCTGGTGGCGCCCCACGCCGTGGTCGCTGCACCCTGTTGTGGAGTGACGAGGAATCTGGCGATTTGTGCGCCGCTTTCGTCGATCCATCCTGCATCCACTTGGTCCGCCGGCGACATGTGCCGCTGAAGCGGCGTGAGAATGCCACCCGGATGAAGCGAGAACGATTGCACACCAAACGATTTTGCGAGAGTGGCCAGATGGGCTGCGAACAGCACATTTGCCGACTTCGACTGCCCGTACGCGAGCCACCTGTCGTACCCGCCGGCGAAATGCACGTCACCCCATCGGATACCGACGTGCTGATGTCCCGACGACGAGACGGTGATCACTCGACCGCCACCGCGGGCGATGCACGGCCAGAGGCCGTTGACGAGTGCGAAGTGGCCGAGATGGTTGATCGCGAACTGCGACTCCCAGCCCCCACCCACCAGCTCGAACGGTGTTGCCATCACCCCCGCATTGGCGATGAGCACATCGATCGTGCACGACTCCCCCACCAAGATGCCGGCGACCTCGCGGACCTCAGCGAGGTCCGCGAGGTCCATCCGAAGTATTCGTACACCGGTGATTCCGCGGAGCGCTGCTTCAGCGACGTCCACACGGCGTGCTGGAACGATGACCTGTGCTCCGCGCGCAGAGAACGCACGCGTCAACTCGAACCCCAATCCGGAGTAGCCGCCGGTGATCAGGATGGTTTTGCCCGTCAGGTCGACGCCGTTCAGCACGTCGTCGACAGTGCTGGCGCGATCGAACCCCGAACCGAGTGGATGCTGCTGTGCTGCGATCTGTGTTGTCATGCCGGCGACGCTAGGACCTAGAGTCAGGTCTAGGTCAAGCCCGGGAGGAATGACATGGACACGGACGGCATGTCGATCGGTGAGGTCGCCGACAAGACGGGACTGAGCGTGCACGCGCTGCGATACTTCGAACGCGAGGAACTCTTCGTTCGCCCCATCGAGCGCGACACTGCAGGGAAGCGCGTCTACCGGCGTGACGATGTCGAATGGATCCTGTTGTGTAACAGGCTTCGTGAATCCGGTATGTCGATCGCGAGACTCCGCGAGTTCGCCGAGCTGGTCAAGGCCGGGCCCGGAAACGAACCCGATCGCCTCGCCCTGCTCGAAGCGCACCGATCCGAGGTGCGGCAGCGCCTCGAGCATCTGCAGGGGTGTCTCGATGTGATCGACACCAAGGTGTCGATCTACCAACGCCACGTGGACGAAGGGACTGCTGTAGGCGTGTGGTCGCAATCTCTCGATCCGCACCGGTAGCAATCACTCCGCGACCGTTCGCCGGTTCGATAGACGTCACCGTTGCGCGTCGAGAGCCTCTTTCACCTCGGATTGTGTGCCGGCGAGGAATGCCTGAAAGTCGTTGCCCGTCATGAACGTCGTCGTGAACTGGCTTCGCTGTGCCGTCGCGGTCCATCGGGGCGTGCGCACCATTCTCGCGAGCGCATCACGCCAGAACGTCACTGCACGCGCGGACATGCCGGGCGGACCGTAGATCCCCCGCCAGTTCGACAACGTCACGTCGAGCCCCTGTTCACGCGCGGTGGCCGCGTCGAGGCCCGGTATCCGGTTCTCCGCCAACACCCCCAGTGCACGAAGCGCCTTGTCGCGAAGACCATCGGTGAACTCGCTGACGCCGCCGATCGCGACGTCGATGGAACCATCGCGCACCGCGGCGGTCTGGGCGGCTCCGCCTTCGACGTCGACGTAGCGCACCCGCGACGCATCACCACCCGCCGCCTTCACGAGCAGGTCGAAGGGCGCTTCGTCATCGGCCGCGGCGCCTACCCGAACCCGTGCCGGGTCGGTCTTGATCGCCGACATCACCTCGCCGAGGTCGGTGTAGGTGGACTGCGGGCCGGTGACCACCACGTAGTACTCGGTCATCAGCCGCGCGATCATCGTGACGTCGGTGTACCCGTATCGTGAACGACCCTCGAGCTGATTCAGCATCATCGACAGCGACGTCACCGCGATCTGATCGTCGGCACCTCGTCGGTTCTGGACCATGTCGGCCAGCAGGTCGGCGCCGGCGCCACCGGGTCGGTTCTGCACCGGCAGCGGAACAGACACGATCTTCTCGACCTGTAGGGCGTTGACCACTGCGCGAATCGTCAGGTCGAATCCGCTGCCCGGTCCTGCACCCGCGGACATCGTCACCGGGCCGGTCGGATACGAGGAGACCTCCGATCGGCTCGACTCCGTCACGACCGGCTTGGAGTCACCACATCCCGCCACGAGCACGCTCGAGACCACAAGTGCGGCGAGAGCCGTCGTCATCCTCATATGGGGCCTCCGAAGTGTTCCCACCATCCAACAAGAAGACGATGGCCGATCAGGACACATCGGCGAAACAGCCAGGCCCGAACGCCATGGCTCACCGGAGATCGCCGAACGCCACATCCGTCTCTCAACACTCATTCCCGACCGATCGACATCCACGCCGGAGACGGGTCGTCAGGCCTCCCCGCGTCGACGACATCGGCGCCCGCGGTCCGAAATGCATCGCGATGAAGACGGAGCGACCATCGAACTCATCCGGTCTCCCTGGGTCCATCGCAGCACCGAGGTCAGTGTTCACACACGCGGCGAGTCGATCTCACGCCGCTACACGCGCCTGGCCGGTCGACGCTGAAGTACCACCGTCGACGGGAAGGATCACGCCGTTGATGTACTTCGCGGCATCACTGGCCAGGAAAAGGAATGCCGGCGCGATGTCGTCGGTCTCGGCGAGGCGCCCCATCGCCACACGGCTCTCGAATTGCGTTCTGATGGCGTCGTTCTGGGTGATGTCGGCCAGCGCCTCGGTGTTGGTGACCGACGGGGCGACACCGTTGATCCTGACTCCCCTGCCTGCCCAGTCGAGCGCCAGCGACTGTACGAACAATGAGACCGCGCCTTTCGAGGCGTTGTAGACCGCCTGGTTCCAGTCGCCACGCAGACCCGACACGCTCGACGTCGCGATGAGCGTTCCGCCCCGCTGCGCGAGCAGGCGCAGCGTCTGCTGGGCCAGGTGGAAGAACCCGTCGATGTTGGTCGCACGCAAACTTTCCCATTGCTCGGGGGTCACGTCGGTGACATCCCCGGGGATGAACTGCGCGGCATTGCTGATGACCACATCGATTCCGCCGTGGTCTCGCACCGTCGATTCGACGAGTGCCTGCACCTGCGCGCGATCAGCGACATCGGCCTGCACGGTCGACACCGAGCCGGCAGGAAGCCCCTCCGCCGCGTCGGCCAGTTTGCGCTGGTCTCGTCCCACGATGACGACGTGGGCGCCGGACCGGACGAACTCGGTCGCCACCTGGAGACCGATACCGCTCGCCCCGCCGGTGATGAGTACGACGTTGTCAGTGAAGTCGAAAGACGTTGCCCTCGTGGTCATGTCAGATCCCATCTCGAATCCCGCTCACCTGTTGAGTCGGGCACCCCGGTCACACTACCCCGTTTTGGACCGATCGGACAAGAACTGAATCGACCAGCCTGGTCACCGCACTTCGGACCGGGGGATCATGGCGATCATCTGATCGAGAACGAGCCTCAGGTGATCGATCCCGACACCGCCCTTTCGCATCGCCTCGAGCCCACGCAACATCGTCAGCAGCGTCCATGCGAGCGTGTCCGCGTCGACGCCGGCGTCGATGTCCCCCTCGTCGCGGGCGCGCAGGATGTTCGCCGCCAGCTCGTCGTGCCATTGCTCGAACGATCTCGACACAACGGTTTTCACCGCCGCGTCGCGAGACGCGAGCTCCGCCGCGGCCTTGGCCATCATGCAGCCACGCGGCTGCGCATCGTCGACATCGACACGAGCCGAGATGCGTAGATGTTCGATGAGCCGGTCGATCGCCGGACCGTCCCCCGAGAGCTCGTTCCGCGCATCGGAGATGGCGTCTGCGCAATAGCCTTCGAGCGTTCGTAGGTACAGGGCGTGCTTGTCGCCGAACGCGCCGTACAAACTGCCCTTGCCGAGCCCGGTCGCAGCGGTCAGATCCGCGAGCGACGTTCCGGCATATCCGGTCTCCCAGAACTGCCTGCGCGCAGAGTCGAGCACGTCAATCTCACTGAATTCACGAGGCCGGGGCATGCCGCGATCCTAGTGTTTATAGACCGATCAGTCCATAATGCGGCGTCCAGCAGCAGAGGCAACATCGTGACGTCGGGAACTTTCCCGGTGCGCCGATGCATCTCATGTCTGTCGGGCTGCGACCGCGCAGCCTGCGCACCTCGGAAGGAATTCCCGATGCACTTCATGCCCGAACGCCGCGGAGGTCACACCCACTTTCATGGCGGTTCCCATGCCTACGGCTGGGGCGAGACGATCGGCGCATTCGTCACGAAGGTCCTGATCATCCTGCTCGTTGTGATCATCGTCGCGGCGGTTGCCGCCTACCTTCGACGACGGGCCCGGACCGGCGCTCCGCAGACTCCCCGCCCGACCGCGCCACCAGTCGGCTTCTCCCACTACACCGGCTACGCACCGCCGAACCCGAATGGCTTTCCCGCTTCGCCGGCACCTTTCGCAAGCCCAACGTGGCACCCGCACCACCCGAACGGTCGACGATGACGAACACGACGTTCCCCACCACGCGGGTATTGCCGTGAGCTACACCTTCGCCTTCTGGGCCGGCGGCGACGACCTCGATCCCCGGGTCGTCTATGCGCGCCTCAACGATCACCAGCACATCCCCGGTGTCGTGGCACTCGACCGACAGCAGATCCTCGAGGCCGTGTCCGCGCACCCTCTGGACGAGTGGCGCTGGGATGGTCACTCGATTTTGCAACCACCGGGAGCCGACCCCGCCGGCGCGCCCGCATTTGACGTCGCCATCGGCGAGCAGTTGGTCGAATTCGTCGCCTACGGATGGGAACCCGAACACGCGAACGCGATCATCGACGCCATGCACTCGCTCGGTCTGCGCCTGTACGACCCCCAGGTCGACGAACGGTTCGCCTGAGCACTTCGCATCGAGCTATAGCGTGGAGTGATGACCGACGCGCAGTGGACCTTCGCACCATCCGACGATGCCGTGCTCCGCATCGAGACCGGGGTCACCGGAAAGGCCGCGAAGATGGGCCATCGGCTCACCATCGAGGTCACCCGGTGGCACGGCGTCGTCGGATGGGCCGGCGACGACCCGAAGTCGGTGGAACTCACGGCGGAGGTCGACTCGATCGATGTCGTCGACGGCGAGGGCGGCGTCACCCCGCTGCTGGGACCGGAGAAGACGGTGGCGCGCCTCAACGCGCTGAAGACATTCGACGCGAAACGCTTCCCGCACATCGTCTTCCGATCGACCGACATCGTCGCTGCCGATGACGGTTTCCGCCTCGACGGCACGCTGGAGATCCACGGCGCGAGCCGCACTCATTCCCTCCACCTGCATGTGCACGACGACGGGCACCTCTGGCGGTTGTCCGCCGAGAGCGCCGTGCGCCAATCCGACTTCGGCATCAAGCCCTACTCGCAGATGCTGGGCGCCATGAAGGTCGTCGACGAGGTGACCGTCGGATTCTCTGCGACCCGAGCGAAGACCGACTGATCAACTGGGCCGCTGACGCCACTCAGGCGCGGCGGCCCACCACCGGGTTGAGTTCAGAGGCGGCGAGACCCCCGGGCTCGACACCGGGCAGGAATTCGCGCCAGGTGCCGCTGATGAGCGTCGGTGACTCCACCACCCGGGCACCGTCGGCGAAGTAGGTGGTGGCCAGAGCGCGCCGCGGTTGCGTGGTCAGGTTGGGTCCTGCGGTGTGAAAACACAACGCAGAGTGGAACGACACGTCTCCGACGGCGAACGGCCCGGACTCCACCTCGACGCTGCGTTCAGCAAAGCGCTGGATCACGGCCTCGTCGTATGAGGTGCCCACCTTGTCGAATTCGAGATCGGACACCTCCCCCAGCACGTCACGCCCACGGGCGAATGACAGCGGGCCCATGCGACCGGGGATCGCCGACATCGGCATCCACGCGGTGACCGCCTGGGTGGTCTGCAGTGGGAAGTGTTCGGCGTCGTGGTGCCAGGGCGTGCGACCGCAGCCGGGCTCCTTCGACAGGGCGTTGTCGTGGTAGAGCCGGACTCCGGGCTCACCGAGCAGCGCGGCCGCCAGTCCCCCGATCCGCGGCGACAATGCGACGGTTCGCATCAGGTCGTCGTGTAGCCACATCTGCTCGAGCGCGGTGAACCGGCCCGCGACATCTGCGCCGTGCTCGTCACGCAGCAACTCCTCGAGACGCTCTGCCAGGCGTCGGACGACGGCCGGCGACAGCACGCCGGGAAGTTTCACGAACGCCTCGCGGGTGAACGCCTCGACCGCGGCCGGGTCGAGGTCGTACGGCTCGGACAACTCGCGCTCGACCTGGTCGTCGGTGGCCGCCTCGACGTCGGGCAGACCCGGACCGTCCACCAGCTCGACGGGCGCGGTGTCGTTGGCGGCCAGCGTCACGTACCAGTCCCACCAGTCCTGGTCGTCGCCCGCCCAGTCCTGTTCGATGCCACCGTCCCGGTTCTGCTCGGGGAGCCGCTCGTTCACCGTCGGATTGTTCAGAGCCACAGCAGAGCCGCCTCGTGGGAGAAGGTGTAGGAACCGGACGCGTCGCGGCAGGAGGCCAGGTAGTCCCCCAGCACGGGTGCCGCCTCCATCTCCTCCAGCGACACGGAGTCGTCGAAGGCGCAGCGCTGCAGGAACCCCTCGGCGACAGCACGATCCGACGTCCCGGTCGTGTAGGTGACGCGCTGGTCGCGGACGTCGGCGCCTGCGCGCACCAGCGCGTCGCGCACCTGCTCGGCCGTCGTGTAAGGGGTCGCCTCCCGGACTCCCGCGCGGAAGGCGTCGTAGAAGGCGAGGTAGTGCGATACCGCTGTGGCCTGTGCGATGAGTCCCAGACCGCCGGGGGCGAGTGCGGCGACAAACCGCTGCGCCGCGGCGTCCAGCTCGGCAGGTGGTAGCGCGTAGAGCGCGTGGGTGGCCCACACGACGTCGTAGCCGGCGTACTCGTCCGGGAGATCCTGCAGGGTCATCACGAGGTCGTGCCGGGCGATGAACGGCGCCCCCAGAACACTCCGCGCCTCGGCCACGGAGAACTCCGAGGGGTCGAGCAGGTCGTAGGCCAGTTCGGGCAGTGCGGACAGATCGGTGTCGCGACGCAGGGCTGTCGGGAACTTGCCGCTGCCGCAGGCGACGTCGAGCAGCGACCACCCCTCGTGCGCACGCTCGGCGAGCAGAGTGGGCCAGTCAGCGGCTTTCGCCAGCTGGCGGTAGTCCTCGGTGGCGAGGGCGTAGAACGCCTCCATGCCTGTCCGTCCGGCCTCGCTCCAGTGCTCGAGGCTTCGTTCGGCCGTGTCTCCGTTGCTCACACCACTCCTCGTCTCATCGTCGGTTCGCCCAACCCATACACGTGTACGGCGGCGGGGTGGTTGACTCGAGCAGGTGCCAAGCCAAGTGCCGACATCTCCGACCGTAGCCGCAGCAGCGCTGCTCGACGACCTCCGAGCCAGGAGGCGCGGGGCACCGGCGCTGCCGGGGTTGGAACCGAACTCCTACGCCCGCGACCACGCCGCGTTCGAACGACTCTCCGACCAGCGCGGCATGATCGCCGAGCACCTCGCGGGCCGGATGGCCGGGTTGGGTGACGGACCGGTCTCGGTCCTCTCGGTCGGATGCGGCGACGGGACCCTGGATGTACGACTGGCCGACGGGCTGGTGCGGGCGGTACCCGGCCGTCCGGTGCGCTACGTCGGTGTCGAACCGTGGTCTGGGAGCGCGGGGTTGTTCACCGCGGAGATGGCCGCGCTGGGTGCCCGCGAGCTGAGCGCCGAGGTGCACGTCGCGTCGTTCGCCGACGCCGTGATCGACGAGACCTTCGACGCCGTGGTGTTCGTGCACTCGATCTACTACGTCGCCGACCTCGAGCACACCCTGCGCCGCGCCTTCGCCCTGCTGCGCCCCGGCGGCGAGCTGTGGGTGCTCAACGCCCCACGCGCAGCCCTCAACGCACTCGTCGACGTCCTGGCCCCTCCGCTCGACGATCACCGGCAATGGTTCAGTTCCGATGTCGCCGAGGCTTTCAGCGCAACCGGCATCGTCCTCGACGAGGTGTCCACTCTGAACGCACTGGTCGATCTCGCTACTGCGAGCGACGAGGTGCTCGACTTCGCCGTCCAGGCTCGCCTGCCCGAGAATCTTCGCGGACCCGTGCGGGAGTACCTCGACGCCGTGTCGGTTCCCGGCGCCGACGGCCGCCCAAGGGTTCCGCACCCGGTCGACGTCTTCCGAGCGACCCGCCACTGATCCCCGACCTCTCGTCTCCGGTCTGACACACAGCGGAGCGCCCACGTTCGTTGACCAGTGGTCAATTTCTGGCGAATAAACGCGACGTGCCGTCGAAGTCGTGCATAGAGTCGAGGAATGGACGAACTGCCGAGACGGATTGTCGGCGTGACCGTCGCGGTGGCTCGGCTCTATCACCGGATGGAGGCCCGCCTACCGGAGCAGATGCCCTGCGGCCCTGTACTGTTCGTCGCGAACCACGGCTTCGGTGGTGTCTTTGATCTGAATGTCCTGGCATTCGCCTCCGTTTACGAACGCCTCGGCGATCGCCGCAGGGTCACGATATTGACCCACCAGATCGCCTGGACACTCAAGTTGGGCCGCATCGCAGAGAAGTTCGACGCCACCCCCGCCAACCACCAGGCCGCGGTGGACGCGTTGGCCGCGGGTAGCCATGTGCTGGTGTTCCCCGGCGGCGACATCGATGGTTTCAAGAAGTGGAGCGACCGGAACAAGGTGCTGTTCGCCGGTCGAACGGGATTCGCCCGGGTCGCCATGGAGGCGGGCGTCCCCATAGTCCCGGTCGTCACAGCGGGAGCCGGCGAGTCGCTGCTCGTGCTCAGCCAAGGACAACGTCTCGCCCGACTCACTCGCCTGGACAGACTGCTCCGAGTCAAGCGGGTGCCCACCTCGTTGTCGATACCGTGGGGCCTGAACATCGGACTCGTCGGACTGCTGCCCTACCTTCCGCTCCCCTCCAAGATCGTCACCACCGTTCTGCCCGCCATGTGGCCAGACGACGGAGAACCCGTAGAGCACTTCGCCGCCCGGGTGCACGGTGCCATGGATGATGAACTGAAGGTGATGACGAGGGCGAGGACGCCCGTCATCGGGTGACACGACGACCGATGCGACGCGCAGGACCCGACAACGGTGCCGAGAAGGAGGACGGTTGACCCCCGACACCCCCGTCAAGCCGACGAAACGCGCGGCCCAGGCCGCCGAGACCAAGCGCCGCCTGATCGAGGTGGCCATCGAGGTGTTCTCCGAGAACGACTACGACCAGGTCAACGTCGCCGACATCGCGGCACGGGCCGAGGTCGCCCACGGACTGCTTTTCCACTACTTCGGCAGCAAGCGCGGCATCTACCTGGCGGCGGTGCGTACGACGGCGGGCCAACTCGGGGCCGCGTTCGTATTCCAGAGCGGTTCCCCCCCGGCCGAGGTGGTGAGGGAGGCGCTCCGCCGACACCTGGACTATCTGCGCGACCACCGGGGACTGGCCCTGCGGCTCGTGCTCGGAGGTCGAGGCGCGGACCCCGAAGCGTGGGAGGTCTACGAGACCGCACGATGGAAAGCCCTGGAGGCCTTCGCTGCCCTTGCCGAGATCGACCCGACTGCACCAGCCCTCCGCCTGGTGGGCCGCGCCACCATCAGCGCCGTCGACGAGGCGATCGTGCAATGGCTCGACGACACCGACGCATTCGACGCCGACCATCTCGTCCGTTGGATGGAGTCACTGATCATCGCGTGCATCAGGACCGCCCATGTACTCGACCCTGACATCGACCTGGAGGACGCGATCTCCGCATTCGGGTGAGGTGGGTCGAGGCCGCGGTCACCCCACGAGTCCGTCGAGCTTCTCGAGGGACTTGTCGAGTTGCTTGCGGAACGCCTTCTCGATGATCTTCCCGAGCGGGCCGAACAGAATCGAGCTCGAGAAGATCACGTGCAACGTCGCCGTGCAGCTCGAATCCCCCTCGGGATCGACGGCGAAGTCGAGTTGTACGGTCGACCCCGTGCTCCCCGAGCCCTCGAGCTGGACGAATCGTGGTGCGTCATAAGCGGTCGTGGTGAAGTCGATCGTGTCGACCACACCTTTGATGGTGACCGTCTCGACCACACCGACGCCGACCGCCAACTCCGTGGGCGGCTCGGCGCCCCACGACGTGTGCAGGGTGTTCCACTCGGCGAACCTGCTCGGATCGGAGATGACCGCCCACGCCTTCTCCTGTGACGCCTGAAGCGTTCTGCTGGTGGTTATCTCGGGCACGGGGACTCCTGTGGGTCGGGTGGGATGTATCCGGGTGCGACACCGTCAGACGATTGCGGTGATCTGGTCTCGCCGGCCGAGGAGCGCCTTGCCGTAGGTCTCCATGGACACCTGCGGCAGTATGACCGCGTGCCGGGCAGCGACATTGGAGTCGCGCCAGATGCGCTGGAGCGCATTCACCTCGGCGAAGCTGCCGGCCCCCGAGGCATCGAGCAGGGTGTTCAGCGCACTGTTCACGCTCTTGAGTGCGACCGCCGAGTCCGCCCGCATACGGGCCCTCGCCGCGATGTCGGGGTAGACGTTCTCCTCGGCGTACCGCTGCACGTCCTGTGCCGCGCGGTACGCGTGCAGGTGCGCGGTGTCGATCTTCGTGGCCGCTTCGGCGACGAGCAACTGAAACGCCACCGAGTCCTCCTGACGCTCGATGTTCGTGTACGCCAGGGCTTTCGTCGACGCCTTCCTGACGGCCAGGTCGAGCGCCGCCCGACCGAGACCGAGCTGCGGGCCCACGAGGACGAGGACCAGCATGGGACCGAACGCCGAACGGTAGAATGCGGAGTCGGGATGGTCCTGCATGTAGGTGCCGGAGATCACGGGCAGCATGGAGATGAGGCGCGAGTCGGGAACGAACACGTCCTCGGCCACGATCGTGTTGCTCCCCGAGGCGCGCATCCCGGCCACATACCAGGTGTCGTCCACGCGGACGTCCGCCCTGGGGAGCAGTACCATCGCCTGGTCCTCCTCGTCACCGTCCTCGTCGACGACCCACACGCCTCCGCCCATCCACTCGGCATGCAGGCTCGCGGATGCGTAGGGCCACTTGCCGGTCACGCGGTATCCGCCCTCGACCTTGCGCGCCGTACCGCCGGGTGAGACGACGCCGCACAGCACCCGGTCGGGGCCGGCGGAGTAGATCTCGTCCACGGTCGCCGCGGGGTACATGCAGGTCGACCACGCCTGGATGTTGGACAGGGTGACGACCCACGAAGTCCCACCGTCTGCCTCCGCGATGAGCGCCGAGAGTGTCAGCATCGCCTCGAGTCCCGCCTCCAGGCCGCCGTGACGACGGGGTGCGGCCAGGCGGAATGCCCCGGCCTCTCGGAGTGCTTCGATGACCTCGGGATCCACACGCCGGTCCCTCTCGTTCTCGACCGAGTGTTCTCGGATGAGGTGCAACAGATCTGACACACGCGCGAGCACTTCTTCGGTCGTCGTGGCGGGTGACATCGTCGAGGTCATGGGTTTCTCCTGTCGAGGGGGATGATGATGGCGCGCCGTGGGTTCGGCGCAGGGGTCAACCGGCCAGTCGCCGGTACCGCGATCCGTGGAACACCAGCGGCGCGACGTCCGGTGCGACGTCGAAAGCCTCGATCCGCAGGACGACGATCGAGTGGTCGCCGGCGCTGAACTCGTCGTAGCGCGAACAGGCGAAAGTGGCTGCAGCACCTGCCAACAGGACAGCTCCCTCGGCCGTGGTCACCGTGCCGACGCCGCGTAAGCGCTCGGACGCCTCGGCCGCGAACTGCGCGCACACCTGTTCATGGGAGCTGCCGAGAAAGCTCACTCCGATGCGCGGCACATCGCTGAGTGCAGCCCAGGTTCGAGAGCCGTTCTGCACACAGAAAGACAGCAGCGGCGGTTCGAGCGACACCGATGTCACCGAGCTCGCCAGCATGCCCGTTGGATGCGGGTCGAGGTCGGCGCAGATCGCCGCCAGACCGCTCGGCAGACACGCGAATGCCGCGCGCAGGACGGCACCGTTCGCCGCGGGCGAGGCATGGCCGTCATCCGTCGCCGGGTTCGAACCGATTGCTGTCGCGTCCATTGCAGGACCGTAGCCGTTTCGTTGACTTGATGTCAACGAAACGTTGTTCGGCAATCACCTGCGAACACGGCCGGCGATGCCCTGTACGCGTCGGCGCAGTGTGTGCAAGGGTCGGGGATCGTCCCCACCACCCAGGAGGCCGGATGAACGACGTCGCCGGAATCGACCCGCACAGCACACCGAGTGGTGAGGGGTGCGTCGACTGCGAGTCGGAGAGCGGATGGTGGTTCCATCTGCGTCGCTGTGCGCAGTGCGGCCACATCGGTTGTTGCGACGACTCTCTCGGCACTCACGCCACCGAACACGCGACCACCTCGGGGCATCCGGTCGTGCGGAGCTTCGAACCCGGCGAGGACTGGTTCTTCGACTACGCCACCGGCGCGATGTTCACCGGCCCCACCCTGGTGCCACCGCTTGCGCACCCGGAAGATCAACCTGCCCCCGGACCCTCCGGTCGGGTGCCGGCAGACTGGCAGGCGATCCTCGTGCGGCGGCACCAGGATTGATGCGACCGATCAGCCCCGACAGTTCGACGGCACGGGCTTCCCGGCGAAGCGATCGGCCATCCATTGGTACGCGGGGAAGAATCCGACGGCGGCGGCGCTGAGGTGTTCCGGCGCCGGGGTCGAGAGCTGGTAGACCTTCGTCCCGGCCCGGCAGTACCGCTTCATCGTCGCATCGAGGGATCTCACCGAGATGAGCGGATCGGTGGGGCTGTGGAATTCGAAGATCGGCGCCTTGGCGATCTCCGGCATGCTCGCGATGCTGTTGAGTGCCAGTACCTTTCGCGTCTCCGGCGCATTGAGCATGTCGAAGTTCCTGGCCACCATGCGGGCCGACTTCCCGAAGCCGACCGTGAGGATCTCGTTGGTGCACGCGTTGGCCATCTGCGCCCGGGTCTGCAGACCCAGCCAGTTGAGGTGGCTGCTGATCGGTAGTTCCTTCGGGTACTCGCGTTCGAGCCCGAGTGACGCTGCCATCGCGAGACCGAAGGCGGGATGGGAGTTGTCGGTGCCGATGGCTTCTGCCATCTGCGTCAGGTTGGTGGGTACTCCGCCCCACACGCTGCCGACGATGTTCACCTCGGGTGCATAGGTGGCCTGCAGGGTCGACGCAGCACCGGTCGCCATGCCGCCACCGGAGTAGCCCGAGAGCGCGAACTTCGAGTTCCTCAGACGCAGCGGTGTGAAGCGGGTGGTCGCTCGGATGCCGTCGAGCACGACCTGCCCGCTCATCCGGACTGCGGCATACGCGGTCTTCTCACCGAGGTGATCAGGGATCGCGATGCCCCAACCGCGAGCCAACGCGAAGTTGAACCCCCACGGATCGACCGGAGAGGCGATGAAGTCCGTCGTCGTGTAGACGCTCTGCGACGGCTGGCACCGCATGCCCATCGCGTTGATGATCATCTGGTACGACAGCACCGGTATGTCGGCCCTGTGGTTGAACGGCACCAGCACCATCGTCACGCCGACCATCGGCTTGCCGTGGGAATCGTTGGTGCGGAACGCGATCTGCCACGCCTCCGACGGGATCGTCCGGAACGGGTTCGGGCGCTTGACCGCACGGATCACGTCACCGGGCGCCATCGATGCGAGGTTGGCCGGGTGCCGGTAGAGAGCACCCGGGTCGGAGACCGACGGTCCGATGTTCTCGGGCAGGGGCGGGGTCGCGACTCCGGGAAGCGCAGGGAGCACGGGCGGCGGAGGGGCGGCGACAGCGGTGCCTCCCACCGTCCCGAATGCGAGTGCGGAGCTGAGCACGACGGTGAGGACGACGAGCAGATGCCGTCGTCGAGAGGCAGAGAGCAAGGGGACTCCAGAATCGAGCGTGGTGGGACGCGTTCAGCATGAGGCAAACCGGACAGGAACGCATTCCGAAACGACGCACTTAGGCCGAACATACGATACGGAACGGTATGCCTGTGATTGTTGACAACAGCTGTTGAGGATCGGTCTGCAGTTTCCGCCGTGACCAGGCGGTCGAGAACCGTCACTCCCCCTGCGACGCCGGTCGATCTGTGTCGGCGGACCACTGCGACCACGATCCCGGGTACAGCGCCGCGTCGACACCGGCCAGGGCGAGCGCGGCGATCTCGTGCGCGGCGGTCACACCCGACCCGCAGTAGACGGTGACCTGCTGCCCGGTCTCCACCCCGAGTCGCGCGAAGCGATCTCGCAACTCGTCCGGTCCGAGGAACCGGCCCGACGCGTCGAGGTTCGCCGCGGTGGCCGCGCTGACCGCACCGGGTATGTGTCCGGCGCGGGGGTCGATGGGTTCGGTCTCCCCTCGGAATCGTTCGGGTGCGCGGGCGTCGAGGAGTACCCCGTCGAGGTCGTCGACGTCGTCGATGTCCACGGTCGGCATCTTCCCGGGGACAACGGTGAAATCTCCTTGCACGGGGCTCTTCTCTTCACCGGTCGACAGAGCGCCGCCCACCGCACGCCATGCACTCAGGCCGCCGTCGAGGATGACCACCCTCCGGTGACCCGCCCAACGCAGCAGCCACCACAGACGCGCTGCCGCCATGCCCCCGGTGTCGTCGTAGACGACCACCGAGGACTCCGTCCCGACACCCCAGGAGCGCACCGACTCCTCGAAGGCACGGGCAGCGGGCAGCGGATGGCGTCCGGCGTCGGCAGTCGGCGGGCCGGCGAGTTCGGTCTCGAGGTCGACGAAGATCGCACCGGGGACATGGCCGTCGCGGTACTGCTGCGCGCCGTGAGGATCCCCCAGCCGCCAGCGGACATCGAGGACGACCGGCGGCTCGCGGTCGGCCAGGCGCAGCTCGAGGTCTCGGGCCGAGATGAGCACATCGGTCATCAGAACGTCCGATCACGAGAGGGGGGCCGGGTCATCACGGCGTACAACGGAAAGTAATGCATGCACATGGCCGTACGCCTGTCCGTTCCTTCGACGTGATCGTGATCGGCGGAGGCAACGCCGGTGTCGGCACCGCGGCCCGGTTGTGTCGTTGCGGCGTCACCGACGTCGCGGTGATCGAACCGCAGCGCGTCCACACCTACCGACCGCTGCTGTCCTACGTCGGCTCCGGTCAGGCCTCCCTCGCCTCGGCCGAGCGCACCCAACGCTCGGTGACACCCGCCGACGCCACCTGGATCGACGACACCGTCGAGGCGATCGACGCCGACGCCCACACCGTCCGATGCGCCTCGGGTCACGTCTTCACCTACCGCGATCTGGTGGTGGCGACCGGGCTGGTCCCCGACGACGCAGCCCTGCCCGGTGTCGCCGACGCGCTGTCCACACCGGAGGTGGGCAGCAACTACGTCGACGCCGCCGAAGAGACGCGAGATGCCGTCCGCGCGATGCGGGCGGGCGGTCACGCGGTGTTCACCGTCCCGCGACCGCCGGTCAGCTGCACCGGCACCACGATCAAACCGCTGTTCCTGGCCGCCGGGTGGTGGCGTCGCCAGGGCATTCTGGACGACATCGACATCACCCTCGTCGTCGACCGCGAGGGGCTCGTCGGGGTGCCTCGTCTCGACATCCGCCTCGAGCGTCACCTCGCCGATCTCGGGGTGAACGTCCTGCGCCGCACCGCGGTGACCGCACTCGATCCCGCTCACCGATCCCTCACCGCCACCGGCCCCGACGGGGTGTCGACCACACTGCACTACGACGCGCTGCACCTCGTCCCGCCGTTCCGTGGGGCACCCCTGGTGGCCGAGTCGGGCCTCGCCGGCGACCACGCCACCGGGCTCGTCGACATCGACCCCTCCACGTTCCGTCACACGAGCCACCCGACGGTGTGGGCACTCGGCGATGGAGCCGCCGTCGACACCGACCCGTCCGGGGGCGCACTGCGGCAGCAGTCGAAAATCCTCGTCGACAACATGATCGCGTCCCGTTCCGGCACGTCTCTCTCGCACTACGACGGGTACACCGTGGCCCCCGTCCCGGTCGACCTGCACCGGCTCATCGCCGCCGAATTCGACCGGGACGGCGAGATCACCTCGTCGCTGCCGGCGTTCCTCGATCCACTCACCGCACGACGATCCGCCTGGGCGTTCGACCGGTACGGGCTACCACTGGTCTATTGGCACGGGATCCTCAAGGGCATCCTGTAGCGAACACCTCGGATCCGCGGGGTCCAACTGGCACGATCGGACACCGTGAGCAGAACTGGATCGTTCGTCCGAGTCGGCGTCGCCTATGGGCTCGCCGTCGTCGTCGCGCTGGTGTGGGTGGTGGTCGGACCGCGCACCGATCACCTCTGGCTCGACGCGCTCATCGCCGACATCCTCGCGACCCTGGTCATCTTCGCGTTCAGTCGGTACCACGGGAACTCCAGTTTCTACGACGCGTTCTGGAGCGTCATACCGCCGCTGCTGACGATCTTCTGGTGGGTGCGTGGCGACGCCGGTGCCGACAGCGTGGTGGCCTGGCTCGTGACCGTCGTGGTGATGGTGTGGGCGGTACGCCTCACCGTGAACTGGGCGCGCGGCTTCCCGGGTCTGCACCACGAGGACTGGCGCTACGCGAATCTGCGTGACGGAGCCGGCCGCTGGGAGTTCGTCGTCGACCTCGTCGCGATCCACCTGATCCCCACCGGCCAGGTGTTCCTGGGGATGCTGCCGGTGTACGTGGCGGTGACGCGCCCCGGCGACACGCTGCTCTGGCTCGCGGTCGTGGCGACCCTGATCGGCCTCGGCGCCGTGGTGCTCGAGTACGTCGCCGACGAGCAGCTGCGGCGATTCGTGGCGACCAAGCGACCCGGCGAGACGATGGATCGCGGTCTGTGGTCGTGGTCGAGGCATCCGAACTACTTCGGCGAGTTCAGCTTCTGGTTCGCCCTGGCGCTGTTCGGCGTCGCGGTCTCCCCCGGAGACGCGTGGTGGTTGTTCATCGGAGCGATCGCGATGCTCGCCATGTTCCTGGGTGCCTCCATCCCGATGATGGAGGCCCGGAGCCTCGCCGGCCGCGCCTCGTATCACGATGTCGTCGGACGGGTGTCGCGGTTCGTCCCGCGTCCCCCGAAGAAGGTGGCGGCATGAACACACCACGGGTGATCGTGGCCGGCCTCGGCGACAGTGGACTCCTGACGGCGATCCATCTCGCCAAACACGCTGATGTCGTGGGGGTCTCGTCGAAACCGGGCCTGGTCAGCGGACAGGAACTGGGGTCACGGCTGGGCCGTCCCGAGGAGTGGTCACGCAACTACTGGCTCGATTTCGGGCAGTACCGAGGGCTCGACACGGTGCGCACCGTGCACGCCTCGCTCACCTCGACCGATCTCGACGCGAAGACCGTCACCTGGGTCGCCGACGGTGAACCGGTCACCGAGGGATTCGATGCACTGGTGATCTCGACCGGTGTGACCAACGGGTTCTGGCGGTCGCCGGAACTGCAGTCCGCCGATGAGGTCGCCGCCGACCTGGCGTCACACCACGATCGCGTCGCCCGCTCGGCGCGGGTGATGGTCGTCGGCGGCGGTGCCGCGGCCGTGAGCACCGCGGCCAACATCGCGCTGCGGTGGCCGGAGAAGCGCGTCGACCTCTACTTCCCCGGCGAACGGGCGCTCCCCCAGCATCATCCGCGAACGTGGAAGACCGTTCGCCGTCGACTGCTCGACGCCGGTGTGGCACTCCACCCCGGGCACCGTGCGGTCGTCCCACCCGATGTCGACTGTGACCGCATCACCTCCGGCGCGGTGCGGTGGCAGACCGAGCAGGCCACCTCCACCGCCGACGCGATCATCTGGGCCATCGGTCGGGTCCGTCCGAACACCGGGTGGCTGCCGTCGGACGTGCTCGACGGCGATGGTTTCGTCCGCGTCAACCGGTACCTGCAACTCCCCGACCATCCCGAGGTCTTCGCCGTCGGCGACGTCGCCGCGAGTGATCCGCTGCGGGGATCGGCGCGCAACCGAGCCGACAAACTCGTCGCCCGCAACGTGATGAGCGTGCTGAACGGTCGCCGCCCGCACAGCTATCACCCGCGGCGACGGCGGTGGGGCTCGGTGCTCGGCGTCCAGCCCGACGGCCTGCAGGTCTTCGCCCCGAACGGACGAGCGACTCGGATCCCTCGCTGGTCCACCGGTCGGGTTCTGCAACCCCTGGTGGTGCGCCGTGGCATCTACGGGGGCGTCCGCGACACCCCGCGGTCGTCAGATCAGCCGTCGTGACCCCGCCGACCGGGGTGTGACACCGGGAGCGCGACCGTCCTCGCCACCGGGTATCAGCGCGCGAGGGACCGACTGATCACGAGACGTTGGATCTGGTTGGTGCCCTCGAAGATCTGCGTGATCTTGGCGTCGCGCATGTAACGCTCGACCCGGTAGTCGCGCGTGTAGCCGTACCCACCGAACACCTGCACCGCATCGGTGGTCACCTTCATCGCGGCGTCGGTCGCGACGAGCTTGGCCACCGACGCGTTACGCGAGTACGGCAATCCGGCATCGCGGCGACGTGCGGCGTCGAGATAGGTCGCCCGGGCGGAGTCGACAGCGGCGGCCATGTCGGCGAGCAGGAACCCGAGGCCCTGGTGGTCGATGATCTTGCGACCGAACGCGCGACGCTCCTGTGCGTAGGCGACGGCGTCGTCGAGCGCGGCCTGGGCAATGCCCACCGCGATCGCGGCGATGCCGAGTCGACCCGAATCGAGCGCGCTGAACGCGATCGGCAGTCCCTGGCCCTCCGCACCGATCCGTCGAGCCCCCTCGACGGTGGCGTTGTCGTAGAACGCTGCGGTCGTCGGGATCGCGTGCAGCCCGAGCTTCTCCTCGGGTTTGCCGAACGACAACCCCGGCGTGTCCTTCGCGACGAGGAAGCACGTCACGCCCTTGGAACCCTCGCCGGTGCGCGCGAACAGGTTGTAGAAGTCGGCGACCCCGCCGTGGGTGATCCACGCCTTGGCCCCGTTGATCACGTAGTCGTCACCCTGCGCGGTCGCCTTGCACGCCAGCGCCGCAGCGTCCGAACCCGCCTGCGCCTCCGACAGGCTGTAGGCGCCGATCGTGCGACCGCTGAGCATCTCGCCCAGCCACCGCTGCTTCTGTTCGTCGGTGCCGTACACGCTGAGCGGGAACGCGGCCAGGCCGTGCACGCTGGTCGCCACTGCGACCGCGGCCCAGGAGATCGCGAGTTCCTCGAGCACCTGCAGGTAGACCTCGTACGGCTGACCACCGCCACCCCACGCCTCGGGGTACGGCAGGCTCAGCAGGCCCGCCTCACCGAGCGTGGCGAAGACGCCGTCGGGGTATCTCTCCTCGCGCTCGTGTTCGTCGACGATGGGATCGAGCACACGGCCGGCGATGTCGCGCGTGAGCCCGATCAGCTCGCGAGCCTCATCCGAGGGCAACAGACGATCGACGGTCACAGGGCCTCCTCGACCACATAAGTTCGCCTACGTTTCGGTTGACCCGATCACACCATGGGCCTGTCTGCGGTGGCAACGAGCTTCTCGGTGACACGCCCCGACCGACCACACTCGCGGATGAACTCAACATCTGTCATCCTCGTGGTCCGAGGACGTCATCCATCAGGGGGAGGGAGACGGACGTGATCTCGTCACATGATGTTCCGTGGTTGCCCGTCAGGCCACGGGGGCGGCCACGATCGAGCGCCATCAGTTCTGTGGCAACGCACACGACCTACGCCGAGTTGGGCGAGCGGGTCGCGATGCTGAGCAACGCGTTCGCCCAGATGGGCGTCCGGGCCGGCGACCGGATCGCCTATCTGGGCCCCACCACACAGCAGGCTCTCGAGTCCTTCTACGCGTCGCTGGCGCTTCAAGTCAGTCACGTTCCTCTCGACCCGAGCATGTCTCCGGCCATGATCACCACGGTCGCCGACGACACCTCGATGATCGCGGTGGTCGTCGACCCGTCGCACCACGACCACATCGCACTGCTGAGTCGTCGACAGATCGTGCTGACGTCGGGTGACATCCCGGACGCGCTGTGCGAGCCACTCGACTACGAGGCCTTCATCGCCACGGGAACCGCCGGTGGTTCCCGGCGCAACCCTCTCCCCGGCGACCCGGGCGTCCTGATGCCCGCACACCCGACCGGCGCGGCCCCGGTGTCCTATGACCACGCTGCGGTCGCCCACAACCTGGCCGGTGTGGCCTCGATGCTCCACCTGAGCGACAGGGACACCGTCCTGCTCGCCACAGCAGCACACGTCCATCCATGGTCGGGATGGCTCGGCGCCGCGACACTGTCACGCGGCGGACATGTGGTGATCTCCGAGGCGACGTCGGCAGCCGAGATACTCGACGATCTCGTCGACAGTGGGGCTGCGGTGACGGCGCTGCGGGCAGAAGTGCTGCGGCTGATGACCGCATGCGTACGGTGGGCCGCGCCTGGATGGGTCGGGCCGCGGCGGATCCTGTGTGTCGATCCGCCCGACGAGCACCTCGTGCGGGCCTGGCGTGACCGCGGGACCGAGTTGGTGGACGTCACGAGCGGGATGCCGTCGTCCTCGCCGACGACGGAGGCGCCGCTCACCGGCGTGGCCTGCTGATCAGACCGCACCGGTGAGCGTTGCGCCACCGGGATTCGCGACTACGGATTCGGGGACGAGACCTCGAGAGCGATGTTGTCGGGGTCGCGGAACTCGAGGATCGCGATACCGGCATCGCCGAGATCCTTGATCGGTTCGTGGGCGATGCCCAGCGAGTCGAGGTGGGCGCTCGCGTCTTTCAGGTCCGAGAACGATGCCACCGAGAAGCTCAGGTGGTCGAGTCCGGAGCGGTCCTCGGTGAACGAGTCGTCGCCGGGTGCCACGGGCCGCAGCCCCAACAGACCACCGCCGAACTGGTAGATCACGCCGCCGAACAGGAACGACAGCTGCTCGAGGGTCTGCTCGTCGGCTCCGTCGGGAACCTCGAAGGCGACGTCGAAGCCGAAGACGTCGTCGTAGAACTTTCGCGACACGGCGATGTCGCGGACGGTCAGCCGTACGTGGTTGTAGTCGGTTGCCGCGATGGTCATGCTGATTCCCCTTCTTCTGCGACGAGATCAACGCGTTGCCGTGTGTGCATCTGCCGCGTTGTCGACACTACGCGTGCACACTGAACCGATGAGGTCCGTCGTACTAGCCGCCACTGCAGCCGTTTCCGTTGTCCTGATCGCCGCGTGCGGATCGGACACGCCGACTGATCGGGCTGCGCCGTCGAGCACCCCGCAGGCCGCCGAACCCGCCGTGGCACCCGCTCCGACGACACCGCCGATCGGCACCACCGTGGAGGTCGGCAACGAGCCCGAGGGCGTCGTCATCGGCACCTCGGGGATCGCTGCGGTGGGCGTGCGACGACCCGACGGACTGACACTGGTCGACGTCCGCGCGGGGCGCGTGATCCGCACCGTCGAGACACGCGGTGCACCACGACATCTGGAGCTCGCCGGGCCCGACGGGCCGGTCATCGTGCCGCTCGAGACGAGCAACACGGTGACCGAGATGTCGTTCGACGGCACCTTCGGTCCGATCGCCACCGGTGTCGGCGACCTGCCCCACGATGCGGTCCGCACCTCCGACGGCACCCTCGTGGGTACCAACGAGCACGGCGGCGGCGCACTGTTCCTGCGTGACGGCAAGGTGGTGAAGTCGCTCCCCGCCGGTCCCCCGCAGCCCGGCGGTGTCGCGGCCGTCGGGCGCTACGCGGCGATGGCCGACGTCCAGGGCAACGGCGTCTTCGTCTACGACGGGACCACGATGACCGAGGTCGCCCAGAAGAAGATCGGGACCCGTCTGACGCACGCGCACGCGCTCGGCGGAGGACTCGTCGCCTTCGCCGACACCGACGGCGGCGCTGTTCTCGTCGAACGGATCACCCCGCAGGTGGTCGACGTCGCCCGAATCGACGCACCGGGCAAGCCCTACGGACTGAGCTACGACGACCGGACCAAGACGCTGTTGGTCACCCTCGGTTCGACGAACACCCTGCGCCTCGTCGACATGTCCGATCCGGCGAGACCCCGCATTCGCGGCGACGTACCGACTGTCCAGCAGCCCAATTCCGTGGCGATGGACCCGGTCACCGGCGTCGTCGCGGTCACCGGCAGCGCGCCGGGAGCCGCGAGTTCTCTACAACTGATCCCCGCCGACCTCCTCCCCCGCTGACACACGGTTCACAGACCACGACACCCCCGTCGCCGGATACCGGTGCGGGGGTGTCGCTGTCAGACTGCGATGGGAGCAGATCAGCCGATGCTGAACGGCCGTCCGTAGGTGGAGATCTGCTTGTCGACGTTCGACGTGCGGATGCGGATCTGGGCGTAGGAACGCGCCTGCGCGTAGCCGCCGCAACCGGTGAGCTGCAGCTGCTCGTTGGTGTAGCTGTTCGAGGCCTTCGTGGTCTCGTAGTCGACGTTCTGCGTCTGCTGCTGGCTGCCGAAGTCGTCGGCCTTCTCGACGTTGTTGACGTAGTACACCGCGGCCTGGCCCGGGCCGAGGCTCAGGGTCTGGGTCGCGCCGGCGCCCTGCGTTGCGGCGCTGGTCACGGTGTTCTGCGACGACGTGCCGGTGGTGCCGCTGTTCGCGCCGGTGATGGAGACCTGGCAGCCGACGATGTAGCCCGCGGCGATACGGATCTTCGCCTTCTTGCTGGTGGTGACCGTGTACTTCGCCGACACCTGTGCGGCGCGGTGCAACGGCGTGCCGCCGAGCGACGGGGCGACGACCGCACGCTCGTTGGTGCGCACGATGGTGACCTTGGTGCCGTCGGGCAGCGTCTGCACGTCGGTCTGCGACGGCAGCTTGATGAAGACGTCCGCGTTGGCGGTGCCCTGGGAGAGCAACGCGGCCGCGACCGCGATGGCGGCGCCGGTACCGGCGATGCCGGCCGCCCGCCGAGAAGACTTGGTGGTGGTGTTCATCGAATCCCTTTGTGTCTGTGAGCGTGTCATGGGGGTCAGATCAGCCGATGGAGAAGGGCTTGCCGTACAGGGTCACCTTCTGGTGGTCGTCACCGGTGGTCTCGACCACGGAGTACGAACGGGCCTGGGCGTAGCCGCCGCAGCCCTGGACCTGCAGCTGCGCGCGGTCGTAGGAGAGGTAGTAGGTGCCCGCCTTCTCGATGTTCTTGTAGTTGAGCAGCACGAACTGCACCTGTCCGGGGACCAGCGGGAGCGCGAACGAGCCGTTGAGGCCCAGGGTCGGGGCAGCGCCACCGATGCCACCGAGGTTGGCACCGCCACCGAGGGTGAGGCTGCCGATGCCGACCTGGCAACCGACGATGTAGCCGGCCGAGAGGGTCGCCGAGGCGCCGTTGGTCTCGACGCCGTTCGTGCCGGGAAGCGTGGTCTCGCCCGCGGGGCCGCGGTTGGGTCCGGCCTTCTTGGCCTTGAGCTTCGGGGCGTACAGGGTGATGTCGGCGGAGACCCAGGCGTTGCGGCCGGCGCCGTTGGCCGCCAGCGACGGCGAGACCTGGACCGACTCACCGCTGCGGGTGATCAGCAGGTTGTCGCCACGGGCCGCACCGTTGGGGAGCTTCTGGAAGGTGTCGGCGCTCGCGGCGCCCTGCGACATGAGGCCGACGGCGGTGGCACCGACCACGGCCATCGTCCCCAGCGATGCAGCTCGCCGCAATGCGGTGGAGTTCTTGCTCATCTGTTCCTCTTTCGGGCGATCAGGACCCCGAGAACTCCCGGGGCGTCTGCGTCTGACATGACTGGATTGACGACACCGAGAGTGGTGACGTCCATCGGCGAGAAGCCTCATCGAGTCAGGCGAACATCGGGTGAACACGCCCCCGCGTTTCGATGACATGACTGCGCCGTGGGCGTGAATGCCCAAGTGACGACGTCACAGAAACGGTCAAACCGTAATCTCAAGTGTTGCTAAAGGTTTCGGCTACGCAACAGCCCACGCACGTTCACGCATCGTTGGCTGGGAACGGTCACAACCGACGGGAGCGGTTGTCGGAGTGGACGCCAGAACGGGCGTCTAGATGTCGAGGCGACCGCCGCGCGACGCCGCGAGGTCGTACGCGGTCTCCGCGTGTTCGGCGTCGTCGATGCCGTCGAGTTCGTCCTGCGGTTCGGCCCGCACACCGATGGTGGCCCTCAGGCCGAGTCCGATGAGGGCGGTGACGACCATCGCGTAGGCGCCGACCGCGAGGACCGCGACCACCTGACGCCACAGCTGATCGACGCCGCCACCGTAGAACAGACCATCGACACCGGCCGGGGCAGAACTGCTGGCGACGAGTCCGATCATCACGGTGCCCACGATGCCGGCGACGAGGTGGACGCCGACGACATCGAGCGAATCGTCGTATCCGAGCCGATATTTGAGCTCGATCGCCAGCGAGCTGACCGCACCGGCGACGACGCCGATCGCGATGGCGCCGATGGGTGTCACCGACGCGCACGACGGGGTGATCGCGACCAGTCCGGCGACGACGCCGGATGCGGCGCCGAACGAGGTCGGCTTGCCGTGTCGGATGCGTTCGACGACCAACCAGCTCAGCAGCGAGACCGCACCCGCCCCGAGGGTGTTCACCAGGGCCATTGCTGCGGTCCCGTCGGCGGCCAGCGCCGAACCGGCGTTGAATCCGAACCAGCCCAACCACAGCAGTCCCGCTCCGAGCATGACCGCGGGCAGATTGTGCGGCCGCATCGGGTCGCGCGGCCATCCCCGCCGTTTGCCGACGATGAGCGCGAGCACCAGTGCCGACGCGCCCGAGTTCACCTCTACCGCGGTGCCACCGGCGAAGTCGATCGCGCCCAGCCGATTCGCGATCCAGCCGCCTGAGTCCGCGGCCAGGCCGTCGATCGCGAACACCCAGTGCGCGACCGGGAAATAGACCAGCGTGGCCCAGAGTGCGGCGAAGGCCAGCCATGACATGAACTTCATGCGGTCGGCCACGGCGCCGGCGATCAGTGCGACGGTGACCATCGCGAAGCCGGCCTGGAACATCACGAACACCAGCGCGGGAACGGTTCCCACGAGTGGGATCGATGCCCCGGCCGGGTCGCCGGCCGAGTAGTCGCCGCCGAACAGTCCGTCCAGTCCGGCGAACTGGGTGGGATCGCCTATGACGCCGCCGATGTCGTCTCCGAAGGCCATCGAGTATCCGAACAGCAGCCACAGCACCCAGACGACCCCGACGGCCGACATGCACATCATCATCATGTTGAGCACGCTCTTCGCGCGCACCATGCCGCCGTAGAAGAACGCCAGCGCGGGGGTCATCACCAGCACGAGGGCCGCACTGACCATGACCCACGCGGTGTTGGCCGCGTCCGGGGTACCGACGATCGGGTACGACACGTGGAGCTCCTCTGCTACTCGACCCTCGACGACTCGATTCGGGGCGAGAGCAAAGTTAGCAGCGCGCCGTCACCCCGCCGTCACACCGTCTGGGCCAACCGTTCGGCGAGCAGCTTCGCGAATCGCGCGGGATCGGTCAGTTCGCTGCCCTCGGCGATGACCGCCATCCCGTACAGCAGGTGCGCGGTGTCGACGAGGGACTGATCGTCGCCCTTCTCCTCCCGCGCTTCACGCAGCGCGACCACGAGTGGGTGGTCGGGATTGAGCTCGAGGATGCGCTTGCTGGGCGGCAGGATCTGACCCGAAGCCCGGTAGAGCTTCTCCATCTGCGGCGAGAAGCTGAAGGTGTCGCCGACCAGGCAGGCCGGCGAATCGGTCAGTCGCGTCGACAGCCGCGTCTCCTTGACGTTCTCGTCGAGCGTCGTCGTCAGCCAGGCCGTCAGGTCGGCGAACGCCTTGTCGCGTTCGGCCTTCTCCGCCTCGGCCTCCTTCTTCTCGTCCTCGGACTTCCCCTCGTCGTCGTCGAGATCGACCTCGCCCTTGGCGATCGACCGCAGCGGCTTGCCGTCGAACTCGGGAACCGAGCCGACCCACATCTCGTCGACCGGATCGCCGAGGAGGAGCACCTCGACGCCCTTGGCGCGGAAGGCCTCCATGTGCGGAGAGTTCTCCATGGCCTGACGGGTCTCGCCGGTGATGTAGTAGATCTCCGACTGCCCGGGCTTCATCCGCGAGACGTAATCGGAGAGGCTGGTGAGCTTCTCGGGATCGTTCGTCGAGGCGAACGACGAGATGTCTAGCAGCGCATCGCGATTGTCCTGATCGGAGAGCAGACCCTCCTTGAGTGCGCGACCGAACTCCGCCCACAGGGTGTCGTAGTCGTCGGGACGCGAGGACTTGATGTCGGAGATCGTCGAGAGGACCTTCTTGGTGAGTCGACGACGGATCGCCCGGATCTGCCGGTCCTGTTGCAGGATCTCGCGGGAGACGTTCAGCGACAGGTCCGCCGCGTCGACTACACCCTTGACGAACCGCAGGTACTCCGGCATCAGCTCTTCGCAGTCGTCCATGATGAACACTCGCTTGACGTACAGCGAGATGCCCCCGGAACGCTCGCGCATGAACAGGTCGAAGGGCGCCTGCGACGGGATGAACAGCAGGGCCTGGTATTCGAAGGTGCCCTCGGCCTTGAGGGAGATGGTCTCCAGCGGCTCGTCCCAGCCGTGGCTCACGTGCCGGTAGAACTCGGTGTACTCCTCCTCGGTCACCTCGTCCTTCGACCGCGCCCACAGCGCCTTCATCGAGTTGAGCGTCTCGGTGGAGACGACGGTCCGCTCGGTGGGTTCGGCGGTGTCGTCCTCACCCTCGGGTTCGACCTTCTCGGTCCGCTCGACATCCATCCGGATCGGCCAGGCGATGAAGTCGGAGTACCGCTTGACGAGCTCTCGGATCTTCGACTCCGAGGTGTAGTCGTAGAGGTGGTCGTCGGTGTCGGCGGGCTTGAGCTCGAGGACGACCGACGTACCCTGCGGGGCGTCGGCGACGGTCTCGATGGTGTAGGTCCCCTCGCCCGAGGAGCGCCAGCGCGTACCCTCCGACTCCCCTGCCTTGCGGGTCAGCAGCGTGACGGTGTCGGCGACCATGAACGTCGAGTAGAAGCCGATGCCGAACTGGCCGATGAGGTCGGCCGACGCCGCCGAGTCCTGCGCCTCGGCGAGTTTCTTGCGCAGCTCCGCCGTCCCCGACCGCGCGAGCGTGCCGATCAGTCCGACGACGTCGTCGCGCGACATGCCGATGCCGTTGTCTCGGATGGTGAGGGTGCGCGCCTGCGTGTCGCGCTCGATGGTGATGTGCAGATCGGAGGTGTCGACCTGGAGGTCTTTGTCCTGGAAAGCCTGCAGGCGCAGCTTGTCGAGGGCGTCGGAGGCGTTCGACACCAGCTCGCGCAGGAAGCTGTCCTTGTTGGAGTAGACGGAGTGGACCATCAGGTCGAGCAGCTGGCGGGTCTCGGCCTGGAATTCGCGTTCTTCGACAGGTGTGCTCATGGCGGTGATTTTAGCGAGGGGGATTTCAGCGATTGGTTCGGATCGACCTGGAACGACCCGGATGCCCTGCGCGCGTGGTGTAAGCCGGACTCATGGCTGACACCACCGAACCGTCACACCGCCACCCCGCAGCGGGAACACCCGTCGACACCCACCTCGCCCCCGCCTACACCGGACGCCTGTCGATGCAGCGGGTACCGGCCCTGCGGATGCCCGAGGAGTCGATGGACCCCGACGCCGCCTATCGCTTCATCCACGACGAGATGATGTTCGACGGGGCGTCGCGGATGAACCTGGCCACCTTCGTCACCACCTGGATGGACCCGCAGGCCGAGCGACTGATGGCCGAGACGTTCGACAAGAACATGATCGACAAGGACGAGTACCCGGCGACGTCGGCCATCGAGTCACGGTGCGTGTCGATGGTCGCCGACCTGTTCAACGCCCCCGATCTCGACCCGGGCGACCCGTCGAGTGCCGTCGGCGTGAGCACCATCGGATCGAGCGAGGCGGTGATGCTCGCCGGACTCGCGCTCAAATGGCGGTGGCGCGCCCGTGGCGCCGGCGGCGGCACCCCCAACCTCGTCCTGGGTTCGAACGTGCAGGTGGTGTGGGAGAAGTTCTGCCGCTACTTCGACGTCGAGGCGAGATACCTGCCGGTCGAGCGCGGTCGATACGTGATCACCCCCGACCAGGTCGCCGAGGCGGTCGACGAGAACACGATCGGCGTCGTCGCGATCCTCGGCACCACGTTCACCGGCGAGCTCGAGCCGGTGGCCGAGATCGTCGCTGCGCTCGACGCGCTCGCCGCCACGGGCGGGCCCGACGTGCCGGTGCACGTCGACGCGGCCAGCGGCGGGTTCGTGGTCCCCTTCCTCGACCCCGACCTCGAGTGGGACTTCCGCCTACCCCGCGTGAAGTCGATCAACGCCAGCGGTCACAAATACGGACTCACCTACCCCGGCATCGGGTTCGCCGTCTGGCGGACGCCGGAGGATCTACCCTCCGACCTGGTGTTCCACGTGAACTACCTCGGTGGCGACATGCCCACGTTCACGCTCAACTTCTCCCGTCCGGGCAATCAGGTCATCGGCCAGTACTACAACTTCCTGCGCCTCGGGTTCGCCGGCTATCGGTCGATCATGGCGTGTCTGTCGGAGACCGCGCAGTGGCTCGCCCAGGAGATCGACGCGATGGACGAGTTCTCTGTCGTGACCGACGGCAGTGCGATACCGGTGGTCGCGTTCGAGATGGCCGGCGACCACGGCTTCACCGTGTTCGACGTGTCCCGGGCCCTCGCCGCGTTCGGCTGGCAGGTACCCGCGTACACGATGCCCGACAACGCCACCGACGTCGCCGTGTTGAGGATTGTTGTGCGAGAGGGGTTCTCGGCCGACATGGCGCGTCACCTCGCCGACAACCTGCGCACCGCCGTCGCCGGACTCGCCCGGGTGCGCGACACAGGCGAGCTGCCCCAACGGAAGCATTTCGCGCACTGACTACGCTGGCGTGGGCAACGTCGACGGCGGTAGGAGGCCCGTGCCGTATCCCAGCGTCATGTTCGTCCACGCCCACCCCGACGACGAGTCGCTGTGGACCGGCGGCATCATCGCCCGGTCCATCGCCGCAGGGGCGCCGACATCGGTGATCACCTGCACGTGGTCACCGGGGACACACCGGCACACCGAGTTGGTGACGGCTCTGCACGCACTCGGCGCGGCAGAACCGGTGATGCTGGGGTGGGCCGACGACAAGTTCCCCGACTCCGCGCCCGGGCGGGCGCGGCTGTGCGACTGCTCGTTCGACGAGGCGGTCGCGCAGATCGTCGCCGAGATCCGCAGCCGCCGACCCCAGGTCGTCGTCACCTACGACGCGTTCGGCATCTACGGCCATCCCGACCACATCCACGCACATCGACTCGCTGTCGCCGCGGTCGAGGCCGCCGCCTGCGGGCCGGTCCACCCCGAACTCGGCGCTCCGTGGCAGGTGTCGTCGCTGTATCTCTCGACCGTCCCGTCGGCGCTGATGAAGGCGATCGGGTTGCGTGTGAACGGCGCCGCGCCGGCCACCGACGACGTGGCCGCGCCGGGTACCCCCGATCACCTGATCGACACCCGCATCGACGTCACGCCGTGGCTCGACCGCAAGTGGGAGGCGATCAACGCCCACGCGTCGGAGGTCGAGCGCAGCACGGCGTTGAAGGTGCTCGTCGGCCTCGACGTGGAGCAGCGCACCGCGCTGCTGGGCACCGAGTGGTTCCTCCGGCGAGACCTCGTGCCCGGTGGGTATGACCTCGAGGCCGACCCGGGACACCTGTCGAACCCACGATGATCCCGGCGGCGTCACGGCTCGGTGGTGGGTACCCTGCGCGCATGGAGTTCAGCTTCATCATGTTGACCTGGAATCGTCCGCGGTTCCTGGACGCGAGCCTGTCGAGCCTGCTGTCGAGCATCGCCGACCGACAACGGTGCGAGATCCTGGTCCTCGACAACGGCTCGGATGACGCCACCAAGGCCGTCCTGGCCCGGTACGCCGGGCAACAGAATCTACGGATCATCACCTTGGCGGAGAACGAGGGACTGCAGGCGTACCACCGTCTCTTCACGGCGGCGAGCGGAAAATACATCGTCGTGGTCGATGACGACGTTCTCGACTTCCCTCGACATCTCGACGTGATCTTCGACCGCTACATGTCCGTCTTCGACGATTACGGCTTCCTCTGCCTGAACGTCGTGCAGAACGAGTACACCAACGGCGCGAAACCGCCGGCGGACGCGTATTCACCGGACGTCCGAGGCGACCTGACCGTGGAACGCGGACCGGCCGGCGGATGGTGCGCCTGCTTCCGGAGGCGCCACTACACTCTGCTCGCGCCGCTGATCAGGCGGCGCAGATTGTCGATGGCGAGCGGCGAGGACGGCATGTTGTCGAACATGTTCGCCAGATACCTCCGAAAGAAGCACGGCGTCATCCGCGACCATGTCTGCCTTCACGCAGCGGGTCCGTATTACGCGGCGCAGTACGGGCACCTCGACCGCGAGATCGAGAAGTACGAGGCGGTCGGGCTGAGCGAGTTGGTCACGGCGTACGAGGATTATCGTGGCGCCGACGTCGGACAGGTACCGCGGCCCGACGACGGCTCCGGTGACCTCTCCGCCGAGAGCTCCGTGAGACCGACGACGGAGACCGACACGACCGGGTGACCCGACCACCTACAGACCTGGGGTCGTCTGTCTCGACGCCCGCGCGGGCCACAGCACGGCGCTCACGTCACCGCACGCTGAGTGAAGACCGAAGACCGCTGGCCCGCAACACCTTCCGTTCGATCCCGGCGCGCAGGCCGTCCGTGGTGCCGATGAGGACCACGCGGTCGGTGGCCCGCGTGATCGCGGTGTAGAGCAGCTCACGTGTGAGCAGGGCCGATTCCGCAGGCGGCACCACCACCGACACCGACCGGTACTGGCTGCCCTGGCTGCGGTGGATGGTCATGGCGTGCGCCGACATCACACCGCGCAGTCGTTGCGGGTGGACCAGCCGGGTGAGACCGCCACGACCGAACGCCACCATCAGCCGGTCGGCCTCGGCGACGACGACACCGGTGTCGCCGTTGTAGAGCTGGGCACGGTGGTCGGTCTCGGTGAGCAGCACCGGACGACCGGGATACCAGAGACGGTCGGGTCCGGCCGCCGCCGCGGACGCCGACCACGCGGTCACCAGACGCGTCCACACCGCGACCCCGGCCGGACCCTGCCGGTGCGCGCACAGGACACGGTGGTCGCCGAGCGCGGCGAGCGCGCCGTCGCCGTCGCCGTCGGTCGCGGCGTCGGACATGGCCGCGACCCAGGCCACGACGTCGTCACGGACCGGATCGAGCTCGTCGGGCGACACCAGCGCGACCGCGGGCGATCCCGCGGCGAGCAGCTCGAGGGCGGCGTCGGCGTCACCGTCGCGGACGGCGTCGGCGAGCCGCCCGATGTCGGCTCCGAAACGACGACGGCGACGCAGCGAGATGACCCCGTCGGCGATGGCCGCACGGTCGGCGTCGTTCGGTTCGTCGCCGGTCGCGACGGCGTCGACGATGCCGCCCAGCGGCCCGTCGAGCGGGGTGTCGTGTCGCCGGTGCACGAGGTCGGCCAGCACTGCGCCGGCGTCGACCGACGCGAGCTGATCGGGGTCGCCGATGAGGATGAGTCGCGTCTGCGGGCGCAGTGCGTCGAGGAGGTGGAACATCATCGTCAGTGACACCATCGACGCCTCGTCGACGATCACGACGTCGTGCGGGAGACGATGCCCGGCGTCGTGACGGAACCGACCTCCACCGCGCCGGGTGGAGCCCAGCAGCCGGTGCAGCGTCACCGCGTTCACCTCGGGCAGGTCGAGCTCGGCCGACTGGGCGACCACGGCCTCCCGCAGCGATGCCGCCGCCCGTCCGGTCGGCGCGCACAGACCGACCCGGATACCGGGACCGTGCAGCGTCGACAACAACGCGATGATTCGTGCCGCGGTGTGGGTCTTGCCGGTGCCCGGCCCGCCCGCGAGGACGGTGGTCGGTCGGGTCGCCGCGACGGCCGCGGCCAACCGCTGGCGGTCGATCCCGGTGCCGGGATCGGTTGTCGCGACACCGAACAGCTCGTCGAGATGGGTGGTCAAGGCGGCGAGATCGACCGTCGGCGCGACCTGCGCGCGAGCGGCCAGCACATCGCGCACACGCTGCTCCTGACGGAAATAGCGGTCGAGGTACAGCAGGTCGACCCCGTCGTCGGTCGTCGCACACCGCAGCGGTTGCAGCGGTGCCGCCGGCGTGGAGCCGTTGAGGGGGCTGGAGCGCACCTTCTCCACGAGGGTGGTCGGGTCGGGCCAGGGCAACGTATCGAGATCGACTGCCTCGCGGCCGATCAGGGCCTCGGAGTCCTGCGGGATGTCGCGTAGGCGAGCGAGGTCGATGCACACCGATCCGGCCCGCACCGCCCGCACCGTGAGCGCGGTCGCCAACAGCACCTCGGGGTCGATCTCGACCGCCGCGATCGCGGCCAGTCGGGTGGCGACGTGGACGTCGGCGACACCGAGGACACCGGCGGTGTTGAACGTGGCCAGCAGTCCCTGCGCTGCGGCGGCGATACGCACGTCGGTGCCCATCAGCGGCCCGCCAACAGATCGGACAGCTCGGTGACCACGACCGGCGGCAGAGGCCAGGTGAACACCCCGCACCCGGGCGGGGTGTCGGGGCCGATCATGGCCCGCACGAACAGGTAGCAGACCGGACCGAGGTGTCGGTGTGGGTCGTAGTCAACGAGCCGCCAGCGCAGATAGCGATGCAGCGCGACCGAATACAACAGGGCCTGCAACGGGTAGTGCGAGCGGATCATCTCCTCCGCCATGGCGTCGGGCCGGTAGTCCTCGACACCGAGATCCCCCAGTCCCAGCCGGTTGGTCTTGTAGTCGGCGATCACGTACCGCTCGTGCACCGAGCCCGCATCGACCCGGGCCACGAGATCGATGCTGCCGGTGAGGAAGCCCCGCAGGGTGGATCCGCCGATGTCCCGCAGATGGTCGGGGTAGGCCCGCAGCGGGTCGTCGGTGGCGAGATGCTCGTCGAGGAGGTCGGCGATCGCCGCGACCGTCGGTCCACCGGTCGCGGCGAGGGGGAACTCGAAATCGAGTTCGGACAGTCTGTTCGACATCCCGAGGCCGACCAGGTCGTCGGTCGCCCCGGTGCCGGCCTGCCGGTCGATCCCCAGGGGCGTGGTGAGCACACCGGTGATCGCGGTGGCGAGTACGTCGGCGTCCATGTCGAGTCCGGACACCGCGGCCGCGTGGCGGCACCGGTCGGCGATCTCCGCGGTCAGATCGTCTGCATCGGTGTCGATCTCCTCCAGGACGGCGTGCACCACGGTGCCGAACGCCGCGCCCGCGGGCAACGTGTTCATCAGCGACGCCGCACCCCTGCCGCCCGAGACGGCCGACACCGCATCCGGTTCGTCGACCGTTCCCGTGGTCTCCGGCTCCGCTGCGCCCGGACCGGCGCCGTCGGCAACGGGTGCACCGACGGCGGGCGCGACGGCGTCGAGGTGGTGGCCGGCGACCAGCGCCGAATAGGAGGTCCGCCGCCAGTCGTCGTCGATCACCGCGTCGAATGTCGCCGCGCGCAGTCCGATCCGATGCTGCGAGTCGTCGGAGACGGGCACCGGCGCGGGTGACGTGCCGTCGACGTGTTCCACCGAGATGAGCTCGCCCATCGATCGTCCCCACTCCTGCAGAGCCGTCGCCGCGGTCGCGTCGGCGGGGACGGTGGCCGAACCGGCGGGGTCGGGCGCGTTCGTCGTCGCCGCGGAGGCGTTGCGGGCGAACAACAATCGGTGCAGGGGTGACCGGCGGGCCGTCGTGGCCGGCGCCCACCACAGCACCACCTGTGATCGGGCGCGCGTCACCGACACGTAGAACAGGCGTAGTTCCTCGCCGGCGTCCTCGGTCTGCGCGGCGCGGACATTCGAGTCGTAGCCCGGGTCGTTCTTGCCGCCGACGTCGAGGATGCGCCGCCCGTCGGCATCGTGCAGATGCACCGTCGACGGCGACGGGTTGCGCGCCGAATCCCACCCGAAGGGCACGTACACCACCGGGAACTCGAGGCCTTTGCTGCCGTGGACGGTCATGATCGACACCGCCTGGGCATCGCGGTCGAGTCGACGGCTCTGCTCGGTCTGGTCGCCGACCGTGGGGTCGTCGAGGCGGTCGGCGAACCAGCGGAGCAGTCCGGTGACACCGCGGGACTCCCCCACCATAACGCGGTTGCACAGCGAGGCCAGGTGCACGAGGTCGGTCATGATCCGTTCGCCGTCGACGGCGGAGAGGATGCGACCGGCGAGATCGGTGCGCTCGGCGAGTTGGTCGAACATGGCCGCGAACCCGGCCCGGTGGAGGGTCTGGGAGAGATCGACCAGCAGATCCCCCACGTCGGCGGCTGCGTCGCCGTCGGGTGTGTCGAGGTCGGCCGGGGTGCGGCCGAGCAGCGGGGTGATCGCGGCGAGTGCCGCGCGGTCGGATCGGCTGGGTTGTTCCAGGGCGCGGAGCACGTGGAACCAGTCACGTGCCGAGTCGGTGGCGAAGACACTCGACCCGGCGCCGACCACCGACGCCACGCCGACGTCGCGGAGCGCGCGTTGCATCGGAGCGATCGTGGCGCGGGTGCGCAGCAGGATGACGATGTCCGACGGTCGCAGCGGACGCACGCCGTCGGTGTCGTCGAGATCCGGCGGATCACCCAGCAGCCGCGCGATGTCGGCGGCGACGTCGTCGATCACCGCGCCCCGGACGGCCGCGACGGTCGGGAACCCGTTGTCGCCCAGCGGACCGAGTCCGGTGCGCGACAGGTACCGCAGCCGCAGGGGCGTGCGACCCGAGAGCCGCGAGGTGGTGTGCGAGGCGTCGACCGGTCGCACCACGATGTCGGGATGGCCCAGTGCCGCCTCCCCGTAGAGGTGGTCGAGCGCGGCGACGAGTCCGGAGTCGCTACGCCAGTTGGTGCCGAGGACCTGATGGTTGTCGGCCACCACCGCGGCGTCGAGGTAGCTGAGCACCTCCGCTCCACGGAACGCATAGATCGACTGTTTCGGGTCACCGACGAGCACGAGATCGGCGGAACCGTGGAAACACAGGCGCAGGATGTCCCACTGCACCGGGTCGGTGTCCTGGAACTCGTCGACGAGCACCACGTCGAAGAACTGTCGTATGCGCGCGCGGGCGGCAGCGCCGTGGTCGGGGTCGGCGACGACGTCGCGCAGCAGGGACTGCAGTTCGTCGTAGTCGCGGATCCGCATGATCCGTTTGCGGCGAGCCACCTCCCGGCGGACGGTGGCAACGAAGTCGACCCGTGCCGCGGCCGCGGAGTTCTCGGTGGCGTCCCGGGGCACGAGGGTCGCCTGCTGATGTCGCACCCCGGCGCGGGCGATCTCGTCGGCGTCGGAAAAGGAGAACGGCGCGTGTCCACCGCTGAACCGTTTGATGTAGACATCTCGGGCCACCTCGGTGACCAGGTCGTCGACCTCCTCGACCAGCGTGATGCCGTGATCGCGTTCCCCGGCGATCCCCAGGGCGTCGAGCATGCGGGAGCAGAAGGTGTGGGTGGTGCTCACGGTCGACGCATCGAAATCCGACAGCGCGGCCAGCACGCGCCGGCGCCGCAGGGCGACGACGTCGGACTCCGCCGCGGCCAGCACCTGCACGAGGGCGTCGTCGCGGGCCGCTCCGGGGTCGGCGAGACCTGCGGCCAGGGTGGTCAATCGGGTGCGGGTGCGCTCGCGCAGTTCGGCGGTGGCCATCCGCGAGAAGGTGACGAGCAGCAGACGGTCGATGTCGACACCGTCGGCGATGTGTCGCGCGGCCAACGCCACGATGGCGTAGGTCTTCCCGGTGCCGGCACTCGCCTCGAGGACGGTGGTCCCCGACGGCGGTGGCGCGGTGACGTCGAATGTCGCGGTGACGATGGTGCGGGGGCGGGGTGTCATCGCGGGGTGTCGATTCTCTCGGCGGTGAGCAGCGGCCGCCATATGGTGGCCGCGGCCATGGCGAAGCCGATGGGCTCCTCGGCCGCGAGGATCTCGTCGAAGCCGTCGGCGAACACCAGCGACAGGTGGCGGTCGTGGATGTCGCCGAACCTGTCGCCGAAGTCCCTGCGGGCGGCCTCGATCCCGTCGCCGTGGTCGCTGCCGGCGAAGCGGCGGTCGGCGTAGACGGCCGCGGCACTCGAGGGCAGTGGCAGCGGTTGCGACAATCCCTTGTCGCGCAGGTCGATCAGCGATTGCAGGACAGGCATCGGGTCGGTCGGTACCTGCAGCGTCGACCGTGACAGTCGCGATCCGCGGCCGGCGCGACCGATGGCGACGGCCTCGACCGCGCCGGGGCGCGATGCGGCGACGGCGAGCATCGCGATCCAGTTCTGCAGCCGGTGCTTGGACCCGAGACGTGAGTAGTGCGCGCGGAACACCGTCGACCCGTTCGGGCCGGTGTGCATGCCGCCGACACTGCCGATGACACGGCGACCGTCGGCGAGGGTGACGTCGATGTCGACGGTCTCGACCGGCCGGTCGAGCATCGGTTGCGCGGCGACGGCGAGGCGTTCGACGTCGTCGAGCACCCCGGCCAGCGCGACCTGGCCGAGTTCGAACGGTGGCAACGTCCCGCGGCGCAGCTCGGTCGCCCGTAACGCGTCGATGGTCTCCCCGGCGAGTCGGCGGCGCAGCAGACGATCCCCGATCCCCCAGCGGTCCAACGGGTCCAGCGCCGCGTCGAGCTGGTCGGCGGGGACGTCGTCGGTGTCGGGGACGACGAAACCCAGTCGCTGTCGGCAGAATCCGCGCACCGGATGATCGAAGAACGCGACCAGGTCGGCGACGTCGATGTCGTCGGGCGCGAGAGGGGTCAGCGGGCGGCGGTCGAAGGCCAGGTGGTGGTCGGGCGGCCGGGTGAGGGCGCGCGCGCCCGCGAGGGCCGCCACATCGAACGAGAACGGATCGAGCTCGGCGAAGTTGCCCGGATCGAAGGCGTGCAGAGGGTGGCGGTGCACCACCGAGGCAGGGTCGTCGGTGCCGACGATCGCGGCGACGGCGTCGACGATCTCACTCACCGGGACCGACGGCGGTCTACGCAGTCCGGAGACCGGGTCGGCGCCGCTGTAACAGATCACCAGGCGTTCACGGGCCGACATGATGGTGTCGAGCAACAGTTGTCGGTCCTCGCTGCGCGGGTCACGTTCGCCCACACAGGGATCGCGGCGCATGATGTCGTCGCCGTCGTCGCGGGTGGCCCGCGGATAGGTGTCGTCGTCGAGACCGATGAGGACCACCACGCGATGGGGTACCGCCCGCATCGGGACCATGGTGCACACGGTGAGTTCCCCGGTGCGGAAATTGGCGCGCGTGGGTCGTGCGGCGACGACGTCGTCGAGCAACGCGACCACGTCGGCCCGACGGAGCACGGTGGCGGGGTCTCCGTGTTCGAGCGCGGCCGCGACGACGTCGACGGCCTGCGCCCGCTGCCAGGTGTCGGCGCGGCGGACGTCGGTGAGGTCGTCGATCACCGCGAGCAGCGCCGTCCCCCACTCCTCGACGGTGTGACCACCCGACATGGCGGTGAGGCATCGGTCGAGTCGGTCGACGAACTCGGCGAAGCGACCCACGAGATCGATGTCGGCGCTGTCGACACCGCTCAACGGGAGCGCCCGGTGGATCCACCCGATCGACGACTCGTCGGCCACCACGCCGAGGGTGATCCGGTCGAGGCCCGCCGACATCGTGTTCTGCTCGTACCCACCGAGGCCGAAGGCCGCCCGTTGTGCGGGACCGATTCCCCAGCGCACGCCGGCCTCGGAGACCCACTCCCCGATGGTCTCGAGATCGTCGTCGTCGAAGCCGAATCGGGTACGGACCGGTTCGCGCGCCGCGAGATCGAGGATCTCCCCTGAGGTCGCGCGGCCCCCGGCGAGCCCCACCACGGCGACCACGGCGTCGAGCACGGTGTTCGTCGCGGCCATGCTGCGGTCGGCGAGCCGCACGCGAAGACCGTGGGCGGGGTGACCGCTTCCGTCGCGGCCGAAGGCGGCCCGGATCAGCGGCGCGTACGCCTCGATGTCGGGGCACATGACGATGACGTCGCGCGGCTCGAGATCGGGTGTCTCGCAGAAGATCCTGGCGAGGACGTCGCGCATCACCTCGACCTGTCGTGCCGGACCGTGGCAGGCGTGCACCGAGATCGAGTCGTCGAACGGCCCGACGGGGATGTCGGCGGGGGCGGTGTCGTCGCGGATCGCGCGTTGCAATCGAGCTAGCACGCCGGCTCGCGGCGCGGTGGTGCCGTCCGCGCCGGGGCCCGGTCCGTTCGGGTCGGGGTGATGCAGATCGCGGTCGAGGTGCGGGGCGAGGCGCAGACGCGTCTCACGGATCTCGTGGGAGAGTCCGGCCAGCAACGGATTCGACACGCCGGATCGTGGCAGGTCGCGGCGTCGGACCACCTCGGCCGATTCCGGCGGGGACGACCAGAGACGATCGCTGGGATGCGGGAGGAACAGGTGCACGTCACGGTGTGCGGCGACGGCGCGCAACACGCCGATCTGTTCGGTGGTCAGACGGGTGGGGCCGAACAACGACAGTCGCGGTGGGAGGCCGAGGGCGTCGGGCTCGTCGGTGATGCGTTCGCACAGTGACGGCAGGCGTTCGGCCGGGCTCGGTGACCCGATGCGCTCGCGCAGCTCGCGCCACACGACGACCTGCCACCGCATGTCGTCGGGCAGTGGTCGGCCGTGACCATCGGTCTCGTCGCCGGCCGCCCAGTCGGCGATCATGGTGGGCCGCCCGGAGGCGTAGGTGCCGAAGAGCCGGGCGAGATCGGTCGCCGTCGACCATCGCCGACCGATGCGGTACGGGTCCGGACGCGGCCCCGCCACACCGAGGTGGCGGGCCAGGACCGCGCAGGACGGATCGTCGGCGCAGCTGTCGAGGACGTCGATCAACAACCACTGCACCCGGGCGGCCGACCACGGGTCGTCGCGGCGGCGATGCCCCCGTACCGCGGCCAGGACCCGCTCGGTGAGTTCGGCCGGCGACCGGAAATCGATGTTCGCGGCGACGCCGTCGGGGTCTCCTGCTGTGCCGGTGGGAGACCGGTGCCCCGACGACGTGCCCAGACGCGCTGAAAGGGTCTGCGCCAGCCATCGCTCCACACCCTTGGCGGGCACGGCCACGATCTCCGGCGTGAACGGGTCGGCCAGCGGTTCGGACAGGATGTCGGCCAGCGCCGCCGCCAACACATCGGTGCGCTCGGCACGATGCGCCGTCAGCATCGGAGGGCCCGGCTCGGCGCTGTCACACGGTCACGATCGTCGGCTGCGCAGGGCGACCGGCGGCTCGACACGGTCGCGCATCGCCGCGGCGACCGGCTCGCCCAGGCCGACCGGCCGTCCTGACGGGTCGACACACACCAGGGTGGTCTCGGCCTGCGCGAACGCGACGCCGACAGGATCGGTCAACACACACCCGAAATCGAACGAGGACGTACCCACGCGGCTCAGCCAGACCCGTGAGGTGATGTCGTCGCCGCTGTAGGGGATCGACGCGAGGTACTCGATCTCCTGCCGGACCACCACGAGTCCCCCGTCGATCAGTTCACCGTCCTCCGAGGGCGGCGCGCCGGATGCGATGAGCAACCGCATGCCGGCACGGACACGGGACTCCTCGAAGAGACGCGCGATGGCGACGTTGTTGATGTGGTTGTTCACATCCATGTCGCCCCAGCGGAGCTGCAGCGAGACCGTCACCACGTGATCAGACATGCCGGTCATGCTATCGACCGGTACCGACGGACCGCCCCGCGCGTGCGGGCGCCGCTCTCAGGCGGACCGACGCGTGAACTGCAGCTGGCTGACCTCGAGGTATCCGGATGCGAAACCGGCCTCGCAGTAGGCGAGGTAGTACTCCCACATCCGGCGGAACGTCTCGTCGAAACCTCTGTGCGACACCGCCGTCCAGGTCTCGTTGAAGCGGTGGCGCCACCGCCGGAGTGTCTCGGCGTAGTGCTGCCCGAGTTCGAGACGCTCGGAGCGGACCAGCGAGGTGTGCTCGGCCAGCGAGTCGTCGATGGCCTGCAACGACGGGATGAGCCCGCCGGGGAAGATGTACTTCTGGATCCAGCCCCACGAGCGTCGCGTCGCGAGCATCCGCGCGTGCGACATGAGGATCGCCTGGATGGCCACGGTCCCGCCCGGTGCGAGCAGCGAGTCGAGCGCCCCGAAGTAGGTCGGCCAGTACTCCTCGCCCACCGCCTCGATCATCTCGACGCTGACGATGGCGTCGAACTCGCCACGTACGTCGCGATAGTCCTGGAGGCGGATGTCGATGCGGTCGCCCAGGCCGGCCTCGGCGATACGCCCAAGCGCGAGTTCGCGCTGTTCGGCCGACAGGGTCACCGTGGTGACGTGCGCGCCGCGCTGCGCCGCCCGGATCGCCAGGGCACCCCAGCCGCTGCCGATCTCCAGCACACGACTCCCCGACCGCACATGTGCCATGTCGAGGATCGAGTCGATCTTGCGGTACTGCGCGGTCTCGAGATCCTGGGTCGCGAAGTCGGTGGTGGTGTCGAACATCGCCGAGCTGTAGGACATGGTCGGGTCGAGGAACGCCGCGAACATCTCGTTGCTCAGGTCGTAGTGCGATCCGATGTTGCGTTTGGACCCCTCGATCGAGTTGCGCTGACTCTCCGGGATCCGCTTGTCGACGACCGCACGCATCTTCCACAGCCGCTCCGGGATGAGCGTGGTGAGTCGTTCGGCGAACGGGGTGAGGGCGGCGCCGAGGTCGCTACCAGGGGCCGCACGCCAGTCGCCCGCCATGTACGCCTCGCCCAACCCGATCTTCGGGTTGTGGCTCAGTCGGTCGTAGAACACCTTGGGTCGGACGATCTCCAGTTCGGGGGCGCCCTCGCCACCGTGACCGCGCACCGTGCCGTCGGGGAAGCGCACCGCGACCGGCGCCTTGGTGATCGCGTAGTCGACCAGACGTTTCGTGATCGGCGTCTTGAACCACGTCCCGCTCAGCACGGGTCGGCGGACGGCGAACGGATCTGCGACTCCTGTCATGTCAGACCTCCTGGGGTGGTGTGTGCGGGGGGCGGGGCACGACGCGGAGGCGTCGTGCCCACAGCCAGATCCCGTGGACGGCGATGAGCAGTGAGACCCGTTGGGGCATCAGGGGCATGGTCAGTATCGAACGGGCGACCCGTCGCGGCGTCGCCGGCTGTGGGACGCCGGTGAACGTCGCGGTGAACGGTTCCATCCCGGGCCGGTCGAGGATGATCGTGACCCCGATGCGGTCGGCGTCGAGGCGGAAGGTCATCCGGTAACGGCCCGACACGTCGTTGAACGGGGAGACGTAGAAGTGCTTGTCGGCCTCGGCGTGTCCGTCGCTGTCGGGGTGGAGCAGATACGCCGTCCGTTCGCCGTAGGTGTTGTGCACCTCCGCGACGACGCAGGTCACCGTTCCGTCGGCGTCGAGACACCAGTACACCGACAGCGGGTCGAACACGTATCCCAGTACGCGCGCGTTGGCGAGCATGAGGATCCGCGAGCCGGGCGCGGGCTCGATCCCGTTGGCGCGCAGGTACGTCTCGACGTTGCGTTTGATCGCGCGGGTGTCGTCGGTGTCGAGCGCACCGAGGTGATCGCGCGCGGAGAACCGGGCGAAGGGCCTCAATGGACGGGGCAGACGCGGCGGCGCGTCGAGGTCGATCAACCACTGGTACACCCGATGACGGAACCGGTGTGCGGTCGCCCCGCGACGTCGGTGGGCGACGTCGCCGGCGACGATCGCGGGCAACGAGGGCAGGTCGAGGGCGGTGGTCACGGGCGCACCGCGATCCCGGTCACCATGAGGCGCCGAGTCCTTCGGCGGCGGCGACGCCGGATCGGCAGCCGTCCTCGTGGAATCCCCACCCGTGATAGGCCCCGGCGAAGGCGGTGGTCGCGGTGGTCAGGGACGGCAGCATCGACTGCGCGGCCACCGCGGCGCGGGTGTACACCGGATGCGCGTAGTCCATGACGTCGATGATCGAGTCGGGGTCGATGAGGTGGCGCGCGTTGAGCGTCACCAGGAAGTCGGTGTCGCTGTCGATGTCCTGCAGTCGGTTCATCCAGTAGGTCACCACCGGGAGTTCGTCGGCGCCCTCGTCCGCGTCGGAGGGGTCGGGTGTCCGGTAGTTCCACGATGCGCGCGCACGCGGCGACCGGGGCAGCAACGACGAATCCGTGTGCAGGACCGCCTCGTTGGGTGAGTAATGGAAGGCCGACAGCAGCGTCTTCTCCGCCTCGGACGGATCGGACAGCATCGACAGGGCCTGGTCGGGGTGAGTCGCCACCACGATCTTGTCGAAGCGGTCACGTCCGCCGCGGGTGTCGACGACGGTGACGCCGGTGTCGGTGCGCGCGATCTCCGCGACCGGGGTGCTCAGGCGGATGTCGTCGATGCCCGCGGCGATGCGGTCGACGTATTCGTGGGAGCCGCCGGTCACCGTGTACCACTGTGGCGATCCGGTGACCGAGAGCATGCCGTGGTTGCGCAGGAACGCGAACAGATAGCGGGCGGGGTAGTCCAACGAGGTCTGCGCGCCCGAGGACCACACGCACGAGACGAGCGGCACCGCGTAGTGCCTGCGGAAGAACGCACCGAAGCGGTGACCCGAGAGGAACTCGCCGTAGGTGGTGAGGTCGGAGTCGTCGGCGGTCTCGAGGAACGCGGCGGCCGCGCGGTGGAACTGTTTGATCTGGACGAGCATCCCGAGGAAACGCGGATCGGCCAGTCGCCAAGGCTGGGCCAGGATGCCGCCCATCCCGCGGCCGCCGGCGTACTGGAAGCGACCGTCGGGGTCGCTGATGCTCATGCTCATCTCGGTGGGCTGGGTGGCCACACCCAGTTCGGTGAACATCCGTCGCAGCAGCGGGTAGGTCTCGGTGTTGTGGACGATGAACCCGGTGTCAATGCGGTGGGTCCGGTCGCCGTCGGGGACCGAATGGGTGTGAGCATGCCCACCCAACCTGTCGTCGGCCTCGTACAGCGTCACCGTGTGACTGCGGCCCAGGACGTGGGCGGCGGTCAGTCCGGCGACACCCGATCCGACGACCGCCACGGACGGCATCGACGGACGTGCGGCGTCCACCATCTCCCACCTCGGATCCTGGGCTCGAATCATGTGCGGCCGGTGTCGGTGCCGGGCGCGCGATCATTATCGCCACATCGGCGACTCCAACTGCATTCGTTGTGTGCCGCGTGCCGGATGGGCGAGGCCGGTTCGGCTCACAGCGCAATCGGACGTCGCCGGGTCGGGCTGCGGCGTCGGCGGGTGAGGATCCCCGCGTCCTGTGCCTACTCTCGGGGTATGAGCATCACGCGGTCGTCGGTCGTCGACGACACCATCGACGAGGTCTTCGCCTGGCACACCCGACCCGGCGCCTTCCACCGGCTGTCACCGCCGTTCGCCCCGATGTCGCTGCGATCGGAGGCGACGTCGATCTCCGACGGGCAGGCCGTGCTCGCACTCCCAGGTGGACTGCCGTGGCGGGCGACCCACGTGCCGTCGGGATACGACCCGCCGCACCAGTTCGTCGACACCCTCACCTCGGTGCCCCTGAAGTTCGTGACGCCGTGGACCCACACCCACCGTTTCGACGCCGTCGGTGACGACCGCACACGCATCACCGACACGGTCGACACCCGCGTCCCCGGGTTCGTGCTGTCGTCGATGTTCGATTTCCGGCATCGCCAGCTCGCCGACGACATCGTCACCCAGAAATGGGCCCGGGCACTGCAGCCGACACCGATCACCTTCGCGATGACCGGTGTCTCGGGGACCATCGGCACCGCGCTGGCCGCATTGGCGACCACCGGCGGGCACCGGGTGATCTCGCTGGTCCGTCGCGAACCCACCGGGCCCGACGAACGGTTCTGGGACACCGCGCATCCCGCGGCGGATCTGCTCGACGGCGTCGACGTCGTCGTCCACCTGGCCGGGGCGTCGATCGCCGGCCGTTTCACCGATTCCCACGTGGCCTCGGTCCGTGACAGTCGCGTCGGTCCCACGCGCGCACTGGCGTCGGTGGCGGCCGCGGCCCATGCCCGCGGCATCGGACCCTCGGTGTTCGTGGCCGGTTCGGCGATCGGCATCTACGGCGACAGCCGCGGCGACGAACGCCTCGAGGAGTCCAGTGCGCCCGGCGCGGGTGTGGTGGCCGACATCGTGCGCGACTGGGAGGCCGCGTGCGACCCGGCACGCGACGCCGGCCTACGGGTCAGCAACATCCGGACCGGAGTGGTGCAGTCCGCGGCGGGCGGCATGCTGAAGTTGCTACGACCCCTGTTCTCGGCCGGACTCGGCGGGCCGATCGGCAACGGGCGTCAATGGTTGTCGTGGATCGGCCTCGAGGACGTCTGCGACGTCTTCTATCGCGCGGCGCTCGACGAACGGGTGAGCGGACCGGTCAACGCGGTGTCGCCCGAGCCGGTGCGGAACGCGGAGTTCACCTCCACGATGGGCTCGGTCCTGCACCGTCCCACGTTCTTCCGCGTACCGGAGTTCGCCCCGAAGCTGCTCCTGACCGAGACGGGTGCGGATTCGTTGGCGTTGGCCGACCAGCGCGTGATGCCCACCGAACTGGAGCGCCTCGGCCACGAGTTCCGGATGCCGCGACTCGCCGACGCGTTGGCGCATCAGTGCGGAAAGTGAGCACACAGGCCGTATCATGAGCGCACTTCGGGTGCCGGGCATGGGCACTCGCCCGGCCGGCGGCCGGTGGTCACGCCCGATCGGGTGACCACACGGGCCGCGGAGAACGAGGAGTGCGTTGATCGTCGAGACGCCCCAACTGATCCTGCGGCCCGTCGGCGCGGGCGACGTGTCGGCACTGGTGGAACTCGACAGTGATCCGGCGGTGATGCGTTACGTGTCCGGAGGTGTCCCCACCCCTCGTGCGGTGATCGAGGACTGGGTGTTGCCCCGTGCGGTGGCCGAGATGTCGTCGCGTCGTGGCGGTGGGATGTGGACGGCGCTCGATCGGTCGACCGGCGAGTTCGTAGGGTGGTTCTCGCTGCGGGCGCCACGGCACGGCACCCAACCCGAACTGGAACTGACCTATCGTCTGCGGCGGGCGGTATGGGGACGAGGTCTGGCGACCGAGGGGGCGCAGACCCTGATGGGCGTCGCGTTCGACGCCCCCGACACCGGTCGGGTCTTCGCGAGCACGATGGCGGTGAACTCCGCATCGCGGCGGGTGATGGAGAAGCTCGGGATGCGTTTGACGGCTTTACATCTCGGCGACGACTCCAGGGCTGACGGTTACGAACGCGGTGAGGTCGAATACGAGTTGCGCCGATCTGACTGGGAGAGCGCACGTTTCGCGTGGGACATCGTCGGGTCGACGACCGGGCTGACGGCCTGAGCACCGCGGGTGGTCTCGTCGCGATCGGTACCACGGCGGACGGTCACGATCCCGCACAGCATCACCACGGCGCCGGCCATCTGAGTCGGTGACATCGACTGTCCCAGCAGCAGCCACGACGCCGTCGCCGAGGTGATCACCTCGATCAGCGCGACGAACGACGCCAGGGTGGGACCCAGCCGTCGGACGGCCGCGATCCCGGTGACGTAGGCGACGGCGGTCGAGATCACGGCCACCGCGATCGCGGCGGTCCACCACGGCAGTTCGCCGCCGGCGAGGGTGACGTCGGTGGTGCTCGCCGCCATCGGCAAGAGTCCGACGGCGCCCGCCACGGCGACGATCGCCGACCCGATCACGAGCCCGCCGCAGGTGAGTGCGACCGGGTCGACGTCGCCGCGTCTGCGTCCGTCCTCGTCGACGCGCACGCTCGGACCGGCGATGAGGAAGTACCCGGCCAGTCCGACAGCAGCGGCGCCGGCCCAGGCGACACCGATCGGATCGACCGACCACCCACCGACACCGCCGACGACCACGGTCACCAACCCCACGATCGCGACGGCGGCACCGAGCAGGGTGACGCGTCCGGCGCGGTGCCCGCCGACGACGCGGCGGTAGACCAACACCAGCACCGGCGCGCTGTATTCGATGAGCAGCGCAACGGCGACGTCGAGATGACGCACGGCGTTGAAGAAGCACAACTGCACCATCGCCACACCCATCACGCCGTAGGCGAGCACCGACAAGGGTGCACGGGCGATGGTCGCGAGGCGGCGGCGTCCGATGACCGCGGTCGGGATCACCAGCACCAGCGCCCCGACCCCCAGGCGCAGCAGCGTCGCCGCCGTCGACGACCATCCGGCGTCGATCAGGGCCGAGGCCAACGGCCCCGACATCCCGAACGACACCGCCGAGACCGCGGCCAACGCCACCCCGGACGTGAGCGATCCGGCCGCCGTCGACGATGTACCCGTGCGTGACATCGGCCCGCCTCTCCTCGTCTTCCGTCGACCCCGGTGGTCACGGACCTCGCGTGTCATGAGCGTCGGGGGCTTACGCTGATGACAAGGAGACACCTTCAACATGTCAGGAGTCAAGATGCGTTTCACTCATGACACCGAGCCCGCACTGGTCGCGGTGACCGCTCTGGTCAACTCCGGTCGCACCGACACCGACACGCTGGCCACGGCCGATGCGCTCCGCGACTTCCTCGCCACGCACGGCTACACCGGCCGCCACGACGGCGACGACGACGAACTGCGAGCGGTGAGAGCCCTGCGCGACCGACTCGCCCGTTTCTGGGATCTCGATCGGGACGCCGCCGCCGAGGAGGTCAACCGCATACTGCGCGAATCGGGCGCCCGACCGTTCATCACGAGACACGACACGACCGACTGGCACATCCACGTCACCGACTCCGATGACCCGCTCGCCGACCGGATCGGGGCCGAGACGGCCATGGCGTTCGTCGACCTCATCCGCGCCGACGAGTTCGGCCGCCTACGGATCTGCGCCGCCGAGGACTGCGAGTGTGTGCTGATCGACATGTCCCGCAACCGTTCCCGGCGTTTCTGCGCCGAGCGCAACTGCGGCAATCGCGCCAGCGTGGCCGCCTACCGCGCCCGTCGGTCGCAGGTCACGCTCTCCTGACCGCCCCGTGTCGCCCGGAACCACTCACCGGTGTCGAGGCGGTCCTGTGAACCTTGTCGCGTGCGAGTCGGACGGATTGACTACCGTTGGCGTCGAGCACGGTCGCGGAGACCGACCCGATCGGTCGTATCTCCCCCAACTCGGTCGAGCCCACGCGTGACCATCGTTTGCGGCAGCCCCACCGCACGTCGACTGACAGGAGAAGCCCATGAGCGCTACGACGGATGGACGACACCCACACCGCGTCGTGGTGATCGGCTCGGGATTCGGCGGCCTGTTCGGCACACAGCGCCTGCGCAAGGCCGATGTCGACGTCACCCTGATCGCCCGCACCACCCACCACCTCTTCCAGCCGATGCTCTACCAGGTCGCCACCGGCATCGTGTCCGAGGGTGAGATCGCCCCCGCCACCCGCGTCATCCTGCGCAACCAGGACAACGCGCAGGTCCTGCTCGGTGACGTCGAGTCGATCGACCTCGAACGCAAGGTCGTCACCTCCCGACTGCTGACCCGCCTCACCGAGACGCCGTTCGACAGCCTCATCGTCGCCGCCGGCGCGGCGCAGTCGTACTTCGGCAACGACCAGTTCGCCGAATTCGCCCCCGGCATGAAGACCATCGACGACGCGCTCGAGCTGCGCGGCCGCATCCTCGGCGCCTTCGAGCAGGCCGAACTGTCGCAGGACCCGGAGGAACGGGCCCGTCTGCTCACCTTCGTCGTGGTCGGCGCCGGTCCGACCGGTGTCGAACTCGCCGGTCAGATCGCGGAGATGTCGGACAAGACCCTCAAGGACACGTTCCGCAACATCGACCCCACGAGCGCGCGGGTGATCCTCCTCGACGCCGCGCCCGCCGTCCTGCCGCCCATGGGCGAGAAGCTGGGTCTCAAGGCGGCCAAACGCCTCGAGGGCATGGGTGTCGAGATCCAGCTCAACGCCATGGTCGTCGATCTCGACTACAACGGGCTCACCGTCAAGGACAAGGACGGCACCACCCGTCGCATCGAGTCGCAGTGCAAGGTGTGGTCGGCCGGCGTCGCGGCGAGTCCCCTCGGCAAGCAGCTCGCCGAGCAGAGCGGTGTCGAACTCGACCGCGCCGGTCGCGTGAAGGTGCAGCCCGACCTGTCGATCCCGGGACACCCCAACGTGTTCGTCGTCGGCGACATGATGTCCATCGACGACGTCCCCGGCATGGCGCAGGGCGCCATCCAGGGCGGGCGGTACGCAGCCGACGCGATCAAGGCCGGTCTGGACGGGCAGAAGCCCGAAGACCGCACGCCCTTCAAGTACCACGACAAGGGGTCGATGGCGACGGTGTCACGGTTCAGTGCCGTGATGAGCGTGCCGATCCCCTTCACCTCGAAGCGATTCGAGACCGAGGGCTTCTTCGCCTGGCTGGGCTGGCTCGCCCTGCACCTGGTCTACATCGTCGGGTTCCGCAGTCGCCTGAGCACCATCATCGACTGGGCGGTGTCGTTCACCACGCGCAACCGGTCGCAGCTCACCGTCACCGAGCAGCAGGTGTATGCGCGCACCGCGATGGACCACCTGCACCATCTGGAAGCCGAGAACAAGGTCGACGAGCCGTCGGGTATCCCCGCCGCCGAGTCACCGACTCCCCCGGCCGCGACGTCCACACCCGACAGCGACGGTCCGGGGCCCGAGGGCACGACCGACGCGCAGGCCGAGGCGGAGAAGAACGTGGCCGATCCCGAGGTGGTCCGCAAGGAGCGTGCCGACGCCGGCTAGAGATCGGTCAGCGCCAGATCGGTCAGCGCCGTGGTCGCGTCGGTGAGCGATGCCGACACCACGGTGGTGAGTGAACCGCCGCAGCGCAGATCCAGTCGTGCGGCGACCGCGGTCGCCGACACCGCTGACGGCCGCGGGTCGGGGTAGACGAACCGGCTGATCAGTGCGGGCCGCGACCGGTCGAGTTCGAGTCGGTGGCGCAGCGCCGCGGCACCGCCGATGTCGACGTGCAACCGGCCCGACCACCGGCCGGCGCCCTCGATGTGCCGTCCGATCTGCACGGTCTCCCCGATCGTCACCGACGCCGTCGACGCCGCGCGCACGACTGTCCGGGTGCGGTGGTCGGCGTCGGCGGCGACGATCGTCGGCAACGGGTCCACCACCAGTTCGGCGTCGTCGGCGACCTCGAGAGTCCACTCCGCATCGGAGACGGTGTCGTCGCGCGACGGCAACGCGATGGTGGCCGCGACGGTGTGCAGGTGCAGGCGCGCGCCGGCCTGCACTTCGACGCCGATGGCGATGCGATCGCCACCCAACGGCGTCGCCGCCGTCGAGATGAGGTGCACCCGGTCGGGGCCGGTCTGCCGAACGGCGAGTCCACCCGTGGCGCGGATCAACGGGGTGCGTCCCCTGCGGGCGATGATGCGCACGTCGGTGTGCATCAGGTCGCGACGCCGGCCACCTCGGCGAGCTGGGTGCGGACCCACGCGAGGACGTCGCTCGCAGCCGGATCGTCGGTCAGGGAGATCAGAGCGGTGGGGCGGCCCTCACGGACACGTGCGGCGTCTCCGGCCATCACGTCGAGGTCCGCGCCGACCAGCGGCGCCAGATCGGTCTTGTTGACGACCAACAGGTCCGAGAACGTGACGCCGGGACCGCCTTTGCGTGGCACCTTGTCGCCGCCGGCGACGTCGATGACGAAGATCTGTACGTCGATCAGTCCCGTGGAGAACGTCGCGGTCAGGTTGTCCCCGCCCGATTCGACCAGGATCAGGTCCAGTGGCGGGTTGGCCGCCACCAGGTCGTCGATCGCGTCGAGGTTGGCGGTGATGTCGTCGCGGATCGCTGTGTGCGGACAGCCACCGGTCTGCACCGCGGTGATCCGTTCGTCGGGCAGGACCGCGTGACGGCGCAGGAAGTCCGCGTCCTCGGTGGTGTAGATGTCGTTGGTGAGCACGGCGACCGAGAGTTCGGAACGCAGTTGCCGACACAGCGCCGCCACGAGCGCGGTCTTGCCCGATCCGACAGGCCCACCGATCCCGATCCGCAGGGCCTCACCGGGGACGCGCACGCGGCGCGGGCGGTCGTGATGGGTGTGGGGTTCGCCGTCGATCAGATGCGGGGGCATGGCGTGGTCCTCTCGGGTGGATCAGGAAGCGAACAGGGGCATGTCGCGTCGTTCGTGACGTTCGGCGAGAACGTCGAAGACGGGATCGGACAGGTCGGCGAGATGGTGTGCGGCGAGGTCGGCGGTGTCCTCGCACACCCCGGCCAGATCCATGGTGATCATCGCGACGTCGGCGGGGTCGAGCGCCAGCAGACGTTGTCCGGCGGTCGCCGACCCGGTCATCGCGGTGTACAGCGACACCAACGCGGTCTGCCGTGCATCGAGACCGCACAACCGCCCGACCGTCCCCGAGATCACCGGTAGATGCGTGCGACCGACATGCGCGGTGAAATCGTGGCCGGGCCACCGGCGACGCGCCAGGCGCAGCATGCCACGTCCCTGCGTCACCGAGGCGGTCCGCGCCGCGGCCGACGGTGTCCGGGCGTCGGTCTCGTGTTGGGCGTCGATCTCGTCGATCCGCTCATCGGCCACCGCCGCGGCGATCGATGCGGCGACGAGTCCCCCGGTGCGGACACGATGTTCGAGGTGGCTGCGCAGGCTCGCGACGTCGGTCACGAGGCGGTCGGCCACCGCCTGCTCGACGCCCGCGGAGTGGACGTGTCCGCCGACGGGCAGGCGGGAATCAGCGAGGGTCAGCATCATCGCCAACGGCATCGGGGCGGTCATCAGAACAGGAAGTAGCGCTGGGCCATCGGCAGCGAGGTCGCCGGCTGCTCCTCCCACACCTCGCCGTCGATGCGGACGGTGAAGGTGTCGGGATCGACGACGATGTCGGGGGTGGCGTCGTTGAGCGGCATGTCGGCCTTGCCCACCGCGCGCACGTTGCCGACCGGCGCCAACCGCCGTCGAACCCCGAGGCGATCGGCAAGACCGTCGTCAAGGGCCTGCTGGGTCACGAAGGTGAGCGAGGTGTCGGCCGCGACCGGCGCGGAGGCACCGAACATCGGACGCGGCAACACCGGCTGCGGGGTCGGGATCGATGCGTTCGCGTCACCCATCGCCGCCCAGGCGATCGCGCCCCCCTTGACCACCACGTGTGGCCTGATGCCGAAGAACGCCGGCTCCCACAGCACGAGATCGGCGAGCTTGCCGACCTCGATCGAGCCGATCTCGTGGTCGAGGCCATGGGCGACCGCGGGACAGATCGTGTACTTCGCGACGTAGCGGCGGGCACGGTTGTTGTCGGCACGGGAGTCACCGGCCAGCGAACCCCGCCGCGACTTCATCACGTGCGCGGTCTGCCAGGTGCGCAGCACGACCTCTCCCACACGCCCCATGGCCTGGGCGTCGGAGCCGATCATCGAGATCGCGCCGATGTCGTGCAGCAAGTCCTCGGCGGCGATGGTCGAAGGCCGGATCCGGCTCTCGGCGAAGGCGAGGTCCTCGGGCACGCTCGGATTCAGGTGGTGGCAGACCATCAGCATGTCGAGGTGCTCGTCGAGGGTGTTGACGGTGTGCGGGCGGGTCGGGTTGGTGGAACTGGGCAGGACGTTGGGAAGGCTTGCGACGGTGATGATGTCGGGTGCGTGACCGCCGCCCGCGCCCTCGGTGTGGTAGGCGTGGATGCCGCGCCCGCCGATCGCGCCGATCGTCTGCTCGACGAAACCGGCCTCGTTGAGGGTGTCGGAATGCAGGGCCACCTGGACGCCGAACTCGTCGGCCACCCGGAGGCTCGCATCGATCGCCGCGGGGGTGCTCCCCCAGTCCTCGTGCACCTTGAACCCGGATGCACCGGCCAGGATCTGCTCGCGCATTGACTCGACGCCGACGGTGTTGCCCTTGCCCAGCAGCGCGATGTTCAGTGGCCAGTGGTCGGTCGCGGCCATCATCGACGCGAGATGCCAGGCGCCCGGGGTGACCGTGGTGGCCTTGCTGCCCTCGGCGGGCCCGGTGCCGCCACCGACCAGGGTCGTGACCCCGTTGCCCAGCGCCTCCTCCATGATCTGCGGGGCGATGAAGTGGACGTGGCAGTCGATCCCACCGGCCGTGACGATCTTGCCGTTGCCCGCGATGATCTCGGTGGACGGGCCGATGACGAGCTGCGGGTGGATCCCGTCCATGGTGTCGGGGTTGCCCGCCTTGCCGAGCGCGACGATGCGTCCATCCCGGATCCCCAGGTCCGCCTTGATGATCCCCCAGTGATCGAGAACGACCACCCCGGTGATGACGGTGTCGGGGCTGCCCTCGGCTCGGGTCGCCCTCGACTGTCCCATCGACTCCCGGATGACCTTGCCGCCTCCGAACACCGCCTCCTCGCCGGCGAGACCCGGCCCGCCACAACGGTCCTCGGTCACCTCGATCAACAGATCGGTGTCGGCCAGACGGATCCGGTCGCCGACGGTGGGACCGAACAGTTCTGCGTATCGGGATCTGGGCAGTGAGGCCATGTCAGTCCAACCTTCCCGGCGGGTCGAGGGAGAGGCCGGGGACCACCCGGGCCCCGCCGAGCGGGATGAGGTCGACGGTCATCTCGATACCCGGTTCGAAACGGACCGCCGTCCCCGCCGGAATGTCGAGACGCCTGCCGTGCGCCTGCTCCCGCGGGAACGACAACGCCGGATTGCACTGTGCGAAGTGGAAGTGGCTGCCGACCTGTACCGGTCGGTCGCCGGTGTTGACGACGACGACCTGCGTGATCGGCGCGCCCGCGTTGATCTCGATCTCGCCCTCGTCGCAGAGGATCTCGCCGGGGACGATGCCGCCGCCCGCGGCCGCCTGCGCGGTCATGAGATCGGGTCGTGGACGGTGACGAGCTTCGTCCCGTCCGGGAACGTGGCCTCCACCTGCACGTCGTGGAGCATCTCGGGTACGCCGACCATCACCTGTTCGCGGGTGAGGACCTCGCGGCCCGTTGCCATGAGTTCGGCGACCGAGCGGCCGTCCCGCGCTCCCTCGAGGACGTGGTCGGTGATGACCGCGATCGACTCGGGATGGTTCAGGAGCAGTCCCCGTCCCTGACGACGACGCGCCAATTCGGCTGCGTAGGAGATCATCAGCCGTTCCTGCTCGTGCAGCGACAGGCGCACGTGCCCTCCTCACCGACGTCGGTTCCCTCCCGGCAGATCCGATCCCACCGGCCGGGGAGCCCTCATAGTGCCACGCGACCCGCGGGCTGGCGCGGCGACGACCGAGCCCTCAGACCGGTCGGCGGCCCGCGGCCAGGGCGGCCACTCGGACCGGGGTGACCACGGGGGCGCGTGCCGCGACGTCGTCGTGGGTGAAGGCGCCGCACGCCCATCCGCGCGCCACCACGGTGGCCATCGCCCGCGCGGTGGCCGGCTCGTCGAGCACCCCGCTGTCGGAGACGGCACCGGTGTCACCGTCGGAGACGGCATCCGTGTCGCTGTCCCCGACAAGGCGCTCGAGGTGGTTCCCGAGACGCTCGACGGCTGCGGGCATCGCCTCGGCGAAGAACGTCTGTACGGCCAGCCACCGGGTCACCAGATGTCCCGGGTGCATGTCCCAGCCCTGGTAGATGCCCCGTTCGAGCGAACGCCGCACCAGCCGGTGGTGGCGTCGTAGGGCCGAGGCGACCCGTTCGGGGTCGCCGGTCGGCACGACCTGTGTCGATCCATCGCTGACCCAGACCCCGGTCTGCGCCGCGGCGGCGAGCATGACCGCCTTGGCGTGGTCGGCAACAGGGTGTTCGAGCGATTGATGCGCCGACACGATGCCCATCGCGGCGCTGTAATCGTAGGTGCCGTAGTGCAATCCGCTCAGTCGAGGACCCGAGCGGTGGATGGCGGCGGCCACCGTGGCGGTGCCGTCGAAGCCGATCACCGCCTGCGGGCTCTCGATCTGCAGCTCGAACCGGACGGTGTTCGCGTCGAGTCCGTGGGCATGTTCGATCTCCTCGCACAGCGCGACGACGGCGTCGACCTGTTCGACCGCGCGCAGCTTCGGCACGGTGAACACGAAACCGTCGGGCACACCGCCGGCGCCGTCGAGGACGGCCTCCATGCTGCGCAGCCCGCGGCGGCGTTCGGCCGGTCCGAGTCCCTTGCAGCGCACCCCTGAGGACAACCGGGGCCCGGTGCCGGTGCGCGACCAGTGGGCGAGGACCTCGCCCGCTGCGCGGGCGTGGGCGTCCTCGACGTCGTCGGGTCGGTTCCCGTACCCGTCCTCGAGGTCGATGCGCAGGTCGTCGACGGCTGCGCGGCGCAGGCGCGCGATCACGGCATCGACCGCGGCGTCCGAGGAGAGTCCCACGAGCACAGGTCGGTTCGCGTCGGCGACCGACAGTGCCTCGGTCGCCCACTGCGCGACGGTGTCGTGGCCCACGACGTCGGCGCCGACGTACACGGTGTGCACGGGTTGTTCACCGGCCCGGACGTCGGGGTACATGGCGTCGAGTCGTGCGTCGACGGTGTCGAGGATCGTGTCCATCCGCTCGCCGACACGATCGGCCAGGCCGGTCATCTCGGGGTGCTCAGGACGGTCGGTTGTCGAGATTCTGCAGGCGGACGCGCCCCTGGGCGACCAACCGGTCGTCGGCATCGGTGATGTCGACCTGCCACAGCTGCTGCGAACGTCCGCGGTGGATCGGCACCGCTCGACCGGTCACCGTGCCGGTGCGCACTGCCTTGAGGAAGTCGGTCGAGTTGTTGACCCCCACGACGCTCGCGGGCAAACCTTTGTCCTGCAACCACGTCGCCGCCGACACCGACGCCAGCGACTCGACGAGCGCGCAGTAGGTGCCCCCGTGGACGATCCCGTACGGCTGGTGGTGGACGGCGCCCGCCTCGAAGCTCGCGACGGAACCATCGCCGCTGATCGTCGAGTAATCGAAGCCGAGGGTGGCATCGAGTCCGCTGCTCACCATGTCGGTCATCGACAGTTCGTCTGCCACGGGAACTCCTTCGGGGGTCGGATGACGTGACCCTATGCCACGACCGCGAGACGAGATCGGGGGAGAAAACCGACAGGCCCCACACCCGGGGGTGTGAGGCCTGCCGTGGCGTGGACCGGGGGTCTCTGCAGCCCTCAGGACGCTCGCGCGGTCCGACGTTGGATTTAAGATAGGCTACCCTTATTCAATCCGTCAAGGTGGATGCACAAACTGGTCGCCGTGGCCAGTATCGCGATCGCGGGGCCTGCGGTGACGCCCCGCACCCCGTACATCGGTAAACTCTGGAGGATGAGCGGTTTGGGTGATCTGGAACGCGCGGTCATGGACAATCTCTGGTCCAGCGACCGCCCGCAGACGGTGCGACAGGTTCATGCGGCGTTGTCGCGTGACCGTGAGCTGGCCTACACCACCGTCATGACCGTACTGCAGAGGTTGGCGAAGAAGAACCTGGTCACGCAGATCCGCGACGACCGCGCCCACCAGTACTCCCCCACCCACCCGCGTGAGCATCTCGTCGCGAGCCTGATGGTCGACGCGCTCAGTGAGGCCGACGAATCGACGTCGCGGCACGCCGCCCTGGTCTCCTTCGTGGGACGCGTCGGCGCCGACGAGGCCGACGCGCTGCGACGCGCACTCGACGAGCTCGAGGCCGCCCGTCCCGACTCCGGAACCCGCTGATCGGTCCGGCGCATGTGTGCCTGGAAGACCTGCTCTCCCGGGTAGAATCGCGGTGTCACCCGCCGCGCACCGCCACCCGTAGGACTCACTGATGACCGCCTTGGTATTCGGGCTCTTCGCCCTGATCCTCACGGGGCCGGTCGCCGAGATCCTCTCCCGGGCACGGTGGACTCTGCGCGCCCCCCGGGCGGCGATGACCCTGTGGCAGGCCGTGGCCCTGGCCGCCGTGCTCTCGGCCTTCAGCTGTGGACTCGCCATCGCATCCAACCTGCTGGTGGTCGGACCCGACGGGCGCCCGACCACCAACCCACTCGACGAGATCGACTCGCTCGGCATCACCCTGTGGCTCGTCTACGTGGGCGTCTTCGTCCTCACCCTCGTCATCGGCGCGCGCCTGATGTACACCATCGTGCGGGTGGGGGTGCGCACCCGAGCGCGCCGTTCGGCGCATCGACAGCTGATCGACCTGCTCGACTGTGTCGACCGCAGCCGCTGCGATCGGCGACTGCTGGCGCGCGACGTCCGCATGCTCGAGGTCGAACAACCCATCGCCTACTGCCTGCCCGGACTGCGACAGCGCGTCGTGCTCAGCGAAGGTGTGATCGCGCGCCTCAAGCCCGACGAACTTGAGGCCGTCATCACCCACGAGCGCGCGCACCTGCGCGCCCGGCACGACCTGATCCTCGAGGCCTTCATCGCCGTCCACGCCGCGTTCCCCCGCTTCATCCGCAGCAGATCCGCACTCGGTGCCGTCCAACTGCTGGTCGAGGTCCTCGCCGACGACCACGCCGTGCGCGCCACCGGTCCCACCCCGCTGGGCCGGGCCCTGGTGGCGTGCGCCGACTCCGTCGCCCCGCGCGGAGCGCTGGCCGTCGGTGGTCCCACCACCCTGACCCGCGTGCGACGCCTCACCCACGACGAACCCGCTCGCGCCGCCGCGCTGGCCGCCTATGTGTGCGCGGTCGGGATCCTGGTGCTGCCCACCCTCGCGGTGGCCATCCCGTGGCTCACCGAGCTCAGTCGACTGCTCACGGCCTGACCCTCGCGACGCGTCTGCCCGGCGCGACGGAATAGGCTGGGTCACATGACACAGAGCACATCGGCTGACACCTCCTCGGGCACTGCACGCGCACAGATCGGTGTCACCGGTCTGGCCGTCATGGGCTCCAACATCGCCCGCAACTTCGCTCGTCACGGGCACACGGTCGCGCTGCACAATCGGAGCATCGCCAAGACCGACGCCCTCATCGAGAAGCACGGTTCCGAGGGCGATTTCGTCCGGACCGAGACCATCGAGGAGTTCATCGCCGCGTTGGAAAAGCCGCGCCGCGTGCTGATCATGGTGAAGGCGGGCGACGCCACCGACGCGGTGATCGGCGAGCTCGCCGACGCCATGGAGGAGGGCGACGTCATCATCGACGGCGGCAACTCCCTGTACACAGACACCATCCGGCGCGAGAAGGAGATGAGTGACCGCGGCCTGAACTTCGTCGGCGCGGGCATCTCCGGGGGTGAGGTCGGCGCGCTCGAGGGTCCGTCGATCATGCCCGGCGGCCCGAAGGAGGCCTACGAGTCGCTCGGACCGCTGCTGGAGTCGATCTCCGCCCACGTCGACGGAACACCGTGTTGCACCCACATCGGCCCCGACGGGTCGGGCCACTTCGTGAAGATGGTGCACAACGGCATCGAGTACGCCGACATGCAGCTCATCGGCGAGGCCTACGACCTGCTCCGCAAGGCCCTCGACCTGCCTGTCGACAAGATCGCCGACGTGTTCCGCGAGTGGAACTCCAGCGACCTCGAGAGCTACCTCATCGAGATCACCGCCGAGGTCCTGTCACAGACCGACGCCGACACCGGCAAGCCGCTCGTCGACGTCATCGTCGATGCCGCCGGCCAGAAAGGCACCGGTCGCTGGACGGTGAAGTCCGCGCTCGATCTCGGCGTCCCGACGACGGGCATCGGCGAGGCCGTGTTCTCCCGCGCCCTGTCGAGCGCGCTCGACCAGCGCAAGGCCGCCAACGGCCTGGAGTCCGGCACGCTCGGTGAAGCCCCCAGCGACACCGACCAGTTCATCGACGACATCCGTTCGGCGCTCTACGCGTCGAAGGTCGTCGCGTACGCGCAGGGATTCGACCAGATCGCCGCGGGCAGCAAGGAATACGACTGGGATCTGCACCCCGGCGCGATGGCCACCATCTGGCGTGGCGGGTGCATCATCCGGGCGCAGTTCCTCAACCGCATCGTCGAGGCCTACGACGAGAACGCGGACCTGCCGAGCCTGCTGCTCGCTCCCTACTTCCGCGACGCCGTCGAGAAGGCCGTCGACAGCTGGCGTCGCGTGGTGGTGACCGCCACCCAGATGGGCATCCCGGTCCCGGCGTTCGCATCGTCGCTCTCGTACTACGACGCCCTGCGCGCCGACCGCCTCCCGGCCGCGCTCACCCAGGGTCTGCGCGACTTCTTCGGCGCCCACACCTACCAGCGCGTCGACAAGGAGGGCACGTTCCACACTCTGTGGAGCGAGGACCGGTCCGAGGTCGAGGCCTGATCTCTTGAGGTTTCTCGACGGACAGACCCCGACCACCGATCTCACCTACGACGACGTCTTCGTCGTGCCCGGCCGCAGTGATGTCGCCTCGCGTTTCGACGTGGATTTGACCAGCCGCGACGGCACCGGCACGACGATCCCCATCGTCGTGGCGAACATGACCGCAGTCGCGGGCAAGCGGATGGCCGAGACGGTCGCCCGCCGCGGCGGGGTGGTCGTGCTGCCACAGGATCTGCCCGCCGAGGCCGCCGCCGAATCGATCGCGGCCGTCAAGAGTCGCCACCTCGTGGCCGACACCCCGGTCACCCTGGGTCCGGACGACTCGGTGTCGGACGCGATGGCGTTGCTGCCGAAGCGTTCACACGGCGCGGTCATCGTGCTCGACGAGAACCGGCGGCCGCTGGGCGTCGTCACCGAGTCCGCGTGCGCCGGTGTCGACCGCTTCGCGCGCCTGCGTGAGGTGCTCGACACGACGGTGGTGTCGATGCCCGTCGACTCCGATCCGCGCGCGGTGTTCGACGCGCTCACCGATCACCACCTCGGTCTCGCGATCCTCACCGGGGCCGACGGCGAGCTCACCGGGGTCCTCACCCGTACCGGGGCCCTGCGCACCGGCATCTACCGGCCGAACACCGACACCCACGGTCGCCTGCGGGTGGCCGCGGCGGTCGGGATCAACGGCGACGTCGTGGGCAAGGCGAAGGCGCTCGTCGTCGCCGGCGCGGATGTCCTCGTCGTCGACACCGCGCATGGTCACCAGGAGAAGATGATCGCCGCGGTCAGGGCCATCTCCGAGGCCGCTCTCGGGGTGCCGTTGGCCGCGGGCAACGTGGTGTCGGGTCAGGGCACCACCGATCTGCTCGACGCGGGGGCCACGATCGTGAAGGTCGGCGTCGGACCGGGCGCCATGTGCACCACCCGGATGATGACCGGCGTCGGCCGACCGCAGTTCTCCGCCGTCGCCGAGTGTGCCGCGGTGGCGCGCGCACGCGGCGCGCACGTGTGGGCCGACGGCGGCGTCCGACACCCGCGTGACGTCGCGCTCGCGATCGCTGCGGGAGCGTCGAACGTGATGATCGGTTCGTGGTTCGCGGGTACCTTCGAGTCCCCCGGCGACCTCCAGCACGATCCGTCCGGCCGCCCGTTCAAGGAGAGCTTCGGCATGGCGTCCAAACGTGCGGTCGCTGCACGCACCGCCACCGACAGTGCCTTCGACCGCGCCCGCAAGGGACTGTTCGAGGAGGGGATCTCGAGCTCGCGGATCCTCGTCGATCCGCAACGCCCCGGCGTGGAGGATCTCATCGATCACATCTGCTCGGGCGTGCGCAGCACCGCCACCTACGTGGGTGCGCGGACGCTCGACGAACTACACGAGAAGGTGGTGCTCGGCGTGCAGTCGGCGGCGGGCTTCGCCGAGGGACGGCCACTGCCGAGCGGATGGTGAGCCCCCGCTCGTCTGCCCTGTGAGCGCGGTCACCGGATACGATGACGAGCAGACATCGCATCGATCTGCGCCCGGTCGACCCCACCCACCGGCGCTCATGGAGGACAACTGCTCGTGCAGGCACTGATCCTCATCGGGAGCCTCCTCGGTTTCATCGCCCTCACCCTGGGCACCGCACTGTTCGTCGCGGCCGAGTTCTCCCTGACCGCCCTCGAACGTTCGGCGGTCGAATCCGACCTCCGTCGGCGTGACGACCGACGCGCCCGACAGGTCGCCCGCGCTCACCGCACCCTGTCGTTCCAGCTGTCCGGTGCACAGCTCGGCATCACCATCACGACCCTGGTGACCGGCTATATCGCCGAACCGGTTCTCGCGCAACTGTTCTCCCCCGCGCTCGACGCCGTCGGCGCGTCCGACGAGGTGAGCTCCATCGTCTCGATCGTGCTGGCGCTGGTCATCGCGACGTCACTGTCGATGATCCTCGGAGAGCTGATCCCGAAGAACTACGCCATCGCGCGACCGTTGCCCACCGCGCGCGGCACCGCAGGCCCGATGACCGCGTTCTCGACGACCTTCCGGTGGGCCATCAACGGGCTCAACGGCAGCGCGAACATGCTGGTGCGCCGGTTGGGCATCGAACCCGCAGAGGAACTGCGATCGGCACGGTCGCCGCAGGAACTCGGGTCGCTGGTCCGCAACTCCGCCCGCGAGGGCGCACTCGACAAGGGCACCGCGCTGCTGGTCAGCCGATCGTTGCAGTTCGGCGAGCGCACCGCGGAGGAACTGATGACCCCCCGGGTCACCGTCGACGCCCTCGATCAGGACGCCAATGTTCGCGACCTCATCGTCGCGGCGTCGGAGACGGGGTTCTCCCGGTTCCCGATCGTCGTCGAGGGCGATCTCGACAACATCCGCGGCTTCGTCCACATCAAGCAGGCGTTCACGGTCCCGCTCGCCGATCGCGAGACCACCACCCTCGGGGTGCTGGCGCGCGCGGTACCGGTGGTGCCGGCCAGTCTCGACGGCGACGCCCTCATGGGCCGTATCCGCGCCGACGGCCTCCAGGTCGCCATCGTCGTCGACGAATACGGCGGTACCGCCGGGATCGTGACCACCGAGGATCTCATCGAGGAGATCGTCGGCGACGTCACCGACGAACACGACGACGAACAGGCCGATGTCGCCCCGGACGGCACCGGCTACACGTGCGCGGGGCTGCTGCGGATCGACGAACTCGCCGAGGCGACCGGTTACCGCGCGCCGGAGGGCGACTACGACACCCTGGGCGGTCTGGTGATGCAGACCCTGGGTCGTCTCGCCGCGGAGGGCGACGAGGTCGACCTACCCGAGCGCGACAGCGCCGACGACGAGGACACCGGCGGTGACCCGATGCCGGTCGCGCCGCGGTGGCGCGCACGCGTCGTCCGCATGGACGGGCGACGCATCGACGTCGTGTCCCTCACCCCCACCCCCGACGCCGGGCAGGTCCAGTCGTGAACGACATCCTCGGTGTGCTGTTCGCCATCGCGTTGCTCGCGGGCAACGCGTTCTTCGTCGGTGCCGAGTTCTCGCTGATCTCCGCACGCCGCGACCGACTCGAGGCGCTGGCCGATCAGGGCAAGCGCCGCGCGACGACGGTGATCCGTGCGGGTCAGGGGCTGTCGCTGATGCTCGCCGCCGCCCAGTTGGGCATCACCATCTGCTCGATCCTGCTCGGTCGTGTGGGCGAACCCGCCGTCGCGCACCTCATCGAGAAGCCGATGGAGCTCGCCGGGGTGCCCGACGCGTTCCTGCACCCGATCGGGTTCACCATCGCGCTGATCCTCGTGGTGATCCTGCACATCCTGCTCGGCGAGATGGTGCCGAAGAACATCGCGCTCGCCGGTCCGGAGCGCTCGGCGATGCTGCTCGTGCCCGCGCACCTCGCGTTCATCAAGATCGCGCGACCGCTCATCGCGTTCTACAACCTCGCCGCGAACCTGTCACTGCGCGCGATGCGTGTCGAACCCAAGGACGAACTCGACGCGACGGTGTCGGCCGGCGAGCTCGCCGAGATGATCGGCGAGTCCCGGGAGGAGGGGCTCATCGACGCCGAGGAGCACGACCGTCTGACCCGGGCCCTGCGCACCACCGGCCGCACGGTGTCGGAGGTGGCGATCGGTCTCGACGAACTCCGCAGCGTGCAGGTGACCGTCGAGGCGGGGACCGGCCGGTCCGGACCCACCCTCGGTTCGATCGAGAAGGCGGTCTCCGACACCGGGTTCTCACGGTTCCCGGTGCGAGGCGTCGACGGTGTCTACACCGGCTACCTGCACCTCAAGGACGTGCTCGACGAGATCCTCGACGACCGGGTGGGCCAGGAATCGGTGATCGGCGTCGACAAGATCCGCCCGCTGCCGGTGATCTCCGGCGACACCTCACTCGACGAGGCCACCGCCCACCTGCGCCGTACCAGTGCCCACCTCGGTGCGGTCGTCGATGGCAACGGCCGCACCACAGGGGTCGTCGCGCTCGAGGATCTCGTGGAGGAGTTCGTCGGCACGGTGCGCGACGAGACCCACCGGGTGTGACCGTCACCCGCCCGACCCCCGCCGCGCTCGCCGTGGACGACTGGTCGGCGCGGTCGACGGCGCACGCCGCACGGGTCGAGGCTCTGCTCGCCGCACACCCGCAGCGGACACCGTCGGGATCGGGCCATCCGGTGTGGCACTTTCTTTTTCGCTACTACAGCCACAAGCCCGCACATCTGCGCCGGTGGCATCCCGGATACGGCGTCGCGCTGAAGGGGGACCCGCCCCACCGCGACTGGGCGCACTACCGCACCACCGACGACGGTCACGTCACCGTCGACCCGGGTCGACGGACCGAGCGGTTGCCCACTGTGGAGTTCGTCCACGGATTGTTGAGCGCCACCGAGTCACGCGCTCCGCGGCTGAACTGCTTCGGCCTGCACGAGTGGGCGATGGTCTACCGCTCACCCGCCACACGGCGTCACCTCGCCCCGCTACGACTCGGCGACGAGGGCACCGACGCGGTGGTGGAGTCGGCGGAGCTGCGCTGCACCCACTTCGACGCGTTCCGCTTCTTCACCGACGACGCCGTCCCGCGCAACACCGACCTGCTGACACGGACCACCCAGGTCGACACCGAACAGCCGGGGTGTGTGCACGCCGGGATGGACCTCTACAAGTGGGCGCACAAGCTGGTGCCCCTCATCGACTCCGAGACCGTGCTCGATGCCCTCGAGCTCGCCTTCGACCTCCGGGAGCTCGACATGCGTGCGAGCCCCTACGACCTCGCCGCACTCGGGTTCGCGCCCATCGAGATCGAATCGGCCCGCGGCCGCGCCGAATACGTCCGCCTGCAGGCGGCGGCAGCGCAGCGGGCGGCGGCACTACGGCGGCGTCTCATCGACCGTTGCGCCGCGCTGATCAGCGCAACCTGAGCGAGGGCGTCCGCCTACCGCCGAGTAACCTGGTCGCCGAGAAGTACATGTCCCCACCAGGAGAAGCGAGGCAGTCATGACCGAGCGGGTCACAGTCGGAGAAGGCGGGAACAGCGTGCAGGTCGCGCCCGTTCTGCACGACTTCATCACCTCCGAGGCCCTGCCCGGCACCGGTGTGGACACCGACGCGTTCTGGAACGGCGTCGCGCAGATCATCACCGACCTCGCGCCCCGCAACCGCGAACTGCTCGGCGTCCGCGACTCGCTGCAGCAGCAGATCGACGCGTGGCACCGCGACAACACCTTCGAGGCCGACGCGTACAAGAAGTTCCTGCAGGACATCGGTTACCTCGTCGAGGTGCCTGCGGACTTCCAGATCACGACCTCCGGCGTCGACACCGAGATCACCAGCACCGCGGGCCCGCAGCTCGTCGTCCCGGTCCTCAACGCACGCTTCGCGCTGAACGCCTCGAACGCGCGCTGGGGTTCGCTCTACGACGCGCTCTACGGCACCGACGCCATCCCCGAGACCGACGGCGCCGAGAAGGGCACCTCGTACAACAAGGTCCGTGGCGACAAGGTCATCGCCTACGCCAAGAACGTCCTCGATGGCGCGGTCGCGCTCGAGGGTGGCTCATGGGCGTCGGTGACCGGCCTGACGATCGACGGCACCGTCCTCACCATCACCCTCGACGACGGTTCGACCACCGCACTCGCAGACCCGGCCGCGTTCGTCGGGTTCACCGGCGAGGCCTCGGCACCCAGCGGGATCCTGCTGCGCCACAACGGTCTGCACCTCGAGGTGCAGATCGATCCCGAGTCGCCCATCGGCTCCACCGATGCGGCCGGGATCAAAGACGTCCTCGTCGAGTCGGCGATCACCACGATCATGGACTTCGAGGACTCCGTCGCCGCGGTCGACGCCGACGACAAGGTGCTCGGCTACCGGAACTGGCTGGGACTGAACAGGGGTGACCTGGCCGAGGAGGTCAGCAAGGGCGGGAAGACCTTCACCCGCGTGCTCAACCCCGACCGCGTCTACACCGCCCCCGGTGGCGGCGAGCTGACCCTGCCCGGCCGCTCGCTGCTGTTCGTGCGCAACGTCGGTCACCTCATGACCAACGACGCGATCGTCACCGCCGACGGTTCCGAGGTCCCCGAGGGCATCCTCGACGCGATCTTCACCTCGCTGATCGGCATCCACGGTATGGGCTCGGAGGGGCTGCAGAACTCGCGGACCGGGTCCATCTACATCGTCAAACCGAAGATGCACGGTCCCGACGAGGTCGCGTTCACCGTCGAACTGTTCGGTCGTGTCGAGAAGCTGCTCGGTCTGCCCGAGAACACCATCAAGGTCGGCATCATGGACGAGGAGCGCCGCACCACGGTGAACCTCAAGGCGTGTATCGCCGCGGCATCCGAGCGCGTTGTGTTCATCAACACCGGCTTCCTCGACCGCACCGGCGACGAGATCCACACCTCGATGGAGGCCGGCGCCGTGGTGCGCAAGGCCGAGATGAAGTCGCAGACCTGGATCAAGGCCTACGAGGACTTCAACGTCGACACCGGCCTGGCCGCGGGTCTGCAGCATCACGCCCAGATCGGCAAGGGCATGTGGGCGATGCCCGATCTGATGGCCGACATGCTCGAGCAGAAGATCGGCCACCCGAAGGCCGGCGCGAACACCGCGTGGGTGCCCTCGCCGACCGCCGCGACGCTGCACGCACTGCACTATCACCAGGTCGACGTGTTCGAGCGTCAGGACGAGATCGCCAAGCGCGACCCCGCCTCGGTCGACGACATCCTCACCATCCCGCTCGCCCCGAACACCGACTGGAGCGACGAGGAGAAGCAGCAGGAGCTCGACAACAACTGCCAGTCGATCCTCGGTTACGTCGTGCGCTGGATCGACGCCGGCGTCGGCTGCTCCAAGGTGCCCGACATCCACGATGTCGCGCTCATGGAGGACCGGGCGACACTGCGCATCTCCAGCCAGCTGCTGGCGAACTGGCTGCACCACGGCGTGGTCACCGAAGACGAGATCGTGGCCTCGCTCGAGCGGATGGCGCCGGTCGTCGACCGCCAGAACTCGGGTGACGCGACCTACCGGCCGTTGGCTCCCGACTTCGACTCCAACATCGCCTTCCAGGCGGCCAAGGAGCTCATCCTGTCGGGGACGTCGCAGCCCAGCGGCTACACCGAGCCGATCCTGCATCGCCGTCGCCGGGAGTACAAGGCCGCGCAGGGCTGATCGGCGCCGCTATCCTCGTCGGCTATGGGCCAGCACCGCACCGACGAGTGTCGCCGCCGCGGGATCAGTCGCGGGTTGTCGCTGACGATCCTCGCGGTGATCGTGGTGGTGGCGCTCGTCGTGGGGTGGAACCTGCTGGGGAACAGCCTCTCCGACGACGGTGACGCCGCCGCGCGTACCTGCGTGGAGGGCGAGCAGACGGTCACCGTCCTCGCCGACGCCGACATCGCGGCACCACTCGCCACCATCGCGCAGGCCTGGTCGGCGACGCGCCCGGTGATACGCGACGCATGCGTGACGCTGACGGTACGGCCGTCGGACCCCAAGACCACGCTCGAGGGGCTGACCGGGACGTGGGACGCCGCCTCGATGGGCGAGTACCCCGCGGCGTGGGTGCCTGCGTCGTCGGTGTGGAGTGCACAGTTGCTCGCCGCCCGTTCGGCCGTGGTCGACGGCGATCCGGAGTCGCTGGTGTCCTCGCCCGTGGTGTTGGCCGTCGCACCGGAACTCGCACGCGCCGCCGCCGGCCGGGTGTCGTGGATCGAGCTGCCCACGCTGCAACGCGACGACGACAGCCTCGCCGGGTTCGGGTTGCGGGGCTGGAGTTCGTTGCGGATGGCCCGGGCATCGGGTCCGGGCAGTGATGCGACCGTGCTCGCCTCGCAGGCCGTGGCCACCGAGGTCGGTCGGGCGACGGCCGACGGCCTCACCGTGGCCGATGCGCAGTCGCAGCAGGTGACCTCGACCCTGGGGGACCTACGGCGGCGCTCCCCCGTCGCGACCGACGGGAGCGCGGTGCGGACGCTGACCACGATCGCGGGCGACGGCGATCCCGCGGGGGCGACCGTGCATGCCGTACCGATCACCGAACAGGCCCTCTACGCCGCCACAAGGGACACCGCGCAACCGTCGGTCGTCGAACTACGACCCACGGGTGCGACCCCCTCGGCCGATCACCCGGTGATCGACCTGACCGGCCCGCAGGTGAACGCCACACAGGCCGAGGCGGTGGGCGCGTTCTTCCGTTTCGCCCGCACCCCGGAACAGCTGCGCACCATCACCGCACTCGGGTTCCGGGGCGGCACGTCGCTTCCCGCCCGGACCGCGGCCGTGTCGTTCGGGGTCATCGAGACCCCGATGCCCGCACCCGAGCCGGCCGCAGGCGCCGCGATCGCCCGACTCGTGCTGGGAGGCTGACCTGAGCACGAGCCGGGTCGGTCACACCGAGGGTCGTTCGATCAGGCCTCGACGGGCTCGCTGAACGCCTCGATCGGCGGGCAGCTGCAGACCAGGTTGCGGTCGCCGTACACGCCGTCGATCCGTCGCACCGAGGGCCACACCTTGTCGCGGGCACCGGCACTGGGCCGTCCGTTCGGGAATGCCGCCTCCTCGCGGGAGTAGGGGTGATCCCACTGCGACACCAGGCACTCGGAGGTGTGCGGGGCGCCGCGCAGCGGGTTGTCGTCGACAGCCCAGGTCCCGTCCCCCACCTTGTCGATCTCGGCCTTGATGGCGACCATCGCGTCGATGAACGCGTCGATCTCGTCGAGGTTCTCGCTCTCGGTGGGCTCCACCATCAGCGTCCCCGACACCGGGAAGCTCATCGTCGGGGCGTGGAAGCCGTAGTCCGCGAGCCGTTTCGCGACATCGTCGACGGTCACACCGGTCGCCTTCGTGATCGGGCGCAGGTCGAGGATGCACTCGTGGGCCACCGTGCCGTTGGCACCGGTGTAGAGCACCGGGTAGTGATCGGCGAGGCGGCGGGCGATGTAGTTGGCCGACGCGATGGCGGTGAGCGTCGCGCGCCGCAGCCCCTCGGCCCCCATCATCAGGATGTAGGCGTAGGTGATGGGGAGGATCGACGCCGAGCCGTACGGTGCACCCGAGATGGTGATGTCGCCCGGCAGGTCGTCGTCGAGCGGATGGCCGGGCAGGAACTCCGCGAGGTGCTCGCGCACACCGATCGGGCCGACACCGGGTCCGCCGCCGCCGTGCGGGATACAGAACGTCTTGTGCAGGTTCAGGTGGCTGACGTCGCCACCGAACTGGCCCGGTCGGGCGACGCCGACCAGCGCGTTGAGGTTCGCGCCGTCGACGTAGACCTGTCCGCCGGCGTCGTGGACGGCGGAGCAGATCTCCCGCACCTCGTGTTCGAAGACACCGTGGGTCGAGGGATAGGTGATCATGATCGCGGCCAGCGTCTCGGCGTGGGTGGCGATCTTCTCCTTCAGGTCGGCGGTGTCGACGTCACCGTTCGCGCGGCACGCGACGACGACGACACGCATCCCCGCCATCACCGCCGACGCGGCATTGGTGCCGTGCGCGCTCGACGGGATGAGGCAGATGTCGCGGGACTCGTCGCCGCGGCTGAGGTGGTACTTGCGGATCGCGAGCAGTCCCGCGTACTCGCCCTGCGACCCCGCGTTGGGCTGCAGGCTGATCCGGTCGTATCCGGTGATGTCGGCCAACCACGTCTCGAGACGGCTGATCATGGTCCGCATGCCCGCGACATCGGATGACGGCGCGAACGGATGCAGGCCGGCGATCTCGGGCCACGTGATCGGCTCCATCTCGGCGGCCGCGTTGAGCTTCATGGTGCACGAACCCAGCGGGATCATGCTGCGGTCCAGCGCGATGTCTTTGTCGGACAGTCGCCGCAGGTAGCGCAGCATGGCCGTCTCGGTGTGGTACCTGCTGAACGCGGGATGGGTCAGGAACTCCGAGGTTCGGGCCGGACTCATCGGCGTCGGCGCCGAGTCGTCGGCGGGACCGACACCGAACGCGGCGACCACCGCGGCGACGTGCTCGGGGGTGGTGGTCTCGTCGCAGGCGACACCGACGTGGTCGGCGTCGACGAGACGCAGATTGATGCCCGCGTCGTTCTTCGCCGCGGACACGACGTCGGCGGCACGGCCGGGCACCGACACCAGCAGGGTGTCGAAGTAGTTGTCGGTCACGACGTCGATGCCGCCGGCGGTCAGGGCGTTCGCGATCGACGCCGCCCGGGCGTGGACGCGCTGCGCGATACCGGTGAGTCCCTTCGGACCGTGGTAACTCGCGTACATGGCGGCGAGGACGGCGAGGAGCACCTGCGCGGTGCAGATGTTGCTGGTCGCCTTGTCGCGGCGGATGTGCTGTTCGCGGGTCTGCAGCGACAGCCGGTAGGCGAGGTTGCCGTCGGCGTCCTTCGACACCCCGACCAGGCGGCCCGGGAGTTGGCGGGCGTGGTTGGTGTGCACCGAGAGGTAACCGGCGTGGGGTCCACCGAAGCCCATCGGCACACCGAATCGCTGCGTGGTGCCGAAGCAGGCGTCGGCACCCTGATCGCCGGGTGAGGTGATGAGCGTGAGGGCCAACAGATCGGCGCCGACGGCGACGAGGGCACCGCGCTCGTGGGCGGCGGCGATGATGGGGGCCGCATCGATGACCGCACCCGAGGCCGCGGGCACCTGCAGCAACACACCGAAGAACTCGCCGTCGGGCAGGCCCTCGGTGAGATCGGCGCGCACGACCTCGATGCCGAGCGGCTCGGCGCGGGTGGCGATCACGGCGGCGGTCTGCGGGAACACGTCGGTGTCGACGAGGAAGCGCGGCGACTTGCTCTTGTTCGCGCGGCGGAGCAGCGTCATCGCCTCGGCCGCGGCGGTCGACTCGTCGAGCATCGACGCGTTGGCGACGTCCATGCCCGTCAGGTCCGACACCATCGTCTGGAAGTTGAGCAGCGCCTCGAGTCGGCCCTGGCTGATCTCGGGCTGGTACGGGGTGTACGCGGTGTACCAGGCCGGGTTCTCGATGATGGAGCGCCGCAACACCGCCGGGGTGTGGGTGCCGTAGTAGCCGAGTCCGATCATCGAGGTGGCGACGGTGTTCTGCGAGGCCAGTTCGGCGAGCTCGGCGAGGGCCTCGACCTCGGTGGCGGCGGGCGGCAGCGTCTGCAGCCCGTTGGCGTCGGCCGGATCGGCGATCGAGGCGGGCACCACGCGGTCGGCGAGCTCGTCGAGGGATGAGATCTCCAGCACCGACAGGATGCGGGCGAGGTCGTCGGAATCGGGTCCGACATGGCGGTCTGCGAAGACATCGGAGAACAGCTCGGTCACGGGAGAACCTTTGCGCCGAGTCCGGCGGCACGCCGGACTGAGGTGGGTCCTCCCCCTCTGTCCTGCCGTCACCGACGAGGTGCGTCGGCTCGGGCGCCTGAGAGATTCAGCCGCGTGCGCGGCCTTTCACCGTGGGCGGGTGACCGGGTCACCACTTTCCAGAGACGCCGGCGTACGACACGGTCCTTGTGCCTGAGAGATTGGCGGAGAGGTGTTGCTCCTTCGGCGGCCGAGACCCTGGCGGGTCACGACGCTCTCCCGTGTCGCGGCGACGTAGGAAGAGTCTAGCCGGTGCGGCGTGCGCGGGTCTTGCGGCGAGCCGCGAGTTCGTCCTCGGGGGCGGTCTCGGCGATCGCACCGTCGGCACGCTCGCCCGGGAAGTCGGCGATGGTGCCCGACAGCTCGCGCATCGCACCGGCGACGGCGATGCCGAACACGCCCTGGCCGCCCTGCAGGAGGTCGACGACCTCCTCGGCCGACGTGCACTCGTAGACGGTGGTGCCGTCGGAGAACAGGGTGATGCGGGCGAGGTCTTCGACACCGCGTTTGCGCAGGTGGTCGACCGCGACGCGGATGTTCTGCAGCGAGATCCCGGTGTCGAGGAGTCGCTTCACGATCTTGAGGACGAGGATGTCCTTGAACGAGTACAGGCGCTGGCTGCCACTGCCCGCGGCGCCGCGGATCGACGGCACGACCAGCGAGGTGCGTGCCCAGTAGTCGAGCTGGCGATAGGTGATGCCGGCGATCTGGCAGGCGCTGGGCACGCGGTAGCCGACGAGTTCGTCGGGCACCGTGTCGTTCGGGAACAGCCCCGGCGCGATGTCGTCGAGCGTGCCCTGCCGGGCCTGCTGCACCGAGGCCACCGGCCCGGTGTCGGTCGCGTCCGCAGCGGTGTCCGCGTCGTCGCGGGTGGTCGGCTCGTCGCCCACTGAGTTCTCCTCGAATGCTCGGGGGAGTCCCCGGCAACCCGAGGAATGACGGTGCGAACACCATCGATGTCACTCAGATTACGCCGTCTACCCGACCCTGGGTGCCGTCCCGCTCGTCGCGGGCGTCGAGGTGAACGGTAGGGGCGCCGACACCCGGTTTCAATGCGACTCGCGGGCGGCTCAACCTCAACGTCAGCTCGAGGGTCAACCGTGATCGGGCAGAGGCCCAACCGTGACCTCGGACGCCAACCCGTCAGGCTCCTCCGGATGCCTTGAAGTCGTCGGGCGAGATGGTGTCGAGGAACTCCTTGAACTTCTCCACCTCGTCCTCCTTCACCTCGTCACCGTCGGCGGATTCCTCGTCGGGGATCAGCAGACCCGCTTCGGCGAGCACGCCCTCGTCGGCGATGATCGGGACCTCGGCGCGCATGGCGACGGCGACCGAATCCGACGGTCGGGCCGACACCCGGAGATCGCCGGTGAAGACGAGCTCGGCGTAGAAGGTGCCCTCCTGCATGTCGACGATGCGAACCTCGACGAGCTCCTGCCCGAACGCCGCCACGAGGTTGACGATCAGATCATGGGTGAGGGGACGTGGGGGCTCGACACCCTTCTGCTTCAGGGCTATCGAGGCGGCTTCGCTCTGACCGATCCAGATCGGCAGATAGCGCTCGCCGTCGACCTCGCGCAGCAGCAGCACGGGTTGTCCCTGGGGCGGCTCCACCCGGATCCCCACGACCTGCATCTGACCCATGCGCTTCTCCCAACGGCATCGAATGTCGTCTGACCTCGGTTTCGACGCTACACCTCACCGGCGCCCATGCGCCCACCTTGCGCGTGACGAAGCCACGATCAGAATGGTCGTGCGCGCGTGCACAGTTCGGGCCGCGTGAGGCGCCGGGGGTCAGTCCAGGGCGTCGCGGACGGCGGCCTTCACCAGTTGGGTGTGCAGGGTGACCGAGAGTGCGGCCACCTCACGGATCAGTTCCTCGGCACGGTCCCTGGCCCCGGCACCCTTGCTCTTGGCGATGGGGTTGGCGATCTGGGCGACCAGACCGGCCTCACGATCAGCGGAGACCTTGAACGCGCGCAGATGCCGGGCCTCGAGGCCGTAGTCGGCCAGTGCCGAGGCGGCCTCGACGAGTCGCACGGCGTCCTCGTCGAAGAAGCCGCCCGCACCGGGGGTCAGCAACCCGTTGCGTTGGAGTTCGGCCACGAATGCGGTGTCGGCGCCGGTGCGTTCGATCAGGGTCTCGCGGGAGATGCGACCACCCGAACGTTCGAAATCGACCGCTGGAGCCACCCATGAGCGGGCCGACGACAGCAGTCGCGGGGTCCCCGGGTCGATCCGCTCGCCGCGGTCGATCGCCTCGAGCTGTTCTTTGATGACCTTCAGCGGCAGATACCGGTCGCGCTGTGCGGTGAGGACGAACCGCAACCGCTCGCAGTCACCGGTGGAGAAGCGTCGGTACCCAGACGGTGAGCGCTGCGGGGTGATGAGTCCCTCGGACTCGAGGAACCGGATCTTGGAGATGGTCACGTCCGGGAAGTCGCCACGCAGCTGATCGAGCACCGAACCGATGGACATGGAGCCCTCGGCCGGTGACCGGTCTGCGGAGTTCTTCGGTCCCGGGCCCGGACCCGAGGACGGCGAGGTCACGCGTTATCCGTTGGCCGAGGACCCGTCGGCGTGCGGACCGCTGAGGAAGACCAGTCGGAACTTGCCGATCTGCACCTCGTCCCCGTTGGCCAGCACCGCGGAGTCCACCGGCTCACGGTTGACGTAGGTGCCGTTGAGGCTGCCTACATCGACCACCTGGAACTCGTTGTCGCCCAGACGGAATTCGGCGTGACGACGGCTCACGGTCACGTCGTCGAGGAAGATGTCGCTGTCGGGATGACGCCCGGCCGACGTGGTGGTCTGATCGAGGAGGAACCGCGACCCTGCGTTGGGGCCGCGCTTGACGACCAGCAGCGCGGTGCCGGCGGACAGCCGCTCGACCGCGGACTCGGCGGACTCGGTGGTGGACCCGCTGTTCGCGTCGAGTTCCTTGATGAAATCGGCGCGGAAGACCGACGTCGTCTCCACGGGGGCGTCGAGGTCCTTCTCGTTGTCGCTCACCACTTCTCCTTAAGCTTTTCTGGTGTCCGGCCCCGGTGGGGTCCGGTCAACACTGTTGTCACGCCGGATGGGCTCGCCCGTCGCGTCGATCCTAACCGCACCGGGTACCCGCGAATCGACACCGGCGAGGATGCGCCGAGGTCAGTCCTCGATGGCGGTGCGATACCCGTCGGCGTCGAGCAGATCCTCGAGGATCACCCCCAGATCGGTGTCCTCGGCAACCGCGATCTCCACCAGCCAGCCCGCGCCGTACGGGTCGGAGTTGACCAGTTCCGGGGTGGCGTCGAGGTCGTCGTTCACCGCGGCGATCGTGCCCGCGAGCGGGCCGTAGATGTCGGACACGCTCTTGGTCGACTCGACCTCGGCGAACGACTCGCCCGAGTCGACGGCATCGTCGACGGCGGGGAGCTGCACGAAGACGACGTCGCCGAGCTGGTCCTGGGCGTAGGCGGTGATGCCCACGCGCACGACGCCGGGGCGGACCTGCTCGATCCACTCGTGTTCCACGGTGTAGCGCAGGTTTTCGGGGACTTCAGTCTCACTCACGCGGAGAACCTTAGCGTGGATCGCGGTCGGTCATCCGCCCACCCGTGGCATCCGACTCCCCACCCGTGGCATTTGTCTGAGCACGAGCACCGTTTGCCACCAGTACTGGGCGAACGACCACAGGTACATGCCGATCCCCCACACCAGGAACGCCCATCCGATGGGATGCATGATGTCGCCGAACAGTCCGTCGAGTTGTCCGCCGAGCACGAACGGGAAGCCGTACATCAGCGAGAAGGTGGCGGCCTTGCCGACGTAGGTGACCGGTAGGGCCGTCATCCCGCGGGTGCGCAACAACGGGACGCTGGCGAGCAACAGCAGGTCGCGGGCCAAGAGGATCGCGATCATCCACCACGGCACGATATCGCGGATGCCCAGGCCGATGGGGATCACGATCATGTAGAGCCGATCGGCGGCCGGATCGAGCAGCGCACCCAGACGCGACGACTGGTTCAGCAGGCGCGCGAGTTTGCCGTCGGCCCAGTCGGAGAACCCCGACACCAGCAGCACCACGAAGGCCCAGCCGTTGGCCTCGGCGAATAACAGCAACCACACGAACACCGGCACCAACAGCAGGCGCAGGAAGCTCAGCAGATTGGGGACGGTCAGGATGCGATCCGACGGTGTCTCGACGGTGGAGCCTGCGTCGGTGGTGGCGTGGGGCCCGTCGGGATCCATGCGCTCAGACTGTCACAGAGACTGCCGCGACACCGGTCACCGGAAGATGCCGATGATGCCCTGCAGCGTCTTCGCCCCGCCGCCCGCGAACGGGTTGTCGTGCACCATGTACGTCCACGTCGTGGTCGACCGACGCAGATCGGCGGCATCGAGATCGACACCGTCCGCGGTGATCGTGGCCTCCCGGAACGTGGTGCGCGACTTCTCGACCGCCTCGCCGGGCAGCCGGGAGAACTCGTCGAGGATGAGCTTGTGGAACTCGTCGAGGGGACTCTCGCGACCGATCGAGCGCAGGTGGATGCTGGCGCGGACGTCGGCGACGAACGCGAGGTGGTCGGCCCAGGCCCGGTCGAGATGGAACAGGGCGATCTCACGAGCCGCCTGCACCAGCACGTCGTGCGGGACCGGTTCGGTCCGCACCGCCACCGTCCCGGACGACTCCTCCCCCGCCTCGTCGTCGCTCGACGCCTTCTCGGCATCGCCCGAGGCGGCGCCGTGGCGTCCGGTCGATGTCGACGATCCGGTTGACGCCGATGACCCCGAACCGGTCAGCTCCGCGACGCGGTCGGGCTCGGACTCGGTGAACTCGTCGAGCGCGACCTCGGTGGTCAGCAGCTCCATGCGCCGCTTCACGACGATGTCGCGCTGCTGGTTCACCAGTTTGTTGTAGCGCCAGGTGTTCGCGTGCAGCTCCAGCATGATGCCCTCGGCGACGCGCTGGGCCTGCTCGATGAGCTCGATCCCCTTCTCCCCCATCGAGCCGTCGTCCTCTTCGGACTCGGGGTCGCGCTTGAACGAGAGGTTCTTGGTGACCACCGGGTCCTGCAGGCTGGAGAAGAACACCGACCGGCCGGGGTCGCCCTGACGACCGGCACGACCGCGCAGCTGGTTGTCGAGGCGTTCGGTGTCGTGACGGCCGGTGCCGACGACGCACAGGCCGCCGAGCTCGACGATCTGATCGCGCGCACCCGTGGACCGCCCGTCCTTCTCACCGCGCGAGCCACCGAGCTTGATGTCGGTGCCGCGGCCGGCCATCTGCGTGGAGACCGTGACCGCGTTGAGCGCGCCGGCCTCGGCGATGATCGCCGCCTCCTGTGCGTCGTTCTTCGCGTTGAGCACCACGCTCGTCACGCCCGCCCGCTCGAGGAGGTAGACGAGTTCCTCGGACTCGGCGACGTCGTGGGTGCCGATGAGGACCGGCTGACCGGTCTCGTGGATCTCCTTGACGAACGCCACGACGGCCTCGGATTTGTTGTGCTTGCTGTCGAAGACTCGGTCGGGCTCGTCGATGCGGATGTTGTCGGCGTTCGGCGGGATCTGCGAGACGGCGAGTTCGTAGAACTGGCGGAACTGCTCGCCTGCGGCCAGCGCGGTACCGGTCATGCCACACACCGTGGGATAGCGCCCGATGAGGGCCTGCACCGTCATCGTGTCGATGACCTCACCCGAATCGGTCTGCGCGAGGCCTTCTTTCATCTCCACCGCGGCCTGCAGGCCGTCGGGCCACCGCTGCAGCTGCGCCACGCGGCCGCGCGAGGCGTTGATGAGGTGCACCTCGCCGTTGCGCACGATGTAGTGGACGTCGCGCTCGACGAGGATGTGCGCGTGCATGGCGATGTTGACGTGCACCAGCGTGGTGCCGACGTGTTCTTCGTCGTAGAGGTTGATGTCGCCGAGTTCGGCCTCGACGAACTGTGCGCCCTCGTCGGTGAGGAAGACGTTGCGTCCCTCGGTGTCGATCTCGTAGTGGTTCTTCTTGAGTTTGGCGACGACGTCGTGGATGACGCGGTCGGGGACCTCGCCGGTGGTGGCACCGGCCAGGATCAACGGCACGAGCGCCTCGTCGACGAGCACCGAATCGGCCTCGTCGATGATCGCGACGTCGGGTCGCGGTGACACGAGGTCGTCGGCGTGGGTGACCAGCTGATCGCGCAGGACGTCGAAGCCGACCTCGTTCACCGAGCCGTAGGTGATGTCGGCGTCGTAGGCGGCCTTGCGCTCGGCGCGGGTCGACGACTCCGCGACGGCGCCGGAGGTCATGTCGAAGAGGGTGAACAGCGGCTTCATCCACTCGGCGTCGCGGGTGGCGAGGTAGTCGTTGACGGAGATGACGTGGACGCGTCGCCCCTGCAGCACGTACCCGACGGCGGCGATCGCACCGGCGAGCGTCTTGCCCTCACCGGTGGCCATCTCGACGACGTCACCTTCGAGCAGGCGCAGCGCGCCCTGCAGCTGGACGTCGAAGGGGCGCAGGTCGAGGGCCCGGTCGCCGGCCTCGCGGGCCAGGGCGAGGAACTTCGCGCGATCGGTGCCCGCGGGGTCGGTGATGTCGAGCTTCTCGGCGGCCGCGGCGAACTCGGCGTCGTCGAGGCCGGCGGCCCACGAGTCGTGCTCGGTCGACCGCTTGATCAGCGCGACCGACTTCGACTGGTTGCGCGACGACTGCGCGCCCAGAGCCCGCCACATCCTGTTCGAGAGCTTTCCCACCGCGTCGAACTCCTACCTGTGTGTCGACACCGGACCGGTGTCGAGTCCTGCTGGTTCGAGTCGGCGTGACGCCGCTCGGCGCGGTCCACGGTACGCGGACCACCGCCTCACACGGGTACGGCCTCGCGGAGGAATTCGACGTAGTCGGCGATGGCGATCTCGAACGGCTCACCGACATAGATGTCGAAGTGGCCGACGGGATAGCGCTTGATCACACCCTTGGGGGCCTTGGCCGCGAACCGCAGGGTCGGCCCGGGGGGTGCCACGGTGTCCTTCTCGCACACGCCGAACAGCACCGGGACCTCGATGTCGGCGGCGTACCGTCCGGGCCGTTGCAGCGGGATCTGCAACCCGATCGTCGCGGCCACGGCGTTGGCGAAGTCGTCGCCACCGCCGTCGGGGACGATGCCGAGGTAGCCGCCCAACGCATCGTGGGCGTTCATCAGCGCGGCCTCACCGGGGCGCCCGGCCAGCGGCACCATCACCCGCGAGCGGCGCGTGAGGTGGGCGACGGTGTCGCGCAGGCCCAACGCGGTCACGCGGATCGACGGCCCGACCCCGAGGGTGAGCGCCGAGGCGAGGCCGGAGGTGAAGGGGCACTGGGAGATGACCGCGGCCACCCGCGGGTCCTGGGCGGCGACGGCCAGGACGTGTCCACCTCCGAACGACGTGCCGAAGATGACGACACGGTCGGGGTCGACATCGTCGAGACCGCGGGCGTAGGCGATCGCGGCGTGCCAGTCGGCACGTTGCCTACCGATGTCGAGCAGCTGGCGTGGGGTGCCCTCGCTGGCGCCGAAGTGTCGGTAGTCGAAGACCAGCGCGGCGTATCCCGCGGCGACGAAACGTTCGGCGAAGGCGTCGAGGCGCATCTCCTTCACCGCGCCGAGTCCGTGCCCGAGGACGACGATCGGCAGCGGCCCCGTTGCGGTGTCGTCGCGGTCGGGTCGGTACAGCCAGGCCGCACATCGTTCGCCTGCAGAGGTGAAGCCGACATCGGTGCGCGTGAAGGTCATGCGCGACATTATGCAGTCGCGTGCCGGGGGCGCGGGAGCGCGAGCGGATCAGTCGGGCAGACCGGCGACGGCGCGGAGGTACCGCCCTGCGACGAGGTGTTGGGCGACGGGGCCGAGCGGACCGGCCACGCGGGTCAGCAGACTCCCCGGCCGGGAGAAGGCGCGGACCGCGAAGACGACGGAGTCGTCGGATCGGTGTTCGACGACGAACGACTCCTCTCCCGATTCCGGATGACCGGCGAGCGTGCCGTACGCGAAGCCGGCCCGGCGGGGTTCGTCGACGACGTAGACGACACGGGTGGGTGCGTGCAATCGCAGCGGGCCCACCCCGATCGCGATCCGCGCGATCGCACCCTCGACGAGGGGGTCGTCGGAGGTGGCCACGGCGATACCCGACCGCAGCTGGACCTGCCATCCCATCACCGCCCGGGCGCAGTGGATGAACCGCTCGCCTCCCCGGCCGACGGTGATCTCGCGTCGCTGATGGCCGTAACCCGACGGCAGCGGATCGTCGGCGGTGGCGCCGACCTCGGGGTAGGTGAAGGGCGCGGCACGCAGCTCCTCGACCACCTTCTGCGGCAATCGGGTGGTCACACGGGTCACCGCCTGCGCACCTTCTTCACCGGTTCACGGGGTGGGGGTACCGCCGCGGCGACGGTGTCACCGACGGCGAGGCCCGCCGCCGTGGCGGCGTCACGATAGGCGGCGGCGAGGGAATCGACGGTGTCGTGCGCGTTGAGTCCGCTGGGGTTGGGCATCACCCACACAGGGCAACCGGCGATGTCGTCGGACTGGGGACCGGTGGTCGCCTTGGGTCGCTGAAAGGCCGTGCGATAGGCGGTGATACCCGCGAACGCGACGAGCGCGGGCTGCACTCGGGCAACGGTCTCGGTGAGCACGAGTGCGCCCGCACGCAGCTCTGCGGTGGCCAGGTCGTCAGCGCGTGCGGTCGCCCGCGACACCAGGTTGGTGATGCCGATGCCGGCGTCGATCAGGGTCGCGCGGTCGGCGTCGGTGAACCCGTCGGATGCGTCGATGATCCGGTCCACGATGCCCGCGCAGTGCAGCGCGGGATAGAACCGGTTGCCCGGACGGGCGAAGTGGGCGCCGGTCGCGGCGGTCCACAGCCCCGGGTTGATCCCCACGATCAGCATCCGGCAGTCGGGTCCGATCAGGTCCTCGATGACATCGTCGCGATATGACTCGAGCTGCGCCCTGGTGAATCCCATACCTGACTTCTACACCCCGGACGGTTGACCGTCGGACTCCGCCTGCGCCGACGATGTGTTCCGTGGCGGGTGCCGCCTCTACAGGTGGGCGACGGTGACCGCCGCGTAGTAGACGTCGGCGGTGGCGACACAGGTCTGATACGAGGCGCCGCTGCCGCCGTACGCGTAGGCGCAGTTGGTGATCAGGTCGCTGCGCAGCGCGGAGTTGCAGGCCGAGTAGGTGGTGCCCGCGCGATCGGCGGCGTCGTAGCAGAGGTCGTGGCGGGCGCAGGGTCCGCGGAAGTCGGCCGAGAAGTAGCTGTCGGGGGACGAGGTGCAGTAGTCGTGCCGGGCGACGGGCGCAAGGTTGACGTTGTAAACGTAGTTACTCGGCACGCTCACGAACGCCGCACGCTGCGTCGAGCGGGCCTGTGCGCTCAGCGGGGGGCCGGGGTAGACCTGCGACGCGGCCTGCGCCGCAGGGTCGACGGGGTACTGCTCGGTCGGGGTGGCGTTCGCGACGGCACCGTCGCCGATCATCGCGAAGAACAGCAGGAGGGCGGCCACGACGCCCGCGCGGGTTTTGTTCATTGCCTGAACTAAGCAGATCGGCATGTCGGCCGGGCGACGATCGCGCGAACCGCCGACGACGGGAATGGTGCGCACGAGTAACGACGTTGCCATCGAGGACCGCGATCGGCACCGGCCGATCATGCGGCGCGATCCACACGGCGAGAGGCGACAGTCATGAGCGGCAAGGTCTGGTTCATCACCGGGACATCACGAGGTTTCGGACGCGAGTGGGCGATCGCCGCACTCGAGCGTGGCGACAAGGTGGCCGCCACCGCACGCGACACCTCCTCACTCGACAATCTGGTCGCGAAATACGGCGACGCGATCCTCCCCATCGAGCTCGACGTCACCGACCGCGACGCGGATTTCGCCGCGATCGCGAAGGCACACGACACCTTCGGACGCCTCGACATCGTCATCAACAACGCCGGCTACGGCCTCTTCGGTTTCGTCGAGGAGGTCAGCGAGGCCGAGGCACGCGCACAGATCGAGACGAACGTCTTCGGCGCACTGTGGATCACGCAGGCCGCGCTCCCCTACATGCGTGAGCAGGGCAGCGGACACATCCTGCAGGTGTCGTCGATCGGCGGCATCAGCGCGTTCCCCCTGGTCGGCCTCTACCACGCCTCGAAGTGGGCGCTGGAGGGCTTCTCGCAGTCGCTGGCGCAGGAGGTCGCCGACTTCGGCATCCACGTCACGCTCATCGAGCCGGGCGGCTTCAGCACCGACTGGAGCGGCCCGTCGGCGAAGCACGCGACCGAACTCGACGCGTACGCCGATGCCCACGAGAAGGCGCAGGAGGCACGCGCGAAGCGCAGCGGCACACCCGGCGATCCGGCCGCCTCGGCGCGCGCTCTGCTCAAGGTGATCGACGCCGAGACCCCGCCGCTGCGGGTGTTCTTCGGCGAGGCGCCGCTCGGGATCGCGAAGGCCGACTACGAGAGCCGCATCGCGAACTGGGAGCAGTGGCAGGACGTCGCGCTGGAGGCGCAGGGCTGAGAGAGCCCTTCCTCAGCCGAATCCGACGACGGGTCGCGGCCGGTAGGGCGCCTCGAGGGCCGCGATCTCGTCGTCGTCGAGATGCAACTGCTCGGCGGCGATGGCGTCGTCGAGGTGGGCGGTGGTGCGCGCGCCGATGATGGGCGCGGTGACGGCCGACTTGCTCAGGACCCAGGCCAGGGCGACCTGTGCACGGGGGATCCCGCGGCGGTCGGCGATCTCGGCGACTGCGTCGACGATGGTGCGGTCGTCGTCGGTGTACAGCGTGGAACCGAAGGCGTCGGTGGAGCTGCGTTGGGTCGTGGTGTCCCAGTCGCGGGTCAGTCGGCCGCGGGCGAGCGGGCTCCACGAGATCACCCCCACGCCGGCGTCGAGGCACAGCGGGTGCATCTCCCGCTCCTCCTCGCGGTGGAGCAGGTTGTAGTGGTCCTGCATGGAGACGAAACGGGTCCACCCGTTGCGCTCGGAGACGTGCAGGGCCTTGGCGAACTGCCAGGCGTACATCGACGACGCGCCGATGTAGCGCGCCTTACCGGCCTTCACGACGTCGTGGAGCGCCTCGAGGGTCTCCTCGATCGGGGTCAGCGGATCCCACCGATGGATCTGGTAGAGGTCGACGTGGTCGGTGCCGAGGCGACGCAGGCTTCCGTCGATCTCGGTCATGATCGCCTTGCGGGACAGTCCACGTTCGTAGGGCGCCCGCCGCCCGTTGTGGAACACCTTGGTGGCGATCACGACGTCGTCGCGGTCGGCGACGTCGCGCAGCGCACGCCCCACGATCTCCTCACTCGACCCGGCCGAGTACGAGTTGGCGGTGTCGAAGAAATTGATGCCCGCCTCGAGTGCGTGGGCGATGATGGGCCGCGACTGCTCCTCGGGCAGGGTCCACTCGTGGGTTCCCCGGCCGGGTTCCCCGAAGGTCATGCAGCCCAGGCTGATCCGCGACACGCGTAGTCCACTGGTCCCCAGGTTCACGTAGTCCATCGGTTCTCCTCCTAGCGCAGGTGCAGGTCGACGGTGACCGGTGCGTGGTCGCTCGCCGGCGACTCCCCGGGCGGGGTGTCGTGTTTACGGGCGTCGGTCGCGGCGAAGTGCGCCGAGGCATAGATGCGGTCGCTGTTGGCGGGGGCGCCGGCGGTCGCCTCGATGAGCCCGGCGGCGTCGAACCGTTCGTGTTCGGCGGCGAACTCCGGTGAGCCGTCACGGACGTTGAAGTCGGCGCCGACGATGGTGGGTCCCCGCCACCGGCCGAGGATCTCGGCAACGGGTGCGACCTGTCGGGCCGGCTCGTCGACACCGTCGTGAGGAGAGCTGAAATGTCCCGACACGACGCGGATCTCGTTGCCCGCCGGGGTGCGGATCATCGCCTCGCACGCCCCGCGCGGCTGGTATTCGGGGACCGGTCCGAAGGGGCGGAACCGTCCGCCCGTGAGGGCGCCGAGCCACATCGTGATCGACCACCGCAGGCGGCGAAACGTACCGTCGCCGAACGGGTCGCCGATCCGGAGACCGCGCGCGTCGCCGACGGTGATACCGCCGAGGGTGAGTATCCCGGTGCCCTCCCGGCGGCCGTACCCCTTCTCCGCGGCCGGGGCCATCACCGCACCGGTGGGCGTCAACCGGCGGGCCAGCCGGGCGAGGGTGTCGGTGCCGTTGGACCGCACGGCGAAATCGTCGAGCTCCTGCAGGAGGACGACGTCGGGACGGTGCGCGGCGATCGCCGCCGCGAGGTGGTCGAGCGTGGCCCGGGTTGCGAAGAACTTCCCGGGTCCACCCATCCCGCCGTGGACGTTGAACTCCATCACCCGCAGCGTCTCGGGGACCACGTCGACGATCGGGATGTCGGTGCGGTGCGGGCCGAGCCGCAGGCCGAGGAACTGCGACACAGCGAACGCCAGGACGAAACCGCCGACCGCGCCCGCGATCGCCGCCGACACCACGTCACCCGAGGCGAACAAGGCGATCACGATGCCGATCACCACCCCCGCGATCACCCACCAACCGCGGTCGCGGATGGTGGCCCCGACGACGTCGACGAGTCCCGGACGATGATCGTCGACGTCGATGCGGGGGAGTTTCGGGTCCGGCGATCGCGGGATGCGCTTGACGGTGTGGACGGCGACGTCGGCGGTGAGCGTCACAGGGCCGGATCGATCTCGAACTGCACGCGTGCGACCTGCTCGCACACCTCGACGATCTTCGCGCGGAACACGTTGTGCACCGGGTCGGTGTCGTAGGACTCGTACGCCGCGGCGTCCACCCAGTCGTTGGTGATGGCGAAATCCCAACCACCGGCGCGCAATCCCGCGTCGAGTCCACAGTGGTTGGCCAGCACACCGGGGAGTCGTAGTGCCTCGATCCCGGCGAGCCCCGCCCGTAGTTGTCGTCGGTCGGCCTGCACCCGGGTGTCGTCGTCGCTCTCCCGGAGCCGGCCCACCACCACGTTGCGGATCATGACCCGATTATGGCGGCCACACGCACCACGGTCACGCCACCGACACCCGCGGACGGTTCACCGAGCGCCATGAGGCGGGCCGGGGCCTCGTCGAGTCCGATCGTCTCGTGCACCAGGTCCTGCGGCCGCAGGGTGCCGTCGGCGATCTCGGCGAGCATCGCGGGATAGGTGTGGGCGGCCATCCCGTGACTGCCGAGGATCTGTAGTTCGCGGGCGATCACCGCACCCATCGGCACCGGTGGGGTGCCGTCGGCGCCGAGGAGACCGACCTGGACATGGCGGCCGCGGGGTCGGAGACATCCGAGGGAGGCGAGCAGGGTCGACGGCGCCCCGAACGCGTCGATCGACACGTCCATGTCGGTGATCCCGGTCGCGTCCGAACAGGTCTGCGCGGCACCGAGATCGGCGGCGCGGTCGCGGCTGCGTCCCGACGGATCGATGGCCACCACGTGTGCGCCGCGCGCGGCGGCGATCATCACCGCCGACAGCCCCACTCCCCCGCATCCGTGGACCGCGACCCGTTCACCGGCGCGAACGTCGGCCACCTGCACCACGGCCCGGTAGGCCGTCGCGAACCGACATCCCAGCGACGCCGCGGTGTCGAGATCGACGCCGTCGGGCACGGCGACGAGGTTGATGTCTGCGTGGTCGAGGGCGACCCGTTCGGCGAACGAGCCGTGGTGGGTGAATCCCGGTTGGGTCTGCCGCTCGCACACCTGCTGATCTCCTCGGGCGCAGGCGGCGCAGTCGCCGCAGGCGCACACGAACGGGAAAGTCACGCGGTTGCCGACGGTCCACCGCGTGACGTCGGGCCCGACCTCGACGACGGTGCCTGCGAGTTCGTGGCCGGGGACGTTGGGCAGCGGGATGTCGGGGTCGTGGCCCTGCCAGCCGTGCCAGTCGCTGCGGCAGAGGCCGGTCGAGGCGACCGCGACGACGGCACCGTGTGGCGGGCACACCGGGTCGTCGATCTCCTCGATCGAGACCGGTCCCCCGAAATGTTCGTAGATCGCTGCGCGCACGTCCCCAGTGTGCCGGTCAGGTGAAGCTGAGCACCTCGTCGCCCCATGCCGAGCGGATCGCGCTGTCGAGATCGACGACCACGTCGTCGGTGCTGTCGATGACCAGCGTGGCGCGGTCGTCGCCGTAGGGCGGCCAGGCCGGATCGCCGTCGAGACCGTCGGGCGTGCCGGAGACGGCGAAGGCGATCCACCGGTGTTGCATCCGGCGCGACACGGCCTCCCCGGTTGCCCGCCCGCCGAGCTTGAAGGTGATGTCCTTCCACCCGCTGGTGAGCGTGCCGAACACGTAGGGCAGTTCGGTGGCGTGGGTCGCGCCGATGCGGAACAGCCGCAGGATGGTGGTGGCCCAGTCGAACCGGTAGAGGAACACCGGCGCGATCTGGCTGTGGCCGTCGGCGAGCCACACCGTCGGCATCCGGAACCCGATGTCGCGGGCGACGGCCTCGCCGCGGCCCTTCTCGCGGACATCGGCGTAGGCCTCGAGCACGACCTCCTCGGTGGGGAGCGGCAGATCGGGTCGCTCCCGGGCGATCTGGGCGAACATCGACCGGATGGAGTCGCGGGTGATCGGGATCAGCGGTGATCGCATCAGCCGGAAGAGCGCGGCCTCGTCCTTGTTGGTGCCGATCATCAACGGCACCGGGTGGGCGCGGTGGTCCCGGAACGCCGTCACCGGGTAGTCGGGCACGAGGTCGCGGTCGACGACCGGCGCGAAGGCGAGGGTGCCCGGCGAGCTCTTGGGGGTCGCGTCGAACAGGGCGTTGCCCACCTGCGCGATCCGATCGGCGGGAAGCGTCAGCAGATCGGTGACGGAGTCGGGTGACACCTCGATCGCGTCGAGGAACTTCTCGGCGATCCCGCGGGCGCGCGTGCTGTCGTAGACCGATGTCGCCGGTGAGCTCTGGGCGATCGCGCGGTGGAAGAGCCCCTCGGCGGCGGGGACGGTCATGAGGGTGGTGACCATCCCGCCACCCGCGGACTCACCGAACAGCGTGACCTGCCCCGGGTCACCGCCGAAGGCGCCGATGTTGTCGCGCACCCAGCCGAGGGCGGCGATCACGTCGCGCAGCGCCAGGTTCGACTCGAATCGGTGGTCTGCGGACTCGAACGACGTCAGGTCGAGGAAGCCCAGTGCGCCGAGTCGGTAGTTCAGGGTCACGACGACGACCTCGCCGCTCGCGGCCAGCGACGTGCCGTCGTACATCGGCTGACTCGCCGCCCCCAGGACGTAGGCGCCGCCGTGTACCCACACCATCACCGGTCGCGGACGGTCGGTGTCCGTGCCGGGGGCCCACACGTTGAGGAACAGACAGTCCTCGTCGAGGGTGACGCCGTCGCCGAGATCGAAGAACGGCAACGTCGGCTGGGGTGCCGCCGCGCCGAAGCGGGTGGCGTCGACCGGTTCGGTCCACGGTGTCGGGGGCTGCGGTGCGCGCCACCGCAGCGGGCCGACGGGCGCCGCGGCGTAACGCACGCCCTTCCACGACCGGATGGTGCCGGCAGACGGGGTGTGGGTGACCGAGCCCCGCACGGGTCCGCTGTCGGTCATCACCACGGTGTTCTCACTCATCGTTCCAGTGTGCCGAACGGCGACGGCGCCGAGCGCTCAGCCCGCGAGGTGGCCCCACCGAGGCTCGAGTTCACGCCACGTACCGGTGGCGACCGCGGTCCCGTCGACGAGCACGACGACGCGGTCGGCCTGCGCCAATGCGGCTCGCTTCGAACTCGCCCCGAGGATCGTCATGCCGCGTTCCCGTAACCCCGCCCACAGCTCCACCTCGGTTGTGGCGTCGAGCGCACTCGACACATCGTCGGCGAGAAGCAGTTCCGGACGGACGGCCAGCGCGCGCGCCAACGCGAGTCGCTGCACCTGCCCACCCGACAGCCGGACACCTCGGTGCCCGATCACGGCATCGATGCCGCCGGCCGCGGCGACGTCGGTTTCGAGCCGGGCCGCGGCCACGGCGTCGGCGAGGGGCCGGTCTCGGTCGAGGGCGATGTTGTCGGCGAAGGTCCCCGACAGCACCCGCGGCACCTGGGCGATGTGTGCGACCCGCCCCGGTCGCAGGAACGTCTCCACGTCGTCGACCTCGACGCCGTTCCACCGGATCGAGCCTGTATGTGCGACGAGTCCGCACAGACTCGACAGCAGGCTCGACTTCCCCGACCCGACCTGACCGACGAGCAGCACCAACTCCCCCGCCGACAGTGTCAGGTCGACACCGATCACACCTCGGGTGCCGTCGTCGTGGACGGCGGTGAGGTCGCTCAGTTCGAGGCTCCGCAACGGGGTGCGGGCCTCGGCGGGCGCCGCGGGTGCGGTCCCGGTGATGAGGTCGACGCCGGTCGGTATGTCCATCAGGTCGGCGCCGCCGGCGAACCCGGCGGTGGCGCGCTGCCAGGCCCGGGTGCCCGGCGCCTCGGTGATGACCGCACCGGCCACGCGCCCGAAGTAGTCGAAACCCGCGACCGCGCCGGAGACGAGAAGCGCTGTGGCCAGACCCCATCCGTCGAGGAGGTAAATCGTCCATGCGGCAACCACACCGAGCTGCACCATCACGACCGGCACCCCGATGAGCACCGATTGCACGCGGTGTTCACGCACCGCGGCATCCACGCGGCCGTCGTCGACGCGACTGAGGTGGGCGTGCACGTCCTCGGTGGCCGCGGCGAGCTTGACGGTGCGCACGCTCTCCAGGGACGACACGAGGGCGCGACCGAAGCCCGCTCGTGTCGCCGAGGCCGCCGCCGCCGACCGACCCGCGATGGGCCGTCCGATCACCGACGCCGCGGCGGCCGCGATCATCACCGCGAGCAGGATCCCGCCGGCGAGCACACTCCCACCGAGGACTGCGGTCACGACGACCACGAACAACCCGTTGATGACGTCGATCCATCGGTCGCCGTAACGGAGGAAGCGGTCGGAGTCGAGGACGCGCGACATCACCTCCCCCGGCGGTGTGCGTGGCAACCGGTGCGGACGCGTCTGCGCCTCGAGGACGGTCATGCGGATCCGGAGCGACACCGCGTTCCACCACGGCAGGAACCCGCGCAGCGCGGCGGCGAGGACGAACGGGGCCGTCAGCAACACGCCGAGCATCACCGCGGTGAGGCCGATGGGGGTCTGCCCGCGTTGCAGACCCGCGACGAGGTGTCCCCACACGAAACCGGTGAGGGCACCGCCGGCGCCGATGATCGCGGCGAACGCGAACAGCGCGGTGCCGACCACACCCCACCTCGGATGCGTCAGCAGCATCCGTCGGATGCCGTGTGTCAGCGTCGAACCCGGGGCGACCGGGCGGGGTGTCGGTGGCGCGCCGGTGCGGCGGACTCCTCCGACCCCGGGTGATCGGTGAGCGTCCGCGCCGTTCCGGCCGAGGGCGCTGTCGACCCGAACCGACTCGGCGTCGCGCGGGTCGAGATCGGCGGCGTCGAGGAGTCGACGGAACGGTCCGGTCCCGGCCTGCAGGTCGAGGCGGGTCCCGACCTCGATGACGCGTCCGCCGTCGAGGACGGCGATGGTGTCGGCGCGGGCGACGGTGGTGAGTCGGTGGGCGATGAGGATGCCGGTCCGGTCGGCGAGGAGTCGGTCGGCGGCGTGCACGACCCGCGCCTCGGTGACGGGATCCATCCGGGCGGTGGCCTCGTCGAGCACCACCACGCGGACGTCACGGACGAGGAGTCGAGCGAAGGCGACGAGTTGCTCCTCGCCCGCGGACAGTCGCGTGCCGCCGGGCCCGAGCAGGGTGTCGACCCCGGCCGGGAGTCCGGCGACCCAGTCGTCGAGTTCGAGGTCGGACAGGGCCTCGCGCACACGCTCGCGTGAGGTGTCGGCGAAGAGTGCGATGTTCTCGGCGAGGGTGCCCGCGATGATCTCGGTGCGCTGCGTCACGACACCGACCGACGACCGCAGATCGTGCAGGTCGAGATCGCACACGTCGATCCCGCCGACGAACAGCGTCCCCGGCGGCGGGTCGACGGCCCGCGACACCAGCGAGGCCAGCGTCGACTTGCCCGATCCCGTCCGACCGACCAGGGCGCAGGTCTGGCCTGCGTGCACTGTGAGGTCGACGTCGGACAGCACGGTCGGTCCGTCGGAGTAGGCGAACGACAGGCCGCGGACGGCGATGTCGATCGGACCGTCGGGCAGGGTCGCTCCACCGACCGGCTCGGGTGTGGTGTCGAGAACCTGGCGGAGACGCACCACCGCGCCCATGCCGGCCTGCAGCTCGGGCAGGTGCCTGGCCAGCTGGTTGATCTGGCCGATCAGTCCGGAGCTGACGAGATACAGCGTGATGAGTCTTGCGACGTCGAGGTCGCCGTGGGCGACGAGCGCGACACCGGCGACCACCACGCCACCGAGCAGCAGGTACAGCAGCCCGCCCGCGCGGATGGTGATGCGCGATTCGGCCACGATGACGCTACGGAATCGGCGGCGGATCTCGGCCGACAGTTCGGCGCAGCGCCGCACCAGGTACGCCTGCCCGCCGCTGGTGCGGAGGTCGTCGGCGGCGGCGAGACCCTCCTCCATCGCTGCGGCGTGGTCGGTCCAGGCGGCCTCCTCGGCCACCTTGCGCGCGCGCAACTCGGTCAGCAGGGGGCGGATCGAGAAAAGGATGAGCGGAGCCATCACCGGGAAGACGATGAAGGCGGGCCACCACGTGAGGCCGGCGACGATCAGCATCGGAACGGTCCCGACGACGGTGCGCAGGGCGTCCCACACCTGCAGGCGCGCCAGCGTGCCCACCTCGTGGGTGTCGTCGTCGACGCGGTCGAGGACCTCGCCGACCGCCTGCTCGGAGAGGCGGTCGAGCGGTTGGCGGAGTGCTGCGCTCAGGAGGTCGCCACGCAGCTCACCTTCGGCCCGGTCGGCGATGCCGGCCCAGGCTGTCCGGCCTGCGGTGTCGAGGAGGGAGTAGCCGAGGAGGCATGCGGCCAGTACACCGATCAGCGGCGCCCCGGGGTCGGCGGCGACGCGACCGATGACGACGGTGCCCAGCGCCTGCAGGATCGCGGCGATGGTGAGTGCCACGAGCGCGGCCCCGGTGGCCGGGCGGGCAAGCCGACGCCATGACACCGGGCGTACCGGCTCCACGACGCAACCCACCCGCGCCGTGGCGGCGCGGGTGGGTTGTGTCGTCGTCGTGGTGGCCATCGTTAGAGACGCTACGCACCGCCACCGACGGTCGGCACCTCATTTTCGGCGCCGAGATGGCCCTGTCAGCTCAGTTCGGCACGGTCAGCTCAGTTCGGCACGCGTCCACTGGTTGTCGAACTCCAGCCCGCTGCGTACGAACAGCTGCGTCACGGGGCAACGGCGCTCCACCTCGGAGACGAACTTCGCGAACTGCTCCTCGGTGGCGTCGGTCTCGACGGTCGCCCGCACGGTGACCTTGTCGAAATTGGAGTTGCCCTCCTCGCCCTTCACCAGCACGAGGGTGTCGAGGTCCCCGCGGATGGAGAAGGAGAACTTGCCCAGCGAGATGCCGAGGTCCTTGGCCACGAGCGAGGCGGTGACCTGGTTGCACGACGTGAGCGAACCGAGCGCGTAGAACAGCGGGCTCGGGGCCTCGTCCTTGCCTCCGAAGGCGGGGTAGGCGTCGGTCTCGAACACATGCTTGTTGTCGCCCTGGGAGGTGAGCGTCTGGGCGACACCGGTTCCCTCGGCCTCGATCTCGAACGGGACAACGCTTGCGCGGATGGTGGAAGTCATGACGTCAGAGTCGTCCCGGGCCGCTGACCTGTCCAGATTTGCGATCCACAGGATTGAAATACGGATGGACGGGAATGGTGTCGTCCCACGGCTGCGCCGTCGCCATGTCGGCCACGCGGACGAATCCCCGCTCGAATTCGCCCACCGCCGGATCCACGAGCCGGTACTCCTGGCGCTGCCGGTGGATGGGCTGCGCGTCGAGCAACACGATGCGCACCTCCCCCGGCTCGAAACGACAGCGCTTCTGCAGTGCGGCGATGAGCTGCTCGTTGTGCAGGTGGCCGTCGCCGAAATTCCACCCCATCGCGGTGCTGCAGATCCGTTCGCCGTCGGTGAGGGCGTAGCCGCTCTCGTCGAAACCGGCCATCGCGCGGTGGGCCAGGGTGAACAGGGCACGACCGTGGGTGTTGAAGGCGCGGAACGCGTATCCCATGTAGAGCGGGATCGCCATCGCGTCGCCGGCGCCGTAGACCCGTTCGAGTTGGGAGGCGGGCATCGCCGCGATGGCGACGAGGTTGGCCTCCATCTTCGCCGCGGCCGAGGGCCGCATGCACCACAGACCGGTGTCCCAGTTGCCTGCGTAGTACCGCATCCCGGGCAGGAACGACACCTTGCGGGGGAACAGGTTGCCGATCACGACGGTGCCCGCCGACACGGCCACGAGCGCGACGACCCACCACGGTGAGCCGAGGTCACCGACACCGAGATCGGCGTGGCCGACGAACAGTGCGAGGACGCCGAACATCATGAAGACGTTCCACTCCAACGGGACCCCCATGGGGATCGCCGAGAGGATCCCGAAGTGGAACACCAGCATCACCGCGGCCGCGACCGCCGTCAGCCATCCGCCGCCGGAGAAGAACAGCACGAGCGGGACGGCCATCTCGATCACGGTGCTCAGATGCGCGATGGCGCGGGCCGGGCGTCCGGGACGCAGGTCGTCGGGGAAGTCCTCGAAGAAGCGGCGTTTGATGAACCGCGGCCGCAGGATCGGGTTGTTCGACATCATCGTCGACACCACGAACGGGAAGTGCCGGTTGAGTTTCGACGTCGCCGCCCCGACCCAGATGATGAGGAACACGATCTTCGCCGCGACGATGCCGTCGACCGTCGCGAACAGGAACGTGACCGTCAGCGCGGCATAGACCTCACCGCGCGCGGCCAGGAAGATCGTCTTGTCTCGTAGCGCCGCGGCCCCCAGGACCAGCAGGATCAGTGCGATCAACCACCGCGGGGGCGCGCTGACGACCAGCGCCGCGATCAGCGACACCAGCAGCGCCCCGTACAGGGTGACGTCGACGGGTCGGCGTTCGTCACCTCGGGTGAACGGGACCCGACGCGGCCAGGGCGGCAATCGGATGGTCCCCGGGCGCAGCCAGTAGAGGATCGACCCGATCGGCGGGTAGAAGCGATTGTTCAGCGGCCCGAAGCCACACCCCAGTCCGATCACCTCGAACAGCATGGTGAACAGCACGACCTTGGCGAACACGACCGGCTCGTCGTACCAACCCCGCACGTCGGTGAGTCCGCCGACGTCGGAGGTACCGACCGACAGCAGCCACGCGGCGACCACGTAGGCGAGGACCTTCAGCACGTAGAACAGGTGCAACGCGACCGGCGTACCGAACCCGACCTCGGCCCAGTGTCGGGCCATCGGCACGATCTTCTCCGCACGCGTGCCCGTTTTCCAGGTCGCGAGGTCGATGTCGGGGGTGGTCTGCGTCAGGAATCCCACCCGGCGACGCTAACAAACCAAGCGCTCGCTTGGTTGTCGATCGGAGTGAGTCAGGCGCCCACGTAGGCGGCCAGGTGCTCGGCGGTGAGGGTCGAACGGTCGGCGACCAGATCCGCCGGGGTGCCCTCGAACACGATGCGGCCACCGTCATGCCCGGCGCCCGGCCCGAGGTCGATGATCCAGTCCGCGTGTGCCATCACCGCCTGGTGGTGCTCGATCACGATCACCGACTTCCCCGAGTCGACGAGACGATCGAGCAGACCGAGCAGTTGTTCGACATCGGCGAGGTGCAGTCCGGTGGTCGGCTCGTCGAGAACGTAGATCCCGCCCTTGCCTGCCATGTTCGTGGCGAGCTTGAGGCGCTGGCGCTCACCGCCCGACAACGTGGTGAGGGGTTGGCCGAGCTTGATGTATCCCAGCCCGACGTCGGAGAGGCGTTCGAGGATCTTGTGCGCCGCGGGTGTCGCTGCCGGCCCCGTGCCGAAGAAGTCCGTCGCCTCGGCCACCGACATCGCGAGCACCTCGCTGATGTCGCGGTCGCCGAGGTGGTAGTCGAGTACCGACGCCATGAACCGCCGTCCCTCACAGAGCTCGCAGGTCGTGGCGACACCCGCCATCATCGCGAGGTCGCTGTAAATCACGCCGTTGCCGTTGCACGTGGGGCAGGCACCCTCCGAATTCGCGCTGAACAGTGCGGGTTTCACGCCGTTCGCCTTCGCGAAGGCCTTACGAATGGGATCGAGCAGGCCGGTGTAGGTCGCGGGATTGGAGCGACGCGACCCGCGGATGGGGCTCTGGTCGACCGACACCACGTCGTCGAGTCCCGACAGCGAGCCATGGATCAGCGAACTCTTGCCCGAACCGGCGACACCGGTCACCACCACCAGCACACCCAGCGGCACGTCGACGTCGACCGACTGCAGGTTGTGGGAGTCGGCGCCCCGGATCTCGATGACCTCGGTGTGCTCGCGCACGGTGTCCTTGACCGACGCGCGGTCGTCGAAGTGCCGTCCGGTGACGGTGTCGCTCGACCGCAGACCGTCGACGGTTCCCTCGAAACACACGGTGCCACCGTCGGATCCGGCGCCCGGGCCGAGATCGACGATGTGATCGGCGATCGCGATGGTCTCGGGCTTGTGTTCCACCACCAGCACGGTGTTGCCCTTGTCGCGCAGGCGGATCAGCAGGTCGTTCATGTTGGCGATGTCGTGTGGATGCAGACCGGTGGTCGGCTCGTCGAACACGTAGGTGACGTCGGTCAGCGATGACCCGAGGTGGCGGATCATCTTCGTGCGCTGCGCCTCACCGCCCGACAGCGTCCCGGCCGGGCGGTCGAGGCTGAGGTAGCCGAGTCCGATCTCGACGAAGGAGTCGAGGGTCTCCCCCAGCGATTCGATCAGCGGCGCCACCGAGGCGTCGTCGATGCCGCGCACCCACTGCGCGAGGTCGCTGATCTGCATGGTGCATGCGTCGGCGATGGACTTGCCCGCGATCTTCGACGACCGTGCGCCCTCGTTCAGGCGGGTGCCGTCGCAGTCCGGGCAGGTGGCGAAGGTGACCGCGCGTTCCACGAACGCGCGGATGTGCGGCTGCATGGCGTCGACGTCCTTCGACAGCATCGACTTCTGGATCTTGGGGATGATCCCCTCGTAGGTGAGGTTGATGCCCTCGACCTTGATCTTCGTCGGCTCCTTGTAGAGCAGGTCGTCGAGCTGGCGCTTGGTGTACGACCTGATGGGTTTGTCGAAGGGGAAGAACCCGCAACCGGCGAAGATCCGGCCGTACCACCCGTCCATCGTGTATCCCGGGATGGTCAGCGCGCCGTCCTTGAGCGACTTCGTGTCGTCGTAGAGAGCGGTCAGGTCGATGTCGTTGACCGCTCCGCGTCCCTCGCAGCGCGGACACATGCCGCCGGTGATGGTGAAGCTGGCGCGCTTCTTCACGTCGCGACCGCCGCGGGTGACGCTCACGGCACCGGCGCCGCTCACGGACGCGACGTTGAACGAGAATGCCTGCGAGGAACCGACATAGGGCTTCCCGAGCCGACTGAACAGGATGCGGAGCATGGCGTTGGCGTCGGTGGCGGTACCGACCGTCGACCGCGGGTCGGCCCCCATCCGTTGTTGGTCGACGATGATCGCGGTGGTCAGTCCGTCGAGGAGGTCGACGTCGGGGCGGGCCAGGGTCGGCATGAACCCCTGCAGGAATGCGCTGTAGGTCTCGTTGATCATCCGCTGCGATTCCGCGGCGATCGTCGCGAAGACCAGCGAGCTCTTCCCCGAGCCGGACACGCCGGTGAACACGGTGAGTCGGCGTTTGGGGATCACGACGTCGACGTCGCGCAGGTTGTTCTCGCGCGCGCCCTGGACTCGGATGAGGTCGTGGGTGTCGGCGACGTGCGTGGTGGACGCGGGGGGCATGGGGTCTCCTACCTCGGGTGGTCGCCGGCGAAGCGTGTCAGGACGACTGCTGGATACGGATCAGGGTTCCGAAGGGATCGCGCACTGCGCAGTCGCGCACACCATAGGGCTGATCGGTCGGTTCCTGCACGATCTCGCCGCCGGCCGCGACGATCGAGTCGAAGGTCGCTGCGAGGTCGGTCGCCGCGAGAAGCAGACGGGCGAAGGTGCCCTTCGCCATCATCTCGGCGATCATCGCCTGCTCGGACTCGGTCGCACCGGGGTCGGCGCTGGGCGGGTACAGCACGATCGAGGTGTCGGGTTGATCGGGCGGGCCGACGGTGATCCAGTGCATGCCGTTGTAGCCGACGTCGTTGCGCACCTCGAAACCGAGGACGTCGCGATAGAAGCCGATGGCTGCATCGTGATCGGTGTGCGGGAGGAAACTCGAATGGATGGTGGTGGTCATGGCGCTCAGGCTAAGACGGCTCCGTCGGCCCGCGCTTCTCGATTCCTGACCGGTCTGGTGACCTGTTTGGCGACGCACGCCGGAAGACCCGCGACCGACTGCCCGGACTCGCGTCGGTAGGCGCTCGGCGACACACCGACCAGTTCCCGGAAGCGCGTGCTGAACGTCCCGAGCGAGGAACACCCGACGGCGAAACACACCTCTGTGACGCTGAGTTCGTCGCGGCGCAGCAACGCCATCGCCCGCTCGACGCGCCGGGTCATCAGGTAGCTGTACGGCGATTCGCCGTAGGCGGCGCGGAACTGGCGGCTGAGGTGGCCGGCGGACATGTGTTCTCCGCGTGCGAGTTCCTCCACGTCGAGCGGCGCCGCGAACTCGCGGTCGATGCGATCTCTGATCCGGCGTAGTCGGACGAGGTCGGCCGTTCGAGCCGGCGAGATCGGTGTGCTCATGCCGGCGCCCATCCCAGGGCCGGGCCGAGGCGCGTCGCCATGTCGGTGATGATCTGGATGTAGTCGGCCTTCTCGAACGAGAACGGGAGAGCGAAGGCGACCTCCGTGGCGCGCTGGAAGCCGGCGTGGGAGAACAGCTTTTCCGCGAGTTCGTCCGACGGGCCCACCAGATCGGGCGCGAACACCATCCCGCGGGGACCCTGGGGTTCGAGTGTGCGGGCGAACCGACTCTCGGCGTAGGCCTCGTAGCGGCGGATCTGATCGGGGGTCGCGGTGTCGGTGGGGATGACCACCAGTCCTTGCGACACCCGCGCCCGCGACGGGTCGGGATGCGCGGCGCGGTAGGCGTCGATGTGCTCGGCCTGGATGGTCGCGAAGTCGCGCGGCGGTCCGCCCTCGGTGAACACCACCGACGACGTCAGGTAATTGAGTTGCTGTTCACCGGCCCAGGTCGCCGAACCCAGTCCGCCGCCGTACCAGACGCGTGCGGCCAGTCCGGGTGAGTGCGGTTGCACACGCCGCGAGAACGATTCGATGCCGACGGTGCCCTCGAAGTCGCTCACCGCGTCTCCGCGCAGGCAACGCAGCAGACGCAGTACACGCTCCTTGGAGAAATCCTCGATGTCGTGGGTGTCGGGGTAGAGCGCGTGCCGGTAGTCGTCGTAGCGCATCGGGGTGCCCACCGAGACACCGGGATTGATGCGTCCTTGCGACAGCACGTCGACCGTGGCGAGATCTTCGGCGAGACGGAACGGGTTCTCGAGTCCGAGCGGGATGACCGCGGTACCGAGTTCGATCCGTGAGGTCACCATCGCCGCCGCCGCCATCACCGCGACCGGCGAGGAGATCCCGAACTGCAGGTGCCGGTCACGCAGCCACACCGAGTCGAAGCCCAGGTCCTCGGCGAGTCGGATCGTGTCGATCGTCTCGAGGTGTCCCTCACGCGGCGACGATTCGGCGAACCGCCCGATCGTCAGGAAGCCGAGCTTGGTCAGTGTGGTGCCCTCGCGCGGCATGTCGACTCCCCTGATGGCGTGAACGGTGTCGCGATCAGTGTGCCCGTTCGTCAGCGATCGGGCGCGATGCGTTCGTGTTGACGTGACACCCACCTGTTCGGCACCATCGCCGTCGGCGAATCGTCTCGCCGTGCACCTGTCCCCGACCTCGACCCACCCATGACCTCACCACGGCATACTGCGAAGACCATGACTCGTGAACCCGGTACCGAGCTGGCCCCCGTGGCCGGCAGCGCTGCGCTCCCCCATGTCCATCTGCCGCATGTGTCGCCGATCGCCGAGGCGCGCCGTGTCGGTGTCACCGCGTTCCAACTCGCACGCGGTATCGGCGAGGTGGCGGTCGGTTTCCGCTCACGCAAGCCGCTGCCCGAACGCGCGGCCCGCGAGGTTCGCGACGTCTTCGAGCGGCTCGGGCCCACCTATGTGAAGCTCGGGCAGCTGATCGCCTCGAGCCCGGGTGTGTTCACCCCGGCGCTGTCGCGGGAGTTCGAGACGCTGCTCGACAGGGTGGCGCCGGCACCGATCAGCGTGATCGAGAAGGTGTTGACCGATGCGTTCGGCGGACCGCCGTCACAGGTGTTCGCCCAGTTCGATGCCGAGCCGATCGCGTCGGCGTCGATTGCGCAGGTGCACACCGCGACGTTGCACAGCGGCGAGCGGGTGGTGGTGAAGGTGCAGCGTCCCGGCATCGCCACACGACTGTCAGCCGACGTCGCCATCCTCGAGCGACTCGCGGCTCTGCTCGAGTTGTCGCCCTACGGTCGGATGCTCAGCGCCAAGAACGTGGTCGACGACTTCGCGACCGGCCTCGACGCCGAACTCGACTTCCGCAACGAGGCACAGGCGATGGAGGAGTTCGTCGCCGGACTCGCCGGGACCCCGTTCGCCGATCGCGTCCACGTACCCACCGTGCACCACGAGTTCACCACCGCCGAGGTGCTGACCATGGAGTACATCGACGCCATCCGCATCGACGACGCACGTGCGGTACGCAAGGCCGGCCACGACGGCACCGCGCTGGTGCGCAACCTGTTGCTCGTCTTCCTCGAGTCGGCCTTCCACGGCGGGCTGTTCCACGGGGATCTGCACGCCGGCAACGTCCTCGTCGGTTCCGACGGCCGGCTGGTGCTGCTCGACTTCGGCATCGTCGGCCGCTTCACCCCGCGCACCCGTCGCATCATGCGCCGTCTCGTCGGGGACCTGATGGTGCGCAACGACTACGAGGCGGCCGGGCGCGCGCTGTTCACCCTCGGCGCGGTGCGCAACCCGGGCAGCACCCGCGAGGGCGCGAAGGACATGCGCCGGTTCACCGCGCCGATCGCGGGCAAGGATCTGGCGGGGATGTCGTACACGGCGCTCGGCAGCCAGCTCGCCGCGCTCGCGAAGGCCTATGACCTGCGGTTGCCGCGCGAGTTGGTCCTGGTGGGCAAGCAGCTGCTCTACGTGGAGAAGTACATGAAGTTGCTGGCACCGCAATGGCGGGCGCTCACCGACAAGGAACTGTTCACCTACATGAAGGCGCTGCTCACCGAGGACGAGCCCCGGCGCTGAGCTCAGCGTGCCGCACCCGCGATCATGAACGCCGACAGGGCCGTACGCGTGCACGTCGACCGCGCGTCAGTCGCGATGGGCGACGACGTCAGCACCCATGAGGAGGTCTGGACGTACCGCTCCTCGGCCACCGTCGACGATCTGCTCATCGACATCGCGACGTCGTACGTCCCGCCCATCAGCGGCGACGCGGGGTGGACCGTCCACGCGAATGCCCACGACCAGGTCCGGGGCCGTCACCTCGGAATGATCTACCGCCCGGTCGACGGCGACGACATCGTCTGCCGCGTACTCAGCAGCGGGACGCTGCTCAGCGCGATTGCCGCTGCGACGGGGCTCGACGTCTACGTCGGATATCTGACGTGGGACCTGGCGCGTCCGGCGAGCATCGATGCGATGCATGGTGCGCGTTCACAGCATTCGACGCCCCTGCGCAGGACGCGTCTGGCCGACTCCGACGCCGAACGTGACCGGTGGCGGACCATCCGTTCACTCCGTCAACTCGACATCGACCTGATGCCCTGGCGGCGAGCGTGGATGAGGGATGCCGTGCTCGACACACCACGTCTGCCGGGTGTCGACGACTTCGTCGCCGCCCATCTCGAGCTGCTCCACGACCGGCTGTGTCCGGCGAGCATGGCGCTGGCCGTCGACTTGTTCGGCGTGACGACCACGGGGTCGAAGTACCGGGCGCGGGGAGCCGACCTGGTTACCGCCCTCGGCAATCCGCGCGCGGCCACGCTGGCCATGGTGCTCACCGCGCTCGAGTGGAGCATGACCCAGAAATCGTGGGAGGACGCCGTCGACCCCGGTGTCGTCGCCTACCTAAGCCAACTCGAACGGTGGGGCTACAGATTGTCGCCCGTCGAGCAGGCGTACGCGGGTCGCCGCTCAGCCGACGACGTCATCGACGAGGCCCGGCAACATCGCGACGATCATTGATGCCGACAGCCCGCGACGATCAATCGGCGATGGCTGTGGCCTCGACCTCGACCAGCACCTCTGGCTCGAACAACATCGCGACGCCGATCAGGGACGACGGAGGCATCGGTTGCGGCAGCTCGAGCTCGCTCGCCACCCGTTCCACGCCGGCCATGAACGCGTCCATCATCGACGGGTCCCACCCGGCGACATAGAACGTGAGACGGACCACGTCGCGGAACGAGGCGTCGGCCGCGGCCAATCCGATAGCGGTGTTGCGGAGCGCTTGCGCCACCTGCCCGGCCAGGTCGCCGGGCGCCACCGGGATCCCGTTGGCCGTGCGTGCGATCTGGCCCGCGACGTGGATGTGGCGACTGCCGGTTCCGATCGCGACGTGGTGATACGGCACCGGTGTCATCAGACCGGTGGGACTCGACAGACGAACGCTCATGCTGCTTCTCCTGACATCGACGAACTAGGTATGTTCTTGATACCTAGTACAGCCAGGACACTTCAACGAGACCAGGTTTCATGACCGATACCTCAGCCCGCCACGATCGCGATGATCTGACCATCTCGTCACCCCACCGAGAACTCCTCGATCACGTCCTCGACAAGTGGTCACTGCACGTGTTGAACGAACTCTGTGAACGCCCCTGCCGGTTCAACGAGCTGCGACGGGCCATACCCGCGGTGACGCAGAAGAGCCTGACCGCCTCGCTTCGCCGGCTGGAGAGAAGCGGCATCGTCGAGCGGGTGGTGGTCAGCTCGCGACCTGTCGCAGTCGAGTACCGCATCACGTCGCTCGGTAAGACCTTGCGTGAGCCCGTCGACGTCCTGCTTGCGTGGGCCGCGCAGCATTTCGACCAGATCGAACGTGCGCGCGCAGAATTCGACGCACAGAACTGACTTGCGCAGGTCCCGACGGCTGTCACTGACCGGAATCGTCCGTGCTGAGGGCCGACTCCGGTAATACGCCGGAGCCGACCCTGCAGACGGACGATCTCAGCGGCCGAAGCCGGCGTTGCGGAGCGCGTCGGCCATCGAGCCGGTCGGCGCGGGCGCGGCACGTCGGTCGCCACCACGACCGCCCTTGTCCGAACGCGTCTGCGGCTTCTTCGAGGTGTTGGACGGGCCGCGATCGCGCGCGGGCCGGGCCGCGTTCGCCTTCTTGGGTGCACCCACTTCGTCGTCGAGCCTCAGGGTCAGTCCGATGCGTTGGCGGTCGGTGTCGACCTCGAGGACCTTCACCTTCACCACCTGGCCCGATTTCACCACCTCGTGCGGGTCGGAGACGAACGTGTTCGACATCGCCGACACGTGGACGAGGCCGTCCTGGTGGACCCCGACGTCGACGAACGCGCCGAACGCGGCGACGTTGGTGACCACACCCTCGAGCACCATGCCGGGCTTGAGATCGGCCACCTTCTCGACCCCGGCGGCGAAGGTTGCGGTGGTGAACGCGGGGCGCGGGTCACGGCCCGGCTTCTCGAGCTCGGCGATGATGTCGGTGACCGTGGGGACGCCGAAGCGGTCGTCGGCGAACTCCGAAGGCCGCAGGGAGCGCAGTGTTCTGGTGTCACCGATGAGCTGCGCGAGCTGCACCCCCGAGCGGTCGAGGATCTTCCGGATCACCGGGTACGCCTCGGGGTGCACACCGCTCGCGTCGAGGGGATCGTCGCCGTCGCTGATGCGCAGGAAACCCGCGCACTGCTCGAATGCCTTGGGGCCCAGCCGCGGGACGTCGAGCAGAGCCTTCCGGGTCGCGAACCGCCCGGTGGCGTCGCGGTGGGCGACGATCGACTCGGCGAGCGTGGTGGTGACACCCGACACCCGCGACAGCAACGGCACCGACGCGGTGTTGAGGTCGACGCCGACGGCGTTCACTGCATCCTCGACGACGGCGTCGAGGCTGCGCGCCAGGGTCGTCGGGTTGACGTCGTGCTGGTACTGCCCGACACCGATCGACTTGGGGTCGATCTTGACGAGTTCGGCCAGAGGGTCCTGCAACCGCCGCGCGATCGACACGGCACCGCGGAGGGTCACATCGAGTTGCGGCAGTTCACGACTCGCGTATTCCGAGGCCGAGTACACCGACGCCCCGGCCTCGCTCACGATCGCCTTCGCGGGCGCGGTGCCGCCGCCGGTGGTGATGTCGGCGATCAGTTCCGTTGCCAGCGCGTCGGTTTCCCGGGAGGCTGTCCCGTTGCCGATGGCGATGAGGTCGATGCCGTGGCGTGCCACGAGGGCCGCGAGGGTCGCCTTGGCGGTGTCCCACTGCTTTTGGGGCTGGTGCGGGAAGATCGCGCAGGTGTCGATCACCTTGCCGGTGCCGTCGACCACGGCGACCTTCACCCCGGTCCGGAATCCCGGGTCGAGGCCGAGGGTGGTGCGTGCACCGGCCGGCGCGGCCAGCAACAGGTCGTTGAGATTGCGGGCGAACACCGCGACCGCGTCGTCCTCGGCGCGCTTGCGCAGCCGCATGCGGGCGTCGCTCTCGGCGGTCAGCATCAACTTCACCCGCCACGCCCAGCGCACGGTGGTCGCCAACCACGGGGTCGCAGAACCCGGATGCGACAGGTCGACACCGAGGGACCGCGCCACCATCGCCTGATACGCGTCGTCGTCACCGCCGTCGAAGGTGAGCGACAACACCTCTTCCTTGTCACCGCGCAGGGCGGCGAGAACGCGGTGCGAGGGCATCTTCTCGAGTGGCTCGGAGTAGTCGAAGTAGTCGCGGAACTTCTGTCCAGCCGGGGTTTTCGCGACCTCGTCGGTGCGCGGCGCGGTGCGCAGGACCCCGTCGGCCCAGAACTTCTCACGCGTCGCACCGACGAGATCGGCGTCCTCGGCGGCGCGTTCGATGAGGATGAACCGCGCGCCGTCGAGGGCAGCGGCGGTGTCGGCGACGGTCTCGCCGAGATACTCCGACGCGACGGCCTCGGGGTTCAGTGACGGGTCGGCGAGCAGTCGCTCGGCCAGGGGCTCGAGACCGGCCTCGCGGGCGATCTGCGCCTTGGTGCGGCGTTTGGTCTTGTAGGGGAGGTAGATGTCCTCCACGCGCGACTTGGTGTCGGCGGCGGCGAGGGCAGCACGCAGGGCATCGGTGAGCTTGCCCTGCTCGTCGATCGCCGCGATCACCGCCGCGCGACGCTCGTCGAGCTCACGCAGGTATCGCAGACGCTCCTCGAGGAGCCGGAGCTGCGCGTCGTCGAGACTGCCGGTGACCTCTTTGCGGTAGCGGGCGATGAACGGGACTGTCGAACCCTCGTCGAGCATCTGCACCGCCGCGGCCACCTGACGCTCCCCCACCTGCAGTTCTTCGGCGATACGGGCGTTGACGGACTTCACGGCGGTACTCGAATTCACCCGCCGGACACTACCTGTCGGGAGAACTCCGATGCCCGAGCCACCTGGTCGGCGGTCACGGGCACGCCGGTGTACCGCTCGAATTGCCGTGCGGCCTGCAGTGCGATGACCTCGGCGCCGGTGACGACCGGGACACCGGCGTGTCGCGCGGCGCGGATGAACGGCGTCTCGGCGGGGAAGGCGACCACGTCGAACGCGGTGCGGGCCCGCGCGATCTGCGCGGTGTCGAAGGCGAGGGTGTCGGCGTCGGCGCCGTCCATGCCCAGCGGGGTCACGTTGACCAGGATCGGTCCGTCGATCTCCGGCGTCTTGGTGGCCCAGCGGTAGCCGTACTTGTCGGCGAGCGCGGTTCCGGCGGTCTCGTTGCGGGCCACCACGGTCAGCGCGTCGAACCCGGCCGAACGGAACGCGGCCACCACCGCCTTGGCCATCCCACCGGATCCGCGCACCACCACCGGGGCGGTGCGGTCGAGGCCGTGGCTGTCGATGAGCGAGGCGACCGCTTCCATGTCGGTGTTCGAGGCGGTGAGTGTCCCGTTGTCGTTGACGATGGTGTTCACCGATTCGATCGCCGCGGCGGATTCTTCCATCACGTCGACGAGATCGATGACGGCCTCTTTGAACGGCATCGACACCGAGCACCCGCGGATCCCGAGTGCCCGCACCCCGGCGATCGCACCCTCGATGTCGTCGGTGGAGAACGCCTTGTAGAGGAAATCGAGGTCGAGCTCTCGGTAGAGGAAGTTGTGGAACCGGGTCCCGATGTTCGACGGTCGCCCCGACAGGGAGATGCAGACGGTCGTGTCCTTGTTCAGCGCGGTCATGCCCGCGATTGTGCTCCCCGTTGATGTGGCCTCTCCCACTGATACGAGACCTTCTGTCCGATTTCTGGACAATGGTGGGAATTGCGGCACGACAGCCGCCCATCTGCAGGAGGTCAACCCGCGTGAGCACCCTGGCGGCCACGACAGCGGACCAGCACGGGTTCACCGGCCTCACCGGCCTGGCGGCCGATGTTCTCGAGCGGATGGGCGACATCGGCATCGGTGTGTTGATCTTCGTCGAGACCATCTTCCCGCCCATCCCCAGCGAGGTGGTGCTGCCGTTCGCCGGTTACCTCAGCCGCAGCGGCGACCTGTCGTTCGTGGGGCTGCTGCTGTGGAGCACCATCGGCGCGTGGCTCGGTGCGCTCGTGCTCTACGGGTTGGGTCGCTGGGTCGGGCTCGATCGCACCGTCGACTTCGCGGTGTGGACCCGCATCGTCAGCCGCCGCGACGCCGAGCGCGGCGCGCAGTGGTTCGCGCGCTTCGGCACCTGGTCGGTGTTCCTCGGCCGCATGATCCCGGGGGTCCGGTCGATCATCTCGCTGCCCGCAGGTGCCGGCGCGATGAATCTGGCGGTGTTCAGCGCGTTGACGATCGCCGGATCGGCGCTGTGGAACGGGCTGCTCCTGGGGGTCGGCGTCGCACTCGGCACCCAGAACGACCGCTTCCAGGACTATCTCGGCTATTTCGACTACGTGGTCTACACGGTTCTCGCGGTCGCGGTGGTCGTGTTGATCGTCCGCCGGCGCCGCCACGTGAAGGAGGACAGCGCGCAGCCGCGCGAACAGGTACACCGGTAGGGTGCCCGAACTCCCCGAAGTCGAGAACGCCCGGCAGGTCGTCGAGAAGGCGTTGCATCGCACCATCACCGAGATCGACGACCACGACCAATACGAGTGCCGACCGCACAAGCCCGGCGAGATCGCCGATGCCCTCGTCGGCGGGCGCCTCACGAAGGCGTTGCGACGCGGCAAGGCGATGTGGTGTGAGACCGAGACCGCCGACGGCAGCGAGGGTCCCACGCTCGGCATCCATCTCGGCATGGGTGGCCGGGTCATCGTCACCGCGCCCGAAGGCGAGGAGTCGTCGAACTACGGCGGCGGCAACGCCAAAGTCGGTGTGCGCAAGTCCGACAAGCCCGAATGGACGCGGTTCTCGATGTCGTTCGACGACGGCGGCCAGATGCGTCTGTTCGACAAACGTCGCCTCGGCCGCGTTCGGCTCGAACCCGACATCGACGCGCTCGGCCCCGACGCCGCCGAGATCACCCGTGACGAGTTCCGCAACATGATCTCTCGCAGCGCCGCGCCGCTGAAGGCGCGGCTGCTCGACCAGCACGCGATCTCCGGCGTCGGGAACCTCTTGGCCGACGAGGTCCTGTGGCAGTCGTCGATCTCGCCGTCACGGCGCGCCAAGACACTGTCGACCGACGAGGTCGACGAGCTGCGGCGAGTGATGCGTCGTTGCACGCGGGCGGCCATCCGCAAGGGCGGCGTCCACACAGGCGAGATCATCCCCTTCCGCAACGCCGACTCGTCGTGTCCCCGCTGCGGTGCGCCCATGAAACGCGGCACCGTCGGCGGCCGTACCACGTGGTGGTGCTCGAAAGAGCAGTCCTGATCCTGGCCCTCATCGGCGGCGTCCGCGTTCACGGTGGCCCTGAAAGTTAGCCGTAGACACGAAGATCCGCCGAGCGCGCGTTCCGCGGAATACGCCTCGCGTCGCCTTCCTGCGGTGAACACTGTCGAACGACCACCGCGTCGGGGCGAAGGGCACAACCATGAGCGAACCGGATCTGTCGTCGACCACCGCCGCAGAATCACCCACCGCGTTCGGGTACACACCCGAGCTCAAGCGCACGCTGAGCTCGTTCCAGGTGTTCGCGGTGTCGTTCGCGTTCATCTCGGTCGCCGTCGGCATCTTCGCCACCTACGGCGACCTGCTGGCCAACGGTGGGCCGGTGGGTATCTGGACGTGGCCGGTCGCGATGGCGGGCCAACTGCTGGTGGCGCTGGTGATCGCGCAGTTCGCGGCCCGCATACCGCTCAGCGGGTCGTCGTATCAGTGGGCGTCGCGGTTGGCGAACCCCCGTATCGGATGGATCTTCGGGTGGCTCACGTTCTGCTACCTCATCACCGGGCTCACCGCGATCGACAACGCGATGGCGAGTCAGTGCCTCATGCCGCTGTTCAACATGGCACCCGACGAGTTCACCGCACGCGTGATCACCGTCGTGATCCTGCTGGTGCAGGCCGTGTTGGCGATTGCCTCGACCCGTGTGGTCGGCATGGTGAACTCGGTGGCGGTGGTCGTCGAGGTCGCGATCGTGGTGGTGCTGGTGGTCGGGCTCCTCGTCGTGGTCGCGGTGACCGGTGACGGGTCGGTCGACAACCTCACCTCGCGCGGCGTCACCGCCGGGTCGTCGGAGTACTGGGCATTCGGTGGTGGGCTGATGGCGACGATGATCGTCGGTCTCGCGACCCTGGTCGGCTTCGACTCCGCCGCCAACATGGCCGAGGAGGCGAAGAACCCGCATCGCACGGTGCCCAGAGCAATCGTGGGATCGGTTGTCGCAGCCGGGGTGTTGGGGATGCTGTTCCTCATCGCACTGACCGTCGCCATCGGTGACGTCGACACGGTGAGCAAGTCCGGCTCCCCCGTCGCCGACATCCTGCGCACCGAACTGGGCGCACCGATGGAGCGGATTCTGCTGGTGTGTGTCGGTGTCGCCTTCTTCGGCGGCGGGATGGTGACCATGACGTCGTGCGCGCGAACGGTCTTCGCGATGGCGCGTGATGGCCGGTTCCCGGCCCACCGGGTGCTCCGCAGGGTGAATCCACGCACGCAGACTCCGATCGGCGCGACTGTTCTCCCCCTGCTGATCGGCATCGTCACGATGGTGGTGCTCCCCGGTGACGCGCTCATCGAATTGATCACCGCGGGAACACTGTTCCCCGCCATCACCTACGGCTTGATCGTTGTTCTCTACCTCGCCGTACGTCGGCGGTTGGGCCACACCGAGGGTGCATTCAGTCTCGGGCGGTTCGACGTGCCCATCGCCATCGCGGCGTTGGCCTGGGCAATTTTCGCCGTGGTCGTCCTGGTGTCACCGATGTCGACCGCCACCCCGGTCGTCATCGTGGTGGGTCTGATCGCCGTCGGTGCGGCCTACCTCGTGTCCATGCTCGCGTTTCGCCGCTCCGTGTTGGCCGATGAGCCCTCGGTCGTGACGCCCTAGGTCGACTGGACCATCGATCGATAGCGCCGTTCCCGTTCCGTGAACTCGGGGTCGGCGATGCCGCCGAACGCCGCGGCATCTCGGGTGAAGCGTTGCGCCGCATCGGGTGACGCGTCGGGACCCTCGAGGCGAAAACAACTGGGCGCGAGAGGGCCGAACAGCAGAGCACGCTCGAGGTCCGGCCAACGGTCGACGGATGGTTCGACGCCGGCGGCCCGCGCAAACGTGATCGCAGCCAGGTTCATCCGCGTCTTCTGCGATTGTCCGCGGCGGGAGCGATAGGCGGCCACCGCGTCCCGCTGCTCGGCGTCGGAGGGCATCGGGATGGCGCCACCCCACGCGTAGGCGATCCACCGGGCCTGCAGCTCCAGCGGAACGAAGTAGCCACCGGATTGATCCCACATGCCGACCAGGGCCAGGCCGGGCAGATCGGGATGGAAGGTGTACCGGTCGGCGTCGATGTGTGCGTCGTCGAGGTCGAGGACCGCCCGGACGTCGTCGCTCAGACACGGGATGCTGATGCCGAATCCCGTGCCGAACAAGATCGTGTCGAACTCCGCGCGAGTTCCGTCGGCGAAGGTCACCTCGCTCCCGTCGACGACGTCGATCCACGGGCGCACGCCGATACGGCCCTCGGCCACGAGAGGAAGGTAGGTCTGGTTCAGGGTGACGCCGGCTCGGAACAGCGACGGGTCCGCCGGCGGGGCGCCGTACTGCTCGGGGCTCCCGCCCGCCTCCACCACGATCTCGCGCAACTGCCGGTCGGTCTCGGCTGGTGGCAGCGCGGAGGCGGCCAGGGCACCGAACCGTGTGAAGATGCGGTGATCCGACGGGACTCCGGCAGCGAACTTCGGGAGCACGTACCGCTGGCGACGTTGGGTGACGACCACCTTCGCGGCGCCGGAGTGGGCGAGCTCGGCGGCGATCTCCAGAGCGCTGACGGCACATCCGGCCACCAGTACCCGCGCGCCGCGGTGGTCGTCGGCACCGCGGTAGTGAAAGGTCGATGACACCCCACCCGATCCGGTGAACGCATCAAGGCCTCGGACCGACGGGATGACCGGAGCCCGGAAGCGCCCGGTGGCGATGACCACCCGGTCGAAGATCTCCACCGTGCCCGCGTGCTCGACGCGCCACGCGTCGTCTTCGCGGTCGACGAGGTCGACGCGGGTGTGCAGCCGGATACGGGACGTGATGTCGAAGGTGTCGGCGAACCGGCGGAGATAGTCGAGGACGTCGTGATTCGACGGAAAGACGGCGTCGCTGTCTGGTTCGAGGTCGCTGAACGCGGTGAGGACGCGACTGGTGTTGGTGTGCATGGACGGCCACACGCCGCTGGATCCGGGCCGCCCGGACCACTGGCCGCCGAGTGTCGGTCCGGCCTCGAAAATGGTGACGTCGAACCCCTGGGCCAACAGCCAGCGGGCGGCGATCACCCCGCCGGGTCCCGCCCCGATGACGGCGACGCTCTCGCTCATCGACGTACTGTCCCACGCCCGCCACGGCAGCGAACCGTCCTTCGCCATAGAGATACGTCAACGTTTTCGAGCGCGGCGACCACAACGCAATCATCGCGTTCCTCGTGAGCGTTCTGTGTGGTGAGCCACGACGAGGAGAACACCATGACCGAGACGATCACGACCGACATTGACGCTGCTTCGGCAGACAGCTTCACGGCAACTTGGGAACAGTGGCACCGCGCCCGCGAGGAGTCCCTCGCAGCACCCGGTGGATGGCTGTCGATCAATCGTCTGGAGTGGCTCGACACCGAGCCCGGACGGTTCGACGGTCTGCCCGGATCCTGGCGGTTCGAGGGGCCGGTTGCGCACCTCGCACCCAGCAATGACGAGACGTTCTCACCGCGCCAGTTCGAGCTGCACCCTACGGGCCCGGGTGAGGTCGTCGAGGTCGACGGTCATCAGATCGAGGTCGCCCGCCGCGGCGACGGATATCTGATCCGCGTCCACGACGATTCCGCCCCGACGATTCGTGACTTCCGCGGCGTACCCGCCTATCCCGCTGACCCCTCCTGGGTGATCGACGCGCGATTCGAGCCGTTTCCCGAGCCCGAGTCGGTCACCGTCGGCGCGGTCGCAGAGGGACTCGCACACGTCTACGTCGCTCCAGGGGTGCTGGTCATCGAACGCGGCGGCACCGAGCACCGTCTGACTGCGTTCAACGGCAAAGACGGCGGCTTGAGCGTGCTCTTCACCGACGAGACGTCGGGCGTGACCACCTACTCAGCCAACCGAACACTATTGATCGACGCATCGGACGAGATCGTCCACGGTGGCGGCGCGGTGGTCCTCGACTTCAACCGGGCGGTCAATCTGCCCTGCGCGTTCATCGATTTCGCGACCTGCCCGCTTCCCCCGGCCGGAAACCATCTGCCCTTTGCCGTCGAGGCGGGCGAAAAGACACCGTACGGGCGTGGGTGACACACGGGAGCTGGTCAGCGGGCCGTTCCCTCAAGCGTGCTGACTGCAAATTCGAGTCGGGCTGACAGGATTTGAACCTGCGACCACTTGACCCCCAGTCAAGTGCGCTACCAAGCTGCGCCACAGCCCGTGGCTGCCCTGTGAGGGGCATCGCCGCTCCGTGAGGAGCAGCGTTGTACAGATTAGCCGACCGGCCCACGCGGGGGCCAATCGCCTCAGCTGTCTACTTGCGTCGCTCGCGCCTCTCGCGAACACGCACGTTGATGCGCACGGGTGAGCCGTCGAAGCCGAACTGTTCGCGCAGTTTGCGCTCGAGGAACCGGCGGTAGCCGGCCTCGAGGAAACCGGTGGTGAACAGCACGAACGTCGGCGGGCGGGTCGCGGCCTGGGTCGCGAACATGACGCGGGGCTGCCGGCCGCCACGCACGGGCGGCGGGGTGGCGGCGATGACGTCCTTGAGCCAGCCGTTGAGCTGACCGGTGGAGATCCGCTTGTCCCACGACTCCAGCGCGGTGTCGAGCTGCGGCACCAACTTCTGCACCGAGCGGCCCGTCGAGGCGGAGATGTTCACACGACGCGCCCACGGCACGCGTGAGAGGTCGCGGTCGATCTCCTTGTCGAGCTGCAGGCGCCGGTCCTCGTCGACGAGGTCCCACTTGTTGAATGCGATGACCAGCGACCGGCCGGCCTCCACGATCATCGTCAGCACCCGCTGGTCCTGCTCGGTGATCGGTTCCGAGGCGTCGATCAGCAGCACCGCCACCTCGGCGGCGTCGATCGCCGCGCGCGTTCGCAGCGACGCGTAGTACTCGTGACCGCTCGCGGTGTTCACCCGCTTGCGCAACCCTGCGGTGTCGACGAAGTTCCACAGTCTGCCACCGAGTTCCACGAGCTCGTCGACAGGGTCGACGGTGGTGCCCGCGACGTTGTCGACCACAGCACGGTCGGAGTCGGTCAGCTTGTTCAACAGAGAGCTCTTGCCCACGTTGGGCTTTCCGACCAACGCGACGCGTCGGGGCCCGGCGGGCTGACCGAAGTCACGAGGCGTCTCGGGCAGCACCTCGAGGATCGCGTCGAGAAGATCGCCCGCTCCCCGACCGTGCGCCGCCGACACCGCGCGCGGCTCACCGAGACCCAGCGACCACAGGGCCGCCGCCTCCGATTCGACGCGCTCATCGTCGACCTTGTTGGCCGCCAACAGCACCGGGGTCTTCGAGCGGCGCAGCACGCGCGCAACCGCCTCATCGGTCGCGGTGGCACCGACGGTCGCGTCGACCACCAACACCACGGCGTCGGCGGTGTTCATCGCGAACTCGGCCTGACGCGCGATGGCCTGACCCATCCCCTTCGCATCGGGCTCCCACCCACCGGTGTCCTGCACCAGGAAACGACGACCCGACCACACCGCGGCGTACGACACACGATCACGCGTCACGCCGGGGATGTCCTCCACCACCGCTTCACGGCGGCCCAGGATGCGGTTGACCAGAGTCGACTTGCCGACGTTGGGTCGTCCGACGATGGCCACGGTGGGCATGGGGACGGCGTTGCCGCCCTCGCCGTCGTCGCCGAATTCGCCGATCTGCCAGTCGCCTTCATCCGACCACACACCGTCGACACCGCCGAGATCGAAATCCTGCTGGTCGGTCATGCGCGTGCTCCGATTCGGTCGGTCGCCAACTCCACGAGGTGGTCGATCACCTGCTCGATGGTCATGTCACTGGTGTCCACCACGATCGCGTCGTCGGCGGCGCGCAACGGCGACACCGCGCGGGTCGAGTCGAGGTGGTCGCGGCGCTCGACGTCGGCGAGCACCGTGTCGAAGTCACTGGACCGCCCCTGCGACAGATTCTGGTCGTGGCGTCGCTGAGCGCGGGCCTGCGCCGAGGCGGTGAGGAAGATCTTCAACTCGGCGTCGGGGAACACCACGGTCCCGATGTCTCGGCCCTCGACGACGGCGTACTCACCGGCCACGATGTCGCGTTGCAGCGCAACCATCTTCGTGCGGACATCCGCCACCGCCGAGACGGCCGAGACGGCCTTGGTCACCGCGTCGGTACGGATCTCGCTCGAGACCTCCTCACCGGCAAGGGTCACCGCGTGCGAGCCGGGATCATTCGACAGCGTCATCTCGACGTCGGCGACGGCGTCGGTGATGGCATCAGGGTTCTCGAGGTCGGCGCCGGCGCGCAGTGCGGCGAGCGTCGCCACCCGGTACATGGCACCGGTGTCGAGGTACCGGGCGCCCAGGCGGTCGGCGACACGGCGCGACACGCTCGATTTGCCGGTACCCGCGGGCCCGTCGATGGTGATGATCGCGTGCGGGGCGCTCACATCCCCACCGCCTTGTAGAGTGCGCCGACCTCGTCGCGGCCGAGCACCCGCAGGCTGCCCGGACGCTGGTTGCCGAGGTGCACCGCGCCGATCTCGGTGCGGACGAGGTTCAGTACGGGGAACCCGACGTGGTCGAGCATGCGACGGACGATCCGCTTACGACCCTCGTGCAGAACGAGTTTCACCAGTGCCTGGCCCTCGAGGATCTCGAGCACCGCGAAGCCGTCGACCGACACCGGGCCGTCGTCGAGTTCGACACCGGCCTTCAGGGTGCGACCGAGTCCACGGGGCGGGATGCCCTTCACCGTCGCGAGGTAGGTCTTGGGCACCTCGAACGAGGGATGCATCAGGCGGTGGGCGAGTTCGCCGTCGTTGGTGAGCAGCAGCAGCCCCTCGGTGTCGGCGTCGAGACGGCCGACGTGGAACAGCCGCTGACCGGCCATCACGCGCTCGGCGACCACGTCACCGACACACGGTCGGTTCTGGTCGTCGCTCATCGTCGACTGCCAGCCCTTCGGCTTGTTCAGCGCGAGGTACTGCAGGGTCTCGTCCATCACCACACGGGCGCCGTCGACACGCACCACCGCGGTGGTCGGGTCGATCCGCATCCCCTGCTCGGTGACGATCTCGCCGTCGACGTCGACGCGGCCGGCGGCGATCAACTCCTCGGCACCGCGTCGCGATGCGACGCCGGCCTGGGCGAGCACCTTCTGCAGGCGCACACCGTCGGCGACGTAGTTCGCGCCGTCGCCCTCGGGCGTGACGTTCTGGATCTTCGCGGGCTTGGCGTTGTTGATGCGCTCCTGGCCGCGGCGCACGCTCGGAGCGGCGCCCTTGGCGGCGTGTGCCGTTCCCTTGCGGTGCGGCTTCTTCGGCTTGCCCGGGGAGTTGCCTGTGCGGGAGGCGTTCGAGGTGGTCTTGCTTCGGTCCGGTCTGCCGTCTCGGCTAGCGGGTGTCATGTCTAATCCAGTTCTGAGGTGGTGAGGTCAATCTTCGAGTCTGCCTGCCGGGAGTCCATCTTGGCGAATCGTGGATCGTTGATGATCTCCTCGTCGATGTCGTCGATCACGTCGACATCGGGCAGCAGCGGCGCCAGATCGGGTAGCTCGGCCAACGATGCCAGACCCAGCCGTTCCAGGAACAGCTCGGTGGTGGCGTACATCGTCCCGCTGGTCTCGGGGTCGCTGCCCGCCTCGCGGATCAGTCCCCGAGCCAGCAATGTGCGCATCACGCCGTCGACGTTCACGCCACGCACCGCACTCACCCGGGTGCGGGTGACCGGTTGGCGATAGGCGATGACCGCCAACGTCTCCAGCGCGGCTCGCGTCAACTTCGAACGCACCCCGTCGAGCAGGAGTTTCTCCACGTAGGGGGCGTAATCGGTGCGGGTGTAGAGCCGCCACCCGTCGCCTGCGTAGCGCAGGTCGATCCCGCTCGACCGTTCGGTCAGTTCGGCCTCGTAGGCCCGCAGCGCCTCGGCCACCCGTGCCTCGGGTTCACCGACCGCACCCGCCAGCGACTCGGTGGTCACCGGCGAATCGACCACCAGCAACATCGCCTCGAGAGCCGACCGCAGCTCGTCGTCGGCGAGGGCGTCGTGATCGTCGAACAGCATGTCCTCGGTCATCCGTCGTCTCTCATCCGTAGCCGTCCGCGCTCGTCACGGTGATCTCCTCGGTGTCGCGTTCACCGGTCCACGACACGTGCAGTGTGCCCAACGCCTCACTCTGTTCGAACTCGATGGCGCGTTGCCGGAACAGTTCGAGCAGCGCGAGGAACCGCGCGACCACCTCGAGGCCGTTGGCGCATTCGGAGACCAGCGTCGAGAAGTCCACCCACTGTTTCGCCCCGGCGACCCGCAGGATCTCGGTCACCCGCACCACCTGCTCGGGCACCGACACTGCGTCGACGTCGTGCAGATGCGACAACCCGACCCGCGGCACCGGCTTGGGCGCCATCGCGGTCGCGGCGACCTCGGCGAACTGTTGTGCGTCGACGCCCAGGGTCACCTCCGGCAGCAGCTTCTCGTACCGGGCCTCCAACGACACCGCCCGTGGATAGCGCTGCAGTGCAGCCGCTTCGAGTTCGGCGAACAGGGCCGCGACCTGCTTGTAGGCGCGGTACTGAAGGAGTCGGGCGAACAGGAGGTCGCGGGCCTCGAGCAGTGCGAGGTCGTCGGGATCCTCCACCTCGCCCCGCGGAAGCAGTCGCGCGGCCTTCAGATCGAGGAGTGTCGCGGCGACCACGAGGAACTGCGTCGTCTGATCGAGGTCGACGATCGACCCGATCTTCTTGGTGTAGGCGATGAAATCGTCGGTGACGGCGTGCAACGCGACCTCGGTGACATCGAGACGACGCTGACTGATCAGGTCGAGCAGCAGATCGAACGGGCCGGAGAAATTCGTCAGCGACACGTTGAACACCGACGGATCCGGCTCGGCGGCCACGTCCGTCGTGGGTGACGCGTCGACGGCGTTGTCGGACATCACGATCGGCCGGTGCGGTGCAGCACCTCTCGTGCGAGCGCCCGGTACGCCTTCGCTCCCCCGGATTTCGGAGCCCACGAGGTGATCGGCTCGCCGGCGACACTGGTCTCGGGGAACCGCACGGTACGACTGATGACGGTGTCGTAGACGCGTTCACCGAACACCTCGACCACGCGCGCCATCACCTCCCGCGAGTGCAGGGTGCGCGCGTCGAACATGGTCATGAGGATCCCGCCGAGGGTCAGTCGCGGGTTCAACCGGTCACGCACCTTGTCGATGGTGTCGGTGAGCAGCGCGAGCCCGCGGAGGCTGAAGTACTCGCACTCCATCGGTATGAGAACGGTGTCGGCGCAGGCCAGGGCGTTCACGGTGAGCAGACCGAGCGACGGCTGGCAGTCGATGAGGACGTAGTCGTAACGGTCGAGGATGGGGTGCAGCGCCCGACCGAGGGTGTGTTCGCGGCCCACCTCGTTGACGAGCTGGATCTCGGCGGCGGAGAGGTCGATGTTGCTGGGCAGCAGGTCGAGTCCGTCGACGCGGGTGCGCATCAGCACGTCGTCGACCGACACCTGCGGCGGCACCAGCAGGTTGTGCACGGTGAGGTCGAGTTCGTGGTGCGGGACGCCGAGCCCCGCCGACAACGCGCCCTGCGGATCGAGGTCGACGAGGAGCACGCGACGGCCGTACTCGGCGAGCGCCGCACCGAGATTGATCGTCGAGGTGGTCTTGCCGACGCCACCCTTCTGATTGCACACCGCGATCACGATGGCGGGGCCGTGCTTGTCGAGCGGCTGCGGGTCGGGCACCTCGCGGGCCACGCGACCGGTGGGCCCGACCCCCTCGGGCTCACCCGAGACGTCGGCCTGCGCCGGTCCGCGGTTGGGGGTGTCGATGGTGAAGCTGTACTGCGCCGCTTCCGTGTCGGGGGACGGAGCGTCACGCGACGGGTCACCCTGGGCCGGCGGCTGAGGGGTGGTCACGTTGTCGATGCTCCTGACGCGAGAGTGGGTCGTCGATCGCAGATCAGCCTAGTGCGTCACCCGCGCGCGGCGGCGACGCATCGCCGTCACCGGGCCCGCGGGTGTGCCGTCGCGTAGACCTCGCGCATCGCCGACACGGTGACCAGTGTGTACACCTGCGTCGTGGTCACCGAGGCGTGCCCCAGCAGTTCCTGCACCACACGCACGTCGGCGCCACCGTCGAGGAGATGGGTGGCGAAGCTGTGCCGCAACGTGTGCGGCGACACCGCCTTGTCGAGACCGGCCCGGTTCGCCGAGTCGGCGAGCACCTGCCACGCACTCTGCCGCGAGAGTCGACCGCCGCGGGAGTTGAGGAACAGCGCCGGGTTGAACTTCGACACCAGCGCCGGACGCCCCCGCACCAGGTAGGCGTCGAGCGCCTCGAGCGCCGGGCCGCCCACCGGCACGAGGCGTTCCTTGCCGCCCTTGCCGCGCAGGAGTACCGCGCCCGTCTCGGCAGTGACGTCCTCTATGTCGAGCGACACCGCCTCGGAGATGCGGGCACCGCAGCTGTACAGCAGCTCCATCAGGGCACGGTCGCGCAACGTGCGCGGTGTCTCCGACGGGCCCGAGCCGCCGGCCGCCTCGAGGATGGCGATCACCTCGTCGACCGGAAGGGATTTCGGGAGCCGTCGCGCCGGTTTCGGGGGGCGCACCGCGTGGGCGACGTCGGTGGCCGCCATCGACTCGGCGACGGCGAACTTGTGCAGTCCACGGGTCGCGACCAGGGTGCGGGCCACGGAGCTGTCGGCCAACGGCTTCTCGTCGCGGTCGGGATCCCCTCGCCGCAACGCCACCAGGAACTCGCGCACGTCCTCCTCGGCGACGTCGCCGAGCTCGGCGATCTGCCGTGATTCCAGGTACCGCTGGTACCGCAGGAGGTCGCGACCGTACGAACTCAGCGTGTTCGGCGCGGCCCCGCGTTCGACGGCGAGATGGTCGAGATAGCGCCGGATCTGGCCGCCCAGCGTCGTGTCGTCGAGTTCCATTCGCCCACGGTCATTTCCGCGAAGCGTGGCGGCGGTCGAGTGCGGTCGGTTGATCGACCCACTCCGCGTCGGGGTCGCGCAGAGCGGCGCCGGTGGCGCGGACGTGCGCCAGCGCGAGGATGCCGCACACGCTGGTGACGTTGACGATCTCGCCGGCGAACACCATGGCGACGGCGTCGTCGAGCGGAATCCAATCGATGTCCATGTCGGCTTCTTCGTCGTGGGCGTCGGGGCGGTCGACCTCCCGCAACCCCTCCGCCACGAACACCCGCAGCGCCTCGTCGGTGAAGCCGGGTGATGAGGCGACGTCGACGAGGGTGTGCCAGTGGTCGGCCTCGACACCGACCTCCTCCATCAGTTCGCGTCGCGCGGCGTCGACCGGTGACTCGTCGGCCCCGGAGTCCATCAACCCGGCGGGGAGTTCGCGGAGTCGGCGGCGCACCGGGTGTCGGTACTGGGTGACCGTCGCGATGGCGCCGTCGGCGTCCACGGCGACGATCGCGACCGCGCCGTGGTGTTCGACGACCTCACGCTTGGCGGTCCGGTCGCCGGGCATGGTGAGCTCGTCGACCCGCAGCGCGAGAATCGCGCCGTCGTAGACGGTGTCGGAACCGATGACCGAGAAGTCGAACGGTTCGTCGGCCGGTGACGACGCTGGGGTCATGCGCTCACCTCGGCGGCCCCGGTCCCTGCGTCGGGCTGGGGCACGGTGCCGCGGGCGTTCTCGTCCTCGTCGCCGTGCACGTTCACCGGGAGCCGTTCGGCTGCTTTGTATTCCAGCGCCGCGACGACGAACGCCGCGAAGAGCGGATGCGGGCGCGTCGGCCTGCTCTTCAGCTCCGGGTGCGCCTGCGTGGCGACCAGGAACGGGTGCATCTCGCGGGGGTACTCGACGAACTCGACGAGGTGCCCGTCGGGCGAGGTGCCCGAGAACTTGAGGCCGGTGGTGGCGATCTGGTCGCGGTAGGTGTTGTTGACCTCGTAGCGGTGGCGATGACGCTCCGACACCTCGGTGGTGCCGTACGCGTCGGCCACCACCGAACCGCGTTCGAGCACAGCGGGATACGCGCCGAGGCGCATCGTGCCGCCGAGATCGGCCTCACCGGCGACGGCCTGTTCCTGATCGGCCATCGTGGAGATCACCGGGTGGGTGGTGTCGGGGTCGAACTCTGCGGAGCTCGCGTCGGTGAGACCCGCCTCGCGGGCGGCCTCGATCACGATGCACTGCAGGCCCAGGCACAACCCCAGGAGCGGGATGCCGCGGCGGCGGGCGAAGCGGACCGCACCGACCTTGCCCTCGATGCCGCGGATGCCGAAGCCGCCGGGGATGAGGATCGCGTCGACGTCGCCAAGATGCTGCTGGGCACCGGCGTCGGTGGCGCACTCGTCGGACTGCACCCAACGGATCTCGACCTTGGCGCGTGCGGCGAACCCGCCGGCGCGGATGGCCTCGGTGACCGACAGGTAGGCGTCGGGCAGGTCGACGTACTTGCCGACGAGCGCGACGGTCACCGACTCCCGCGGCTCGTGCACCCGCTTGAGCAGTTCGCCCCAGATGGTCCAGTCGACGTCGCGGAACGGCAGGCCGAGCTTGCGCACCACGTAGGCGTCGAGCTGCTCGCGATGCAGCACCTTGGGGATGTCGTAGATCGACGGTGCGTCGGGGGTGGAGATGACGCCTTCGATGTCGACGTCGCACATCAGCGCGATCTTGTTCTTCAGCGGTTCGGGCACGTCGCGGTCACACCGCAGGATCAGCGCATCGGGCTGGATGCCGATGTTGCGCAGCGCGGCCACCGAGTGCTGGGTGGGCTTGGTCTTCAGCTCGCCCGACGGGGCGAGGAACGGCACCAGCGACACGTGCAGGAAGAAGACGTTGTCGCGGCCCACGTCGTGGCGGATCTGACGCGCGGCCTCGATGAAGGGCTGCGACTCGATGTCGCCGACGGTGCCGCCGATCTCGGTGATCACCAGGTCGGGCGAGTTGCCGTCGGCGTCGGGCAGGCGCATCGCGAGGATGCGGTTCTTGATCTCGTCGGTGATGTGCGGGATGACCTGCACGGTGTCACCGAGGTATTCGCCGCGGCGTTCCTTGGCGATGACGGTCGAATACACCTGTCCGGTGGTCACATTCGCGCTCTGCGACAGATTCCGGTCGAGGAAGCGTTCGTAGTGTCCGACGTCGAGGTCGGTCTCGGCGCCGTCCTCGGTGACGAAGACCTCACCGTGCTGGAACGGGTTCATCGTCCCGGGGTCGACATTGAGGTACGGATCGAGCTTCTGCATCGTCACGCGTAGCCCGCGTGAGGTGAGGAGTTGTCCGAGGCTGGAGGCGGTCAGACCTTTGCCCAGCGAGGATGCGACACCTCCGGTGACGAAGATGTGCTTGGTGCCTGATGGTGCATGACGCAGTGGTCGCAACGCTTCTCCCGATTGGCCGGAGCGGGTCGGAAAACCTGCTCGCCTACGGGGCTTTACCGTAACACCTCCGGGGCACGTCGCGTCGTCGGCGAGCTCTCCGGGGTGTCTCGGTCTCCGGTAGCCGCTCTCAGGTGGAGGGGGCGATCGCCGAGGCGCCGGGACCCGAGCCGTAGGCACCCGGGCGTCCACGCTGGGCGTCGGCCAGCGCCAACGCCGTCACGATGCGTCCGGTGGACTCGTCGACGTTGTCGACCGAGGCGACCACCCGCGACAGTGAGGCGTCGGCCCGCAGTACCCCGATCGGTGACGATCCGTCGGCCGAGCCGCTGCGTCCGGCCATCACCGTCCCCGATCCGCGGGCGCCGAACGACGCCGCGAAACGGGCGATGAGCTGTCCTCGGGCACCGGCGTTGTCGCCGAGTGAACCGCCGGTCACCACCACGGCGAGCTGCGCCGGGTTGACGGCGTTGTCGACGTAGGTGATGAAGCCGCCCTGCCGCAGCGCCTGCAGCCCGGCGGAGATGTCGGTGTCCGATGCGCCGCCGGGCGCATCGATCTTGCGCTGCAGCAGCAGCCCGAGGAGGTCGCCGACCCGCCCGCCGGAATCGGTGAGCTCGGTGCGCAGCGACGCCCCGGACGGGATGGCCTGGTCGATGATGCTGGTCAGCTTCTGCGCCGAGGCGTCACCCACCAGTTCGTCGGTGAGACCGATCTGACCCGCGAAGGTGGCCCCGGACTGGTTGAGCGAGGTCTTCACCGCAGCGATGTCGGCCTCGGCCGCACCGGGTGCGGTCACCACGAGCACCGACCGGTTCGCGAGCAGCCCACGCAACAGACGTGGGGAGATCGCGTCGTTGAACGAGTCGGCCGCGTTGACCTGGGCGTTGAGGGTGTCGTTGTTCGATCGCAGAGACGACGAGTCGTTACCGGAGTCGATGCGATCGGCGACGAAGCCCGATCCGAGCACCACGCCGACGGCGAGCGCGAGGAAGACGGCGACGAGCGAGATCGCGTGCTGGCGCAGCGAGATCACGAGCTATCGGTTCCAGGCGTCCCTGGCCCAGACGTAGCCACGGTCCCATTCGGCCACGATCCAGTCGGCGATCTCGCCGCCGGTGTTGCTCATGACCAGTGCGACGATGATGGCGGCCAGCGCTGCGAGCACGAGCAGCGCGATCGCGGCACCGGAGACACGGCTGCGGTAGAGCGTCGCAACGGCTTTCGCGTCGACCAGCTTCGGTCCGACCTTGAGGCGGGTGAGGAAGGTCGACGGGTTCGATTCCCGGCGGCTGCGGTCGAAGAAGTCGTCGAGTGACGCCGACGTACCGACGGTGACGATGAGCGCCGCGCCGTGGAAGTCGGCGAGCAGCAGCGCGAGATCGGATGCCGAACCCGCCGCCGGGAACGTCATCGCCCCGACACCGAGATCCTGGATCCGCTCGAGTCCGACGGCGTGACCGTCGGGATCGGCCGGGAGCACCACCTGCGCACCGCATTTCAGCGTCGCCGCCCGCATGGTCTCGGGGTCGCCCACGATGAGGTCGGGACGGTAGCCCGCGCGCATCAGGGTGTCGGCGCCGCCGTCGACACCGATGAGGACCGGTGCGTACTCCTTGATGAAGGGCTTGAGCTTCTTGAGGTCGAGTTCATGGTCGGCGCCGTCGGCAACCACCACGACGTGCCGGTTCTTGAGGTCGACCTCGACATCGGGCACGCCCACGCCGTCGATGAGCAGCGGCGACTCACTGCGGATGAACTCGATCGTGTTGCCGGAGAACGCCTCCAGGTGATCGACGAGACCCGACTTGGCCTCGATCATCAGCTTCGCCACCGCCCGCTCGTCGAGTTCGGTGCCGCGCGCGAGGCGGTTGCCGCCGACGTAGACGTTGCCGTCGTCGATACGGATCTTCGACCCGTCCTTGATGCGGCGGAACACCTCCGGGCCCACGTCGTCGATGAGGGTGATGCCCGATGCGACGAGCACCTCGGGGCCGAGGTTGGGGTAGCGACCCGAGATCGACGGGGACGCGTTGACGACGGCGGTCACGTCGGCCTCGACGAGACGGTCGGCGATCACGCGGTCGAGGTCGAGTTCGTCGAGCACGACGATGTCGCCGTGGCTGACGCGCTCGAGCAGGCGCGAGGTGTTCTTGTCGACCCTGGCGATCCCGCTGATTCCGGGCAGGGTGTCATCGGTGCGAGAGAGCAGGGCTGGCATCTTCATGTCGCCCATGATCGGCCCGAGGGTGAGGACGGGCACGGAGGCGCGCCGTAACATTCGCCACTTTTGTCACATCAGTAACAGGCGTTCGATCACCGATGATTGTGGTGGGTCCCCCCGGATCAGGCGAGCGCCTTCTCCCGGTCGGCCGTGGCGAGCAGTTCTTCCGCGTGGGCGCGACCGGTGTGCGAATCCCCCAGGCCGGCCAGCATGCGGGCCAGTTCGGCGACGCGACCCGAGTGGTCGAGGGTCTCCACCGAGCTGGTCACCGAACTCTTGCCGGTCGTCTTGCCGATGAGCAGGTGGTTGTCGGCGAACGCCGCGACCTGCGGGAGGTGCGTGACGACGATGACCTGGTGGCTGCGGGCCAGGGCGGCGAGCCGCTTGCCGATCTCGACCGCCGCGCGTCCACCGACACCGGCGTCGACCTCGTCGAACACCATCGTCGATCCGCCGTCGGGGCCGGCCAAGACGACCTCGAGAGCGAGCATCACCCGCGAGAGTTCGCCGCCCGACGCCGACTTCGCGATGGCGAGCGGTACCGCGCCCGAATGGGCGGCGAGGGTGAACTCGACCCGGTCGACTCCCCCGGATCCGGCGTGCAGCCGTGTGCCGTCGACGAGGAGACTGCGTGGATCGCTCTCCCCCGACTCGTCGGGAGACACCGACACCTCCAGGGTGGCGTCCTTCATGGCCAGGCCGCCGAGCTCGCGGCTCACCTTCGTGCCCAGAGAGCCTGCCGCCTTCGTCCGTGCCGCGGTGAGGGTCGCGGCGACGCCGACCAGTGCCGTCGTCGCCTCCTGCGCGGCGGTCTCGAGCGCCTCGATCGACACCGACGAGTCGTCGATCTCGGCGAGACGACTGCGCGCGGAATCGCGCCACGCCAGCACACCGTCGATGTCGGGTGCGTACTTGCGGATCAGGTTCTTCAGTTCGGCCTGCCGGACGAGCACCTTCTCGAGCTCGGAGGCGTCGGCGGGGAGTCCGTGGAGGAACCCGGCGAGTTCCTCGCCGATGTCGCCGACCACCGACAACGCCTCCTCCACCCGTGGGAGCAGGTCGCGCAGCGTGGGTTCGGAGGTGGAGCCGAGCAGCGTGCGCACCTGACCGAGCAGGTCGATGACGGCGGCGGCGTCGGCGTCGTCGCCGGCGAGATCGGTCTGACCGGTCACCGCGGCGTGCGCGCCGGCGGCGACCGAACGGACCTCTTCGAGGTCACCGAGCCGGGTCACCAGCGCGGCCAGTTCGAGGTCCTCGCCGGGCGTCGGCTCGACGGCGTCGATCTCGTCGAGGGCATAACGCAATCGGTCGGCCTCCTGGGCCAGCTCCCGGGAGTTGCGGCGGCGCATCTCGAGCTGGTCGACCGCCTCGATCCACGTCTGCCGCGCCGCGCGATAGGCGGTGAGCGCCTTGGCGACCGGTTTGCCGCCGAAGCGGTCGAGGGCGTCGCGCTGATGATCGGGTTTGAGCAGCCGGAGCTGATCGTTCTGGCCGTGGATGGTCAGCAGGCTGGTGGTGAACGCGCCGAGGGTGCCGACGGGAACCGACCGACCGCCCAGGTGCGCGCGTGAACGACCGTCGGCGCTGACCGACCGCGCGGCGATGACGGTGTCGTCCTCGTCGCGTTCGGCGCCGGCCGATTCGAGGATCTCGTCGACACCGGTGAGCGACGGATCGACTCGGAACCGTCCCTCGACGGTGGCGCGGTCGGTGCCGGTACGGACCCTGTCGCCGTCGCCGCGCACCCCGGAGAGCAGGTGCAGGCTGGTGACGACCATCGTCTTGCCCGCGCCGGTCTCTCCGGTGAGGACGGTGAACCCGTCGTGGAATTCCGCGGCGGCGTCGGCGATGACACCGAGTCCGCTGATCGCTAGTTCTTCGAGCACGTCACACCTGCCTGCCCCGCCAGCCGGTGACGGGAAGATCGAATTTGGTGACCAGTCGGTCGGCGAACGGATCGGAGTCGATCCGCACCCACTGCAGCGGCCGTGCACCGCGCACCACCTCGATACGTGCCCCCGGGGGGACGTCGATGGCGCGGCGGCCGTCGCACGACACGATGGCATGTTGCCCCGACCGTTCCACCTCGATGGCGATCACCGAGTTGGGGCTGGTGACCAGGGGCCGGGTGAACAGTGCGTGGGCGTTGCTGGGGACCACGAGGATCGCCTCGAGATCGGGCCACATGACCGGACCGCCGGCGGAGAACGCATAGGCGGTGGACCCGGTGGGTGTGGAGACGAGGATCCCGTCGGCGCCGTAGGAGGCGACGGGACGACCGTCGACCTCGGTGACCACCTCGAGGACACCCTGGTTCCCGGGGTTCTGGATGCTGGCCTCGTTGAGTGCCCAGGTGCGGGCGATGACCTCGTCGCCGTCGACGATGACCGACACGTCCAGCGTCATCCGCTGCTCCACGCGGTAGTCGCCACGGATAAGTTGATCCATCACGGCGTCGACACGGTTGGCCTCGGCCTCGGCGAGGAACCCGATGCGGCCCAGGTTGATACCCAGGACCGGGACCGACGACGGGTAGGCCAGTTCCGCGGCGCGCAGGAAAGTTCCGTCGCCGCCGAGGACGATGACGATCTCGCAGCCCGCCGCCGACTCCTCGTCGCCTCGGGTCACCTCGACATCGGCGCCGAAACTGCGGAGCTCGGCCGGATCGACGGGGTGCACCGAGCGCGAACCGGCGGCCGCGCCACGGTTGAGGCCCGCGATGTCGTGCTCCACCACGCGCATCCCGACCCCGGCGTCGGCGCAGTGCCGGGCGATGGCGGCCATCGTCTCGGTGACGACCGCGCGCCCCGTGTGCGCCACCACGAGGAACTCACGATCGGTTCCCACGGTTCGCGCCCCCACCTGTGTCACCGGGGTCCTTCCTCGATCGCCGCCGTGATGGCAGCGAATGTGTCGTCATCGATCTCACCGTGCGCTACATCGACGTCGGCAACCGGGTCGACGGTTCCATCACGCCGCAACCACAGGAAGTATTCAACATTCCCCGACGGACCCGGCAGCGGACTGGCCACGGCGCCCACCGTACGCAGCCCGAGTGCGAGCGCGCGGGCCGCAACCGCGCACACCGCGTCGCGACGCAACGTCGGATCCCGCACCACACCACCGGATCCGACGCGTTCGCGACCCACCTCGAACTGCGGCTTCACCATGGGCACCACATCGCCGCCCGATGCCACGCAGGCCGCGAACGCCGGCAACACCAGCCGCAGGGAGATGAACGACAGGTCGGCGACCACCAGGTCGACCGGTCCGCCGATCGCGTCGGCATCGAGGTGACGGACGTTCACGCGGTCACGGACGTCGACCCGATCGTCGGTCTGCAGGCGCCACACGAGCTGGCCGTAGCCGACGTCGGCGGCGACCACCTCGCGCGCACCCCGACGCAGCAGCACGTCGGTGAATCCCCCCGTGGAGGCGCCGGCGTCGAGTGCGCGCCGACCCTCGACGAGGAGGCCTCCGGGCGCGAACGCGTCGAGGGCGCCGATCAGCTTGTGTGCCCCCCGCGACGCCCACTTCTCGGTGTCGCTCTCCGACACCACGATCGGTGTGTCACGACCGACGTTGGTGGCCGGCTTGCCCGCCGCGACACCGTTCACCGCGACGTGCCCGGCGACGATCAGGTCACGAGCCTCCTCGCGCGACCGGGCCAGTCCGCGCCGCACCAGTTCGGCGTCGAGGCGCGCCCGCGGCGCCATCAGCGGTCACACACGGTCGAGCTGCTCGAGCGCCGTGGTGAGCACGTCGTGGGCCTGCTCGAGGAGATCGGCCTGTGCGGACAGGGGTGCCAGATCGACCGGACCGTCGTGGCCGTCGTCGTCGGCTGCGGACCGCCGGACCTCGTCGACACGGTCGAGGAGTTCGGCGACCTCCCCGACGACCGCGTCGGGGTCGACACGGTGCGTCTCCGACGATGCGGCGGTGGCACCGAAGCGGCCGGGCATCTGTGCGGGCGACGGATGGCTCATCGCTTCGAGACGCTATCGGAGTCGAGGCCGTACCGCCGCAGCGCCGCAGCCGCGGTGTCGCCGTCGGCCTCGAACGACACCTCGCGTGCCGACTCCGGGCGTGCGTCCGCGGAGTACGCCGCGTGCAGGACCGCCGCGGGCAGGGCGTCGGGATCGCCGTCGGTGCCGGCGATGCGGATGGTCGAACCGTCGACCGTCACCGTCCATCCGTCGACGGGGCCGACGGCACTCGTCCCGGCCGGGCGGGTCAACGCGCCCAGATCGGCGCCGACGTGGGTCGGGCGCTGCTCGGGTGGGGCGCACACGGCGTCGGCCAGCGATGCGACGCCGGTGAGGACGAGGAGGCTGTCGGCGCCGACCGCGACGGCGCCGGCGATGTCGGTGTCGAGGCGGTCGCCGACGACGAGCGGGTGGTGCGAACCGCTGCGGGCGATGGCGTCACGCATCAGCGGCTCTGCGGGTTTGCCGGCCACCAGCGGTGTCGCACCGGTCGCGTGGGCGACCGCGGCGACCATGGAACCGTTGCCGATCATGAAGCCCCGCTCCGACGGCAGCGTGGGGTCGACGTTGCACGCGATCCACAGGGCGCCGTCGGCGATCGCGAGCACGGCCTCCGACAGTTGCGCCCAACCGGTCTCGGGCGAGTGTCCCTGGACGACGGCCTGCGGCCGATCGGCGGCGCTGCGGGTGACGCCGATGCCGACCTCGCGGATCTCCTGGGCGAGACCGTCGGTGCCGACGACCAGCGCGCGCGACCCGGGCTCGAGGTGCTCGGCCAGCAATGCCGCCGCACTCTGTGCGCTGGTGACGACCTGATCGGCCTGCGCGGTGAAGCCCAGCGACGTCAGGTGCTCGGCCACCTCGGGCGCGCGGCGGCTCGCGTTGTTCGTCACGTAGTACGCGGGCGCGGTCACGCGGGCCAGCGCCTCCTGTGCACCGTCGATCGCCTCACCACCGGCGAACAGCGTGCCGTCGAGATCACAGAGGATCGCGTCGTACCCGCCGGCCAGGGTGTCGCCGGTGGGTTCGTCGGTCACGTCGGTCTCCTCGATGGGTGTAGGCGCAGGCGCCGGGGTGGGTTCTGGGTCGGCAACGGTGTCGGTCATCTCGCGTTCGGTCACCTCGGGCGCGACGGGCAGGGTCGAGGTGACCTCGGCGTCGGTCGGCTGCGGTGCCTCGTCCTCGTGCGCGGGCTCGCCCTCGATGTCGATGGCGTCGCCGTCGTCGATGTCGTCGCCTCCGAAGTGCTCGGCGAACCCCTCGGGGTCGGTGAGCTCCATCAGTCGCAGCTCGGCGTCGGTGACGTCGTCGACGTCGGCGGCCGCGGCGTTCATGAACCAGGTGACGGCGTCGTCGGTGCGGCCCGCGGCGTGCAGCGCTGTCGCGTAGGCGTAGAACAGCCGCGCCGCAGCGGTACCGGTCTGCGACGGGTCGAGTCCGGCGGTCTGCAAGGTCACCACGGCCTTGTCGAAGTCGCCGAGATCGATGCGGGCGCCGGACTCGACGATCTTCATCTCGGTGGCCTCGTCGCCGGTCAGCGCACGCCCCTCGTCGCTGCGGGCGATGTCGATGGCACGGTCCGGACGACCCAGCCCCCGTTCACAATCGGCCATCAGCGGCAGCAGTGTGGTGCCGCCGGACATGCGGCGCGCGGCACGCAGTTCCGAGAGCGCCTCGGTCCACTCGTTCGCGTTGTAGGCCGCGATGCCTGCGGTCTCACGAACCACCGCGATACGGCCGGCGCGCCGCCGGGCGGCACGCGCGTGCTCGAGCGCCAGCGCAGGATCCTCGTCGAGTAGACGCGAGGTCATCACCAGGTGGCGGGCGACGGCGTCGGCGTTGGTGCGGTCGAGGGTCAGCAGATCGCGGCGGACCTCTCCGTCGAGATCCTGGGGCACCACGTCGTCGGGGATCGACGGCTCGGGTGGCCGATTCGCGGATCCGGTGCCACGGCGTGGGCCGTCGTCACGGCGACGATGGTCGGTGGCTCGAGAGCCCCGCTGTTCACGATCGGTCATTGTTGTCCTTCGGATCCACGCTGTGAAGTTTGTGGCGCAAGCATATCGTCTCCAGGTATGCACTCCGTTCGGCACAGGGACCGGTCCGCCGGGTACCCCGCATCGTGAGGTTCCCGACGCCGACGTTCCGTGGTCGCCCCCTCGACGACCACATCGACGACGCCCTGGCCGCGGTCGGACTCGACGACCGGACCGACAAGCCGGTCCGCGGAGAAGGACTCACCGCCCGGGTCGGACTCCTGCTCGGCATCGCGTTCACCGTCTGCTTCGTGACCGGCCTCATCAGTCACTGGATCCAGCACCCGCCCGGATGGTTCTACTGGCCGGCCAACCCGCCGTGGCTCTACCGCGTCACGCAGGGTCTCCACGTGATCAGCGGTGTGGTGGCGATCCCGCTGCTGCTGGTGAAGCTCGGCGTGGTGTACCCGAAGTTGTTCGCCCGTCCACGTATCGGATCGCCGGTGCGTCTGCTCGAACGGTTGTCGATCGCGGTCCTGGTGGCGGCGGGCATCTTCCAGCTGTTCACCGGATTGATGAACACCGCGCAGTGGTACCCGTGGAAGTTCTTCTTCACCACCACCCACTACGCGATGGCGTGGGTCGCCATCGGCGCCCTGGCGGTCCACATCGCGGTGAAGCTCCCGATCATCCGTCGCGCACTCGGCGAACCCCTCGACGCCGAACCCGACACCCCGCCCGACGCCACCGGCCCCGGCCACAAGGGCGTCCTCACCCGCAGGACCGTCCTGCGCGGCACGTGGGCGATCGCCGGCCTGACCGCTCTGGCGTACGCGGGGCAGTCCGTCCCGTTCCTTCGCTGGGCCGCGTTCCTCGCCCCGCGGTCGGGCGAGGGGCCGCAGGGTGTGCCGATCAATCGCACCGCCGCCGCCGCCGGCATCACCGACCGCATCCGGGGCGCCGACTATCGGCTCGTGCTCGCCGTCGACGGTCGTGAGACCCCGATCTCCCTCGAGGCGTTGCGGTCGATGCCGCAGACGACGCGCGACCTGCCGATCGCGTGCGTGGAGGGGTGGAGCGCGTCGGGGACGTGGCGTGGTGTGCGTTTGCGGGATCTGCTCGCGGCGGTCGACGAGAGAGGCGGACGCGACGCCCGGCTGGTGTCGTTCGACCGCGGCCTCTACGGGGTCAGCACGCTGCCCGCCAACTTCGTCGACGACGACGACACCCTCATCGCTCTCGAGCTCAACGGCGAGGTGCTCAGTCTCGACCACGGGTATCCGTGCCGGCTCATCGCGCCGAACCGCCCCGGTGTGCTGCAGACGAAGTGGCTGTCACGGATCGAGGTCCTGTGATCACCGCCATCCGACTGATCCTCGCGCTCATCGGCCTCGGGATGGCCGCATACGGGGTGTCGTTGCTGTGGGACGTGCAGACCGCCGACCAGATCTCACTGCTCATCTGGCTCGCCGCCGGACTCATCGCGCACGATGCGATCCTCGCCCCGACCTACACGATGTTCGGCCACGCCGGGCGGCGTCTGCTGCCGTCGACGGTGTGGGCGCCAGTGCTCGTCGCGGCCGCGGCGACCCTGATCTTGGTGCTCCTGTCCCTACCGGTCCTGGCCCCGCGACCGGCCGACAAGACTCCGGTCAACGCGACCATCCTGGACCGGCCCTACGGTCTCGGCCTGGGGATCGTCGTCGCGATCATCTGGGTGCTGGCGGCAGTGGTCGCGGTACGCAATCACCGCTCCCTCCACACTGGTCCGGCGTCAGGCGACCCGGGCGCGGCAGACCGCGGGCGCGACCGAGTGCGGTAGCAGCCGCGCGCTGTCGAGGGGCAGGAGCAGTTGCACGTCGGCGTCGTCGAGAAAGCGATACGGGTTGCCGACGACCACACCCGCCAACTGTCGACGCAGGCGCGACATCTCGGCACGCACCGTGACCACCCGCGATTCGTCTCCGAAGAGGTCCTCCGCCATCTGCGCCGCGGTGCGGCCGCCCCGATGTCGCGCGAGGAGGTACAGGATCTCGGCGTGACGCGGGGTCGGGGCATTCGTCCACCCGCCGAGCGCGGTGTCGACGCGCACCGACGGCGCGCCGCCGTCGCGAAGGTCGACCACCACCGTCGTCGAGACATCGGCGGCGGTGTCGGTGTCTGCTCGCACACGCACCAGCCAGCCGCCGGGAAGGGGTTCGGCGTCGCACGATCCGAGCGACGGCAGCCATACGCGTCCCGGCCGGAGGTCGTCGGGTAACAGGATCCGGTTGCGGTCGGCCACCGATTCCACCGCCGCCACCCATCCGTGGGCGTCGACCGCGAGCGCCCGTCCGGCGAGCCGCGCCAACATCGGCGCCGCGACCGACCGCAGTCGATCAAGGGTGCGGCGGTGCAGTTCACGCAGATGCGACTCGGCCAGTCGGGCGACCGCATCGACGAGTGCAACCGTCGTCGGGTGGATGGTCGCCGCCGGACCGCTCACGTCGACGACCCCGATGACCTCGTTCGTGCGGGCGTCACGGATCGGTGCGCCGGCGCACGTCCAGGTGTGATGGCTACGGACGAAGTGTTCGGCCGAGAACACCTGCAGCGCGCGTCCTGACGCCAGAGCGGTGCCGATGGCGTTGGTGCCGACGGACCCCTCGGCCCAGTCGGCGCCCTCGACGAAGCCGAGACGATCGGCGCTGCTCAGGACGCGGTTCGAGCCACTACGCCACAGCACCCGTCCACCGCGGTCGGCGATGACGAGGATGTTGTCGCCGTCGGTGATCACGGACTCCAGTCCGTGGGCGAGGTCGTCGACCACATCGGCCAGGCCCGATTCCTGTCGACGGCGTTCGAGGTCGCCCACCGTCACCGCCGGGCTCGTCCGATTCATCCGGTCGGGGTCGGCGCCCTGCGCGAGGAGCCGGTTCCACGAGTCGTCGATGACCTCGCGGGGTCGTGCGGGCGCCTTGTCCCCCGACATCGTCGCGTCGTAGACCTCGGTGAGGAGTTCCGCGTAGCGGCGTGGGTCGTCGCCCGCGTACAGCGCGGGCTCCGGGACTTCGGGACGGGTCATGATGGCACCAGTGTGCCCCGCGTCACATCCGCGGGCAATCACGCGGGCGCCGCGTCTCGGTGGTCGTCGCCGGTGCAACGCACTGCAACCCTGGCGTCGCCCCTTCGGAAGGTGTGCTGTGGGTCACAGCACGGAGTCTTCGACGGTGAGGACCCGGCGATCGACGACAGGAGTCCCATGACGCAGACCATCGAACCCACCGACCTCGCGGAACCCACCGGCTCGACGACGCCGACAGCACCCGGAATCGACGATGCCCAGCAGCGGATGGATCGTTGGCTGGCCGAGTTCGAGGCCGCGCTCGCGGTGCGCGACATCGAACGCGTCGTCTCGGGATTCGTGACCGACTGCTTCTGGCGGGACCTCGTCGCGATGACCTGGAACCTGACGACGATGGAGGGCCACGATCAGCTCGCCGACATGCTCACCGCGAGGCTGCCCGAAGCCGACCCCAGCGGGTTCGTGACCGCGGAGCCCGCGACCGCCGACGGTGATGTCGTGTCGGCGTTCATCGAGTTCGAGACGGCGACCGGTCGCGGGAAAGGCCACCTGCGTCTTCGACGCGGCGACGACGGTGTCGATCGCGGCTGGACACTGCTCACCACGCTGCGGGAGCTGAAGGGCTTCGAGGAGCCGCAGGGAACCCGGAGGGTGAAGGGCGCGGTCCACGGGCAATCCGAGGACACCCGCTCGTGGGCGGAGCGACGCGCCGACGAGGAGCGGGAACTCGGGTACACCGTGCAGCCGTACACGCTGATCATCGGCGGCGGACAGGGCGGCATCGCGCTCGGCGCGCGTATGCGCCAGCTGGGTGTGCCGTCCATCGTGGTCGACAAGCACGAGCGACCCGGCGACCAGTGGCGTCACCGATACAAGTCGCTGTGCCTGCACGACCCGGTCTGGTACGACCACCTCCCCTACCTGCCGTTCCCGGAGAACTGGCCGGTGTTCGCGCCCAAGGACAAGATCGGTGAGTGGCTCGAGTTCTACACGCGGGTCATGGAGGTCCCCTACTGGAACTCGACCACCTGCCTGTCGGCGGAGTTCGACGACGAAGAGGAGCGGTGGACCGTCGAACTCGATCGTGACGGAGAGAAGGTGACCGTCCACCCCACACATCTGGTGTTGGCCACCGGCATGTCCGGGAAGCCGAATGTCCCCGAGTTCCCGGGCCAGGATGTGTTCGCCGGCGATCAGCGCCACTCGAGCGCACACCCCGGCCCTGACGCCTACGTCGGCAAAAAGGCCGTCGTGATCGGGTCGAACAACTCCGCGCACGACATCTGCAAGGCGCTCGTCGAGAACGACGTCGATGTGACGATGGTGCAGCGCTCGTCGACGCACATCGTGAAGTCGGAGTCGCTGATGGATCTGGGTCTCGGCGATCTCTACTCCGAGAGGGCCCTGGCGGCCGGGATGACGACGGAGAAGGCGGACCTGACGTTCGCGTCGTTGCCGTACCGGATCATGCACGAGTTCCAGATCCCGGTGTACGACGCGATCCGGGAACGCGACAAGGATTTCTATGACCGTCTCGAGGCCGCCGGCTTCGACCACGACTGGGGCGACGACGGTTCCGGTCTGTTCATGAAGTACCTGCGGAGAGGATCGGGCTACTACATCGACGTCGGTGCGGCCGAACTCGTCGCCGACGGGACGATCAAGCTCGCCCACGGCAACGTCGATCACCTCACGGAGAACAGCGTGGTGCTCCTCGACGGAACCGAGTTGCCGGCCGATGTGGTGATCTATGCGACCGGGTTCGGCTCGATGAACGGTTGGGCCGCTGATCTCATCGGACAAGACGTCGCCGACAAGGTCGGGAAGGTGTGGGGGCTGGGCTCGGAGACCACGAAGGATCCGGGGCCGTGGGAGGGCGAACAGCGCAACATGTGGAAGCCCACCCAGCAGAAGAACCTGTGGTTCCACGGCGGCAATCTGCATCAGTCGCGGCACTATTCGTTGTATCTGGCGCTGCAGCTGAAAGCCCGTTACGAGGGGATCCCGACGCCGGTCTACAAAATGCAGGAAGTGCACCATCTGAGTTGAGGTCCAGACAGAACAAAACCCCTGTGACCAGTGGTCACAGGGGTTTTGTG
>NZ_JBKEZX010000005.1:0-100243 GCF_053345315.1 Williamsia sp. M5A3_1d
GCATCACAAAACAGTGCCGGACTCAAAACCGACACCACAAAAAATGGCATAAACAATCCATCAACACACTATCGAGTTCTCAAAGAACACACACCCACGGTCTTCAACCGGCTGGCGGATCAGGCTCCGTGAGCCCCGTCAGAGCGCGCTGTTACCCAGCGATCTCCTACATGGGATTTGCACCCCAAGCGCAGGCAGTTTATCCGGCTTCTCGCTCTCCGGCCTGTCCCCCGCGCTGCGGTGCAACATGAAAGTTACACAGGCGGGAACAGGGCGTCAAATCGCCTGGTCACAGCGCTGGCGCCGTCAGCGAAACCGAGCGCCTGCGACGTTTCGTTTGCCTCGCCGGACCACCAACCATCCGCCGGCAAGCAGGTCAGCGGGGGTGGGCGTCCACTCGGGGTCGGCGATCTTCGTGTTGTTCACGTAGGCGCCACCCTCGGTGATGGTGCGACGCGCAGCCTTGTTCCCCTCGCTGAGTCCCGTCGCCACCAGCAGCTCGACGATCGTCGGGGTGTCGGCAGTCGAGTAGTCGACCACCTCGGTCTCCGACAGCGCACCGCCGATCGTCGCCTCGTCGAGGCCGTCGAGCTCGGCGCGACCGAACAGCGCCTGACTCGCGGTCTGCACCGCACGGGTGGCTTCTTCGCCGTGCACCAGTGTCGTCATCTCCGCGGCCAACCTCTTCTGCGCCGAACGAAGGTGCGGCGTCTCGGCGGTGGCGACCTCGAGCTCGTCGATCTCGTCCCTGCCGAGGAAGGTGAACCAGCGCAGGTACCGGACCACGTCGGCGTCGGCGGTGTTCACGAAGTACTGGTACCAGGCGTACGGGCTGGTGAGCTCGGGATCGAGCCACACCCCACCACCGCCGGTGGTCTTGCCGAATTTCTTCCCGTCCGAGGTGGTGACCAGGGGAACCGTCATCGCGTGCAGCGACGCACCCAGGACTCGCCGCCCCAGATCCACACCGGCGACGATGTTCCCCCACTGATCCGATCCCCCGAGCTGCAGCGTGCAGCCGTGCCGGCGGTGCAGTTCGACGAAGTCGTAGGCCTGCAACAGCATGTAGCTGAACTCCGTGTAGCTGATGCCGTCGGCGTCGAGTCGCCGTTTGACCACGTCACGCGACAGCATCACGTTCACGGGGAAGTGTTTGCCCACGTCCCGGAGGAAGTCGACCACCGAGAGCGGACCGATCCAATCCAGGTTGTTGACCACCACCGCGCCGGTCGGCGAGTCGTCGAGGTCCACGAAGCGTTCGAGTTGGGCGCGGATCCGTTCAGCCCACTCCCCGACCACGTCGGAGGTCTGCATCGAACGTTCCCCGACCTCCCGGGGATCGCCGATCATGCCGGTCGCGCCGCCGGCCAACACGATCGGCCGGTGTCCGGCCAGCTGGAAGCGCCGCAGGGTGAGCAGCGGGACCAGATGGCCGGCGTGCAGGCTCGGTCCGGTCGGATCGAACCCGTTGTAGACCGACACGACGCCCGCCGCCAGCGCTTCCCGGAGGTGGTCTACGTCGGTGGACTGCGCGATGAGGCCGCGCCACTGCAGCTCGTCGATGATGTCGGTGCTCACCAGTCCGATCCTTCCGCATCGATCGAACCGGCGGCCAATCGACGTCTGCGGACCGCAGCCGAACCCGGCCGGAACGCCGAGACCGCCGACGATCCGGAGATCCAGAACCTCCACGGCCGACCGGTGGCGGCGGTGATCCCGACCCGTGGCCCGGACAGGATCGTGGAGTCGTCGTGCGGCACGCCGCGTTCCAGGCGCAGCGGGCTCGTCGGCGAGCAGAGGTCGAGACCGTTGTCGCCGAGGTCCGCCGCGATCGCCGCCCCCAGGTTGCCCGGGCCCATGGCCAGTCGGTTCGCGGTCACCACCGACGAGCGTGTCCGTGACCTGCGACGCTCGACCACGTCGAGGCCCTCGCGCACCTCCGCGGCACGGAGCAGGACCGCGGATGCCTCGCCGTCGACCTCGGCCGAGACGTTGAGGCAGAGGTGGATGCCGTAGGAGCGGTAGACGTAGAGCCGACCGGCGCGGCCGAACATCACACCGTTGCGTGGCGTCGGTCCTGCGTAGCCGTGCGCGGCGGGATCGGGGTGGCGCCCCGTGCGGGGACCTCCGTAGGCCTCCACCTCCACGATCCGTAATCGCACCGCGCCGGTGTCGAGGTCGGCCGCGGCGACGAGGTCACACCCGAGGATGCGCCGCGCCGCGGTGACGGGGTCGACGGCCAGGTCGTCGACCGTCAGCAGCGCTCCGGACACCGTGGCCGATCAGTTACCGGATCGCGCGATCAGCGCGTCGTGCTCGGCATCGCCCACCGCGCGGGCCTCGGGGATGAGCAGAACCGGGATGCCGTCGTCGATGCGGTACGCCTGCCGCAGCCGAGGGTTGTAGAGGACCTCGTCGGATCCTCCGACCGACTCGATGTACAACAATTCGCCGTGGTCCTGCGGACAGACGAGTCTCTCGCGCAGGAAGGCATCGAGCGGCATGTCTGCTCCTCGGATCTGTGTCGACACCTCGGTGCGAGGTGTCCCACCACTCTACGAACGCCGTTGCGGCCCGTGTGCGACCACCTGGCACGCACCGTCAGCTCAGGACGAACGGGCTGCGCTCGCATCGGGCGATGCGCCCTCGGCCGACGCCATCTCCCATTCCTTCTCCGCGAGGACCGTGCGGGTCAGACGCCGGTAGCGACCGGTGTCGTCGCGGTACCAGACCCGTGCGCTCGGTTTCGGCAGTCCCTGCGCCCGGAACGACCCCTGCAGCGGCCGGTACGAATGGCTGACCGGGATGTCGTCGACCGCCCACACGATGTGCGGACGCTCCGCAGCCGACAGCCCCGCCAACGCCACACGCAGGGACGAGACCGTCAAGGCATTGGTCGCACGACGGGGTGAGACCACCGCCACCGCGAGCTGCGACCCCGGGGTGCCGACGTGGTAGACGACCACCTGGTCGACGTCGGGGTGTCGCGACAGCGCGGCGATGATCGGCTGCGGGTACACCGGACCCTCCGACGACTTGATGACGCTGTGCACGCCGGCCATCAGCCAGTGGTCACCGTCGACGTCGCGGCGGACGAGCTGACCCGAGGTCTCCCACCGATCGTGGCGACCGAAGACGTCGCGCAACACCGTCGCCCCGGTCTCGTTACGCTGCCTGGTCTGCGCCAACAGCAGGCCGACCTCGTCGACGTGGGCCTCGCGCACGAACCCGCGCGGGTCGAGGAGGAATCGTTCCTCGATCACGTCCCACGCCGCGACGCGCACACGATTGGTCTCCGGTAGCGGTCGTCCGACCGACCCCACCTTGCCGCCGGAGATGTTGGCGAGGATCGCCGCACCGTCGGCGGTCGCGTAGAACTCGATGACGCCGGCGTCGGGGAACCGTTCGACGACGTCGTCCCACAAGCCTGCAGGCATGCCCGACCCGATGAACAGCCGGATGGGATTGTGGTCGGTGATCGCGAGATCGGTGTCGCGCACGATGTCGCGCATCATCGTCCAGGTGTAGGAGACGACGGTGATGCCGTAGCGGTAGACCTCGCGGGCGAAACTCTCCGGCCCGATCCCCGACGACAACGCGATGCGCGAACCACCGACGACGGTCGCGCCGAGGGTGGTGAGAAGTCCCGACGCGTGATGCAGGGGTGTGAGGCAGTAGACCGTGTCGTTGTCGGTGAGCGAGGCCGCCGACGCGGCGCCGAACGCCGACATCGCCCAGCGGTGGTTGCTGATCGGCCACTTCTGCAGGGCACCGTCGGCCCCGGTGAACAGGATGAAGGCCAGATCGCTCGCCAGACCCGGGTCGCTGCGGTACCAGGACGGCACCTCGACCTGATCGGGGTCGATCTGCTCCATGTCGATGACCTTGTCGCCATCGGCCTGCGGAATGGCGCGGACGTCACCGCCACCGAGGACGAGGACACGCTCGGCGTGCGGGACACACTCGTCGAGGCTCACCGGGTCGGCGACGACCACGAGCACGTCGGCCAGGCGCAGCATCGTGGCGAGGTCGGACGACGGGGGCAGCGGCACGACGACGGCGCCGAGCCGCGACAGGGCGGCGATGGCGACGAGCGCACTGGGACGGGTCTCCATCATGACGCCCACGTGCTCGCCGGGCCGCACCCCGCACTGGATGAGTCCGCGCACGACGTTGTCGATGCGGGTGTTGACCTCGGTGTGGCTCAGCACCCGGTCCTCGAAGAGGAACAGCTCACGCCGGCCGGCTCGCTCGGCGTTCTCGCTCATCAACTTGCCCAGCGAGATCCGTGTGCCGGGCTGGATCTGGCCGAGACGCATGAGGCGGGGCAGGGTCCGCACGGATTCCCGCAGCACCGCCTGGGACGTGCGCCGGAACGATCCCGCCGCCGCGACCACCTCGCGGCTCACACCGGCGCCCGCGTCGGCGACCGCACCGATGCCGTGGGTGACCCGCGAGGCGAGGCTGACGCCGGAACCGGTGTTCTCCTGCGGGGTCTCCGCCATGGGCGCGATGGCCTCGGGCATCTCGCCTTTGCCCTCATGCCACTGGATCCACTGCGCGGTGGTCGGCCAGCTCTGTGCCCCCGACACCGATCCGACGACGAGCCCGAAATGCCCGACGGGCAGCATCGTCTCGTAGACCTGGGCGCGGGGCGCCGCACGCTTGATGCCGCGGACGGCGGCGGGCTGGCCGATGTCGTCGGCGCCTCCGACGAAAGCGAGTACAGGACAGGTGATCTCGGCCAGGGTGACGAGGTGGTCGCGGATCACGAACCCGCCCGACACCATCCGGTTGTGCACCACGAACTGCCGCAGCAGTTCCGCGATCGCCGGGCCCGACCAGGCCACCCAGCCGTCGGCCTCGAGGAAGCGGCGCTGGTCCTCACGCGGTAGCAGGGCGTCGCGGTCGTGCAGTTGACGTAGGAAGTCGATACGGCTGCGGGCAGCCTTCACCGGGTCGAGCAATTGGAAACCGGTGCGCGCCAACCATCCCGGGATGTTGAGCCGGTTGAAGACGTTGTCGGCGAAGACCTCGGCCAGCGGGGCCATGATGTTGGCGGGCAGACCCAGCGGCAGTGCGGCGAGCACGTCGACAGGACTGCCGAAGGTGGTGAGGCTCGCGATCTGCTGGGACCGGCGGTAGGCCGCGGCCTGGTAGGCGAACATCCCGCCCTGGCTGTAGCCGACGAGGTGGACGTCACGTCCGGTCTCCTCGTGCATGAGGTCGATGATCTGGTCGATCGCCACGATGTGGTCGGCCAGGGTGCGCTCCATGCCCCCGGCCTCCTGGTCGGGCGAGCCGAAGTCCACCACCCAGGGATCGATGCCCTGACCGTGCAGGATCGACACCGCACCGTTGTGCGGGGTCACGTCGTAGACGTTGGCCGACACCATCATCGGCGGGATCAGCAGCACCGGCGGGCCGCCGTTGAGATCGTCCGGGAAGTAGCGCCGCAGCCGATACATCGGCGCGGTCTCCTCGACCCGGAACGGGGTCGGGCGCGTGCCGGTGTCGAGCCCACCCATGCGGATGACCTCGAGACCGTTCTGAGCGGTCGCGACGACCCGGTCCAGCGCGCGTCCGACGTTCGGGATGCCGACCACCCTGGCTACCTCCTGGTCGATGAATCCGTGATCGGTGTCACTCTACTCACGTTCCTGTGACGCCCGATCCCACCCGCGCAGTGCCGCGATCCGGTCGGCGACCCGCGCCCGTTGTTCGGCGACACGGACGCCCGCGGTGCCGCCTCGCGCCGAACGCGAGCCGATGGACCCCTCGACGGTGAGGACCGATCGCACGGCGGGCGTGAGGTCGTCCGAGATCGCGGCGAAGTCGGCGTCGTCGAGTTCGTCGAGGCCTATCCCCCGCGTCTCCGCGGCCCGCACGCACGCGCCCGCCACCTCGTGGGCGACGCGGAACGGCACGCCCTGTCGCACCAGCCACTCGGCGATGTCGGTGGCGAGGGTGAAGCCGGCCGGGGCGAGATCGGCCATGCGCTGGGGGTGGAACTCGAGCGTGGCGACCATGCCGGCGATGGCGGGCAGCAGCAGCTCGAGCTGCGCGACGGAGTCGAAGACCGGCTCCTTGTCCTCCTGCAGGTCACGGTTGTAGGCCAGGGGTTGCGCCTTGAGGGTGGCGAGCAGGCCGGTCAGGTTGCCGATGAGGCGTCCGCTCTTGCCCCGGGCGAGTTCGGCGACGTCGGGGTTCTTCTTCTGCGGCATGATCGAGCTACCGGTCGACCACGCGTCGGCCAGGGTGGCGTAGCCGAATTCCGATGTGGTCCAGAGGATCACGTCCTCGGCGAGCCGCGAGAGGTCGACGCCGATCATGGCCAGGACGAAGGCGCCCTCGGCGGCGAAGTCCCGCGACGCGGTGGCGTCGATCGAGTTCTCGGCCGCGCTGTCGAACCCGAGATCGGTGGCGATGGCGTCGGGGTCGAGACCCAGCGACGACCCCGCGAGCGCCCCCGAGCCGTAGGGCGAGACCGCGGCGCGACGGTCGAGGTCGACGAGACGATCCACGTCGCGTAGCAGCGGGTGTGCGTGCGCGAGCAGATGGTGGGCGAGCAGAACCGGTTGGGCGGCCTGCAGGTGTGTCTTGCCCGGCACCGCGACGTCGGGGTACCGCTGGGCCTGCTCGACGAGCGCGGCGGCGACGTCGAGGACACCCTCGGCGACGCGTCGGACGGCGTCCCGCAGCCACATCCGGAACAGCGTGGCCACCTGATCGTTGCGCGAACGACCGGCCCGGAGCCTGCCGCCGACGTCGGCCCCGACACGCTCGATGAGCCCCCGCTCGAGGGCTCCGTGGACGTCCTCGTCGGACTCGGCCGGTGCGAACGCACCGCTCGCGACGTCCTCACCGAGCCGCGCGAGACCGTCGAGCATGGTCGCCAGATCGTCGTCGGAGAGCAACCCCGCGCCATGGAGCACACGGGCGTGCGCCGCCGACGCCTTCACGTCGTAGGGCGCGAACACCCAGTCGAAGTGGGTCGACTTGCTCAGTGCGGCCATCGCGTCGGCCGGTCCGGATGCGAACCGACCGCCCCACAGCGCACCGGTGTTGGTGCCGTGCCCCTCGCGGGTGCCGTCACCGTCGGCTCCTGGGGTCATCGGTGCCGTCACTGCCCCTGAGGTGCGACGTCGCCGCGGTCGCGACGGGCGGCGATCTTCGACGACAGACCGTGCAGCTGCACGAAGCCCTTCGCCGAGGACTGGTCGAAGGTGTCGCCTGCGTCATAGGTGGCGAGGTTGAAGTCGTACAGCGACTCCGGGCTGCGACGTCCGTTGATCACCACGGTGCCCGCGTGCAGCACCAACCGGATGTCGCCGGTGACGTGCTCCTGGGTCTGCGCGACGAAGGCGTCGAGCGCACTCTTGAGCGGCGAGTACCAGAGCCCGTCGTACACCAGCTCGGCCCACTTCTGGTCGGTGCGCCGCTTGTAGCGCCCGAGCTCGCGTTCGAGGGTGACGTGTTCGAGTTCCTCGTGCGCGCGGATCAGCACCATCGCGCCCGGCGCCTCGTAGACCTCGCGGCTCTTGATGCCCACGAGCCGGTCCTCGACGACGTCGAGGCGACCGACGCCCTGCTTGCCCGCCCGGGTGTTCAGTTCCTGGATCGCCTCGAGCACCGACACCGGGCGACCGTCGATGGCGATGGGGCGGCCCTTGTCGAAGCTGATGACGAGTTCGTCGGGCGCGGAGAAGTTGACGGTCGGGTCGTCGGTGTAGTCGTAGACGTCCTTGGTGGGGGCGTTCCACAGGTCTTCCAGGAAACCGGTCTCGACGGCGCGGCCCCACACGTTCTGGTCGATGGAGAACGGCGACTTCTTCGTGACGTTGATCGGGATCGCGTTCTCCTCGGCGAAGGCGATCGCCTTCTCGCGGGTCCACGCATAGTCGCGGACCGGTGCGAGCACCTCGAGTTCGGGTGCGAGGGTGTTGAACCCGACCTCGAAGCGCACCTGGTCGTTGCCCTTGCCGGTGCACCCGTGGGCGACGACGGTGCCGCCGTGCGAGCGCGCGTTCTCGACGAGGTGCTTGACGATGAGCGGGCGGCTGATCGCCGAGAGGAGCGGGTAGCGGTCCATGTAGAGCGCGTTGTTCTGCACCGTGGGCAGGCAGTACTCCTCGGCGAACTCGTCACGGGCGTCGACGACCACGGCCTCGACGGCGCCGCAGTCGATGGCACGCTGCCGGATGGCCTCCATGTCCTCGCCGCCCTGCCCGAGATCGATCGCGACCGCGACCACCTCCTTGCCGGTCTCGCGACCGATCCAGCTGATGGCGACTGAGGTGTCCAGTCCTCCGGAGTAGGCGAGAATGACGCGTTCGGTCATGAGTTCTGGGGCTCCCTGGTTGTCGTGTGTCGGGCGAGGTCGGTTCCGGCGAGGCCGGGGTCGATTGCGGTCATGCGAGACCTTCGATCATGCGGGCGAGGTCGGCGCCGCTGGTGCCGTCGCGGGCGACCACGAAGATGGTGTCATCACCGGCGACGGTGCCCACCACCTGAGCCAGGCTGGCACGGTCGATGGCGCTCGCGAGATAATGCGCGGCACCCGGAGGAGTCCGCAGCACGGCCATGTTGCCGCTGTGGTCGGTCGACACCAGCAGATCGGCCAGCAGGCGCGAGAGTCGATCGGTCCCGCCGGACACACCGCGCACGGGTGACCCGTCCTCGGGCACGACGTAGACACCGGCGCCACCGTCGGCGGCGCGCAGCTTCACCGCCCCGAGCTCGTCGAGATCGCGGGACAGCGTCGCCTGGGTCGCGTCGATCCCGGCCTGCGCCAGCAGCGACTGCAACTCGACCTGGCTACGCACCGGTGTGGCCGAGAGGATGTGGACGATCTCGGCCAGCCGTCCCGCGCGGGTCGGGGACGTGCGTCCCAGCGGCGCGGCGCTCATGAGTGCTCCAGGAGCCAGATGAGCAGGGCCTTCTGGGCGTGCAGACGGTTCTCCGCCTCGTCGAACACCACGCTGCGCGATCCGTCGATGACCTCGGCGGTGATCTCCTCGCCTCGGTGCGCGGGCAGGCAGTGCATGACCATCACATCGTCGCCGGCCTCGGCGAGCAGCGACTCGTTCACCTGATAGGGCCGGAACGGCGCGACGCGGTCGAGTCCGTCGCCCTCGTCGCCCATCGACGTCCAGGTGTCGGTGACGACGATGTCGGCGCCCGCGACAGCCGCATGCGGGTCGCCCTCCACGCGTGCGGTGGCGCCGGTCTGCGCGGCCCGGGCGTCGACGGCGTCGAGAACCCACGGGGCGGGGCGGAACTGCTCGGGCGAGGAGACCGTGACGTTCATGCCCGCCGTGACGCCACCGAGGAGCAACGAGTGCGCCATGTTGTTCGCGCCGTCACCGAGGTACGTCATCGACAGGCCCGCGGCGGTTCCCTTGCGTTCGATGATGGTCTGCAGGTCGGCCAGCACCTGGCACGGGTGGAACTCGGTCGACAGGGCGTTGACGACGGGAACCGTCGCCGTGGAGGCCATCGCCTCCAGACGTTCCTGCCCGAAGGTCCGCCACACGATGGCGCGGACGAAACGCGAGAGCACCCGTCCGGTGTCCTCGAGGGTCTCGTCGCGACCCATCTGGCTCGACTTGCCGTCGACGATCACCGCGTGACCACCGAGTTGTGCGATACCGACCTCGAACGAGAACCGGGTGCGGGTGGAGTTCTTGTCGAAGATGACCCCGACGCCGTGGGGTCCCTCGAGCGGTCGGTGCGCGAAGGGGTCTCGCTTGACCTCGGCGGCGAGCGCGAGCACCTCGGCCTGCTCGGCCGGCGTGAGATCGTCGTCGCGCAGGAAATGTCGGACCATCAGGCCGCTCCGGGATTCGTGTGGGCCGCCGCGTCCCCGGCGGCGTCGAGGATGCCGGGCAGAGCGGCGACGAAACCGTTCGCCTGGGCCTCGGTGAGGATGAGCGGCGGGGCCAGTCGCAGGACGTCGGGGGCCGGGGCGTTGATGAGGAAGCCGGCCGCACGAGCGGCCTTCTCCACATGTGCCGCAACGGGTCCGGTGAGCACGACACCGAGGAGGAGTCCGGCACCCCGCACGTGGGAGACCATCGGGTGGCCGAGATCCTCGATGCCGGTGGCGAGGGATTTGCCGACCGCGGCCACGTGGTCGAGCAGGCTTGCGGAGTCGATCTCGCCGATCACCGCGAGCGCCGCCGCCGCACACACCGGGTTGCCGCCGAAGGTCGTGCCGTGCTGCCCGGGTGAGAGGAGATCGGCCGCGGCGCCGGTGGCCAGGCATGCGCCGATCGGCAGGCCTCCGCCCAGTCCCTTGGCCAGGGTGATGACGTCGGGGACGATGCCGACCGCCTGGTGGGCGTAGAACGCACCGGTGCGTCCGATACCGGTCTGCACCTCGTCGAGCACCAGCAGCGCCCCCCGATCGGAGGTGATGCGACGGGCCGCGGCGAGGTAGTCGGCGGGTGGGACCACCACGCCTGCCTCCCCCTGGATCGGCTCGAGGAACACCGCAGCCGTGTGCTCGTCGACGGCGGCGTCGAGTGCGTCGATGTCGCCGTAGGGAATGTGGGACACCCCGGCCGGCATCGGCTCGAACGGTGCCCGCTTGGCCGGCTGACCGGTGAGGGCGAGGGCGCCCATCGTGCGGCCGTGGAAGCCGTTCTCGGCGGCCACGATGTGCGGCCGGCCGGTGCGTCGGGCGATCTTGAACGCCGCCTCGTTGGCCTCGGCACCGGAGTTGCAGAAGAACGCGCGCCCGGGGGTCCCGAGCCGCGCCAGCAGTGTCTCGGCGAGAGCGACGACCGGCTCGCTGACATAGAGGTTCGAGACGTGCCCGAGGGTGCTCAGCTGTCGTGTGACCGCGTCGATCACCGCCGGGTGCGCATGACCGAGGGCGTTGACGGCGATACCCCCGAGCAGATCGAGGTACTCGGTGCCGTCGACGTCGGTGACGACCGCGCCTCGTCCGCTGCGCAACGCCACCGCGGGGGTTCCGTAGTTGTCCATCAGCGCATGTGACCACCGCTGCTGCATCGGTGCGGTCATGGGTTCACCTCGGTGTCGTGTGGCGGGTCGTCGTGCGGGTTGGCGGTCGGGACGACCATGGTGCCGATGCCCTCTCCGGTGAAGAGTTCGAGCAGCATCGAATGCGGCACCCGGCCGTCGATCACGTGGGCACGCGGCACGCCGCCGGTGACCGCCCTCAGGCAGGCCTCCATCTTCGGGATCATCCCCGAGTCGAGCTGCGGCAGAAGCGCTTCGAGGGTGTCGACGTCGATGCTGGAGGTGAGCGAGCCGCGGTCGGGCCAGTCGGTGTAGAGCCCCTCGACGTCGGTGAGCATCACGAGCTTCTCGGCGCCGAGAGCCTGCGCGAGGGCGGCGGCAGCGGTGTCGGCGTTGATGTTGTGGACCACGCCGTCGGCGTCGGGGGCGATGGTCGAGACCACCGGGATCCGCCCCGCGTCGATGAGGTCGGTGACGGCGCGGGGGTCGACGGTGGTCACGTCGCCGACGAGACCGATGTCGGTGGCCACGCCGTCGACCAGTGCGGTCCGCCGGGTGGCGGTGAACAGGTGGGCGTCCTCGCCGGTGATGCCGACCGCGTAGGGACCGTGGGCGTTGATGAGTCCGACGAGTTCGCGGCCGACCTGACCGAAGAGCACCATGCGCACGACGTCCATCACCTCCGGTGTCGTGACGCGGTAGCCGCCGCGGAACTCGCCGGCGAGGCCGAGCCGGGTGAGCATCGCCGAGATCTGCGGCCCGCCGCCGTGGACGACGACGGGGTGGATCCCGCAGGTCCGCAGGAACACCATGTCGCGGGCGAACGCGGCCTTGAGTTCGTCGTCGACCATCGCGTTGCCGCCGTACTTGACGACGATGACCTTGCCCGCGAAGCGTTGCAGCCACGGCAACGCCTCGGTGAGGACGTGCGCCTTGGCCAGCGGGCTGAGGTCGCCCGTCACGGATCCGGTGGGGCTCATGACGAGTACGCCGAGTTCTCTTCGACGTAGCCGTGGGAGAGGTCGGTGGTCCGGATGGTGGCGCGGCCCGACCCGACCGCGAGATCGACGGTGACCACGATGTCGGCACCCGACAGGTCGGCCTCGCGCGCGCCGGCGACACCACATCCGTTGCGCGACACGATATGGCCGTTGAAATCGATGGTGATCGTCTCGGGGTCGAGTTCGACCGGTGCCATCCCGACCGCGGCGAGGACCCGTCCCCAGTTCGGGTCGGATCCGAACAACGCGGTCTTCACCAGGCTGTCGCGGGCGACCGTCCGCGCGACGGTGACCGCGTCGTCGTCGCTGTGTGCGCCGGTCACCGTGACCAGGATCCGTTTGGTGGCGCCCTCGGCGTCGGCCATCAACTGCTCGGCGAGATCGTCGCACGCGGCGAACACCGCGGCGGCGAACTCGTCGGCGTCGGGTTCGATGTCGCTCGCGCCCGAACTGAGCAGCAGCACGGTGTCGTTGGTGGAGCACGAACCGTCGACGTCAAGGCGGTCGAACGTCCGGGCGGTCGCGGATCGCAATGCCGAATCCAACACGGCCGCATCGACCTTGGCGTCGGTCGTGACGACCACGAGCATCGTCGCCAGCGACGGCGCGAGCATGCCTGCACCCTTCGCCATCCCACCGACGTTCCAGCCGTCGGCGTGGTGGACCGCCACCTGCTTCGGCACGGTGTCGGTGGTCATGATCGCGTGGGCTGCGTCGGTGCCCCCGGACAGTCCGCCGGCCATGTCCTGCACGATCGCGGTGACGCCCGGGAGCAGCTTGTCCATCGGGAGGCGGTCGCCGATCAGACCGGTGGAGCAGACGGCGACCTCGATCGCGCCGGTCTCGGTACCCCAGTTGCTCAGAGCCGCGGCGACGGCCTCGGCGGTGGCGTGGGTGTCGCCGAACCCGTCGGGGCCGGTGCAGGCGTTGGCGCCGCCGGAGTTGAGCACCACGGCGCGCAGGCGTCCGGTGGTCAGCACCTGCTGCGACCACTGCACGGGCGCCGCCTTGACCTTGTTACGGGTGAAGACACCGGCGGCCGCGTAGTCGGGTCCCTCGTTGAACACGAGCGCGAGATCGGGTCGGCCCGACGCCTTGATACCTGCCGCCAGGCCCGCGGCGCGGAAGCCCAGCGGGGCGGTGACGCCCTGACCACGGACCACGGACCCGTTCACGGAGCCACCCCCACGGTCGAGAGCCCTTCGGATTCCCCGAAGCCCATCGCCAGGTTCATCGACTGCACCGCCGCTCCTCCGGTTCCCTTGGTCAGGTTGTCGATCGCGCCGACGACGACGAGCGTCTGCGACCGTTCGTCGACCGACACCGACAGCGCCGCCGAGTTCGACCCGATCACCGAACCGGTGGTGGGCAGCTGGTCGTCGGGCAGTAGATGCACGAAAGGCTCGTCGCCGTAGGCCTTCTCGTAGATTGCGCGGACCTCGTCCGCGGTCGCCGAGGTACGAGCGGTGCAGGTGGCGAGGATGCCCCGCGCCATCGGGACGAGAACGGGGGTGAACGACACCGACACCGGTTCACCCGCTGCGGCCGAGAGCGCCTGGGCGATCTCGGGATTGTGTCGGTGCGCGCCCGCGACGCCGTAGGCGCGTGCCGATCCGATGACCTCCGAGGCGAGGAGGTCGATACGCGTCGAGCGGCCCGCGCCGGACGTACCGCTCACCGCGACGACCGTCACGGCCGACTCGATGACGTGCGCGGTCACGGCGGGCAGCAGCGACAGGATGGACACGGTCGGGTAGCACCCGGGCACCGCGATACGCGTGGCACCGGAGAGCACGTCACGGTTCCCGGGGATCTCGGGGAGGCCGTAGGGCCACGTTCCGGCGTGCGGGGTGCCGTAGAACCGGGTCCATTCCTGCGCATCGGAGAGCCGGAAGTCGGCACCGCAGTCGATCACGAGTGTCGACGGCGACAACGCGTCGGCGATGGGTCCCGATGTGCCGTGTGGCAGCGCGAGGAAGACGACGTCGTGGCCGGCGAGCACGTCGGCGGTGGTGTCGGCGAGCACGCGGTCGGCGAGGGGGAACAGATGGGGCTGATGAACACCGAGGCGCGTTCCCGCGTTACCGCCCGCGGTGAGCGCGCCGATGGAGACCTCACCCGAGGCCACGCGGGGGTGCCCGAGCAGCAGGCGCAGGATCTCGCCTCCGGCATACCCACTGGCACCTGCCACGGCAATCGACATCGACATGTGATTCATTATGCAGATCGCTGCAAGTTAATTCACCACCGGGGTCGGGTCTCGACCGTCCGACACGGACGGCATCAGCGCAGTCGAGCTCCGAGGACCTCGCCCGCGTGGGCCACCGCCGCGTCGCGCGCCCCCGAGGCGTCGTCCTCGGTGAGGGTTCGATCGGCAGCGCGGAAACGCAGGGCGAACGTCAATGATTTGGATCCCTCCCCGACCTGCGACCCCGTGAACACGTCGTAGAGCCGGATGTCCTCGAGCAGTTCTCCCGCGCCGGCCACCAGCGCCCGTTCGACGTCGGCGGCGGCGACGGAGGCGTCCACCACCACGGCCACGTCCTGCAACACCGCAGGGAATAGCGACAGCTGCGGCGCCGGCAGCGCCGTCGAACGCGGCAGCAGATCGAGGTCGAGCTCGACGGCACAGGTTCGCGGTGGAAGTCCCGCGCGGTCGATGACGGCGGGATGCAGCTCACCTGCCCACCCGACGTCGATCGATCCGCCGGCACCGTCGTCGGCGACCACCCGGGCGCATCGCCCCGGATGCCACGGGACATGCTCGGCGGCGACCATGGTCAGCTCGACACCCGATGCCCGACCGATCACCCGCGCGGCGTCGAACGCGTCCGACGCCTCGACCGGACGTCCCGCACCCCACGGTCCCGCGGGCTCACGCGCGCCGGTCAGGACAACCGCGGCGCGCAACGGCTGCCGGGGCAACGACCCCATCAGTTCGGCGATCTCCTCCGGCGTCGGCCGGCGGGTCACGTCGACGGTGGCCACGGGGTGGACGTTCTCGTCGGCGATCATCACCTGCCCGATCGTGAACAGTGCGACGTCGCGCTGACCGCGGGCGAGATTGCGCACCGCCATCTCGACGAGGCCGGGCAGCAGTGTCGTGTTCAGCTCGCTACGCGCGGACTCCAGCGGGTTGAGCACCCGCACCGTTGCGCGACGGGGGTCGTCGTCGGGGACGCCCCACAGGTCGAGGACATCGGCGGGCATGAACGGGAAGGGCAGCACCTCGACGAACCCCGACATGGCCAGCGCGCGACCGACACTGCGTCGGCGGATCTGCTCACGCGTCAGCCCGGTGCCCGCAGGTGCGCGGGGCGGGATCGCGGGGATGTTCTCCAACCCCTCCAGTCGCAGCACCTCCTCGACGAGGTCTGCCGACTGCCGTAGATCCGGGCGCCACGACGGCGGGACGACGTCCAGCATGCCGTCGGCGCCCTCGCTCACGACGCAACCGACCTGCTCGAGACGTCGCGCGGTGGTCCCCGGTGCATAGGTGATGCCGGCGACGCGGTCGGGGAGGTCCGCGGCGATGGACGCCGTCACCGGCGCCGTCGATATCACGACGTCGGTGTGGGCGGGATCTGCCCGGCCTCCCGCGATCTCGATGATGAGGTCGGTCGCGCGGGCCAGCGCGACCGAGGTGATCTGCGGGTCCACCGTGCGCTCGAAACGCTTGCCGGCCTCGCTGGAGAGCCGGTGGCGGCGGCCGGTCCGGAACACCGACACCGGGTCGAAGGTCGCAGCCTCGAGGATGACGTCGACCGTCGACGGGGAGATCTCGCTCTCGGCGCCACCCATCACACCGGCCAGAGCGATCGGTCCGCGGTCGTCGGTGACGACGACGTCGTCCGGGTCGAGTACGCGCTCCACCCCGTCGAGAGTGGTGAGCTCCTCCCCCGCGCTCGCACGCCGGACGACGATGGTGCCGTGCACCTTCGCGGCGTCGAAGGCGTGTAGCGGTTGCCCGAGTTCGAGCATCACGTAGTTCGTCACGTCGACGGCGGCAGAGATCGGCCGGACGCCCGCGACGAGCAGTCGTTTCTGGATCCACCACGGCGACAACGCCGTCGGGTCGACGCCGCGGATGACCTGCGCGCAGTAGCGGGTGGCCGACGACGCGGGATCGATGCGGACCGGCCACGCCTCGTCCGAGGATCCCTCGTCCGAGGATGCACGGTCGGCGACGGTGGGCGAGTCGGAACCTGCGGGGTCGACGTAGGGCAGTTCGAAGCTCGCGGCGAGTTCGCGGGCCAGCCCGCGCACCGAGAAGGCGTAACCGCGGTCGGGTGTCACGTTGACGTCGATCGCGGTGTCGTGGAGGCCCAGCGCGGTGAGCGCGTCGGCACCGGGATCCGCGGTGCCCGGCGCGAGCACGAGGATGCCGGAGTGGTCGGTGCCGATACCCAGCTCAGACACCGAGCAGATCATGCCGTCGGAGGTGTGGCCGTAGGTCTTGCGGGCGGCGATGGCGAAGTCGCCGGGCAGCACGCTGCCGGGGAGTGCGGCGACGATCAGATCGCCCTCGGCGAAGTTGCGTGCGCCGCAGACGATGCCGCGCGGGGTGTCCTCACCTACGTCGACCTGACAGAAGCGGATCGGCTTCTTGAACTCGGTGAGTTCGGTGATCTGCTGCACCCGACCCACCACCAGCGGACCCGTGATGGTCGGGAAGTCCTCCACGTCCTCGATCTCGAAACCGACACGGACGAAACCCGCGTCGATGTCGGCGGTCGACGCCGCGAACTCGGGGGCGCCGCGTCGAAGGGACTCGGTCAACCAGGACTGGGGTACGCGCACGGTGGCTCAACTACTTTCGAGATCGGAGACTGGAGAGGAGGAGCGGGTCAGATCGCCGGGCCGAACGGGACCGTGAAACGGACGTCGCCCTCGACCATGTCGCGCATGTCGGGAAGATCGTTGCGGAACTGCAGGGTGCGCTCGAGGCCCATGCCGAACGCGTAGCCGGAGTACACCTCCGGGTCGATCCCGGCCGCGCGCAACACATTCGGGTTCACCATCCCGCAGCCACCCCACTCGACCCACCCCGCCCCACCTTTCTTGGCCGGGAACCACACGTCGACCTCCGCCGACGGTTCGGTGAAGGGGAAGAAGTTGGGTCGCATCCGGGTGGTGGTGTCGGGACCGAAGATCGCCTTCGCGAGGATCTCCAGCGTGCCACGCAGATTGGCCATGGTGAGGCCCTTGTCGACGGCGAGACCCTCCACCTGATGAAACACCGGGGTGTGGGTCGAGTCGAGTTCGTCGGTACGGAACGTCCGCCCCGGACAGGCGACGTAGATCGGCAGCTCGCGTGTCAGCATCGACCGCACCTGGACGGGCGAGGTGTGGGTGCGCAACACCTGTCGCGAGCCCTCGGGGGCGATGTAGAAGGTGTCCTGCATGGAGCGCGCAGGGTGGTCGGGCAGGAAGTTCAGGGCGTCGAAGTTGAACTGCTCGGTCTCCACCTCGGGGCCTTCGGCGATCTCCCACCCCATCGCGACGAAGACGTCGGCGACCTGTTCGGCGATGACCGTGATCGGGTGGCGGGCCCCGACCGGTCGCCGGGCGCTGGGCAGGGTGACGTCGATGGCCTCCTCGGCGAGGACGGCCGCATCGCGCTCCGCGGTGAGCACCACGACCCGCTCGTCGTAGGCCTGCTGCGCCCGGGCGCGGACCACGTTCACGCGCTTGCCCGCGTCGGCGCGCTCGTTCTTCGGCAGGTCGCCGAGAGCGCGGCGCGCGAGCGCGATCGTCGACCGGTCACCGAGGTGGTCGGTCTTCGCCTGGGCGAGCTGGGTCAGATCACCGGCGGCCGCGAACGCGGCGACGGCCGCATCGGCTGCCGCGTCCAGGTCCTCGGTGACTCCCGACGTTTCGCTGCTCACGACGAACCCAGCTCCTCTTGTAGTCCATGGTGGTCGAACCGATCTCGTACCCGTGTCGACGTCGAGCGTATCGGATCGGTCCGGGCGTCCGGCGCAGCGGTGACCGGCCAAAGTCGCAGGTCACACGCGCCGCGTGGCGATCAGCGATGCGTGGCTCGTGCGCTCGCGTACAGGCAGACGGCGGCCGCGGCCGCGATGTTCAGGCTCTCGGCCCGACCATGGATGGGTATCGACACCCGATGATCGGCCGCGGCGAGCAGGTCGGCCGGCAGTCCGTGAGCCTCGTTGCCGAACAGCCAGGCCGCCCGTGTGGACAACACGGCGTCGGCGGCATCGAGGGAGAGTTCCCCGTCGGCCGCAGTGGCGAGCACCGCGAAACCCGCGGCGCGCAGGGCGTCGACGACCGCATGCGGGTCCTGCACACGCGCGACCGGTATGTGGAACACGCTGCCGGCACTGGCTCGTACGGCCTTGCCGTTGTGTGGGTCGACCGCGCCCGTACCCACGAGGACCACCCCCGCGCATCCCATCGCGTCGGCAGTGCGGATGAGTGTGCCTGCGTTGCCGGGATCGGCGATGTCGACGCCGACCGCGATGGTCGACGCGGCGCCGGCGGCGTCGAGGATCTGCTCAAGTGACGCGTCGAGCAGATCGCAGACCGCAAAGATCCCAGGGCTGGTGGACGTGTCGGCGAGCTTGTCCGCCGCACGCGACGTGACCGTCAGGTTCTCGATCCCCGCCGCCCGCGCGTCGTCGAGCATCGCGGCGTGCCTGCTCTGCTCGTCTTCGCGGACCAGCACGATGCGCGCGACGCGGGAGTCCAGCGCCGCTCGGACCGAGTTGGCACCCTCGACGAGGAATTCACCCCGTTCACGGCGCTCACCGGCGCGGTGCAGTTTGGCAAACGAAACGACCCGCGTGGATCGCTCGGTCAGAGCGGGGTCCACAGCGGGTCGTCCGTGTGCAGATCGAGCGTCGATCAGGCTGCCGGGGCGTTGACGTCGTCGGGCAGCGCCTTCTTCGCGATGGCCACCAGACCGGCGAACGCCTCGGGATCGCTGACGGCGATCTCGGCGAGGATCTTGCGATCCACCTCGAGCTCGGCGATCTTCAGACCCTGGATGAAGCGGTTGTAGGTGATGTCGTTCGCGCGGGCCGCGGCGTTGATCCGCGAGATCCACAGCTTGCGGAACTCACCCTTGCGCGCACGGCGGTCGCGGTAGGCATAGGTGAGTGAGTGCAGCTGCTGCTCTTTGGCCTTGCGGTAGAGCCGCGAACGCTGACCGCGGTAACCCTTGGATGCCTCCAGGGTTGTCCGACGCTTCTTCTGGGCGTTGACCGCCCTTTTCACGCGTGCCACGTGGAATACCTCTTACTGTGTCGAGACCGCGCTCGGCGATCGGTGAAACGGATGTGTGAGCGCGTCGCTCAGATGTTCAGGAGCCGCTTGATGCGCGGCGCGTCGCTGTCGGCGACCACGGCGGTGCCGTCCAGGCGACGGGTGCGCTTGGTGGGCTTGTGCTCCATCAGGTGGCGACGGTTCGCCTTCTGACGCGTGATCTTGCCGCTGCCGGTCACCTTGAATCGCTTCGCGGTTCCCTTGTGCGTCTTTGTCTTCGGCATGTTCTTCCTCGTCTGTAGATGTGTGCGCCGGTCGTCGGCACACCCGGCGGCGTTACGCGCCGGATGCGTCGGTGTCCGCCGGTCCCGTGTCGCGGACCTGGGTCACCTTGGCGCGGGTCTTGGCTCCCTTGTGCGGGGCCAGGACCATGGTCATGTTGCGGCCGTCCTGTTTGGCCGACGTCTCCACGAAACCGAAGTCACTGACATCGGCGCCGAGACGCTGCAGCAGGCGGTAGCCGAGTTCGGGTCGCGACTGCTCACGTCCACGGAACATGATGGTCACCTTGACCTTCGAACCGGCCTCGAGGAAGCGGACCACATGGCCCTTCTTCGTCTCGTAGTCGTGATCGTCGATCTTCGGCCGGAGCTTCTGCTCCTTGATGACCGTCATCTGCTGGTTACGGCGCGACTCGCGTTGCTTCTGCGCGGCCTCGTACTTGAACTTGCCGTAGTCCATGATCTTGCACACCGGCGGACGGGCGTTCGGCGCCACCTCCACCAGGTCGAGATCGGCCTCGAGGGCCAGTCGCAAGGCGTCTTCAACACGCACGATGCCCACCTGCTCCGAATTCGGCCCGACGAGTCGGACCTCCGGTACGCGGATGCGCTCGTTGATGCGGGTCTCTGTGCTGATGGGGCCTCCTCGGTGAAAACAATGGGTGCCGCGGTGTACACCGCGGGCCGTGCGCCGGATGCAGGCGGAACACCCCTGACTCAACGAAAAGGCCCCGCCGATGACGACATCGGTGGGGCCCGCAGTCGACCGGTCCACACCTGCGGACGAGCCGTGGAAACAGCTCACGCACGTGCCACCTCCAACAGGAGGTATCCGACTCCTATTCCCGACAGATGCACCGGGAACGGTGTGCGGATGACCGGACCGAGCAACGATCCGTCGAGACGGACGTCGATCGGTGGGAGCGGGACTCCACTTGCAAACCCCAGCTCACGCCGGGGTGGTCTGACATGGAAGTCTAACAGTCATGCCGGAAAACTCACATTCCGCCGACCTCGGGACCGATGCGTCCCCCGAGTCCGGTGACCTGCCCGTGCGCGATCTGGCCGATGTACCGGCGGTGGAGGTCATCACCAAGTCGATCGTGATGCTCATGAGTGCCGCCGCCGAGAAACTCGGACTGGCCGACGACCCGTCGGCGCAGGCATCGGTCGATCTCGACGAAGCCCGCAAGCTCATCACCGCTCTCGCCGGCCTGGTGACCGCATCGGTGTCCGACCTCGGTCTGCACGCCGCGCCGATCCGTGACGGACTGAAGAGTCTGCAACTGGCGTTCCGCGAGGCCAGCAGCATCCCCGACGAGCCGGGCGCGGGTCCGGGCGAGAAGCTCACCGGCCCCGTCCGCGGCTGAACCCCGCCGAGGATCAGCCGACCGCGGCGCGGGCGCGCGATCCGTTCGGCGCCTTCTTCTTCGTGGGCTTCGCTGTCGCCGCGGTGGCCGAGGCCTTCGCCGCAGGCGCCTTCTTCCGGGTCGGCGCCGCCTTCCGGGTCGGCGTGGCCTGGGCCTCGACGATCTCGCGGAGGAAACCACCGGTGTGGCTCTCCGGGACGGCGGCGATCTGCTCGGGCGTGCCCTCGGCGACCACGACACCGCCTCCCGAACCGCCCTCCGGGCCCATGTCGATGACCCAGTCGGCCGTCTTGATCACGTCGAGGTTGTGCTCGATGACGATCACCGAATTCCCCTTCTCGACGAGACCGTTGATGACGGCGAGGAGCTTGCGGATGTCCTCGAAGTGCAGGCCCGTGGTCGGCTCGTCGAGCACATAGACGGTGCGCCCGGTCGAGCGCTTCTGCAGCTCGGCCGAGAGCTTGACGCGCTGCGCCTCGCCACCGGACAGGGTCGGTGCGGGCTGCCCGAGTCGCACGTAACCCAGTCCCACCTCGACGAGCGTCTTGAGGAACCGGTGGATCGAGGTGACCGGCTCGAAGAACTCGGCGGCCTCCTCGATGGGCATGTCGAGGACCTCGGAGATGGTCTTGCCCTTGTAGTGCACCTCGAGGGTCTCGCGGTTGTAGCGCGCGCCGTGACAGACCTCGCAGGGCACGTACACGTCGGGCAGGAAGTTCATCTCGATCTTGATCGTGCCCTCGCCGGTGCACGCCTCACACCGACCGCCCTTGACGTTGAAGCTGAACCGACCCGGCTGATAGCCGCGGACCTTGGCCTCGGTGGTCGCGGCGAACAGGGTGCGGATCTTGTCGAAGACGCCGGTGTAGGTGGCGGGGTTCGACCGCGGGGTGCGGCCGATCGGTGACTGGTCGACCTGCACCAGCTTGTCGAGATGGTCGAGACCGGTGATGCGCGTGTGGCGACCGGGCACCTGACGCGCACCGTTGAGCTTGTTGGCCATGGTGGTGGCGAGGATGTCGTTGACCAGGGTCGACTTACCCGACCCGGACACACCGGTGACCGCGGTCAGCACGCCGAGCGGGAAACTGACGTCGATCCCGCGCAGGTTGTGTTCGCGCGCACCGACCACCGTCAGCTGTCGTTTGCGGTCGATCGGTCGCCGGACCTCCGGGATGTCGATGTGCTCGCGTCCGGACAGGTAAGCCCCCGTGAGGGATTCGCGATTAACGAGCAGACCCTCGTAACTCCCGCTGTGGACCACGTTGCCGCCGTGCTCGCCGGCGCGCGGACCGATGTCGACGATCCAGTCGGCCATCCGGATGGTGTCCTCGTCGTGCTCGACGACGATGAGGGTGTTGCCCAGGTCGCGCAGACGGGTGAGGGTCTCGATGAGCCTGCGGTTGTCGCGCTGATGCAGACCGATCGACGGTTCGTCGAGGACGTAGAGGACACCGGCCAACCCGGAACCGATCTGGGTCGCCAACCGGATGCGTTGCGCCTCACCGCCGGACAGCGAGCCGGCCGCCCGCGACAGCGACAGGTACTCCAAACCGACGTCGAGGAGGAACGTGATGCGTGCCTGCACCTCCTTGAGCACCCGACCGGCGATGGCCTGCTCGCGCGCACCGAGGGTGAGGTCGGAGAGGTAGTCGGCGCAGTCCCCGACCGACAACGCACACACGTCGGCGATCGACTTCTCACCGAACCGCGGGTGGTCGAGCGTGACCGCCAGGATCTCCGGACGCAGCCGGGCGCCGGAGCACACCGGGCACGGGATGTCGCGCATGTACCCCTCGTACCGGTCCTTCATCTGCTCGGACTCGGTCTGCTCCATCCTGCGGTGCAGGAACTTCATCACGCCCTCGAACTCGGTGTAGTACGAGCGGGTGCGGCCGTAACGGTTGCGGAACTTGACGTGGACCTGATGATCGCTGCCGTTGAGGATGGCTCGACGGGCCTTGACGGGCAGGCGATTCCACGGCGTGTGGATGTCGAAACCCATCTCGTCGGCCAGCCCCGACAGCAACCGCAGGAAGTAGTCGGCATTGTGTCCGGTCGACCACGGTGCGATGGCGCCGTCGGCGAGGGTGGTCTCCGGGTCGGGGACGACGAGTTCCTCGTCGACCTCCTTACGGATGCCGAGACCGTCGCAGTCCGGGCACGCGCCGTACGGCGAGTTGAACGAGAACGACCGCGGCTCGAGGTCATCGATGGCGATGGGGTGTCCGTTGGGGCACGCCATCCGCTCGGAGAAGCGGCGTTCGCGATCGGGGTCGTCCTCCTCGAGATCGACGAAGTCGAGCACGATCACGCCGTCGGCGAGCCGCAGCGCGGTCTCGACGGAGTCGGTGAGCCGCTGCTTCGCGGACGACTTCACCGCCAGACGGTCGACGACCACCTCGATGTCGTGCTTCTCCTGCTTCTTGAGCGTGGGCGGGCTGGTGAGCGGGTGCACCACACCGTCGATGCGCGCGCGGGAGAAGCCCTGCGTCTGCAGCGAGGCGAACAGGTCGACGAACTCGCCCTTGCGGGTGCGCACCACCGGCGCGAGCACCTGGAACCGGATGCCCTCGTCCATGGCCAGGACCTGGTCGACGATCTGTTGCGGGGTCTGCTTGGCGATCGCCGCGCCGCACTCGGGGCAGTGCGCTTTGCCCGCACGTGCGTAGAGCAGCCGGAGGTAGTCGTAGACCTCGGTGATGGTGCCCACCGTCGACCGCGGGTTGCGGTTGGTGGACTTCTGGTCGATCGACACCGCGGGCGAGAGGCCCTCGATGAAGTCCACGTCGGGCTTGTCCATCTGCCCCAGGAACTGACGAGCGTAGGCCGACAGCGACTCCACGTAACGCCGTTGCCCCTCGGCGAAGATCGTGTCGAACGCGAGGCTCGACTTCCCCGACCCGGACAATCCCGTGAAGACGATCAGGCTCTCCCGCGGCAGGTCGACGTCGATTCCTCGCAGGTTGTGTTCCCGGGCTCCTCGGACGATCAGACGATCTGCCACAGCTGTCCTCTGCTCTGCGCCGGATACGACGCGCTCGTGTGCACACTTGTCGCCCGGTCGGTCGACACCGTGGGTCGACACCGTGTGTTCGGGCCGATCCCGGCCACACCGGGCACGCTTCCATCGTAGGGGCGACCACCGACACCACCGACCCGGGAGACTCCTCGGCGAGCGCTCCGTGGCGCGGGTCACCGGTTGTAGCGTGAGTCCATGACCGCTCCCGACATGACCGTGTCCGACGACTACACCGGCGATCTGTCCGACACCTCCGGCGCGCACCGCCGCACCACACCGACCGCGACCATCACGAAACTGTCCGTGGGTCCGATGGACAACAACGCCTACGTCGTCACCTGCCGTGAGACCGGTGACCGACTCCTGATCGACGCGGCCAACGACGCCGACCGCATCCTCGCGTTGCTCGAGACCCTGCCCGGGACGCTCACCGGGATCCTCACCACCCACCAGCACTTCGATCACTGGCAGGGTCTGGCGCAGGTGCGCGAATCGACCGGTGCGCCCACGCTCGCCGGACGCATCGACGCCCCCGAGATCCCGGTCGACACCGACCGTCTGATCGACGACGGCGAGGTGATCGAGGTCGGGAACCTGCGCCTGTCGGCCATCCACCTCGTCGGCCACACGCCGGGTTCCATCGCGCTGGCGTTCGACGGCGGCGACCGCACGCACCTGTTCACCGGGGACAGCCTGTTCCCCGGTGGCGTGGGAAAGACCTGGCAGGAAGGCGATTTCGAGATCCTGCTGGGTGAGGTGACCACCAAACTGTTCGACCGTTACGACGACGAGACCTCGGTCTATCCCGGTCACGGTCTGGACACGACCTTGGGCGCAGAACGGCCCCACCTGGGCGAATGGCGTGAGCGCGGGTGGTGACCACGCCCGGGTGCCCCCCACCGGTCGTCGGCGACCGGTAACCTCGACACGGCCCTGTGCCGCAGGTGACATGGATCCGTCACCTCTCAGAGCCCGCGTCCCGAGGAGGCCATCAGTGTTGATCCGCCGAATTGCCCGACCGATGCTCGCCAGCGTGTTCGTCGCCTCCGGCGTCACCGCGCTGCGGCATCCCGAACAGTTCGCCGAAACCGCGCGACCGTTCGTCAAGAAGTCCCAGCAGAACCTTCCCGACGACATCACCGACCCGCTCCCCTCCGACACCGAGACCCTCGTCCGCATCAACGCGGCGATCCAGGTCGGTGGCGGCGTGATGCTGGCCACCGGGAAGTTCCCGCGCATCGCGGCACTCGGCCTGGCCGGGTCGCTGGTCCCGACCACGTTGGCGGGCCACGACTTCTGGAACGAGTCGGACCCCGAGGCGCGCAACGCCGCTCTCGTCGACTTCCTCAAGAACGTGTCGCTGCTCGGCGGTCTGCTGATCACCGCGGTCGACACCGAGGGCAAGCCCTCGCTGGCGTGGCGGGGCAAGAAGGCAGCCGAGCACGCGACCGAGGCCGTCACCGCAGCCCTCCCGTTCACCGGCGACTCGAGCGGGGACGGCTTTGAGCACTTCCGTTCGGTGGCCGCCGATCGTGCGTCGCACGTCGCCGAGATCGCCAAGGACAAGGCTCCGGTCGTGCTCGAGGCTGCACGCGAGCGGGCGACACCACTCGCCGAGGTCGCGGTCGACCGTGGCGCGAAGCTGGCCGAGATCGCCAAGGAGAAGGCCACACCACTGGCCGAGGCCGCCGCCGAGCGTGGCACCGAACTGGGTGAGAAGGCCGCCAAGGTCGCCCGCAAGCGTGCCGAGAAGGCCGCGAAGGTCGCCCGCAAGGAAGGCGACAAGGCGGCGAAGAAGGCGCGCAAGCGTGGCTCGAAGTTGGCCGACGCCGCACTCGATCGCGGATCCGACCTCGCCGACACCGCCCGCCAGCGCGCACTCGACCTCGCCGACACCGCGCGCGACCGCGGGTCCGATCTCGCCGACCAGGCGCGTGACCGTGGCGCCGAGTTGGCCGACCAGGCGCGCGACCGTCGCGCCGAGCTCGCCGAGCAGGCCCGCGCCCGCAGCGCCGAGCTCGCCGAGCAGGCCCGCGCCCGCAGCGCCGAGCTGGCCGACCAGGCCCGTGATCGTGCACCGGCGTTCGCCGATGCCGCCCGCAGCGCAGCGGCGGACCTGGCGTCGACGGCCAATGACGAGGGCGCCAAGCTCTCCCGTCGTGCGCGCAAGCGCGCCGAGAAGGCAGCGAAGAACCTTCGCTGAGAACACCGTTCGATCGATGACGGGGTGTGCCGGTGACCGACGATGCCGGCACACCCCGTCGTCGTGTCGGGCCGGGACACAGAGCGTGCACCCGCCTCGGCCGCACCACGAAAGGCACCCGACACATCCATGACCCGGATCCGGGAAGAAGACACGACGAGTCCCGCCGCCGCTGCTGACCCGGCGGACGACGCGGACTCCCCCGTCGCGTCCGAGCAGTCACACCTCGACGTCGTCTACGCCCGCCTCGACCGCATGCGGCAGTCGACCGGTCGACGCCTGCGCACCGCGCTCGTCGAATCCGACGGCACCCCGCAGTCGCAGTCCGAGCGCGAGTCCTACGAACGCATGTATTCCGACGACCTCACCAAATTCGATGCGGCCGAACACAATCTGTATTTCGGACGCCTCGACCTGGACGATGGCGAGACGCGCCGCATCGGCCGTATCGGGATCCTCGACGACGACGAACACGACACCACGCTGCTGCTCGACTGGCGGGCACCGCTGTCGCGGCCGTTCTACCTGGCCACGCCCGCCGCACCCGACTCGGTCGCCCTGCGACGCCATGTCCGCACCCGCAACCGACAGGTGGTGGCGGTCAACGACGAACGCCTCGACTCCGGCGACCTCGACGCGACGAGTCGCGGCGACGTGGTCAACGAGGCGGCGTTGATCGGTGCCCTCAACGCCGCGCGGACCGGCGAGATGACCGACATCGTCGAGACCATCCAGCGCGAGCAGGACATCATCATCCGGTCGTCTCACCGCGGCGTCACCGTGGTCCAGGGCGGCCCCGGTACCGGCAAGACCGCGGTTGCGCTGCATCGGGCCGCCTACCTGCTCTACACACATCGCGAGATACTCGGTCGCAGCGGCGTTCTCATCATCGGCCCCAACGACGACTTCCTCCGCTACATCGGCCAGGTGTTGCCCTCCCTCGGTGAGACCGGCGTGCTGCTCTCGACCGTCGGTGACCTCTATCCCGGCGTGAGTGCAGACCGACCCGACGACCGTCACGCGGCCGCCGTCAAGGGCGACCTCGCGATGGTCGAGGTGCTGCGCACCGCAGTACGCGAGGCACAGATCCTGCCCACCGAGCCGGTCACCGTACGGTTCGACGGGTACCCGTTGGTCATCGATCGCACGCTCGTCAAGCGGGCGCGGGGGCGGGCGCGGTCGAGCCGGCGACCCCACAACCAGGCCCGCCCGATCTTCCTACGGTCGGCGCTCGACGCACTCGCCGAGCAGCACGCCGGCCGTATCGGTTCGAGCACCATCGACGGTTCCCAGTTGATGAGTGCAGGCGACGTCGCCGACATCCGTGACGAGATGGAGCAGGATCCGACGATCCTGCGAACGTTGGCACGATTCTGGCCGCAGCTGACGCCGGATCGTCTGCTACGGGAGGTGTTGAGCGACCCCGATCGGATCCGCGTCGCGACCCCCGGTTGGGGTGCCGAGGAGCGCGACGCGCTGCGGCGGGATCCGCGGTCGGGCAGCGGCTTCACCGTGGGGGACGTGCCACTCCTTGACGAGCTCGCCGAGATCATCGGGTTCGACACCGGCGACGACGAACGCGAGCAGCAGGCGCAGTGGCGACGGCAGATCACCGAGGCGCAGGACGCCCTCGACATCCTCACCGGGTCGGCCCCGCAGGACCTCGAGGACGAACTCGATCCCGAGATCCTGATGGCGTACGACCTCATCGACGCCGAACAGCTCGCATCACGCCAGACCCGTCGACAGACCCTCACCACCGCCGAACGCGCCCACGCCGACCGCACGTGGGCGTTCGGTCACGTCATCGTCGACGAGGCGCAGGAGATCTCGGCCATGGGCTGGCGGATGATCATGCGCCGCATACCGAATCGGTGGATGACGATCATCGGCGACACGGCGCAGACCGGCGACCCCGCAGGGACCAGCGACTGGGGATCGGTACTCGAGCCCTACGTCGCGGCACGCTGGCGGCAACACGATCTCACCGTGAACTACCGCACCCCCGCCGAGATCATGACCGTCGCGTCCGGGGTCCTGGCCGCGATCGACCCGACCCGCACTCCCCCGACCTCGATCCGGCGGTCGGGCGTCGCGCCGTCGGTGCAGCGCGTCGCCGAACCCGCGATCATCGATGCCGCCATTGCTGTTGACGCCGCGTGGCGCGACACCGATGAGGCCGGTGTGGGCGCGATCATCGTGCCCGACGTGCTCGTGGACGCGTTCACCGCGGCCGCGGGAGCGCAGACGAGGGTGTTGGCCGTGACGGCCTGCAAGGGGTTGGAGTTCGATCGCACGGTGGTCGTCGAGCCGGCTGCGATCGTCGCGCAGTCGCCTCGCGGTCTCAACGACCTCTACGTGGCCCTCACCCGTGCGACACAGCGACTGGCCCTGGTCCACGCACGCGACCTGCCCGACTGCCTGTCACTCGACTGAGCGACGGGCCGTCGGGCGGCGGAGACGAGCGGTCAGACGGTGTGGACGATGAGCACGTCGCACGCCGACTTGCGGGCGACGTCGGCGGGCACCGAGCCGAGCAGACGACCGGCGATCGAGTTGAGTCCCTTGTTGCCGACCACCAGCAGGTCGGCCTTGGTGTCACCGACGAGCTGCAGGAGAGCGTCGACCGGGGCGCCCTTCACCGGGCGGGTGGAGATGTTCGCGGTGGACGCGCCGGCCTTGACCGCGCGCTCGCGTGCGGTCCGCAGGATCTCCTCGGTGGGTGAGCTGCCGTGCACCTGGTAGGCATCGTCCTTGAGGACGTCGGACATCGTGTTGACGTCCTTGCTCTCGTGCGGGAAGAAGGCGCACGCGATGACCAGCTTGGCCCGGTCTCCAGCGATGCCGCCCGCACGCTCGACCGCCTTCATCGACGACTCCGATCCGTCCGTCCCGACGACAACTGTCTGGTACGCGCTCATCCATTCCTCCGTCTGTTTCCATCGGTGACCTGTGCACCGAGGCGGTTCCGCCGACGCGCAACACGTCGGCGATCACCGGCTTCGATATCCGGACAATAGTTGCACGACAGACCCTCTGTCGGTCATTCGTGGGTATCACCACATCGAGTCATCGTGCGTAGTCGACATCACCCGTGACCGGCTCGGACCCGCCGGCTCCGACTCGCGGCCGCGACGGTCAGCGGATGCCGGCGGCGTCCATGCCGCGCAACTCCTTCTTCAGGTCGGAGATCTCGTCGCGCAACCTGCCGGCGAGCTCGAACTGCAGATCCCGGGCGGCGTTCATCATCTGCGCGGTGAGCGACGCGATGAGATCTGCGAGCTCTGCCCGCGGCATGGCCGACACGTCTCGCTTCTCGATGACCCCGGCGCTGATCGACTTGCTGACCTCGCCCTGTGCGCGGCGACCGCGGCTGGCGTTACGGCCCGAGCCGCCGATCTCCACCGCGTCCTCGGCCTCGGCGTAGACCTGGTCGAGGATGTCGGCGATCTTCTTGCGCAGCGGCTGCGGATCGACACCGGCGGCCTTGTTGTAGGCGACCTGCTTCTCGCGACGACGGTCGGTCTCGTCGATCGCGTTGCGCATCGAGTCGGTGATCTTGTCGGCGTACATGTGCACCTCGCCCGAGACGTTGCGGGCCGCGCGCCCGATCGTCTGGATGAGGCTGGTGGTGCTGCGGAGGAAACCCTCCTTGTCGGCGTCGAGGATCGCGACCAGCGAGACCTCGGGCAGGTCCAGTCCCTCACGGAGCAGGTTGATGCCGACCAGCACGTCGTAGTCACCGCCGCGGAGTTGTCTCAGCAGCTCGACCCGGCGCAACGTGTCGACCTCGGAGTGGAGGTATCGCACGCGGATACCCATCTCGAGCAGGTAGTCGGTGAGGTCCTCAGCCATCTTCTTGGTCAGCGTGGTCACCAGGACGCGTTCGTCGCGTTCGGTCCGGAGATTGATCTCGTGGACCAGGTCGTCGATCTGACCCTTCGTGGGCTTGACCACCACCTGGGGATCGACCAGACCGGTCGGTCGGATCACCTGCTCCACGAACTCGCCGTTCGACTGGCCCAGCTCGTACGGCCCCGGGGTCGCCGACAGGTAGACCGTCTGGCCGATCCGGTCGACGAATTCATCCCACGTGAGCGGCCGGTTGTCGACCGCCGACGGCAGACGGAACCCGAAGTCGACGAGGTTGCGCTTGCGCGACATGTCGCCCTCGTACATGCCGCCGATCTGCGGGACGGTGACGTGTGATTCGTCGATGACCAGGAGGAAGTCATCGGGGAAATAGTCGATGAGCGTGGCCGGCGCGGTGCCCGGACCGCGGCCGTCGATGTGCCGGGAGTAGTTCTCGATGCCCGAGCAGAAGCCGACCTGACGCATCATCTCCAGGTCGTAGGTGGTGCGCATGCGCAGGCGCTGCGCCTCGAGCAGCTTACCCTTGCCCTCGAGGTCGGCCAGGCGTTCCTCCAGCTCGGCCTCGATGCTCGCCATCGCGCGTTCCATGCGCTCGGGACCCGCCACGTAATGGGTGGCCGGGAAGATACGCAGCGTGTCGACGCGGCGGACCACGTCACCGGTGAGCGGGTGCAGGTAGTACAGGGCCTCCACCTCGTCGCCGAAGAACTCGATGCGGACGGCCAACTCCTCGTAGGAGGGGATGATCTCGACGGTGTCGCCGCGGACACGGAAGGTGCCGCGGGTGAAGCTCATGTCGTTGCGGCTGTACTGCACGTCGACGAGCAGGCGCAGCAGGGCGTCGCGGTCGACCTGCTGGCCGACGTCGAGGTGGATCGAGCGGTCCATGTAGGACTGCGGGGTACCGAGACCGTAGATGCACGAGACCGAGGCCACCACCACGACGTCTCGGCGCGACAGCAGGCTCGAGGTCGCCGAGTGCCGCAACCGCTCGACGTCGTCGTTGATCGACGAGTCCTTCTCGATGTAGGTGTCGGTCTGGGCGATGTAGGCCTCGGGCTGGTAGTAGTCGTAATACGAGACGAAGTACTCGACGGCGTTGTTGGGCAACATGTCTCGCAGTTCGTTGGCCAGCTGGGCAGCCAGTGTCTTGTTCGGCGCCATCACCAGGGTGGGACGCTGCACCTTCTCGATGAGCCAGGCCGTGGTCGCCGACTTTCCGGTACCGGTGGCCCCGAGCAGGACGATGTCCTTCTCCCCGGCGTTGATGCGCTGTTCCAGCGCCGCGATCGCCGCGGGTTGGTCACCTGCGGGTGAGTGTTCGCTGACCACCTCGAAGGCGGCCTCGGACCGTTCGATGTCGCCGACGGGTCGATGCTCGGAGTGGGCGACGATGGGGTGTTCTGCCGCGAAAGCCATGTCCTCCAGAGTAGGCGCGGGGTACGACACCCGCGCCGATCGTCCCGGGCTCCGATAACCTCCCGTCCCATGGACGGCTCGGGGTCGACGGGGGTGCACCCACCCAAACGCGAGGTGTTCGACGTGCCCGCCATGACCAACACCGACAACAAAGGCGTCGTGCGCCCGGTGCGGACGTACACCGAGACGTCGTTCGGTCTGTACATGTCACGTACCGCCGACCATCCGCGGTTCCACCACCTCGAGTCGTGGCTGTTGCCCGATCTGGGGCTACGGGCCAGCATCTTCCACTTCGTGGCCGGTCACCGGACCGGGCAACGCCTCTACCTCGATGTCGGCCGCTTCTCCGGCCCCGACGTCGAGGGGCGGTGGCACGCCGAGGACTGGTATCTCGACCTCGTGGACGTACCCGGTACACCTCTGGAGCTCATCGATGTCGACGAACTCGTGGAGGCCCACGCCGCCGGCCTGCTGTCGGCGACCGAGACGGTGCGCGCGGTCGAGATCGCGGCGGCCGCACTGGTGGGCTGCGCCGAACGGGACCACGATGTGGACAGATGGTTGGCCGACCGCGGCGCACCGCTGCGATGGCCCGACGGTCCCGACGGTCAGCCGGGGGCCTCGGAGTCGGAGATCACGCGAGGGTAGACCTCGTCGAACCACGGTTCCTTCGCCTCGACGTACGCGACGGCGTCGCCCTGCGCCGTCGCCTCGGCCGACCGTTTGACCGCGAGGTACTCCGCCCGCAGATCCGGATCGGCGATCAGACGATCGCGGAACGCGACGGCGAACCGCGCGTTGGGCGCGCCGTCCACACGGACGTGGACGTGCGCGGGCCGACCGGGATCGGCGGCGGCGTGCAGGGCCTTCGCCCACGCCTGCCCGTCGTCGGCGCGGGGCTCGGCGGTGGCAGGCTTGATCCGGTCGCCGTCGATCCCCTCGACGCGCGGGAAGCCGCCGTCGGTCAATGGTTGTCGCAGCGCCTCGAAGGCCTCGACATCGGCGACGGTCACCTGCAGGTCGATCACGTCCTTCGCGTCGAGGCCGGGGACGGCCGTCGAGCCGACGTGTTCCACGCGTACCGCCTTGTCGCCGCACACCGCCTGCAGTCGCTGGACGAGCCTGCGGCCCTGCCGGGACCAGGTCGGGTCCGCCGGAACCAGCACCGTGCGCGCGCGCTCGGCACGCGACCCCGACCGGACGTTGGCCTCGTAGGGCACCAACCGCTCGTCCCAGAGTCGTGCGGCCGCGTCGGCCAGCGCCTGCGCGGTGCCACTGTTGTCGAGCCAGACGTCGGCCACCTCACGGCGCTGTTCGACCGAGGCCTGGGAGCGGATGCGGGCGCGGGCGTCGTCGGCGTCCATCCCGCGCAGCTCGGTGAGGCGCTGAACCCGGAGTTCTTCGTCGGCGTGGACGATGACGACGAGATGGAAGAACGGGGCCATCGAACCCTCGACGAGCAGCGGGACGTCCTGCACCACCACGGCGTCGGTAGGGGCGGCCTGCAGCATCTCCCAGGTCCGTGCACCCACCAGCGGGTGCACTATCGCGTTGAGGCGCTTGCGTTGCTCCTCGTCGACGAAGGCCTTCGCCGCGAGCGCCGGCCGGTCGAGGTCGCCATCGGCGGTGAGGATGTCGTCGCCGAACGCCTCGACCAGCGCGGCGAGGCCGTCGCTGCCCTTCGCGACCACCTCACGGGCGATGACGTCGGCGTCGATGAGGTAGGCGCCGCGGTCGGTGAAGGTACGTGCCACGGTCGATTTGCCGGCGCCGATGCCACCGGTGAGGCCCACTCTGATCACGGCGCCCAGTCTGTCACCAGGCGCCCCGACAGCTCTATCGGGGAACGACACCCAACAGATACGACAGCTGGGTGGCGAGCGGGTTGAGGTTGAGCTTGTCGGGATCCTTCTTCGGGTTCCGATCCCAGGGCTGCGTGGTGTTCGGGTCGGCGTACTTCGCGTTCTGGGCGCCACGGACCACGGTCGGGTTGCCCTGGGGCACCGCGCACCGCGCGTCGGTGTTGAACGCGAAGTCGTCGTAGTTGATGTCGAAGTCCGGGTTCTTGCGTTTTTGCTCGGCGATGATCGCGTCGGTGCCCTCGTAACCCACCGTGCAGTTGGGCGGATTGTTGGTCTCCAATACGGCGCCGAATCGGATGGTCCCGTCGCCGGGGGCCGTGGAGTAACTACCACTCGAGAGCGATGACAGCATCCCGATCGCCGGTCCGACCAACGGGAACGTGCCCTTGATGTTGCGGACATCGGCGGCGAGATTGCGCAGCACCGAGGTGAGGTCGCCGCCGCTGCGTTCGAGGAGCGCGGAGATCTGCGTGGCACTTGTCTGCCCGGTCGTCAGCAGACGCCGCAGATCCGGGTCACTCGTCGCCAGCTGCGCCGTGATGGAGTTCAGGTTCTTCGACCAATCGAGGATCGCGTCGGACTGATCGGCCTGCGTCGACAACACGGTGTCGCTGTTACGGATCAACGAGATTGTCTGCGGCAGGTTGTCGTTGCCCGACTTCGACAGGTTCGCCAACGAGTCGACCAGCACCCGCAGGTTCTCGCCGTTGCCGTTGAACGCCTTGCCCAGCTCGGTGATGACGGTGTTCAGATCGCCCAGCGGGACCGACGCGGTGAAGTCGACCGCCGAGGAGATCACGTCCTGCACCGGCGTCGGGATGGTCGTGTCGGAGATGACCGACCCGTCCTTCAGGTACGGGCCGCCGACACTCGACGGCCGCAGGTCGACATACTGCTCACCGATCGCCGACCGATTGGCCACCACCGCCTGCGCCGTCGCCGGCACCTTCGGTCCACCCGAATCGAGCTGCAGGTTCACCCGAACCCCGTCGGGACGCAGCTGCAACGTGCCCACACGACCGACCGGGACACCCTGATAGGTCACCTCGGCGTTGGTGAAGATGCCACCGGAGTCCCGGAAATCCGCGGACACGGTGTAGATCCCGACTCCGACGAGGTTGTCGATGCGGGCGTATTTCACCGCGAGGACGACACCGAAGAGGGTGGCCACGACCACCAGCACGATGATCTGCCGTACCTGGAACCGACTCACCATGTTCACGGCGTCGCCACCTCACCCTCTCGACGGTCGCCTGCCGGGAGTCGTGAGATCACCACTTCACGCGTGCGCCGAGAGGAACACTCTCACACCGGATCTGACGATTTCAACGCTCGATGGCACGGTTCGCGGTGTCCGAACAGTCGCGTTCGACACCTCGATCCACCGGTGTGGTCCAGGTCACCCGGATGGGGTCACTGTTCGAACCAGTGGTGATCGACATTGCCCATCACAGACCACGAGGACGCCGAGACGAGCGTGGGCCCCTCCTCACGATGAGGAGGGGCCCACGGCCGGAACTACGTGCGGGGAGATGTCAGGCGTTGCCGGACAGCTTCTCGCGCAGCGCTGCGAGCTGCTCGTCGCTGGCGAGCGAGCCACCCCGTGCCGGTGCGGCTGCACCGGTCGAGGAGGAACCACCCTCCGACGGGGCGGCCGAGGCCGACTCCGACGAGTAATCGGTCGGGGCGTTGGCCGCCTCTTCCGCTGCCTTCGCGAACTTCTCGATCTGGGCGGTGTGCATCTTGTGACGACGCTCGGCCTCGGCGTACCGCTGCTCCCAGGCCTCACGCTGCTTCTCGAAGCCCTCGAGCCACTCGTTCGTGTCGGGGTCGAAGCCCTCGGGGAAGATGTAGTTCCCCTGCTCGTCGTAGCTGTCGGCCATGCCGTACTTCGAGGGGTCGAACTCCTCGGTGTAGTCCTCGTTGGCCTGCTTGAGGCTCAGCGAGATGCGACGACGCTCGAGGTCGATGTCGATGACCTTGACCATCGCGTCGTCGTTGACCGCGACGACCTGATCCGGCACCTCGACGTGGCGCTCGGCCAGCTCCGAGATGTGCACGAGGCCCTCGATGCCCTCTTCCACGCGGACGAATGCACCGAACGGCACCAGCTTGGTGACCTTGCCGGGCACGATCTGACCGATCGCGTGTGTGCGGGCGAACTGACGCCACGGGTCTTCCTGAGTCGCCTTGAGCGACAACGACACACGCTCGCGGTCGAGATCGACGTCGAGCACCTCGACGGTGACCTCGTCGCCGACGGCGACGACCTCGGACGGGTGATCGATGTGCTTCCAGGACAGCTCGGAGACGTGCACGAGACCGTCGACGCCGCCGAGGTCGACGAACGCACCGAAGTTGACGATCGACGACACGACGCCCTTGCGGACCTGCCCCTTGGCCAGCTGGTGCAGGAACTCGCTGCGGACCTCGGACTGGGTCTGCTCGAGCCATGCGCGGCGCGACAGGACCACGTTGTTGCGGTTCTTGTCGAGCTCGATGATCTTGGCCTCGATCTCCTTGCCGATGTACGGCTGCAGATCGCGCACGCGACGCATCTCCACCAGCGATGCCGGGAGGAAGCCACGCAGACCGATGTCGAGGATGAGACCACCCTTGACGACCTCGATGACGGTGCCCTTGACGGCCTCGTCCTTCTCCTTGAGCTCCTCGATCGTTCCCCAGGCACGCTCGTACTGCGCGCGCTTCTTGGAGAGGATCAGCCGACCTTCCTTGTCCTCCTTGGTGAGGACGAGGGCTTCGACCGCATCGCCGACGTTGACGACCTCGTTGGGGTCGACGTCGTGCTTGATGGACAGCTCACGCGAGGGGATGACGCCCTCGGTCTTGTACCCGATGTCTAGCAGGACCTCGTCGCGGTCGACCTTGACGATGGTGCCCTCGACGATGTCGCCATCGTTGAAGTACTTGATCGTGGCGTCGATTGCGGCGAGGAAATCCTCGGCAGTGCCAATGTCGTTGATGGCAACTTGCGGCGAGATGATGGTGGACGGCATATGTTGGGTTGCTCCGGACAGTGTCGTAGTAGGGGTGATCGTGCGGGTTGTGGTCCGATGAGGACATGACTTCCCACGCGGGCGTGGGCACGCGCGTGTCTGAGGCTACGCCAGGCGCTGTGTCCTGGGCAAATGGCCTCGACCGCCCCTCGGTGCGCCCTCAACCGACCCCGCCTCGCCGAATTGTGTGGGAGCACAGGTGAACAGGCCGACGACGCGCCTGCGTCCCGACTCGGCCACCAGCGAGGACGCCAATCGCCGCTGGTGGGATTCCGACGCCGCGGCCTACCACGCCGAGCACGGCCGTTTCCTGGGCGCCGACTCCCCCGACGGCGAGTTCGTGTGGTGCCCCGAGGGCCTGCACGAGGGTGACGCGAGACTGCTCGGCGACGTGGTCGGACGCGACATCCTCGAGGTCGGTTGCGGGTCGGCGCCGTGCGCCCGTTGGCTGGCGGGGCGCGGGGCCCGGGTGGTCGGTCTGGACGTCTCGGCGGCGATGCTGCGCAGCGGCGCATCCTCCGCGGGGGCAACGGCGGCTCCGGCGCTGGTGCAGGCGGGCGCGGAAAACCTCCCCTTTGCCGACGCGTCCTTCGACATCGCCTGCTCTGCGTTCGGCGCGGTGCCCTTCGTGGCCGACTCCGCGCGGGTGATGGCCGAGGTGGCCAGGGTCCTGCGGCCCGGCGGGCGGTGGGTGTTCGCCGTCAACCATCCGGTGCGGTGGATCTTCCCGGACGACCCCGGGCCGGCCGGCCTCACCGTCTCCATCCCCTACTTCGACCGTTCCCCGTACGTGGAGGTCGACGACGACGGCACCGTCACCTACGTCGAACACCACCGCACCATCGGTGACCGGGTCCGCGAGATCCGGTCGGCCGGACTCGTGCTCGACGACATCGTGGAACCGGAGTGGCCGGATTGGCTCGACCAGGAGTGGGGACAGTGGAGTCCACTGCGCGGTCAGTACTTCCCGGGCACGGCGATCTTCGTCTGCACCGCGCCGGCCTGACACGCGAGATGGTGGCCGAGGTGGCGTCCACCACGTAGCCGATCGCCGACCACCCTCGACGCCGCGGGATCGAGCGCCGCACCGAACAATGGCGTCATGGCGCATTCGATCGAACTGCTCATGGACCCCCGGACCGACGAGGCCGTGCGCCGCGTCTGGTCGGCACTGATCGACGCAGACCTACCGAGCCAGGGACACCACCGGTCGAGCTCGAACCGACCGCACATCACGATGATCGCCGCCGATCTCATCGACCCCGGTGTGGACCGGGCTCTCGCGTCCCTCGGCGACCGCCTGCCTCTCGCCGTGGACCTCGGCGGCACAGTGGTGTTCCGTGGTGGCCGGTCGACCGTCGCCCGTCTGGTGGTGGCGACTCGGGATCTCCTGGCGTTGCACCGGGACGTCGTCGCGATCACCACGGACTTCGTGGAGGGCCAGATGTTCGCACACTGCGAACCCGACCACTGGACGCCCCATGTCACCGTCGCCCGAAGGGTGCGCGACGACCAGGTCGGCAGGTGCATCGCGGTGGCCGACGACGCCTCACGCTCGGTCCCGTGGACCCCGATCATCACCGGGATACGTCGGTGGGACGGTGACGCGCGGGAGAGCGTGGACCTGGTCAACGTCTCGTGAGCGGTACCCAGACGCCGAGAGATGCGTGTCGCTGAGAATGTCCGCGCGCCGCCGGAGGTGACGACAGCCGACTCAGTGCGCCGCCTCATCCCATGACAGACCGAATCCGACCGAGACATCGAGCGGGACCGACAGTTCGATGGCCCCACCCATCTGGGTGCGCACCATTGCCTCGAGTGCCTCGTGCTCGCCCTCGGCCACCTCGAACACCAATTCGTCGTGTACCTGCAACAACATTCGCGAGTTCATGTCGGCATCGCGCAGCGCCTGCTGCACATTGATCATGGCCACCTTGATGATGTCGGCGGCCGTCCCCTGGATCGGGGCGTTGAGCGCAGCACGCTCGGCGACGTCACGGCGTTGCCGGTTGTCGCTGTTGAGATCGGGGAGGTAGCGCCGGCGCCCGAACAGAGTGGAGGTGTACTCGTTGCGGCGGGCCTCCTCCACGGTCTCGTGCAGGTAGTCGCGCACGCCGCCGAACCGTGAGAAGTAGGCCTCCATCTGTTCCTTGGCCTCGGTGGTGGTGATCTTCAGCTGCGCCGAGAGCCCGAAAGCGCTGAGGCCGTACGCAAGTCCGTACGACATGGCCTTCACACGACGGCGCATGTCGGGCGTCACCTCGTCGATCGGGACACCGAACGCCCGCGACCCCACGAAACTGTGCAGGTCCTCGCCGGTGTTGAACGCCTCGATGAGACCGGCGTCGGCGGACAGGTGCGCCATGATGCGCATCTCGATCTGGCTGTAGTCGGCGGTCATCAGCGACTCGAATCGCCGACCGGGGGCCTCACCGACCACGAATCCCTTCCGGATGTCGCGGCCCGCGTCGGTCCGCACCGGGATGTTCTGCAGGTTCGGTTCGGTCGACGACAACCGACCGGTCGCGGCGATCGTCTGATTGAACGTCGTGTGGATCCGGCCGTCGTCGGAGACCGATTTCAACAACCCGTCGACGGTGACTTTCAGTCGTGTCGCGTCACGGTGTTCGAGGAGGTGGGCGAGAAAGGGGTGCTCGGTCTTGTCGAACAGCGTCTGCAACGCGTCGGCGTCGGTGGTGTACCCGGTCTTGGTCCGTTTGGTCTTGGGCATCTCGAGCTTGTCGAACAGCACGGCCTGCAACTGTTTCGGAGAGCCGAGGTTGATCTGCTCCCCGATGACCTCGTACGCCTGATCCGCGGCGGAGCGGATCCGGTCGGCGAACCGCGACTCGAGGTCGCCGAGATGACCGGAGTCCACGGCGATGCCCGCGGCTTCGATGTCGGCCAGCACCACCAGCAGCGGCAGCTCCATCTCGGTGAGCAGGGCGAGGGAATCGATGTCGGCGAGTTCGCCGTCGAGGGTGGCCGCCAACTCGTGCACCGCCTGCGCGGCGATCATCTCCTGCTGGGCGCGACGGGAGTCGTCGGCGCCCTCCTCGTCGAGCAGGGACATCTGTCCCTCGTCGGCGACGTCGTCGGCGCGCAGTTCCCGCCGCAGGTACCGCAGGGCGAGATCGTCGAGGTTGAACGAGCGCTGCCCCGGGCGCACCAGGTAGGCGGCCAGCGAGGTGTCGCTGGTGATCCCGGCGATCGCCCACCCGCGTCCGCGCAGGGCATGGATCGCCCACTTCGCCTCGTGGATCGCCTTGGCACACGTCGGGTCGGCCAGCCACTCGGCGAGCGCTGCCTCGTCATCGGCATCGGCGATCGCGGTGTCGAGCCAGGCGGCCTCGCCGTCCTGCGCGGCGAATGCGATCCCGTCGGTGTCGGAGCCGTGGACGCGGGCGGGACCGACCACCGACAGGGCGGTGCGACCGGTGCGGGCGTGGGCGTCGAGCCACTCCCGTACGGTCCCGGCGGCCAGTATCTGTCCGCGGACCTCGAACCCGGCCTCGGCCTCCGGCTCGACCGAGCTCAGGGTGGTGAAGATGCGGTCACGGAGGACGCGGAACTCGAGATCGTCGAACAACTGATGGATGCGCTCGCGATCCCAGGGCTGCAGAGCCAGATCCTCGGGCGCGGTGGGCAGTTCCATGTCGCGCACCAGCTCGGTCAGACGCCGGTTCATCAGGACCGAGGCGAGATGCTCGCGCAGGGCGTCGCCCACCTTGCCCTTCACCGCGTCGACGTTGTGCACCAGGGCCTCGAGCGATCCGTACTCCCGGATCCACTTGGCGGCGGTCTTCTCCCCCACACCGGGTATACCGGGCAGGTTGTCGCTCGGATCGCCGCGCAGCGCAGCGTAATCCGGGTACTGGGCAGGGGTGAGGCCGTACTTCTTGTCGACCTCCTCGGGGGTGAACCTGGTCAGCTCCGACACCCCACGCTTGGGATAGAGAACGGTGGTGTGGTCGTCGACGAGTTGCAGCGAATCCCGGTCACCGGTGACGACGAGCACGCGGAAATCCAGTGCGCGGGCCTGCGTGGTGAGGGTCGCGATGATGTCATCGGCCTCGTAACCCTCGATGGCCATCACCGGGATGCCCATCGCTGCGAGGACGTCCTTGGTGAGATCGACCTGACCGTTGAACTCGTCGGGCGACTTGCTGCGCTGCGCCTTGTACTCGGGGTACATGTCCGCCCGGAACGTCTGTCGGGACACGTCGAACGCGGCGGCGATGTGCGAGGGCTGCTCGTCGCGCAGCAGGTTGATCAGCATGGAGGTGAACCCGTAGACGGCGTTGGTCGTCTGACCCGACGCGGTCTTGAAGTTCTCCGCCGGCAGGGCGAAGAACGCCCGATAGGCCAGGGAATGGCCGTCGAGCAGCATGAGGGTCGGCGATCCGGTGGTGCTGGTCTTGCCGGTCTTGGCTGCGGTGGTTCCGGTAGGGCTCACACCGAACCACTCTAGAGAGCCGGTCGGACACACCGCGACGACCTGCGACATGTCGACCGGGAATGCGCTTCACACGGCCGGGTGTCCATTCGGGCACTAGAGTCCCAACTCACGGTGACGAACGCGGCGCCCGGGGCGCATCGCGCCGACGATGAACATCTGTGGAGGTGGACGGCCCCATGCACGGCACAGTTTCGCGGGAACCCGCGAGGCCGCGACATCGTCGGGGGAACGCGGTGATCCGATGGTGCGCAACGCTCCTGGTGACGGCGTTCGCGTCGATGATCCTGGCCTCGACCCTCGCGTCGACGGCGTCGGCCGCCCCCGGCGACGTACGCATCTTCGGCAACCTCCGCAACGGGACCGAGCGCGTGGCCGACGTGACGGTCACCGCCAAGGACACCGGGGGTGCGACGGTGGGGACCGCGAAGTCGAGCGCCACCGGCGCCTGGTCGATCAGCCTGCCGCCGGGGAACTACACCGTCTCCATCGACGAGTCGACGCTGCCCAAGGGCATCTCGGTGCAGGAGAAGACCCGGTCGATCCCCGTGGTGTTGACCGCGGGTACCGACCGGCCGGTCATCTTCTCCTTCGGCGCCGAACGGACCTCCACCGAGGTCTCGGCGGTGTCGAAGCTGACGCGACTGGCCATCGACGGTCTGCGGTTCGGTCTCATCATCGCCATCACCGGTGTCGGACTGAGCCTCATCTTCGGGACGACCGGTCTCACCAACTTCGCCCACGGGGAGCTGGTGACCCTCGGCGCGGTCATCGCCTGGGCCATCAACGTGAAGCTGGGCCTCAACCTCATCCTCGCGACCGTCATCGCGGTGGTGATCGGTGCGGGTATCGGCGTCGCCAACGAGCTGGGCATCTGGCGCCTGCTGCGGCGCCGACGATCGGGGTTGGTCGCGCAGCTCGTCGTCTCGATCGGGTTGTCGCTCGTCGCCCGCTACCTGATCCTCATCTTCTTCTCCGACCGGTCGGAACCCTTCGCCGACTACCAGGTCCAGACCCAGATCGGTTCGGGTGCCTTCGCCATCACCCCGGTCAACCTGTTCTGCATCATCGTCAGTCTCGTGGTGCTCGTCGCCGTGGCCACGATGTTGCAGCGCACGAGAATCGGCAAGGCGATGCGCGCGGTGGCCGACAACCGTGACCTCGCGGCGTCGTCGGGTATCGACGTCGATCGCGTGATCCTGTTCGTCTGGGCGCTCGCGGGCGCCCTGGCCACGCTCGGCGGCGTGCTGTTCGCCCTGTCGGAGCTGTCGGGCCGGGTCCAGTGGGAGATGGGGTTCAAGCTGTTGCTGCTCATGTTCGCCGGCATCACCCTCGGCGGTCTCGGAACCGCGTACGGCGCACTCCTCGGCTGTGTGATCGTCGGTCTGCTGGTCCAGCTCTCGACCTACTGGGTCAACCCCGACCTGAAATACATCGGCGGTCTGGTCGTCCTGATCGTCATCCTCGCCATACGACCCCAGGGCATCCTCGGATCCCGCGCACGGATCGGCTGACCGGCATGGATCTCATCGCAGCACTGCAGACCTCACTGGCCCAGTTGGTGGGTCCTTCGGCGATCTTCTACGCCCTGCTGGCCATCGGCCTCAACCTGCACTTCGGGTACACCGGCCTGCTGAACTTCGGGCAGATCGGGTTCGCCCTGCTCGGCGGGTACGGCGTGGGCATCATGTCGGTCAAATACGACCTCCCGTTGTGGGCCGGAGCGATCATCGGGGTCGTCGCGGCCGGCCTTCTCGCGCTGGTCCTCGGGTTGCCGACACTCCGGTTGCGCGCGGACTATCTCGCGATCGTCACCATCGCCGCCTCGGAGATCTTGCGGCTCATCTTCCGATCGACCTCCACCGACAGCGTCACCGGCTCCACCAACGGTCTCTTCGGCTACGCCGGCGGTTTCTACTCGCTGAGTCCGTTCGACAACGGCAAGCAGTACTCGTTCTTCGGCATCAAGTTCCAGGGCAGCGACCTGTGGTCGATGGTCATCGGCTGGATCGTGGTCGCAGTGCTGTGCCTGTTCGTCTTCCTGCTCGTCCGCAGCCCCTGGGGACGGGTGCTCAAAGCGGTCCGCGAGGACGAGGACGCGGCACGATCGGTCGGCAAGAACGCCTACTTCTACAAGATGCAGGCTCTCGTGCTCGGCGGATGCATCGGCGGTCTCGCCGGGGTGTTCAACGCCCTGCAGACCCAGTCGATCAACCCCGACTTCTACTCCACCGCGCAGACCTTCTTCGCCTATGGCGCACTGATCCTGGGCGGGGCGGCGACGGTGTTCGGTCCGGTGCTCGGCGCCATGCTCTTCTGGTTCCTGCTCTCCATCCCCGATGTGCTGCTGCGCCAGGCGACATCGGGCGACAACCCGATCCTCGACCTGAGCCAGCAGCAGGTCGGCGCGATCCGCTACGTCCTGCTCGGTCTGGCCATCGCGCTGATGATGGTGTTCCGACCACAGGGCATCCTCGGCAACAAGCGGGAGGTCCAGCTCGATGCCAAGTGACACCACACCGAAGACGCCGACGGCGCCCGTCGCGACGAGCCGGCTCACCGCGCTCTCGGCCGAGGAACGGGCACAGATCTTCTCGGCCGTCGACCCGAGCCCGGGCAGCGCCAAACCCGACGCGATCATCACCGTCGACGGCATCACCCGGAAGTTCGGCGGACTCACCGCGGTCGACGTCGCCCACCTCGAGATCCAGCGCGGCGCCATCACCGGGCTCATCGGGCCGAACGGCGCGGGCAAGACCACGTTCTTCAACCTCATCACCGGGTTCGACAAACCCAACACCGGCACCTGGTCGCTCAACGGTGACCCGCTCGGAAAGCTGGTCCCCCACCAGGTCTCGCGTCGCGGCATGGTCCGCACGTTCCAGCTGACCCGCGCACTCGCGAAGTTGTCGGTGCTCGACAACGTGCGCCTCGGCGGCCGCCACCAGCGCGGCGAGCACTTTCTCGCCGCGCTCGCGCCGTGGACGTGGCGCAAACAAGAAGAGGAGATCACCGAACGGGCACACGCCCTGCTGCGTCGATTCCGCCTCGAGGAGAAGGCCGACGACTATGCCGGGTCGCTCTCCGGCGGGCAGCGCAAACTCCTCGAGATGGCACGGGCTCTCATGTGTGACCCCGAGGTGGTGATGCTCGACGAGCCGATGGCCGGCGTCAATCCCGCACTGACACAGAGCCTTCTCGAGCACATCAAGTCGCTGCGCGAGGACGGGATGACCGTGGTGTTCGTCGAACACGACATGGACGTGATCCGCGACATCAGCGACTGGGTGGTGGTGATGGCGCAGGGCACGGTGATCGCCGAGTCCCTCCCCGACCGGCTCGGCGACAACGAGGCGGTGGTCGACGCGTATCTCGGTGGCCACCACGATCAGGCGCTCGAGTTCGACACCGACGGCAACCCGGTCGGCGAGACCGCGGTGCTCGCCCACGAGGTCGACGAGGCCATCGAGGAGACCCTGCAGGCCGGTGGCGACCTGTCCGATCCCCCGCCCGGCATCGCCACACCGCGACACTCCCCCACATCCCGACCCACCGACGAGGACAAGCCATGAGCGAGCCCGACGGCATCGAGACCGCCGGCGGAGAGGCCGGACTGACCCCCGCCCAGCTGGCCGCGACCCCCGCCGAACACCAGCGGCGCGCCGGCAACGCGCTCATCCGCGCCGACGACATCACCGCCGGATACCTGCCGGGCATCGACATCCTCTCCGACTGCAACTTCTACCTGGACGACGGCGAGATCGTCGGGATCATCGGCCCGAACGGCGCAGGCAAGTCGACCCTGCTCAAGGCCCTGTTCGGTCTGATCCCGATCCGTAACGGCTCGGTGCGACTGCGCGACAAGAACATCACCTCGGCCAAGGCGCACACGCTGGTGCAGGCCGGTGTGGGGTATGTCCCGCAGACCCAGAACGTGTTCCCCGCCTTGACCATCGAGGAGAACCTCGAGATGGGGATCTACCTGCGGCCGAAGAAGTTCGCCGAACGGTTCGAGGTGGTGGCCGACCTGTTCCCGCTGCTGTCGGAGCGCCGCAAGGTCAAGGCCGGCTCACTGTCGGGAGGCGAGCGTCAGATGGTCGCCATGGGCCGTGCGCTGATGATGGAACCGTCGGTGCTGCTGCTCGACGAGCCGTCGGCGGGATTGTCACCCATGTTCCAGGACCAGGTGTTCATCCGGTGCAAGGCGATCAACGCCACCGGCGTCTCGATCATCCTGGTGGAGCAGAACGCCCGCCGATGCCTGCAGATCTGCGATCGCGGCTACGTGCTCGACCAGGGCCGCAACGCCTACACCGACACCGGGGAGAAGCTGCGCAACGACCCGAAGATCATCGAACTGTATCTGGGGACGCTGGCGGGTAGCTCCGAGAAGTAGTCGGCGGCAGCCTGTTCGGACCCCGGACCGGGCGCACCACAGGCAGGGACGCACAGACAACGAAACCCCGCACCTCCCATGGGATGTGCGGGGTTTCGTCGTGACGCGTGTCTACTTACCGGCCACCGAGACGTACTTGCGGGTCGGCTCGAGCAATTTGTTGGACCCGTCGAACTCCAGGATCCCGTAGGAACCGATCGACGGTTCACCCGCCTCGTTGAAGTCGAGGGTTCCGGTGACACCGTCGTAGTCGATGTCGCGGCCCTGGTTCACCAGGTCGAGACACGCCTTGTACGAGGTGCACTTCTCGCCACCGGAGGTGACCGAGTTGATCTGGGCTGCGATCGATCGTCCGTTGGTCGACTTCGCCTGCGCCGCAGCCAGGGCGGTGATCACCGTGGCGTCGTAGCTCTCACCGGCGTAGTTGTAGTCGATCAGCTTGGGATCGGCTTCCTTGAGCCGAGCCTGGAACTCCGCACCGGTGTTGGTCAGCGGCGTGGTGCCCTTCATGCCCTTGAGCAGTCCACCACCGACGGCCTCGCCGAGCGCGTTGCCCATGTTTCCGTCGACGCCGTAGACCGACTTGCCGTCCGTCGGCCCGATGCCCACCTCGTGCATCCGGGTGATGATCTTCGCGCTCTCGTCGAAGCCGATCACCGCGATGCCGTCGGGGTTGAAGTTCTTCACCTGGTCGACCTCGGCGTTGAACGACTGTGCGTTGGGGTCGTAGATGATCTTCTGGATCTGGTCGGCCGGGATACCGGCGGCCTCCAGGTTCTTCTGCGCCTGTTCGGCCAGACCGGTGCCGTACGGGTCGTTGAGCGCCAGCAGCGAGACACGCTGCACGCCGTCCTCGGCCATGGTCTGCGCGAGCGCCTGGCCCTGCAGGATGTCTGCGGGCGCGGTACGGAAGTACTGGCCCTTGTCCTTGTAGCAGGTGAACTCGTCGGAGGTGTTCGCAGGCGAGAACATCACGGCGCCTGCCGTGGCGATCTTGTCGAGGACCTTCAGCGACACCGACGACGACGCCGCGCCGACGATGACCTGCGCACCCGCACCGAGCTCACGGTCGACGGTGGCGCTGGCGGTGTCGGTGGTGGTGTCACCCGAGTCACCGGTGATCTCCTGGACCGGCTGACCGAGCACACCGCCGTTGGCGTTGATGTCGGTGACCGCCAACTTCACGCCTGCGAATTCCGGCGGTCCGAGGTAGGCGAGGCTGCCGGTGGCCGGCAACAGGGTGCCGACCTTCAGCGGTGCGGTGCTGACCGGACCGGGAGTGGCCTTCTCGACCCCTCCGGGACAGTTCAGCTTCTGCGACAGCCCCAGGCCCGCCGGGGCCGGGGTGGACTCGATGCTGACGCTTTCCGACGGGGCGCCTGAGCTGCCCCCGGAATCCCCGCTGTCGCTGCTGCTACACCCGGCGAGTGCCATTGCCGACACCGCTGCGATCACTGCACCACTCATGAGATGGCGACCCGACTTCACATTGTTCTCCTTGCGAAAAGACTTCCGAGGTGGCATGCAACAGCATCCGAACCGTGCCCCGGCTGGCCTCAAGCTAGCGTCCTCGTGTTGCCCGTGAGTAACATTCGCCGAAAACCGGCGGTCTCGTCAGGAGGATTCGCCGAGGGTCTCGATGACCACGTCGGCGACAACCTTCATGGTGGTGCGGCGGTCCATCGCCGCCCGCTGGATCCACTTGAACGCCTCGGGCTCCGTTAATGATTGACTGCTCATCAGCAATCCTTTGGCGCGTTCGACGAGCTTGCGGGTCTCCAAACGTTCGGTCATGTCGGCGATCTCGGTCTCGAGCGTGGTCAACTCGGTGTACCGACTGACGGCCACCTCGATGGCGGGGACGAGATCAGCCTTGCTGAACGGCTTCACGAGATAGGCGAGGGCCCCTGCGTCACGGGCCTTCTCGACGAAATCGCGCTGCGAGAACGCGGTGAGCATGACCACCGGGGCGAGTCGCTTCTGTGCGATCTCGGCGGCGGCGTCGATGCCGTCACGCACCGGCATCTTGATGTCCATGATCACGAGATCGGGTCGCAGCGACTCGGTCAGCTCCACAGCGATCTGCCCGTTGGGGGCCTCACCGACGACGTCGTACCCCTCCTCGCGGAGCATCTCCATCAGATCCATCCGGATCAACGAGTCGTCCTCGGCGACGAGCACCCGGTGCGGCGCGCGCGTCTGACCCGAGGGCTGGGAGGACGCGACCGACGCCGGCGTCGGCGGGGTCGGCGAGGCTGCAGTCACAAGAGGACCTCCACGATCAGATACCGGCCGACTGTCGACTGCCGGGTGAGGAATGGACAGTACCGGTTGGCAGCAGCGCGCGCCGATCCACTACCGTGGTCCCTCGTGCCACCCGCCGATCGCGGCGCAGGCAACAGACGCCCCCGTAGCCCAATTGGCAGAGGCAACGGATTCAAAACCCGTCCAGTGTCAGTTCGAGTCTGACCGGGGGCACTACGTACCTGCTGGCCAGGGCGTTTTACAAGAAGCCGACTTAGCCCACGCGGTGGCCATTCCACCCCCGGTGCTACCCAACCGGCGCGGCGTAACGCGGCGCTACCGCTCTAAGCGCTGGCATGATTGGCGCGTGGCGGATGAGAAGCGGTATCAGGTCTTTGTAAGTTCGACGTACACCGACCTGACTGAGGAACGCGCGGCCGTGATTCAGGCAATCCTCCGAATGGATCACCTACCAGCAGGAATGGAAATGTTTCCATCGGCCGACGAGAGCCAGTGGGAACTGATCGAGCAAGTCATTGACCAGAGTGATTACTACATCGTAGTAGTTGCAGGCCGGTATGGAAGCATTATCGACGCCGAAGGCATCAGTTACACCGAAAAGGAATACGACTACGCCGTGGATTCCGGGATTCCCGTACTTGGATTTGTCCATAAGCATCCGGGTCACATCCCAGCCGAAGACACTGATCTCGATAAAGATGCACAAGAGCTGCTCGACAAATTTCGCGATAAGGTAAAGTCCCGTCCCGTAAACTTCTTTGAATCGCCAGCGGAGTTAGGGGGCCTCATTGTAACAAGCTTAATGCAGGCGATAAAGAAAAAACCGGGCGTAGGCTGGGTGCGTGGCGACAAAGCAATGACCGTCGAGGTTGAGAAGGAAATTCTAGACCTTCGAAAGGATCTCGCAGCAGCAGAAAAAGCTCAGGAGGATGCCACGCGATCGCTGGTAGAGGATACTTCTCAACTCAAACAAGGCGAGGAGGAGATTACGATTCCCTATCGGTTGAACTACCGCCAGAACTACAAACGCTATTATCAGCAATCGCCTGTGACTGCTAGTTGGGACAAACTATTCTCAGGCATCGGACCGCTACTAATCGATGAGGCCTCGGTAAAGCAGGCACGAGAACGATGCGATAGCGAATTGGCGAAGCTTGTCTCCCAGGAGGACTTAGAAGTTCTCCCCAAAGACGCCGAGGACATCGGGACTACGCTGACGAACGAAAGCTGGGAAACGATCGAGTTTCAACTTCGCGCGTTGGGGCTGATTGACACAGGAGTTAAAAAAACGTGCCGTCCAGGACACAAATAAGTACTTGCGGCTCACCGAGAAAGGCTTACGCCACCTCGCGATCTTACGGGCAATTCGACGGACACCCGACAGTTCATCGACCGAATAGCTCAACCACATTCGGAGTGCCTGCCCACGCGATTCGGCCAACCGGTTCCGGTTCTGGAAAGGCGTTGGCCACGCCGCCATCCTCGCCGGGGATCCAGTCGCTGTAGGGTCAAGGGTCAACGGGTTACTGCCATGGCCGAGCCACTTCGACACCTGCATGAAGTGCACGCCCGCCAACAGCTGCATTGTCGCGAAGGTGTGCCGCGAGTAGTCGTGCACTCGCACACCGCGAACCGCCGTCTGTCCATCGCGTGCTGGTCGGTTTACCGGCAGTCCGGCCCGGACCAGCGCCGGGGCGAGGACCGTCTCAAACCACGTGCCCAGCTCGGTCAGGTGCGACCAGTGCGGCTCTGCCACAGCCGCCTTTCCCGGCACCCGGCGTTTCTTCGGCTCGGCCACAAGAGCGCGGTGGGCTCGTCTCCGCGGGGGTGCTCGGCGACGTAAGCGTGCATCCAATCGGCTAACCAAGACGGCAGCGGCACCGACCGTCGCGACTTGGGGGTGCTCGTTACCTGAGCCAGCCGCAGAGCGTACGTATTGGCGTCAATAATCTAACGCTACAGCGCGTTAGGTACCAACAGAAGAAGACAGGGACGATGTCAGATGTAGACGAGACAATGAACGGATGATGCGGAACTACCTAGATCAATCCGAGTGGATCGCCCTCACCAAGTGCCGGGTCGGCAAGCCAGACGGGGATCGGTACACCGATGTTCTCGACCTCGCGAGGGCGGCTGTAGAACGGGGGCAGGTGTCATTCATTCTGTCGTGTGCGCACTACTACGAGACTCAGCGCCGCGGGACAGGGCGCAGCCGTGGTGAACTCGGCGAGACGATGGCTGAACTGACCAAGTTTCACGCGATCGCCGCCGTTCAGAAAATTGTCCCGGCCGAGATTCGGGAGTACCTCACCGGCGACCCTCTGCGGTCACAAATCAACCTCTTCGGCGTCGGATTCAAGCACGCTTTCGGCACCGACCTAGATCTAGTCGCGGGCTTTGAGGTGATGAACGAGGACGCGTTACCGCCCGCCGTACGGGCAAAGGTCAAGGCGCGCATCCGCAACAAGGTCGAAGAGTTCATCTTAGCTGCCCCGGAGGAGGCACCGGATGCTGCCCGTAAGATGCTCGAAACGGCCTCTCAAATTCATGCCAGCTCGCAAGGCTTCGCCGACGGACAGGCCACGCTTGGCAAGGCAATTATCGAACAAAAATTGCGCGGCCGCCTCGACGACGTGGCGGTCATGTCAGAACTCGCAGACATTTTCGACCCGCTGATCGCCGAGTGTGACCGCAGCGAAGTCGACCTCGGGGGCCTGATCGGCAGCAAGGAGGCGCAATACGATCTTCTGAGGGGCATACCCAGCCGGTGGGTCATGAGCGAACTCCGCCGGGTTCGCTTACGGAACCCGCAACAACCCTGGACCCGCAACGATCTTAACGATCTACTGTTTCTGTCGACGGCAGTTCCCTACTGCGATGTCGTCGTGACCGAACGTCAGTGGGCCATGCACATCAACCAGTTGGGCCTGGCAGAGCAACACGACACCACGGTCTTACACGATCTAACAGATTTGACCGAGGTGCTTGTAACTGCTTCCCGGACTGACTGTTAGGCGCAGTTCGTCTCGCACGTCCCAAGCGCCGGCGATAGGCAGTGGACGGCAGCGCACCCGGCAACCCTCGGCCATGCTGTCGAAACTCTCTGTGAATCACCTCGGGTGATTCGCCGGGGGCACCGAGGTCCGCCGGCCGGGCGGACCACATCCGGAGCGCCATTGCCTCCAAGCCAGATCACTCCCTGTCCTTGCTACGCCAGTTCCGTTCGAAGGGCAGACGCCAGGCGTGCGGGGCGATCAACTGGTGGATCGAGTTGGGCCCCCAGGAACCCGGGCTGTAGCTGCGCACCGGCGGCGGGTCGGCCAGCAGGGGCGCGGAGACCTCCCACAGTCGCTCGATGCCCTCGGCGGTCGTGTAGAGCGTCCGGTCACCCTTCATCGCGTCGAGGATGAGTCGTTCGTAGGCCTCGAGCACCAATCCCGCGTGCTCGTGGTCGCTCATGCCGAACTGCAGGCTCAGCTTGTCGAGCTTCATCCCCGGCCCCGGGCGCTTGCCGTAGAACGACAGCGACACCTTGAACACGTCGGCGAGGTCGAACGTCAGGTGGTCGGGGCCGTGCTGTCCCACGCCGGACCCACTGGGGAACATGCTCTTCGGTGGTTCCCGGAACCCGATCGAGATGATGCGCTGGCCGTCTCCGAGCGACTTGCCGGTCCGCAGATAGAACGGCACACCGGCCCAGCGCCAGTTGTCGATACCGCACTCGAGTGCGATGAAGGTCTCGGTCTCGGAATCCGACGACACGCCGGGCTCGTCGCGGTAGCCGATGTACTGGCCCCGCACCACGTCGGCGGGGTCGAGCGGCTTCATCGACCGGAACACCTTGTTCTTCTCCTCGCCGATGGGCCCGGGTGCGAGCGCGGTCGGCGGTTCCATCGCCACGAACGCGAGGATCTGGAACAGGTGGGTCACCACCATGTCGCGGAACGCGCCGGTCGACTCGTAGAACTGGGCACGGCCCTCCAGCGTCAACGTCTCGGGCACGTCGATCTGGACGTAGCTGATGAAGTTGCGGTTCCAGATGGGTTCGAACAACCCGTTGGCGAAACGGAACGCCAGGATGTTCTGCGCCGACTCCTTTCCGAGGAAGTGGTCGATCCGATAGATCTGGTCCTCGTCGAACCAGGTGTGGATCGATGCGTTCAACCTCCGCGCACTCTCGAGGTCGGTTCCGAAGGGCTTCTCCATGATCACCCGCGAGTTCGCCACGAGGTCGGCTTCGTGGAGCATCTCGAGCACCGCCATCGCGGCCCTGGGCGGCACGCTGAGGTAATGCAGCAGGCGGGGCGATCCACCGATCGTCGCCGCGGCGGCCTTCACGACCTCCGCCAGCGCCCCCGGACCGTCACCCTGCGGGATGTAGGTGACCGAGGTGACGAACTCGTCGACGGCCTCGTCGGTCAGGCTGCGGCTGGAGAACTCGTGGCAGGCCGCGCGGGCGATCGCCTGGAACTCGGCGGTGTCGATGTCGTCGAGCGAGGTGCCGACCACCCGGATCGCCGGGGTCAGCTTCGACATGGACAGATGGAACAGGCCGGGCAGCAACTTCCGGCGGGCCAGATCACCGGTGGCGCCGAACAACACCACCACGTGGGGATCGACATCGCCGGGGTGGTCACGGTCCGGATCACGGCCTGGGGAATCGGTCACCGCCCGATCGTCCCACCCGGACGGCGAGACGGCAGGACGACCAGTGCGCAGTCGGTCCGGCCGGGGTGGTCCGGTCAGTCCAGACGCTGGATCGACTCGATCCCGCCCAGGATGATGTCGACCGAGGTTTCGATCACCTTGTCGTCGGGTACCTGGCCGTGCATCAACGCAGGACAGACCACCACACCCGAGAGCAGATGGATCGCCGCCTCGGCGATCACATCGTCGGCGATGCGCGCGAACATGGCGCGCGCCACGCCCTCGCCGTCGGCGATCAATCGCGTGCGGATCTCGGCGATCTCCTCCACCGAGGTCCCCCACTGCGCGAGGACGATGAGGATCCGGTCGAGCTTGATGTCGACCACGGCCGCGCGGAACTCCCGGAGTTCGTTGATCAGGTCGGTACGGATGTCGCCGGTGGGCACCGAGTGCGGCATGTCCCCCAGCGCGTCGAGTGCGAGGCCCACCAGGTCGATCTTCGACGGCCAGTGGGTGTACAGCGTCGTCTTCGAGTACCCCGCGACCCGCGCGATGTGGGCGTGCGAGACGGCGTCCCATCCCTCTTGTGTCAGGACTTCCAGAGCGGCGCGAGACACGTCACCCCGGGTGCGCGCCACACGCGCGTCCTCAGATGTGTCGGTCATGTCCTCAGCTCTACGGGTCGATGGGGCTCCTCCACTGTCTCACCCGCGGGGAGTGTCACCACTCCACCGTCGCACGTTTTTCCGATGCAAACCTATTGAACCGGGAGACCGATACTGTACTGTTAGGTCAGAAGTAACGGGTCTGGCGTGGAAAACCAACGGCGCCAACACCTTTGGTCTGGTGTGCCGCCCACACCCTCCATCATCGTTTCACGTGCCGGCCGTCGAGACCTGCTTTTCGGGTTCGTTCCGCCGCCGACTCCTCACCCACACCCCGTGAAAGGCCCCCATGCCCGCAATCCTGTTCGGCTCCATCAGCACACTCGCCGACACCTCTGAGCTGCAACGCCAGGCCTTCAACCAGGCCTTCGCCGAGCACGATCTCGACTGGACCTGGACCCGCGACGACTATGTCGGCATGCTCGGATCGAACGGCGGGGCCGATCGCATCGCCCAGTACGCCTCGACACGCGGCGACGACGTCGATGCCGCCGCTGTACACGCGACCAAGTCGCGCATCTTCCAGTCGCTGATCGCCGACGCCGGTCTCCGACCGCGTCAGGGCGTGGTCGAGACCGTGGAGTCCGCGAAGTCCGACGGCGTGAAGCTCGGGTTCGTCACGACCACGTCGCGGGAGAACATCACCGCACTGCTCAACGCCCTCTCCCCTGCCATCAGCGCCGACACCTTCGACATCATCGTCGACTCCGACAGTGTCGAGACCCCCAAGCCCGACGCCGCGGCGTACCGCTTCGCACTCGCCGAACTCGGTGAGCAGGCGGGCCACGCCGTCGCGATCGAGGACAACGAGGGCGGCGTCGCCTCCGCCGGCGCCGCCGACGTGCGCTGCATCGCTTTCCCCAACGAGAACACCGCCGACGGCGACTTCGGCTCCGCCGTCGAGGTCGTCGAGGTCCTCGACTCCGCTCGCGTGCGCGAGCTCGCCGCCGGCACCGCCTGATCCCCCACCCCCCGTCAACTCCGCCGCCGAACTCTCGCGCGGCACACATCCTGGAGCACCACAGTGAGCAATCTGCAAGCACAGGTCACCTCGACCGATCGCGCCTTCCACGTCGAGGGCTACGAGAAGATCGAATACGACCTGATCTACGTCGACGGCGTGTTCGCCGTCGACAACACCGAACTGGCCGACAGCTACCGCCCGTACGGACGTGCGTTGATGGTCATCGACGAGACCGTCCTGTCGCTGTACGAGGACTCGATCCGCACCTACTTCGACCATCACGGCCTCGACCTGCACGTGGTGCCGGTGCAGATCCGCGAGACCGCCAAGTCGCTGGAGACCTTCGAGACCATCGTCGGCGAGTTCGACGCGTTCGGCCTGGTCCGTACCGAGCCCGTCCTCGTCGTCGGCGGCGGCCTCACCACCGACGTCGCCGGATACGCCTGCGCGAGCTACCGCCGCAACACCCCCTACATCCGTATCCCCACCACACTCATCGGCCTCATCGACGCGAGCGTGTCGATCAAGGTCGCGGTCAACTACGGCAAGCACAAGAACCGTCTCGGCGCCTACCACGCGTCGCAGAAGGTGCTGCTCGACTTCTCGTTCCTCGCAACACTTCCCGAGGACCAGGTCCGCAACGGCATGGCCGAGCTGATCAAGATCTCGGTGGTCGGCAACTCCGAGATCTTCGACATGCTCGACGAGCACGGTCCCGATCTCCTGCGCACCCGCTTCGGCCACCTCGACGGATCCGCCGAGCTGCGCGCGGTGGGCGACCGGCTCACCTACGCCGCGATCGCCACCATGCTCGATCTCGAGGCACCCAACCTCCACGAGATCGATCTCGATCGCGTGATCGCGTTCGGGCACACGTGGAGCCCGACCCTCGAGCTCACCCCCCCGGCGCCGTTCTTCCACGGCCACGCGATCAACATCGACATGGCGTTGTCGACGACCCTGGCCGAGCAGCGCGGACACCTCACGGTGGCCGAACGCGATCGCGTGCTCGGTGTCATGAGCCGGCTCGGTCTCGCCCTCGACAGCGAATTCCTCACCGCCGAGCTCCTCGCCGAGGCGACCGGTTCGATCCTCAAGACCCGCGACGGCCTGCTGCGCGCCGCCATCCCCGACCCCATCGGTAGCTGCCGTTTCCTCAACGACGTGACGACCGACGAGTTGGCCGACGCGCTGCAGATGCACAAGAAGCTGGTGGAGGAGTTCGATCGGGCCGGCGACGGTGTCGACATGTTCACCGGTGCGCATGACTGATACCCACCCCGCGGAGGTGTCGACACCGGCCGTGCCGCGGCCGGTCACGCCGTCGACGATCCTCGCCGAGGTGGTGCGCGACATGCGCGAGCAGCTGGAGGCGATCGACGGACTCGATCGGTCGATCATCGCCTCGGCGACGCGTGCCGAGGCACTCGCCGCCGGGCTCGACCCCTACCTGGATCTGTGCACCACCGCGGAGTCCGAGGCGCTGGCCGACCTGGCCCGGCGCACAGCGCACCGCGACTGGGATGCGAACCCGTCCTCGATACCCGAGGTGCGACTCGAGCAGGAGATGCTGTCGGGACACGTGGAGGGCCAGGCACTGAAGTTCCTGGTGTTCGCATGCTCCGCGCGGCGCGTGCTCGAGATCGGGATGTTCACCGGCTACTCTGCGCTCGCGATGGCCGAGGAGCTCGGCGAGGGCAGCGAGGTGGTGGCGTGCGAGATCGACGCCGAGGTGGCGGCCTTCGCACGTGACTGTTTCGACCGTTCGCCGGTGGGTGACCGGATCGCGATCGAGGTGGGGCCGGCGGGTGACACGCTGCGGCGTCTCGACGACCGATGCCGTGCCGGCGAGATCGCGCCGTTCGATTTCGTGTTCATCGATGCCGACAAGCCGGGGTATCTCGACTACCTCGACACCCTGCTGGAGGGGTCGCTGCTCGCTCCCCGGGCACTGATCGCCGTCGACAACACCCTGCTCCAGGGCGAGCCCTACGCGACCGGCGCCACCCCGTCGGTGAACGGCTCGGCGGTCGCGACGTTCAATGCCGCACTCACCTACGACAACCGTGTCGAGCAGGTGGTGCTGCCCCTGCGCGACGGGCTCACCCTGATCCGTCGGGTGCCGGACCGCGCGCGGTGACATCACTGCGTGAGGCCGACGCCGCGCGCACCCTCGCGGTGCTGGCGGCGTTGACGGTGACCCTCCCGGTGGACGCAGCCGTAGTGGGAGGCGCCTGGGTGATGGGTCGCGTACGTTCGGGCCGGACAGGCGAACCGGCGCGGCCCGTACACCGCAAGACGATTCTGGTGACCGGGGGCAAGATGACCAAGGCCCTGGCACTCGCTCGCGCCTTCCACGCCGCCGGCCACCGGGTGGTGCTGGTCGAGTCGACGAAGTACCGCTGGACCGGACACCGGTTCTCACGAGCCGTCGACGCCTTCCACTGCACACCCGAGCCGACCGCATCCGGCTACGCGGAAGCGTTGCGCGACATCGTGGTCCGCGAGGGCGTCGACGTGGTGGTGCCCGTCTCGAGTCCTGCGTCGAGCATCCACGAGGCCGCCGCCCGCAGCATCCTCGACGCACACTGCGAGGTCGTCCACGGCGACGAGAAGACGGTGCACATGCTCGACGACAAAGACGAGTTCTCCGCCCACGCAGCAGCGTTGGGGTTGGCGGTCCCGCACTTCGCGCGCATCACCGACCCCGCGCAGATCGACGACTTCGACTTCCGTCCGGGCCGCGAGTACATCCTCAAGAGGATCGCCTACAACCCCGTGGGCCGGATGGACCTCACCCGGTTACGTGGCGAGACACCGAGAGAGAACGCCGCATTCGCCGCCCGCCTGGGGATCTCGGCCGACGACCCGTGGATCCTCCAGGAATTCATCGCCGGCACCGAGTACTGCACCCACGGCACCGTGCGTGACGGTCGGTTGCAGGTGTACGCCTGCTGTGAGTCGTCGGCCTTCCAGATCAACTACGAGATGGTCGACAAGCCCGACATCCGCCGATGGGTCGAGACCTTCCTCGCACCGCTCGACCTCACCGGACAGGCCTCCTTCGACTTCATCGAGGCCTCCGACGGCACCGTCTACGCCATCGAGTGCAACCCCCGAACCCATTCGGCGATCACGATGTTCTACGACCACCCCGACGTGTCGGCCGCGTATCTCACCGACGACCATCCGACCGTGGTCCCCACCGCGTCGTCGCGCCCGACACACTGGATCTACCACGAACTGTGGCGTCTGCTCACCGAACGTGGACGACGCGCGCGGCTCGTGAGCATCCTCCGCAGCACCGACGCCATCTTCGACCGCGACGACCCGCTGCCGTTCCTGATGGTGCACCACCTGCAGATCCCGTCCCTGTTGGTGAAGAACCTGCGGGCCCGACGAGGGTGGAGTCGAATCGATTTCAACATCGGCAAGCTGGTGGAGAACGGCGGTGACTGACCTCTTGACCACATCGCGTCGCACCCTGGTGCTGCACCTCGTGGGTTCCCCGGTCGACGACGCCTTCGCCGACCTGTCCCGCCTCTACGCGTCGGGGTGTCTGTCGGCGCTGCGGGCGGACACGCGATACGACAATCGGATCGCCCACGTGGCACCCGGCGGTGCGTGGTCGTTCCCAGACGACCTGACCGCCGCCGCGATCGACGGTGCCGAGGCGATGTCCGCGGGTCGGGCGCTGGCGATGATCGAGTCGTGGGGGGTCGACGTCGTCGTCCCGCAGATGTTCTGCCGTCCCGGGATGACCTCGTACCGTTCGGTGTTCGACGTGCTGGGAATCGGGCGGCTCGGGAACTCGGGCGAGGTGATGGCCATCGCCGCCGACAAGGCGACGACCCGAGCGATCGTCGCGGCCGCGGGAGTCAGGGTGCCCGACGGCGAGGTGGTCCGGCGCGGCGAGACGCCGACCCTGCCGGTGCCCGTGGTCGTGAAGCCGGTCGACGCGGACAACTCCGACGGCGTGACGCTGGTGCGGGATGTCGCAGAACTGCCCGCGGCGCTCGATGTCGCGCTGGCACTGGGCGATTCCGCACTGGTGGAGACCTATGTCGAGCTGGGCCGCGAGGTGCGGTGCGGAATCATCGTGCGCGACGGTGAACTCGTCTGCCTCCCGCTCGAGGAGTACTCCGTCGATCCCGAGACCAAACCGATCCGCGACCGCGCCGACAAGCTCGCGCGGTCCGACGACGGTGACCTGTACCTCGTCGCGAAGGACGCCGAGCACGCCTGGATCGTGGACGACGACGATCCCATCGTCGCCGTGGTGCACGAGGCCGCGCGCCGGTGCCACCGCGCGCTCGGCTGCCGGCACCACAGCCTGTTCGACTTCCGGATCGACCCCGACGGGAAGCCCTACTTCCTCGAGGCCGGACCGTACTGCTCCTTCGCCCCGGGAAGCGTGATCGCGGTGATGGCCAAGGCCGGGGGGATCGAACTCGACGAGGTGTTCGCCATCGCACTCGCAGAACTACGCGCCGAAGAGGAGAAACGTTGAAGCACACCACGTTGACGCCGCTGGGCGCACAGGTGACCGACATCCGCGTGGGGGCACTCGACCCCACCGACGTCGCCGAGTTGCGGGCGCTGCTCGCCGAACACGGGGTGATCGTCCTGCCCGATCAGGACATCGACGACGACGCCTTCCTCGCCTTTCTCCGAAGCTTCGGCGAGACGGTGTTCACCGTCGGGGAGACCCCGGTACCCGGGCGGCCGGAACTGAACGTGATCAGCAACGTGGGACGCTCCACGCCACCGCGTTCGCAGTTCCACGTCGACACCAGCTACGTCCGCAACCCGCCGGCCTACACGGCTTTACGGGCCGTCGACGTGCCCGCAGAAGGCGGTCAGACCCTCTTCAGCAACCAGTACCGGGCGTTCGAGTCGCTACCGGAGATGGTGCGCGAGGACCTGTCCGAGCGGATGGTGACCCATGTGGTGACCGGCCTCGAACTCGACGACGACGCCGAGACCTCGGCGGTGCACCCCCTGTGTGCGACGCATCCGATCTCAGGCCGGACCGCGCTGTACCTCTCGACACCGCAGCGATGCGCCGAGGTCAGCGGGCTCAGCGAGGAGGAGGCCGCCGACACCGTGGCGTCGCTCCTCGAACACAGCACCCGAGAGGACAACGTCCTCGCCCACCGGTGGTCGCCGAACGATGTCGTGATGTGGGACAACCGGTGTGTGATGCACAAGGCCGATCATTCCGGCGTGGTGGGCGATCGCGTCATGCACCGCGGGATGGTGGCCGGATAGCCGATGTCGCGCTGAGGTTTGACCCGGGCATCGGCGGGTATCCCGGACACACGGGTGTCGGCGCAACGGCACCGTGGACGTCGACGTCAGAGGTGACAGTGCTCCTCACATCCCCTTCCTCCTCTCTCCATCCCCCCGTCGCCCCTCATGTGGCGCCGAATGACCTCCTGCCCCATCGGTTCGCGCTGGGCGACTCGGTGTACGCACCGCAGGAGGATTCCTTCCTGCTCATCGAGGCGATGCGCGTCGAGATCGCCGCGATCGCGGGCGCCCGAGTCCTCGACCTGTGTTGTGGAAGTGGTGTCATCGGTATCGCGGCGGCGCGACTGGGTGCGCGGGAGGTGGTGTCGTTCGACATCAATCCCGAGGCCGTCCGCAGCACGACGCAGAACGCTGCGAGCGCGGGCGTGGTGGTCGATGCGCGGCAGGGTTCGATCGCCGACGCACTCGCGGCGGGCCCCTTCGATGTCGTGCTCAGCAACCCGCCGTACGTCCCGACACCGGACGACACGGAGATCGGCGGCGACATGACGGCCAGCGCATGGGATGCCGGTTCCGACGGTCGTTCGGTTCTCGATCCGCTCTGCGGGGCGGTTCCCGACCTGCTGACGCCGCACGGTATGTGTGTGATCGTGCATTCGGAGACCTCGGGAGTCGAGACGACCATCGCGATGTTGGAAGACGGTGGATTGACTGCCGAGACAGTCGCGTCCGGCCACATCCCGCTCGGGCCGGTGTTGACCGAACGAGCGGAGTGGTTGAGTCGCAGCGGTCTGCTCCCGGTGGGCGCACGATCGGAGATGCTGGCCGTGATCCGGGGGCGTCGATGAGTGAACGGCGGACGGTGCGCATGGTGCCGGGCGGCCCGGTGATGGTGCAGGGGCCGGTTCGTATCGAGATGCCCGACGGGGCGGTGGTGGAGTCCGATCGCTTCCTGGTGGCGATCTGCGCGTGCAAGCGCAGCAAGACGTTCCCGTTGTGCGACACCAGTCATCGCCGCCGCGCACGCATGACCGACTGAACGCGGCGCGCTCACGCAATCAGGACAGGTCGATCGCCGCCTCGCCGCGCTGCCAGCACGACATCATGTGGTCGGCGAGTCGGTTCTCAACGAAATCGAACGCCCGCATCCCGAACAGGACATCATCGTGCAGTTCGGGTTCACGAGTGATGAGGTCACCGACCACATCGGTCCGCATGACCTGTTCATGGACGGCGTCGGCCTCGACGTGCTCGAGGTAGAACGCTGCGCACTCGGTCGGTGCCTCGAGTCGGACGAGAGCCTCGGCGAGGCGTCGTGACCCGGGCGACGATGTGATCTCGGTGGCCGCGAGGTGGCCGACGGCCGCACCGCGCAGCGCACGGTGCAGGCCGAACATCGACATCAGGTTGACCGTCACCAACGCAGGCGCCGGCGCCCGGTCGAGGTAGCCCAGATACGTGGCGTCGAGGTCGGCGGCGACCATCAGGTCGGCGAACAGCTGCTGATGCATCCGGTCGCCCCGTCCACCGCCGTACTCGTCGAACTCGACGGCGACGAACGCCGCCTTGCTCCGACCGGTCAGCCGCGGGATCGCCCACGCGTGCGGATCCGCCTCCTTGAGGTGGTACAGCGACCGCAGCGCGAGGTACTGACGCATCTGGTCCCAGGTGCCCTCGTCGCGCAGGAGATACGAGGGGCCGGTGCCGTCGATGGGCTCCACCGACATCGCCGACATCTCCCGGTCGACGTCGTCATCCTGGCCGATGGGCTCGATGCCGGCGTCGAGCGCAGTGCGGAAGCGGTTCTCGAGACGGCGTCGGAAGCCCAACAGACTCGGATCCCACTCCCATTCGGGGTCGACTCCGGCAAACCCCCGGTAGTGCAGCTCGTAACAGCTGTACAGCGCCAGGTGCAGATCGATGCCGAGGGGATCGGCCTCGTCGATGACGGCGTCCAGCCCGGCCAGAGGGGAGTCCGTGACAGGGCCGCCGACCTCATGGCCGTCGGCGAGAAGCTCGCTCACGGCCGTGGACAGGCGGCCGCGCCCCACGGGTACGGCCGGTCCGATCGATCGGACCGATTCATCGATCACCAAGCTCACGAATTCTCCCCATTCGTCGATGTGCGTGCACGGCCGTCGTCGTCGCGCGACGACACCTGATCACCGGGATAGCCCGTCCCCGACCATCTCAAACCTCATGGCCTGCGACAGGGTCGGCCTCGGCGATCGACCGCGCCTTGATCAGTGTCACCCGCACCTCGCAGTCGGGCGCGCCGTCACTCAGATCGATGGTGACCGAGTCCGACACCGTCCGGACCACATGCCACCCGAAACCGTCCGTCGACAGGGTCGAACCCGACCGCAACACCCCGTAGACCTCGACCACGACCACGTCCGGGCCGACCTGCAGGGAGCAACCCACCGGATCGGTCGCGCGCGAGCGGAGGATGATCTGGGTGCTGATCTCGTCGACACCGAGGGTCACATCGGAGACATCGCTCATCGGGAGGTCTGCGGTGAGCAGGACGTTCTCCACCAACGACCGGATGACAGGCAGGTTGTCCGACGACGCCCCCACGATCAACTGTGCGGGGACGCCCTGCTGCGGCGAGGCGTGGTCGACATCTCTCGTGCAAGCCACCACCCCACCTCCTTCGCGACGACGACACGTCGTACGCGGTGATCGGCCAGAGATGCCCCATGACGAGCGACCTCAAACGTCCGGATCACCGCATCGGGGAGCGATGCGCGGCGGACACGAGGCGTTTCGTCGACACGCACCGCGGGTAGCCCCCCTCACAGGCAGCCGCCCGAACCGTGAGAGGAACGCGATGACGTCGTTGTGGATGCAGGACAGGTCACCGGATCCGACCCCGGACCTGCCCCATGGTGCGCGGTTCGACCATGTGGTGGTCGGAGCCGGCATCACCGGGCTGATCACCGCTGTGCTCCTGGCGCGGTCGGGGGCGTCGGTCGCCGTCCTCGAGGCGCGCCACCGTGGCGCTGTGACCACCGGTAACACCACCGGGAAGGTCAGTCTGCTGCAGGGCACACGACTGTCGTCGATCGCGTCGCACCACGGGATGGGTGCGGTGAACGACTACGTGACGGCCAACCGCGAGGGGATGGAGTGGCTGCTGCGCTACTGCGCCGAGCGCAGCGTCGCCGTCGACCGCGAGTCGGCCATCACCTACGCAGCGCAGGCCCGGGGAGCGGAGTCGGTCCGCTCGGAGTACCGGGTCGCGCGTGACGCCGGTCTCGACGTGAGCATGCGTGATGACACCGAACTCCCGTTCGAGGTGCAGGCGGCCGTGGAACTGCCCGATCAGGCGCTACTCGATCCGATGCCACTGCTCGACGCGCTCGCCGAGGACCTCCGCAGCCGTGGCGGCACCCTCGTCGAGGGGGTTCGGGTGACCGGCGCGAGTCTGGTGCGTCCCGCCGTGCCACGCAGCGGGGATCTCACCGTCGCGACCGACCGCGGCCACGTCACCGCCGGTTCGGTGGTGGTGGCGACCGGTGCTCCCGTCCTCGATCGGGGCGCCCATTTCGCACGCCTGACCGCGCAACGGTCCTACGCGGGTGCGTTCGAGATCGACGAACCGATGCCCCGGTCGATGTATCTCGCCGCCGACTCCCCGTCGGTGTCGCTGCGGTACGCGCGGCGAGCCGACGGCACCACCTACCTCCTCGTGGGAGGGTTCGGCCACGAGGTCGCGCGCGGCGGATCCGAGCGCTCCCACGTCGACGACCTCCTGACGTGGACACGCCTGAACTTCCCGTCGGCGCGACTCCACGCACGGTGGTCGGCACAGGATTACAGCTCGATCGACCAGTTGCCCTACGTGGGACCCATCCTGCCCGGCATCGATCGGATCCTCGTCGCCACCGGATACGCGAAATGGGGGATGTCGAACGCGGCTGCGGCAGGTCTCGCCATGTCGGCGCATCTGTTGGGCGGCGACATCCCCTGGGCCCGAACCTTTCGCAGTTCACGTCCGTCGCAGGCCCTGTCACTGGGCTCCGCTGCGTCGGCCAACGCGTCGGTGGGTCTGCACATGGCCCGCGGGTGGGCGAAAGTGGTCACCTCCGCCGACCCCGGCACTCCCCGAGAAGGCGAGGCCTCGACCGGTCACCGCGGTGGTCGACCGGTCGCGGCGTGCACCGTGGAAGGTGTGACCCACACGGTGTCGCCCGTGTGTCCCCATCTCTACGGGATCGTGGAGTGGAACGACGCGGAGAAGTCCTGGGACTGCCCGCTGCACGGTTCCCGCTTCACCGCCGACGGGCAGGTGCTGGAGGGGCCGGCCACCTCGCCGCTCACCCCGATGTGACGTCAGACGCCGTCGAGGGCCGCCTCGTCGAGATGTGTCCGCATCGCGGCAAGGGTTTTCGAGAGGATGCGCGACACATGCATCTGCGAGATGCCGACGCGATCTGCGATCTGCGATTGCGACATCGAACCGAAGAACCGCAGTCCCACGATCTGGCGCTCGCGATCGGTCAGCCGTGCCAGCGCCGGCCGCAGCGTGGCGACGTGCTCGACGGTGCCCATCCGTGCATCGAGGTCGCCGAGGGTGTCCTGCACCCGCATGGTGGACGCATCGCTGGTGATCTCGGCGTCGATGGAAGCCGCGTGATAGGCCGATCGCGCGACGAGTCCGTCGACCACCGCATCGAGGTCGAGGCCCATCTCGCCGGCGATCTCGCTCGGTCGAGGTGAGCGCCCCAATCGCTGCAACATCGCGTCGGAGACCTTCGCGATCTGCAGATAGGTCTCTTTCGTGCGGCGCGGAACCCGCAGTGACCACGTGGCATCACGGAAGTGTCGCCGCACCTCTCCCATCACCGTGGGCACGGCGAACGAGAGGAAATCGGAGCCGCGTTCCGGATCGAACCGGTCGACCGCGTTGACCAGACCGAGGCGGGCGACCTGGACCAGGTCATCGAACGCCTCACCCCGCCCCCCGAAACGTCGGGCGATGTTGTCGGCCAGCGGTAGGCATCGGGAGATCAGATCGTCTCTGCCGCTGCTGAACTCGCGAGAAGAGACGTCGAGCTCGGCCAATGCGGCGATGCGCTGCGCAACGTCGGCGTACTCGTCGTCACGACGCGGACGCCGAGCACTGCGACGGCCTCCGGTGTCGGGCGGGGAAGAGACCTGCTGGGGGTGGGTCGTCGGGGGAAAGTGATTGTCGGGATGCATGGATCACCTCGTCACACAGAGGGGAGGTGGGCATATCCGCGTCGAGGTCTACGAAGCAGGACGGGAGGGGGTCATGAAAGACGAACGCCGCCCGAGGGCCCTGAGCTGTACGAAGGGGCTCAAGCCTCAACCATTCCGCACGTAGTGATGATCGTGTCACGCCGAACCCGAGATGGCTACCCCACCGAAGTGGCGCAGCCGTTCTCGGCATGACTTCTGCCGTGTCCGCGCGTTTGACCGACGCCCCACGTGGGTACGCCAACGTCACCGGTGAGAGCCGGCAACGACTTCGGCGGCTCACACGACGCCGCGATGGTGCGGCACCTCAGCCGAACCACCACAACACGAGGAAGAGGCGCAGACATGAGAGCAGTCACCTGGCAGGGACGGCGGGAGTTGTCGGTCGACGAGGTCCCCGACCCCACCATCATCGATCCGACCGACGCGATCGTCCGCATGACGACGACCAACATCTGCGGGTCGGATCTCCATCTGTACGAGGTGCTGGGGGCCTTCATGAACCCGGGCGACATCCTCGGTCATGAGCCGATGGGCGAGGTGGTCGCCGTCGGCTCGGCCGTGTCGACGGTGAATGTCGGTGACCGCGTGGTGATCCCGTTCCAGATCGCCTGCGGCCACTGCTTCATGTGCGGACACGGGTTGCCCACCCAGTGCGAGACGACGCAGGTACGCGAGCAGGGAATGGGTGCGGCACTGTTCGGCTTCTCGCAGTTGTACGGATCGGTCCCCGGCGCGCAGGCCGAGTATCTCCGGGTGCCGCACGTCGACTTCACCCACATCACCGTTCCACAGGGCCCGCCGGATTCGCGTTTCACCTACCTGTCGGATGTGCTGCCGACCGCATGGCAGTCGGTCGTCTACGCCGACATCCCCGATGGGGGAACCGTTGTCGTGCTCGGGCTGGGGCCGATCGGCGACATGGCGGCGCGTATCGCCGCCCACAAGGGGTATCGCGTCATCGCGGTGGACCTGGTGCCCGAGCGTCTTGCGCGGGCAGCGGGCCGTGGGATCGAGGTGATCGATCTGACGTCGGAGTCCGGCGAACCCGGTGACCTGATCCGCGAGATGACCGGCGGCCGTGGACCCGACTCGGTCATCGACGCCGTCGGGATGGAGGCCCATGGATCACCGGGTGCGGGGGTGATGCAGCGGCTCGCGGCACATCTGCCCGATGCGGTGGCCGAACCGTTGATGAAACAGGCGGGCGTCGACCGACTGGCGGCGGTGAACTCCGCGATCGACATCGTGCGACGTGGCGGCACCATCTCATTGATCGGTGTGTACGGCGGCGCCGCCGATCCGCTGCCGCTGATGACCATGTTCGACAAGCAGATCACAATGCGGATGGGGCAGGCCAACGTCAAGCGCTGGGTCGACGACATCATGCCGCTGCTCGGCGACGACGACCCCCTCGGCGTCGACACGTTCGCCACCCACGAGTTCCCGCTGTCCGAGGCTCCCCACGCCTACGAGATCTTCCAGAAGAAGCAGGACGGGGCGGTGAAGATACTGCTGAAGCCCTGAGGCGTCATCGGTTGTCGATGATCGCGGCGACCGGTCGCAGCAGTCGACCGGCGGGGCGTTGGTATGCCCCGCCGGTCACCCGTGTGAGCACATCGAGCATCCGGCCGTCGAGACCGACGACGATGCGTCGACGGCCCTTGACCACACCCGCCAGGATCGCCTCGGCAGCCTTCTCGGGCCGGGTCGCCGGGATCAGATGGTCGAAGACGGCGGTGACGCGGCGGCGCACCCGCGAGTCGGTGTAGCGGGCGGTGCGGGCGATTCCGGTGCGGACCGCACCGGGACACACACAGTGGACGCCGACCGGCGACCGGTCGCGCAGCAGGTCGATCTGGATCGACTCGGTGTAGCCCCGTACTGCGAACTTCGATGCACTATAGGAACTCTGAGCGGTGCTGCACCCAGACCGAAGGCGCTGGACACGTTGACGAGGTGCCCGGAGCCCGCGCGGATCATCGCGGGCAGGAACGCGTCGGTGCCGTTGACGACGCCGGCGAAGTTCACCTCGAACACCCGACGACTGTCGGCATCGGGTTCGTTCTCGATCAACGCGATCATGGTCAGTCCGGCACAGTTCACCACGAGCTGCGGTACGCCGAGCAGTGCGATGACGGACTCGGCGTGGGCGAACACCGCCTCGCGGTCGGCGACGTCGAGCCGATGGTGGTGCGCGCGGCCGCCACGCGCCTGGCAGCGTCGCGCCGTCTCCGCCACACCCGCCTCATCGATGTCGCTGACCACGACCTCGACCCCGTGTCCGGCCAACTCCTCGGCCAGCGCCCGGCCGATCCCCGAGGCGGCCCCCGTGATGACGGCAGGCCCCCGATCGGCCCATGCGTCCACCGTCTCGCGCAGCCGCTCGCGCTCCATCATCGATCGCAACACATACATGTCGTGACGAATACCCCCGCGGCCGCTGTCGCAATCCTCCCCCGGCCGCGACCGACGGACATCACGTCGATGTTTGACCCCATCGGCGGCGGGTATCCGGTCACGTGATGAACACCTCTGCCCGGTCGGTCTCATGAGCGCCGCGGACGCCGTCGTGATCGGCGCCGGTCACAACGGGCTGGTCGCCGCGACCCGCCTCGCCGACGCGGGGTGGGACGTGGTGTTGCTCGAGCAGAACGAGTCGGTGGGCGGGGCGGTGCGCAGTGCCGAACTCACGCCCGGCTTCGTGTCCGACCTCTTCAGCGCCTTCTATCCGCTGGCATCGGTCTCCCCCGCGCTGCGGGGTCTCGACCTCGAGAACCACGGGCTGCGGTGGAGCCGGGCACCGATCGCGTTCGGCCACCCCTTGGCGCCGGATGACACCGAACCTGCGGTGGTGTGCCGCGATCCGGGTGCCACAGCGGCCAGGCTGGCCGCGCACGACGCCCGCGACGGACGGACCTGGGTGGAGTTGACCGAGCGGTGGCACACGATCGGACCCGCGCTGATCGACACCCTGTTCCGGCCGTTCCCACCCGTGCGCGGTCCGGCGGCCCTGTTGCGGGCACTCGACTCCGCGGAACTGTTGCGGCTGGCGCGCTTCCTCGTCCTGCCCGCGTCCCGGATGGTCGCCGAACTCTTCCACGATCCCCACGCACGGATCCTGTTCCTGGGCAACGCCATGCATGCGGACATCCCGCTCGACGCACCTGGCAGCGGTCTGATGGCTTACCTGCTGACGATGCTGGGTCAGGACACCGGGTTCCCGGTTCCGGTGGGCGGCGCGGGGGCGCTCTCGGAGGCGCTCGCCGCACGCGCACGTGCCGCCGGGGTCGAGATCCACACCGGTACGGCCGTCGATCACGTCGACATCCGCGGCGGTCGCGCGGTCGGCGTCCGCACCCGCGACGGCCGTTCGTGGCCGGCACGACGGGCCGTGCTCGCCGACGTCGACGCGCCGACGTTGCTGACACGAATGGTCGGACACGGTGAGCTACCCGCCCGCGTCCTGGACGATCTCACACGCTTCGAGTGGGACATGCCGGTGGTGAAGGTCAACTATGCGGTACGCGAGCCGATCCCATGGACGGGGCGTGCGCTCTCGCAGGCGGGGACCGTCCATCTCGGTGCCGACCACCATCAGATGGTGCGGTGGATGGCCGACCTCACGACCGGGACGGTCCCGCGGACACCGTTCCTCCTGTTCGGCCAGATGACCACCGCCGACCACACCCGTTCCCCGAACGGCACCGAGAGCGCCTGGGCCTACACGCATCTGCCCCGCGGCGTCACCGACGAGGCCGCCGCACAGACGCTTGCCGACCGCGTCGACGAGGTGGTCGAGGCACACGCCCCGGGCTTCACCGACCTCCTCGAGGGGCGACATGTGCAGACCCCGGGCACGATCGCCGGCGAGGACCCGAACCTGCGCGCCGGCGCCGTCAACGGCGGTACCGCACAGCTGCACCAGCAGTTGATCTTCCGGCCGACCCCGGGCCTCGGCCGCGCCGAGACCCCGATCAGACGGCTCTACCTCGCAGGTGCATCCGCACACCCCGGAGGCGGGGTACACGGCGCGTGCGGCAACAACGCCGCGCGCGCCGCCCTCGCCGCCGACGGCATCCGCGGTCTGCCCCGCCGCACGATCATCTCGTCACTCGGTCGAAAGCTGATGCGCTGATCCGTCCCGACCACAACGATTTCTCACCGAACCACGATCAGGAGGACCCCAGATGCCCGCAGTGTCGACACTGACGACCGCCACCCCCGCCCAGGTGTGGTCGGTGCTGTCCAACGGTTGGTTGTACTCGTCGTGGGTGGTCGGCGCCTCCCGCATCCGCGGGGTCGATCCCGAGTGGCCTCAGGAGGGTTCGCGCATCCACCATTCGTTCGGCACATGGCCTGCCCTCCTCGACGACGAGACCCGTTCGCTGTCGTCGAGTGCCGGCCAACTCGTGCTGTCCGCACACGGATGGCCCTTCGGGCAGGCCCGCATCGTGATGACGGTGGCCAAGGACGAGAACGGCTCGGTGGTCACGATGGACGAGACGGCCGAGACCATTCCCCTTCGGTGGGTGCCGGACGAGGTACAGCGGATCGCGATGGCGCCACGGCTCGGCGAGTGCCTGCGCCGGTTGACCTACCTGGCGGAGAACGCGGGCGCCTGACCCGCCTTCCTCGCCCCGGGGTGGGCGGAACGCCTACCCCGGCAGGGTCTCGCCCCCGATCGGGGCGAGCACCTCACCGCTGTAGTACGACGAGAACAGCTCGGAGGCGAAGAACACGAACGACGGCGCGATCTCGTCGGGCTGCGCGGCCCGCCCGAACGGGACCTGTGCGCCGAACTCCCCCACCTGCTCGGCGGGCATGGTCGCCGGGATCAAGGGGGTCCACACCGGACCCGGCGCCACACAGTTGACGCGGATCCCCCTGGGCAACAACGACTGTGCGAGTGAGTATGTCAGCGCGGTGACGGCACCCTTCGCCGCCGAGTAGTCGATGAGGGTCTTGTTACCGCGCAGACCGTTGATCGAACCGGTGTTGATGATGACCCCTCCCCGGCCCATGTGGGGAACGGCCGCCCGGGTGGTGTGGAAGAAGCTGTCGACGTTCACATCGAAAGTCCGTCGCCACTGCTCGGGCGTCAGTTCCATGAAGTCCTCGACCGGGTTCTGGAACGCCACGTTGTTGACCAGGATGTCCAACCCGCCGAGGTCCTCGACCGTCGACGCGACGACCTGAGCACAGTGCGCGGGGTCGGCGAGATCGCCAGGGTAGAGCACGCCGCGAGTCCCCGCCTCCTCGATCAGATCGCAGGTGTGTGCCGCATCGTCGGACTCTTCCAGGTACGCGATGGCGACATCGGCGCCCTCCTTCGCGAACGCCACCGCGACCGCGCGGCCGATACCCGAGTCACCACCGGTGATCAGCGCACGCCGTCCCCGCAGGAGGTCGCGACCGCGGTATTCGCGCATCTCGTCGCGGGGGCGTTCCGACATCTCCGCGGTCTCGCCCGGGTAGGAGATCGTCTCCGCCGTGTGCTCACTCATCTCGTGCTCCTGCGCCTCGGCTCGTGCTCAACGGATTCCCACGATCTCCGCGGCGATGGCGGCCAGTCGCGTCTGTGCGGCGGAGACGACGCCGTGCCGGTTCTTGTGGGCCTCCTCGTAGGCGACCACGGCGCGGATCGAGGTCGGCTCGTCGAGCTCCTTGATCGCAGCCACCACTCGCGCGACGGTCAGATCGTCGTAACCATCGATCGGCAGACGATCACCGATCGGCCCGCCGCGACCACGGACCGCCGACACCGCCTCCGACGCGCCGCGGAGGATCTCCACGACCCGGTCCATGCCACCGACGGCAACCGACGCGGGAGCCGATGCGACCCGCACCGCTAGCCCCGCGCCCCACTGTCCCGGACCGCGACGCAATGCGACCGGGCCTCCGAGTGCCTCCTCGGCCAGAACGGTCGTGAGCCATTCGACGGTGGCCTGATGTGCGGTGATCAGCCGCTTGCCGAGCTCGACGACGGTCTCGTCGCCTGCGGACGTCGCCAACGCGACGAGGTATCGGGACCGGTCGAGCAACTGGTGCTCGAGCGCCAGGTCGCCGAGGAGGGCCTCGTCGAGGGGCGCCACCTGCTCGGCGAGGGCCTTTCCCAGCGCACCCAGGCGACCGAGCAGGGGCCGCAACGCCGTTCGGGACGCACCCTGGTCACGCAGAACCTGCTGGATCGATTCGGCGCGCCCACGGGCATTCTCGGCGTTCTGGGTGAGTTCTCGCCGCACCGCGTCGGTACGGGCCTGCGCGATCCGGGTCTGGGCCACCTGGATCTCGGTGTGGGTGAGAGCGAGGATCGCGCGGAGCTGGCCGGAGATCGTCGACGTCGAGACCGTCATGAAGGTCTTCCTTTCGTGAGGGGTCAGATCGTTTAGGCCGGGTTCCCGTCTCACGGGGAGCTCAAACCAATCCGGTCGGGGTTTGGGCCCCCGTGCACCTGGGGCATCCCGTCCGTGAACGACCGGCAGAGACCGTCGCCGACGCCACCACACCGCGAGTCAGCCGAATGCTGGCTGCCAGCAGCGCGATCGGGGTTCGAACTCCCCGGTCAGGAGAGGTCTTCATGTTCAGACACACCGACCATCTGCAATTCGACGTCGCCCCGGAGAAGCCGGACCCGGTCTACGCACACAAACTGCAGGAACTCATCGGCGGCACCTTCGGGGAGATGACCGTGACGATGCAGTACCTCATGCAGGGCTGGAACTGCCGCATGAAAGGCAAGTACAAGGATCTCCTCATGGACGTCGCCACCGAGGAGATCGGTCACGTGGAGATGATCGCCACGATGATCGCGCGTCTGCTCGAGGGCGCTCCCGCCACCGATGCGACGGAGAACGCCGCGGGTGACCCCGTGGTCGCGGCAGTCATGGGCGGCATGGATCCGCAGCAGGCCATCGTGGCCGGCGGCGGCGCGATGCTCGCCAACAGCAACGGTGTCCCATGGAACGGCGGTTACATCGTCGCGAGCGGAAACCTGTTGGCGGACTTCCGTTCCAACGTGTCGATCGAGTCGCACGGGCGGTTGCAGACCGCCCGGCTCTACCACATGACCGACGACCCCGGCGTCAAGGACATGTTGAAGTTCAACCTCGCCCGCGACACCTACCACCAGAACCTGTGGCTCGCCGCGATCGAGGAGTTGAAGGCCGACGGGCTCGAGGACACGATCGTCCCGAACGACCTGATGGACACCGAACACGCCGAGCACGCGACCAGTCTGTGGCACCTGTCCGACGGCGCGGATGCGGACAAGGGGCGATGGGCGCACGGTGTCGCGGCTGACGGTCGCCACCAGAACGGCTTCCTCGCCGACCCGGTGCCGCTGGGTGCCGCCCAGGCCGGACCGCCGCCGGACCCGAAGCTCTACGCCACCTACGACGGGGCGATGGGTGAGCCGCGCACTCCTGCCTTCGGCACCGAGAAGGTTGTCATCGGCAAGCTGAAGGACGTCATCGACCCGGACGCGAACTGAGGCGACGATGATCGAGGTGGTCGGTGCACCCTTCCGGTGGGCGGCTGCCGCGCGTCGAGCCCGCGCATTCCATCCCGTAGGGGTGGTGTGCGCGGGCTCGGCCCGGTTCTCCCGGCCTGCGATGGACCGTCTCACGCTGTCGGATTCCGACGCCACGGTGCGGATCTCCAAGGGGGTCGGCACGCCACGCGGTCTGCCCGACGTCGGAGGTGTCGCCCTGCGTCTCTCGGTCACCGCGCCGGGGCCGGGACCGCACGAGACCTGGGATCTGTTGCTCGCCACGTCGAGCCGACAGGCGGTACGACTGGCGATACCGCTGCCGGCGATCGCGTGGACGTCGGCGACCTTCTCGAGCCTCACCCCGTTCCGGGTCGGGTCCCACCTGTGGTGGCTGCGCGCCGAACTCGTCGGCGACAGACGTCTCACCGACATGTCGCCGGCGACGGTGCGCGCCGCCGTCGACGCGGGCGACGGTCTGCGGCTGGACCTGTCCCACGCCCGCGGACCACTCGGTCGGTTCACGTCGTTCGGATCGGTGCAGCTGACCTCGAAGCGAGAACCCGGTCGCGTGGATTTCGACCCGGTCAGGAACGCACCACGGGAGGTGTCGATGTTCCCGGACTGGCTGGCGACCGTGCGACGCGCCGGCTACGACAACAGCCGGTCGGGACGACCGGACACCGCGATCAGTCCCGAGCGGGGAAGTGCTTGATCAGTGCCTCCTGCACGACCGTCGTCGCCAGGGTCCCGTCGATGGTGAAGAACCGACCCGAGGCGAGTCCGCGGGAGCCGGCGGCGACCGGTGACTCGGTGGCGTAGAGCATCCACTCGTCGAACCGGAAGTCGCGGTGGAACCACATGGAGTGGTTGACGGTGGCGGCGAAGAGTCGGTCGATGCCCCAGGACAGGCCGTGGGTGGTGATGATCGAGTCGAGCACGGTGGTGTCGGAGGCGTACGCCATGGTCGCCACGTGCAGCAGTGGGTTGTCGGGCAGGGTGCCGTCGGCGCGCATCCACACGCGGTTCTGTTCCAACCGTTCGCCGGTCTCGCGAGCCTTCCACGTCGGGTCGTTGGCGAACCTGATGTCGATCGGGTGCAAGGCGTCGACGAATGCGGCGATGCGGTCCTCATAGCCCTTGAAGTGCTCGCCGAGCGGCGGCAGCTCGTCGGGGTAGGGCACCTCGGGGGTCGACACGGCGTGCTCGAGGCCGGCCGAGCTGTCCTGGAACGCGACGAGCATCGTGAACACCTCGGCGTCACCCTGCATCGCGGTGACCTGCCGGTTGGCGAAACTCCGGGCATCGCGGGAGCGGTGCACGTGATATCGGATGGGTTGCTCGACGTCGCCGCCGCGGATGAAGTGCGCGTGTAGTGCGTGGACGGGTGGCGAGCCCTTGACGATGGTGCGACCGGCGGCGATGACACCCTGGGCCAGCAGTTGGCCACCGAAGGTGCGGGCGGTCTTCTGCTCGGGGTGCTGCCCCACAAACACGTCGTCGCCGGCGTCGGTCAGGTCGAACAGTCCGAGAAGCTTGTCGAGATCACTCTGCATGGTCACTTCCACTGCCCGGCCCCCTCGTCGATGCATCCCGCGCGGTGCCGGCTCGGGCCGGACCGTGTTCCCCCGGGATGGCGTTCAGGTCAGAACGCTACGGTTCGCACCCTCAGTGATCCTCTTCACCGATGCGGTGCACGTGGATCAGGTTGGTGGATCCGACCGTACCGGGAGGTGCACCGGCGACGATCACCACCTGATCGCCGACGTTGAGGCGGCCGATCTTCAACAGGGAGGAATCCACCTGGCGGATCATCGCGTCGGTGCTCTCGACGGGGTCGACCAGGAACGTCTCGGTCCCCCAGCTCATCGCCAACTGGCTGCGCACCTCCGGGAGCGGCGTGAACGCCAGCAGTGGCAGCCGCGTGTGCAGCCGGGCGAGTCGGCGGACGGTGTCCCCGGACTGCGTGAACGCGACGAGAGCCTTCGCGTCGAGGCGTTCGCCGATGTCGCGGGCCGCGTAGGAGATGATGCCGCGCTTGGTGCGCGGGACGTGGCTCAGCGGCGGTACGGCGCGCGTGCTGTTCTCCACGGCGTTGACGATCCGGGCCATCGTGCGGACGGTCTCCATCACGTACTTGCCGACCGACGTCTCGCCCGACAGCATCACCGCGTCGGCTCCGTCGAGCACGGCGTTGGCGACGTCGGACGCCTCGGCCCGCGTGGGCCGCGAGTTCTCGATCATCGACTCGAGCATCTGGGTGGCGACGATGACCGGCTTCGCATTCTCGCGTGCCATCTGGATGGCCCGCTTCTGCACCAGCGGCACCTCTTCGAGCGGCAACTCGACACCGAGGTCGCCGCGGGCGACCATGACCGCGTCGAATGCGAGCACGACGGCCTCGAGGTTGTCGATGGCCTCCGGCTTCTCGAGTTTGGCGATGACGGGGACGCGTCGACCGACCCGGTCCATCACCTCGTGCACGAGCTCGATGTCGGACGGCGAACGCACGAACGACAGTGCGATGAGGTCGACACCGAGCGACAGCGCGAACTCGAGATCGGCGGTGTCCTTGTCGGACATGGCGGGCACCGACACGTTCATGCCGGGCAGCGAGACGCCCTTGTTGTTGCTGACCGGGCCACCCTCGGTCACACGGCAGACCACATCGTTGCCGTCGACGTCGACGACGGTGAGCCCGACCTTGCCGTCGTCGACGAGGAGCCGGTCACCGGGCTGGGCGTCGACCGCGAGTTCCTTGTACGTCGTCGACACGCGGTCATGCGTGCCCTCGATCTCGTCGACGGTGATGCGGACCTGCTCGCCGGTCGCCCACTCGGTGCGGCCCTGGGCGAAGCGTCCGAGCCGGATCTTCGGTCCTTGGAGGTCGGCGAGGATGCCGACGGCACGCCCGGTGATGTCGGAGGCCTCCCGGACCCGCTCGTACATGGCCTGGTGGTCGGCGTGGGTGCCGTGACTGAAATTGAGGCGCGCGACATCCATGCCGCTCTCGACGAGTTCTCGAACGCGCTCCGCCGAATCGGTCGCAGGGCCCAGTGTGCAGACGATCTTGGTACGGCGATTCACCCGGCCGAGCCTAGTCTCCCCGTCCGGTCAACTCCATCACAGCGCCAACATGTCATCTCGCGGAAAGACGCGCGGTCGACAGCGGCAGCGCACCCGGATGGACCGGGGCCGGCAGATCGGAGGCGCCCATGAGGAATTCGTCGACACCACGTGCCGCCGCCCGCCCCTCGGCGATCGCCCACACCACCAACGACGCGCCACGGTGGGCGTCGCCGCAGACGAACACACCGTCCGTCGCCGTCTGCCATCCGCTCCCGCAGGACAGCGTCCCGCGGGGTGTCGTGGACAACCCGAGGTCGTCGAGCAGCGCCATCGGCTCCACACCCTCGAAACCGATGGCGAACAACGCGAGATCACAGGCGATCTCGAAGTCGTCACCGACCGGGACCACCGTGCGGCCCCCGTCGGCGTCGCGCCGGACCTCCACCTCCGCGAGCACGAGGTGGGTGACCTTCCCGCCGGCGTCCCCTCGGAACCGCTGCACAGCGACCTGATACCGGCGGTCGCCGCCCTCGTGGTGCGATGACGACGTCCGCATGACCAGCGGCCACGTGGGCCACGGCGAGAGCCCGTCGTCACGGGTGGCGGGGAGTTCGGGGTTGTAGTCAAGCTGGGTCACCGACGCCGCACCCTGGCGGTGCGCGGTGCCCAGGCAGTCGGCGCCGGTGTCGCCGCCGCCGATGATCACGACGTGCTTGCCGCGGGCGGTGATCGGGCTCGGTCCGTCGCCCTCGCACTCGCGGTTGGCGGGGACGAGGTGCTCCATCGCCAGATGGACCCCGTCGAGTTCACGTCCGGGGACCACGTTGTCGCGTGCGGCGAGCGCCCCGACGGCGAGGACGACCGCGTCGTGTCGCGCGCGCAGGTCGGCGACACCGAGATCCACGCCCACGTCCACACCGGTCCGGAAGTCGGTGCCCTCGGCGCGCATCTGGGCCAGCCGCCGGTCGATGTCGGACTTCTGCAGCTTGTACTCGGGGATGCCGTACCGCAGCAGCCCTCCGAGGCGGTCGTCGCGTTCGTAGACGGTGACGTCGTGTCCGGCCCGGGTCAGCTGCTGCGCGGCGGCGAGTCCGGCGGGGCCCGAACCGACCACGGCCACCGATCGACCCGATCGCACCGCGGGCATCTTCGGCTCGACCATGCCCTCCTGCCAGGCCACCTCGGCGATCGACTTCTCGATCCGCTTGATTGTGACGCTGCCCCCGGTGGTCTCCTCCGCGATCGACAGGACGCACGCCGACTCGCACGGTGCGGGGCAGATCTTGCCTGTGAACTCCGGGAAGTTGTTCGTCGCGTGCAGACGGTCGGCGGCGGCGTCCCACCGGCGGCGACGGACGAGGTCGTTCCACTCGGGGATGAGGTTGCCCAGAGGACATCCCGCCCCGCCGGAGTGACAGAAGGGGATGCCGCAGTCCATGCATCGCCGCGCCTGCTCGGAGACCTCCTCGCGCAGCGCGGGCGGGTCGGGATGCTCGTAGACGTCGGCCCAGTCGTGCACCCTCTCGGCCGCCGGGCGGGCGCGGTCCTCGCGCTTGCCGACGGTGAGAAATCCGCGTGCGTCAGCCACGTGCCGCCTCCATGATCGCCGAGTCGACGTCGCGACCCTCCGCCTGCGCCATCCGCGCGGCGTCGAGCACGCGCTGGTAATCCGTCGGCATCACCTTGGTGAACGCCTGAGACCGTCGCGGCCAGTCGGCGAGCAGGGATGCACCGACCCCGGACCGGGTCAGCTCCGTGTGTCTGCTGATCGTCTCGCGCAACCAGGCGAGGTCGTCGGGGTCGGGCCGTTGCAGCGCGACCATCGCGGTGTTGACCTTCGCCGGATCGAGATCGTGCACGAACGCGATCCCACCCGACATGCCCGCGGCCATGTTCCGGCCGGTGGGCCCGAGGATCACGACCCGGCCACCGGTCATGTACTCGCACGCGTGGTCGCCCACCCCCTCCACGACGGCGGTGGCACCGGAGTTGCGCACCGAGAACCGCTCCCCGACGCGGCCACGCAGGTACACCTCACCCGAGGTCGCCCCGTAGAGCAACGTGTTGCCCGCGATCACCTGGTCCTCGGCGACGAACGACGCGTCGGGATCGGGCCGCACGATCACGGTGCCGCCGCAGATGCCCTTGCCCACATAGTCGTTGGCATCGCCGCGCAGGTCGATGGTGATGCCCGGTGGGAGGAACGCGCCGAGCGACTGCCCGGCCGAACCAGTCAGGTTCACCCGGATGGTGTCGGGGGCGAGGCCCGCGGCACCGTACCGACGGGTGACCTCGGCGCCGAGCAGCGTCCCCACGGTGCGGTTGACGTTGCGGACCGGCAGGTGGAGGGTCACCGGGTGCGCGTCCTCGAGTGCCCCCTCGGCGAGTTGGATGAGCGTCTGGTCGAGGGCCTTGTCGAGGGCGTGGTACTGCTCGCCGACGCGGCGGCGTGCACCCGGCACGTCCGGCATCGCGAAGATGGGCGAGAGGTCGATGCCCCTGCTCTTCCAGTGCGCCACACCGTCGGCGGTGTGCAGCGCATCGGCTCGACCGACAGCCTCGTCGATGGACCGGAAGCCGAGCATCGCGAGGTGTTCGCGGACGTCCTGGGCGATGAACCGGAAGAAGGTGACGATGTGGTCGGCCTGACCGGTGAACCGTGAGCGCAACACCGGGTTCTGCGTGGCGACCCCCACCGGACAGGTGTCGAGGTGGCAGACGCGCATCATGATGCAGCCGGCCACGATGAGCGGTGCGGTGGAGAACCCGAACTCCTCGGCCCCGAGGAGCGCGGCCACCATCACGTCGCGGCCGGTGCGCAGCGCACCGTCGCACTGGACGGTGATGCGGTCACGTAACCCGTTGAGCATCAACGTCTGCTGCGCGTCGGCGAGTCCGATCTCCCACGGCGTGCCTGCGTGTTTGAGGGAGGTCAGCGGCGACGCACCCGTCCCACCGTCGTGGCCTGAGATCAACACGACATCGGCGTGCGCCTTCGACACCCCCGCCGCGACCGTCCCCACACCGACCGCCGAGACGAGCTTCACGTGGATGCGTGCGCCGGAGTTGGCGTTCTTGAGGTCGTGGATGAGCTGTGCGAGATCTTCGATCGAGTAGATGTCGTGGTGCGGTGGCGGCGAGATGAGCGCGACGCCGGGTGTGGAGTGCCGGGTCTTGGCGATCCACGGGTACACCTTGTATGCCGGGAGTTGCCCACCCTCACCGGGTTTGGCGCCCTGGGCCATCTTGATCTGGATGTCGGTGGCGTTCGTCAGGTAGTCACTGGTCACCCCGAATCGGCCGGAGGCGACCTGCTTGACCGCACTGCGCCGCTGCGGGTCGTACAGCCGATCGGTGTCCTCGCCGCCCTCTCCGGAGTTCGATCGACCACCGATCCGGTTCATCGCGATGGCCATCGTCTCGTGGGCCTCGGCGGAGATGGAGCCGTAGCTCATCGCGCCGGTGTTGAAGCGGGTCATGATCGACTCCACCGACTCGACCTCGTCGATCGGCACCGGCGAGCGTCCGCTCGTGCCGTCACCGGCCGCGACGAAATCGAACAGTCCACGCAACGTACCGCCCTCGGCCGAGAGACGGTTCACCTCATCGCAATAGCGGCGGTAGACCTCCGCCTTGCCGGAGGCGGTCGCGTGCTGCAGCAGGAACACCGTCTCGGGGGTGAACAGGTGCAGCTCCCCCTCACGACGGAACTGGTACTCACCACCGACATCGAGGCGGCGGAAGACCTGCTCGGTGGGGTTGTCGGGGAAGGCCCGGCGGTGTCGGATCGCCACCTCCTCGGCGAGCTCGGCCAACCCGACACCCTCGATCCGCGACACCGTGCGGGTGAAGTATTCGGCGACGAGCTCCGACGACAGTCCGACGGCCTCGAAACACTGTGCACCGGTGTAGGAACTGACGGTGGAGATCCCCATCTTGCTCATCACCTTGAGCACGCCTTTGCCCAACGCGAGCAGGTAGTTGCGTACCGCCGCGGTGGCGGCGACGCCGGTCAGCTCGCCTTCGCGGATGAGGTCTTCGATGGACTCGAACGCCAGGTAGGGGTTCACCGCCGCGGCGCCGAATCCGATCAGCAACGCCACGTGGTGTACCTCGCGGGCGTCGCCGGTCTCGACGACGAGTGCGACCCGGGTGCGCTCCTTGGTGCGCACCAGGTGGTGGTGGACCGCGGAGACCGCCAGCAGCGACGGGATCGGCGCGTGGTCGCGATCGGCCTCGCGGTCGCTGATCACCAGGGTCGAGTGCCCGTCGGCGATGGCCTGCGAGGCGCGCGTTCGCAGATCCTCCAGAGCGTGGCCGAGTGCCTCTCCGCCGCCGCCGATCTCGAAATGCGCGCGCAGGACACGGGCCGACAGGCCTCGGTGGTTGCCGTCGTCGTCGATGTGGACGATCTTGGCCAACTCGTCGTTGTCGAGGACCGGCCACGGCAACACGATCTGTCGGCACGACGCCGCCGAGGGCTCGAGGAGGTTGTGTTCGGGGCCCATGACCCTGGCCATCGACGTGACGATCTCCTCGCGGATCGCATCGAGCGGCGGGTTGGTGACCTGAGCGAACAGTTCGACGAAGTAGTCGTACAGCAGCCGGGACCGGCGCGAGAGCACCGCGACGGGGGTGTCGGTGCCCATCGACCCCAGCGGCTCAGTGCCGCCGGCGGCCATGGGTGTCAACAGGATTCGCAGATCTTCTTCGGTGTAGCCGAACGACACCTGCCTGCGCACCACCGATTCGTGGGTGGGTACGAAGCGCGGTCGGTCGGGAAGGGTGGCGATCTCCAGCAGCCCCGCGTGCAACCACTCGGCGTACGGGGCGGCGCCGATGAGGTCGGACTTGATCTCCTCGTCGTCCACGATGCGTCCGATGGCGGTGTCGACGAGGAACATCCGTCCCGGCTCGAGTCGCCCCTTGGCCACGACGTCGCTGACGGCGATGTCGAGGACGCCGGCCTCGGACGCGAGCACCACCCGTCCACTGCGGGTCTGCCACCACCGGCCGGGCCGCAGTCCGTTGCGGTCGAGCACTGCTCCGACCACGGTGCCGTCGGTGAAGGTGACACACGCCGGGCCGTCCCATGCCTCCATCAGCGACCCGTGGAACTGACAGAACGCCCGCCGGTCGGGGTCCATGTCGGCCACGTTCTCCCAGGCCTCGGGGACCATCATCATCACGCTGTGCGCGACACTGCGGCCGCCGAGGTGCAGCAGTTCGAGGACTTCGTCGAGGGATGCGGAATCCGACGCGTCGGGTGTGCAGATCGGGAACAGACGCCGGAGATCACCCGGGATGAGGTCGCTGTCGAGCATCGCCTCGCGGGCCCGCATGCGGTTGCGGTTGCCGCGCACGGTGTTGATCTCCCCGTTGTGCGCCACGAAACGGAACGGATGCGCCAGCGGCCACGAGGGAAAGGTGTTGGTGGAGAACCGCGAATGGACGATGGCGATGGCGCTCTCGCACCGCTCGTCACGGAGGTCGGCGTAGTACAGCGGCAGCTGGGTGGTGGTGAGCATGCCCTTGTACACCATGGTGCGACTCGACAGCGACGCGAAATACACTCCGCTGCCCTGTGATTCGATCGTGTCGTCGATCTGCTCGGCCCGCTTGCGCAACGGGTAGACGATGCGGTCCAGATCGATGCCCGCGGGCCTGGGTGTGCCGTCGGCGGTGTCGACCGTCACGAACAGTTGAGCCTTGTGCGGCATGCAACCGCGGGCGGTGGTGCCGAGGTCGGCCCGGTCGGCGTCGGTCGGCAGGTCGCGCCAGCCGAGGACGGTGACGCCCTCCTCCGCGGCGATCGACTCGATCCTCGCGATCGCCGCGCCGCGCGCGGACGACTCGACGGGCAGGAAACAGACGCCTGCCGCGTAGGTGTGGTCTCCCGACAGGGCGGGATCGGGAAGCGCGAACGGGGCGCACTCGCGCAGGAGTGCGTCGGGCAGTTGGATCAGGATCCCCGCGCCGTCGCCGCTGTTCGTCTCGGCGCCGGCCGCGCCACGGTGATCGAGGTTCTCCAGCGCCAGCAGGGCGTCGGCGACGATGCCGTGCGAGCGCCGGCCGTGGATGTCGCAGACCATCGCGACGCCGCAGGAATCGCTCTCGGCGTCGGGATCGTAGAGACCCTGGGCGGGCGGGAATGCGGAGAACAACACCGGTGGCAACCTCCACGACAGGCCTGGCGGGCCATCAGGGATGGGTCCTCAGGACTGCACCGGCCTGCGGGAGTTACGGGTACGCGAACGATGCATCGGTCGCGAAATCCGATGCTAACACCGGGATCGCGCAGACGTCGGGTGTGTTTCGGAGACGGTGTCAGGACGGGGTTCGGGTCCCGCTGGTCTCGTCGGTGTCGGCCCCGGGCTCGTCGGTGTGCGCCGTGGGCGCAACGGTGTCCGATGTCGCGGGCCCGGGTGGTCCGGCGTCGGTGTCGCCCGCGTCGCCGTCCTCCGTGCCGCTTGCGCGGGCGTCGGTCTCGTCTGTGGTGTCGTCGTCGGTGACCGGATCGGGCCCGGCATCACCGCGGTAGATCTCGCTCGGTGACTCGCGACCCTTGCGGGCGAGGATCACGTATGCGACCGCGCAGCAGAAGACGATGACGGCGGTGAAGACGTTGATCCGGATGCCGAAGATGTGGGTGGCCTGGTCTTCGCGGAGGAGTTCGATGAAGAACCGGCCCGCGCAGTACCCGGCGACGTAGAGCGCGAACAGACGGCCGTGGCCGATCCGGAACCGGCGGTCGATCACCACCAGCGCGATGACGACGAGGACGTTCCAGATCAGTTCGTAGAGGAACGTCGGTTGGACGACGTCGACCACGGTCCCGGTGGACGTGCCGTCGATGAGCCCCGGCCCGACGTTGCCGTTGCGATCGACGCGTTCGTAGATCTCCAGGCCCCAGGGCAGCGTGGTGTGCGCGCCGTAGAGTTCCTGGTTGAAATAGTTCCCCAGCCGACCTATGGCCTGCGCCAACAGGATCGGCGGTCCGATCGCGTCACCCATGGCCGGCAGCGAGATTCCGGCGCGGCGCGCCCCGATCCAGGCGCCGAGCGCACCGAACAGCACCGCACCCCAGATGCCGAGACCGCCGTCCCAGATCTTGAACGCATCGATCGGGGTCTTCGGGCCGTCGCCGAAGTATGTCCGCCAGTCGGTGGCCAGGTGGTAGAGGCGGCCGCCGATGAGTCCGAACGGGACTGCCCAGATCGCGATGTCGAGGACCTCGCCGTCGCGGCCACCACGTGCCTGCCAGCGCTTGCTACCCCACCAGACCGCGACCACGATGCCGACGATGATGCACAGCGCATACGCCCGGAGAGGGAAGCCACCGAGGTACCAGACACCCTGTGAGGGACTCGGGATGTAGGCCAGGACAGCGGGGGCGGTCACCGTGCCACAGTAGCCGAACGCACTCCCGCGGCCAGTTCCTCCACCAGGGTGGAGACCGCCTCGACACCCTCTGCGGCGGCGCTGACGAGAGCGGATCCGACGATGACCCCGTCGGCGTAGGAGGCGATCTCGGCGGCCTGGGCTCCACTGCGCACACCCAGCCCGACGCCGATCGGGATGTCGGAGTGTTCGCGGATCCGCTTGCACAGGCCGGGAGCGGCGTTCGAGACGGCATCACGGGCACCGGTGACACCCATGGTCGAGGCCGCGTAGACGAACCCGCGACTCGAGTCGACGGTCATCGCCAGGCGTTCCTCGGTCGATGAGGGCGCCACGAGGAAGATCGGGTCGAGCGAGTGCTCGCCGGCCGCGGCGAGCCAGCCGTCGGCCTCCTCGGGGATGAGGTTGGGGGTGATCAGACCGCGGCCACCGGCGGCGGCGAGGTCACGGGCGAACGCGTCGACCCCGTAGCGCAGCAAAGGATTCCAGTACGACATGACCACCGGGGCTCCCCCGGCGTCGGCGACGGCCTCGGCCGCGGCGAACACGTCGCGCACGCGGGTACCCGCGCGCAGAGCGGTGTCGGCGGCATCCTGGATGGTCGGACCGTCCATCACCGGGTCGGAATACGGGATGCCGAGTTCGACGATGTCGCACCCCGCGTGCACCAGCGCGCGCACCAACTCCAACGAGGTCGCGACATCGGGATAGCCGACGGGCAGATAACCGATGAGCGCACCGCGGTTCTCGGCGGAGCACTGCGCGAAGACCGGGGCCAGGCGCGACGTGCTCACGGGGCGATACCCGGGGCGGGCGGCTGCGTGGCGGCGGTGTCGGTCCCAGAGGAGCCGGCTTTCGAGGGATCACCGAGGGTGGTGCCGCTGCCGTCGCTGCCGGCGGGCCGATCCAGCAGGCCGAACCAGCGCGCGGCGGTGTCGACGTCCTTGTCGCCCCGCCCGGACAGGTTCACGAGGATGACCGCCCCGTCGCCGAGTTCCCTGCCGAGCTCGATGGCTCCCGCGACGGCGTGGGCGGATTCGATGGCCGGGATGATGCCCTCGGTCTTGCTCAGCACCGACAGGGCGTCCATGGCGGCGGTGTCGGTCACCGGGCGATACTCGGCCCGACCGGTCTCCAACAGGTGGGCGTGTTCGGGACCGACACCGGGGTAGTCGAGACCCGCGGAGATGGAGTGCGACTCGATGGTCTGACCGTCGTCGTCCTGGAGCAGGTAGGAATAGGCGCCCTGGAACGCCCCGGGCGTGCCGCCGGCGAAGGTGGCGGCATGCCTGCCGGACTCGACGCCGTCACCCGCCGCCTCGAAACCGATGAGACGGACGTCGGCGTCGGCGATGAACGGGTGGAAGATCCCGATCGCGTTCGATCCGCCACCGACGCAGGCCACGACGGCGTCAGGCAGCGCACCGGTCTGTTCGAGGATCTGCGCTCGGGCCTCGAGCCCCACGATGCGCTGCAGATCGCGCACCATCAGCGGGAACGGGTGCGGACCGGCCGCGGTGCCGAAGCAGTAATAGGTGTTGTGCGCGTTGGTCACCCAGTCGCGCATCGCCTCGTTGATGGCGTCTTTCAGGGTCGCCGAACCGTTGTCGACGGCGATCACCGACGCACCGAGCAGACGCATGCGGGCGACGTTGAGGGCCTGACGTTCGGTGTCGACGCGGCCCATGTAGACGATGCACTCGAGACCCAGCAGTGCGCAGGCCGTCGCCGTGGCGACACCGTGCTGTCCGGCGCCGGTCTCGGCGATGACCCGCGTCTTGCCCATCCTCTGGGCGAGCAGGGCCTGACCGATCACGTTGTTGATCTTGTGCGAACCGGTGTGGTTGAGGTCCTCGCGTTTGAGGAAGATCCGGGCGCCTCCGGCGGCGGCGCGCAGCCGTGTCGCCTCGAACAGTGGCGACGGTCGACCGCTGTAGTCACGCTGCAGGCGGTCGAGTTCGGCGAGGAAGTCGTCGTCGCTGCGGACCTTCTCGTAGGTCGTCGTGACCTCGTCGATCACGGCCATCAACGCTTCGGGCACATGCCGGCCGCCGAAACTGCCGAAGTATCCGCGGGCGTCGGGATCGAATTCGGTGCGCTGGGAGAGGCCCATGCTCGCGGTGGGGAAAGGACTCGCGGCGGCAGAGGGACGGAGGTCGTGATCGGTGGACACGCTTCAGCGTACCGGCTTGGGGCAGGACGGATGTGTTCCGGCGGTCACGAGCTCACGCACGGCGGCGCGCGGGTCACCGCTGGTGACCAGGCCCTCACCGACCAGCACGGCGTCGGCTCCCGCGCCGGCGTAGGCCAGCAGGTCTGCGGTCCCACGCACGCCCGATTCGGCGATGCGGATGATCTCGGTCGGCAGGCCGGGCGCGATGCGCGCGAAGCTGTCCCGGTCGACCTCGAGTGTCTTGAGGTTCCGCGCGTTGACGCCGACGACCGAGGCACCGGCCTCGAGCGCACGGTCGGCCTCCTCCTCGGTGTGCACCTCGACGAGCGCGGTCATGCCGAGAGATTCGGTGCGGTCGAGCAGCGACGCGAGCACGTTCTGTTCGAGTGCGGCCACGATGAGCAGGATGACGTCGGCGCCGTGGGACCGTGCCTCGTGGATCTGGTACGGCCCGACGATGAAGTCCTTGCGGAGCACGGGGATCTGTACGGCCGCGCGGACGGCGTCGAGATCGTCGAGCGATCCGCCGAACCGACGTCCCTCGGTGAGAACGCTGATGATGCGGGCGCCGCCGCTCTCATAGGCCTGGGCGAGCGCGGCGGGGTCGGCGATGTCGGCGAGCTCCCCGCGAGAGGGGCTGGCGCGCTTGACCTCCGCGATGACACCGATCCCGGTCTCACGAAGAGCGGCGGCGGCATCACGCGGATCGGGAGCAGCGGCCGAGGCGGCCTTCACGGCGGCGAAATCCAGCACCGCCTCGCGGGCGGCGACATCGGCCTTCACCCCGTCGATGATCGAGTCGAGGACGTTCGGCGTACTCATGGGTGCGCGGCCCCCTTCCGGCGGTGACGGACGGAAGTCGGTGGGTGGTGGTCCACGTCATCCCTGGTCGCCACAGGGTAGCCCGGCGACCGATGGCGGCCCTCAGGCGGGGTGTGCGCGGCGCGCGGGCGTCATCGGGTCGGACGACCGGGGTCGTCGTCGCTGGTGGACGGCCCGCCGCTGCGTCCATCCGGTCGTATCCGGGTCGGGTCGGCGCCGTTGTCGAGGGCGTCCCACAGCATGCGTTCGGTGAGGTCGTCGCCCGATCCGTCGGTACCGGCGGGCGACTGCGCGCCGGGTGTGGCCGCGGGGTCGGCGGGTCGGTCGCGGTCGGCGAACACCTTCTCCTCGAGCTCCGCGCGCCGGGCGGCCGGCGAACGGTACTTCGACGACATCGGTGCCGCGCCTCGTGCGCCACGCAGCAGGACGACCGCGGCCGCGACGGCGATGACGCCACCGACGAAGACGACGATCGCCGCCTGGTCGTGGGTCTCGACCGACACCACCTGGTAGCGGCCGGGCACGTCGACGGCCTTCGCGGCGTAGGCGCCGGGGTTGTCGCCGGTGAGCAGCGAGATGGCGGGCAGCACGCCGAGGATGCCGATGAGGGCGACGATGAGCGCCGTGACGCGCAGCGCCCATCCGCGCAGCGACACCGCCGCCGCGATGGACGCGACGAGCACGATCGCCACCGGCGTGAGCCAGGGGCTCCAGTCCGATCCGTGGACGGTGAAGCCGCGTTCGGGGCCGAGCCCGTCGCTGGTGGACAGCGACGCCCATGTCAGTCGCGACGCGGCCCACAGCGCCGCGGCCGCCGCGGCCAACAGGATCGACGCGGTGGTCAGGGTCCGGCGTCGGTGCAGGCGTTCGGCGGTGGCGACATCGACGGCCCCGGCGCGTGGGGCGGTCTCGTCGGTCGGCGCCCGGTCGTCGGGTGGGGGCTGGTTCGGCGTCTCGGTCATGAGGTGTGGTCGTGCTCCTCGCTGGTGCTCGTCCGGGCGGGGTCGCCGCCCGGGTCGTCGGTCGGCACGCCGTCCACGCGACGCATGGTCTGCGCCGCGGCGACCGCCGACAGAACGGTGCGCGCCTTGTTGCGCGCCTCGTTGAACTCGTAGACGGGATCGCTGTCGGCGACCACGCCGCCACCCGCCTGCACGTACGCGGTGCCGTCGGCCATCACCGCGGTGCGGATGGCGATCGCGGTGTCGGCGTCGCCTGCGAAGTCGAGGTAGCCGACGATGCCGCCGTAGAGACCGCGGCGGGTCTGCTCGTGTTCGTCGATCAGTTCCATCGCGCGCACCTTCGGTGCACCCGTCAGGGTCCCCGCGGGGAAGCACGCCGAGACCGCATCGAGGGCGGTGGCGTCGTCGCGCAGCCGTCCGGTCACCGTCGACACCAGGTGCATCACGTGGCTGTACCGCTCGATGTGCCGGTAGTCGTGCACCGTGACGGTGCCCGGTTCACACACCCGCCCCAGGTCGTTGCGTCCGAGGTCGACCAGCATCAGGTGCTCGGAGTTCTCCTTCTCGTCGGCGAGGAGGTCCTTGGCCAGCAGCACGTCCTCCTCCTCGGTCGCCCCGCGCCAGCGCGTACCCGCGATGGGATGGGTCGTGGCGACCTGATCGTGGACGGTCACCAGCGCCTCGGGACTCGATCCGACGACGGTGAACGGTTCGCGGCCCCCCTGCTCGACACCGATACCGGGCACCCGCAGCAGGTACATGTACGGACTCGGGTTCGACGCGCGCAGCACCCGGTAGACGTCGAGGGGATCGGCGTCGGTCGTCATCTCGAACCGCATGGACGGCACCACCTGGAACGCCTCGCCCGCCTCGATCTCCTCGACCAGGGCGGTGACGACGGTGCCGTACTCCTCCTGGGTGCGTTGGCTGCGGTACTCCGGGTCGGGGGTGGCGAAGGTCGACACCGTCGACGGTGTCGGTGCGGCCAGGTCGGCGGTCATGCGGTCGAGTCGCGCGACGGCGTCGTCGTAGGCCGCGTCGACGCGGTCGTCGGAGCCGTCGAAGTTGATGGCGTTGGCGATGAGGGTGATGGCGCCCTCGTGGTGGTCGACGGCCGCGATGTCGGCCGCCAGCAACATCATCATCTCCGGGAGATGCAGGTCGTCGACGGTGGTGTCGGGCAGCTTCTCGAGCCTGCGGACCGCGTCGTAGGCCAGGTATCCGACGAACCCGCCGGTGAGCGGCGGCATGCCCGGCAGCCGGTCGGTGGCGAGCAACCGCAGCGATTCGGCGAGCGCCACGAGCGGGTCGCCGTCGCGCGGCGCGCCGTCGGGGACCGCGCCCCACCAGTGCGCCTGCCCGTCGACGACGGTCAGTGCCGCGGGTGATCCGGCACCGATGAACGACCAGCGTGACCACGATCGACCGTTCTCGGCCGACTCCAGCAGAAACGTGCCGGGTCGGTCGCCGGCCAACTTGCGGTACGCCGACAGGGGCGTCTCGGAATCGGCGAGCACCTTGCGGGTGACGGGGACGACGCGGTGGTCGCGCGCGAGTTCGACGAACACCTCCCGCGGGGTGGTCCCGTCGGTCGATGGACGTCGCGTGGTCGCGTGGGCGGAGGTGGGCACGCCCTATTGTCCCAACGGTTCCCCGCCGACGCCCCAGTGGGACCGGGGGACCTCGGTGATGGTGACCCAGACCGAATCGGGGTCCTTGCCGGTCGCCTTGGCGTAGGCCTCGGTGACCGCGGCGATGGTCTCCCGCTTCACGCGGTCGCTGGATCCGGGGGTCTGCGAGATCTGGATGAGGGGCATCACGGGCCTTTCACGTCGAGTGCGCGCGAGGAGTCGAAACAACTGTGCGTCCCGGTGTGACAGGCGGGACCGGTCTGGTCGACGATCACCAGCAGGGCGTCACCGTCGCAGTCCAGGCGCACCTCGTGCACGGCCTGGACGTGTCCGCTGGTCTCCCCCTTCACCCAGTATTCCTGTCGTGATCGCGACCAGTAGGTGGCCCGGCCGGTGTACAGGGTCCGCGCGAGGGCCTCGGCGTCCATCCAGGCGAGCATCAACACCTCGCCGGTGGATCGCTCCTGCACCACCGCGGCGACCAGACCGTCGTCGGTGCGGCGCAGTCGCTGCTCGATCGCCGGGTCGAGGCCGCTCATCGGACCACCACCCCGTCGTGGCGCATCGCGTCCTTCACCTCGCCGATCCGCAGGTCGCCGAAGTGGAACACCGAGGCGGCCAATACCGCGTCGGCGCCGGCGCGGACCGCGGGTGTGAAGTGCTCGACCCGGCCGGCCCCACCGCTCGCGATCACCGGGACGGTGACCGCGGCGCGCACGGCGCCGATCATGGTCAGGTCGAAACCGTTCTTGGTGCCGTCGGCGTCCATGGAGTTGAGCAGGATCTCCCCCACCCCGAGGTCCTGTCCGCGACGCGCCCACTCGACCGCGTCGATACCGGTGCCGCGTCGGCCGCCGTGGGTGGTGACCTCCCAGCCCGACGGTGTCGGGGGCTCGCCGTCGGGGACGGTGCGCGCGTCGACCGACAGCACGATGCACTGCGACCCGAAGTGGCGACTCATCTCCTCGAGCACCTCGGGGCGTGCGATGGCCGCGGTGTTGACGCCCACCTTGTCGGCACCGGCGCGCAGCAACGTATCGACGTCGGCGACGGTGCGCACGCCGCCACCGACGGTCAGCGGGATGAAGACCTGATCGGCGGTGCGACGTACGACGTCGAGCATCGTGGACCGACCCGAACTGGAGGCGGTGACGTCGAGGAAGGTCAGTTCGTCGGCGCCCGCAGCGTCGTAGGCCGCGGCGAGTTCGACCGGATCACCGGCGTCGCGCAGGTCGACGAAGTTGACGCCTTTCACCACCCGGCCGGCATCGACGTCGAGGCACGGGATGACCCGCACGGCGACGGTCATGACCGTCCCCCGGGTGGACCGACCTCGGCGATGATCGACGCCAGCTCGCCGTGCACCCCGGGTGCGCCCACCAGCATCGACGGCGACGACACCGTCCACGGCGCCCCGGTGAGGTCGGTGACCTCTCCCCCGGCGGCCAGGACGAGGGCGGCACCGGCCGCGTTGTCCCAGGCGTGGTGCCCGAAACACACTGCGCCGCCGATGTTCCCGGCCGCACACAGGGCCATGTCGATACCCGTGCTGCCGAGCAGACGCAGCCGCGACACCCGTCGGGAGAGCTGGCCGAGGATGTCGATCCGCCACTGTCCCGGATATCGGCCGCGGCTGTCGACGTTGAACGCGCCGAACGCGATCATCGAGTCCTCGAGGCGGGTGGGGCGCAGGGGTGGGAGTTCCTCGCCGTTGCAGACGACCGGGCCCTCGACGAACGCCGCGTAGCGCCGGTCGAACAGCGGGAGCCAGGTGAGTCCGAGGACGGGCGCACCGTCGTGCAGCAGGGCCACGAGGGTGCCGGCGAGTGGCAGTCCGGCCGAGTAGTTGGCGGTGCCGTCGATCGGGTCGACCACCCACACCGTCCCCGAGGTGACATCGGGTCCCCCGAACTCCTCACCGTGGACCGCGATCTGCGTGGCGTCGGAGAGTCGTGCCGCCAGCAGGCGTTCCAGTTCGAGGTCGAGTTCGGTCGCGAAGTCGTTGCCGCCCTTGTCGACCGCGCTCGGGGCGCCGAGTCCTTCGACGAACCGCGGGGTGATCTCGTCGAGCAGGCCCGCGGCGATCGACAGCAGCCGGGGCGGGTCCACATCGGCGGGCAGCGTCCCGACGACGGTCGGTGCCATCACCGCCCGGCCACTGCGGCCAGCGCCTCGGGCAGCGTGAACCGCCCGGCGTAGAGCGCCTTGCCGACGATCGCGCCCTCGACGCCCGCGTCCACCAGGCCGGCGATCGCGACGAGGTCGTCGACGGTCGAGACGCCGCCGGAGGCGACGACCGGTGCCGACGAACGCTGCGCGACCTCCCGCAGCAGGTCGAGATTCGGGCCGGTCAGCGTGCCGTCCTTGCTGACGTCGGTGACGACGTATCGCGAGCAGCCGTCGCGTTCGAGACGCTCGAGCACGTCCCACAGGTCACCGCCGTCGGAGACCCAGCCGCGGCCGCGCAGTCGCCAACCGCGGTCCTCGTGCACGGCGTCGAGACCGATCGCGACCCGGTCGCCGTATTCGGAGACGATCCGCGTGCACCATTCGGGGTCCTCGAGCGCCGCGGTCCCGATGTTGACGCGCGTGCACCCGGTGGCCAGCGCCGCCCGCAGCGAGTCGTCGTCGCGGATGCCGCCCGACAGTTCGACCTTCACGTCGAGCTCACCGACCACCGCGGCGAGGAGTTCGCGGTTGTCGCCCCGGCCGAACGCGGCGTCGAGGTCGACCAGATGGATCCACTCGGCGCCGTCACGCTGCCAGGCCATCGCGGCCTCGCGGGGAGATCCGTAGGACGTCTCCGACCCCGCCGCCCCCTGGACGAGCCGGACGGCCTGGCCGTCGGCGACGTCGACCGCGGGGAGGAGTTCGAGCGTGGACGGCATCTGGTGGGGCCTTTCGTCGGGAGTCGCCGCGGGACGCGGGATCTCAGTGTTCGTCATCGGACGGCGTCGGCGGTGGCTGCGTGGACGTGGCCTGTGTGGACGAGGTCTGGGGCGTGGACTCGAGCGAACGCGCGGCCGCGTCGACCATCCGGTTCGCGACCAGCCCCATCACGGCGATGGCCACCGCCACGGCCAGCAGGGCGACCACGAGCGCCGCGGGCGCCGACACCCGCGTCACCGCGTAGATCACCGGGACCGAGACCAGCAGCACGAGCGTCCCCGCGCCGAGCACCGCAAGCGCCAACCGCGCATAGGAGAACTCACGCGAAGCCGGTCGGTCCCGGTCCGTGCTCACAGCGACCGGACCCAGTTCTCGAGCAGCGCGGCACCCGCGTCCCCCGATTTCTCGGGGTGGAACTGGGTGGCCGACAACGGTCCGTTCTCGACCGCGGCGAGGAAAGGGGCACCGTGTTCGGCCCACGTGGTGATGGCCGGCGCGAGACGGGAACCGTCGCTGTCGAGCTCCCACGACTGCGCGGCGTAGGAGTGCACGAAGTAGAAGCGCGTGTCGGCGTCGAGACCGTCGAACAGGACCGATCCGGCCCCGGCGTCGACGGTGTTCCATCCCATGTGCGGCAGCACCGGTGCGGGCAACTGCGTGACCGCACCGGGCCATTCACCGCAACCCGCCGCCTGCACCCCGAACTCGACACCCTCCTCGAACAGGATCTGCATGCCGACGCAGATGCCGAGGACGGGACGCCCGCCGGCCAGTCGCTGATCGATGATCCGGTCGCCGCGCGCCGCGGTGAGGCCCGCCATGCATGCGGCGAAGGCTCCGACCCCGGGGACCACGAGGCCGTCGCACCCGAGGGCGTCGTCACGGTCGGCGGTGACGGTGACCTGCGCGCCGGTGCGTTCGAGCGCGCGTTGCGCCGACCGGAGGTTGCCCGACCCGTAGTCGAGGATCGTGACGCGGGGACTCATGACGGCCGCCGCATCTAGAGCGCACCCTTGGTCGACGGCACACCCGTGGCGCGGGGGTCCGGTTCGGAGGCGGCGCGCAGCGCACGGGCGACCGCCTTGTACTGGGCCTCGGTGATGTGGTGCTGATCGCGGCCGTAGAGCACCCGGACGTGCAGGGCGATGCGGGCGTTCGTGGCGAGCGTCTCGAACACGTGGCGGTTGATGACGGTGTTGTAGGCGACGCCGGGGTTGCCGCCGATCACCGAGGTCAGCAGGTGCTCGGGTTCGCCGGTGTGCACGAAGTAGGGCCGTCCCGACAGGTCGACCGCGGCGTGGGCCAACGCCTCGTCCATGGGGATCCACGCGTCGCCGAACCGGCGGATGCCGCGCTTGTCGCCGAGAGCGAGATCGATGGCCTGGCCGAGAACGATGGCGGTGTCCTCGACGGTGTGGTGTGACTCGATGTCGACGTCGCCGGTGGCCGCGATGGTGAGGTCGAAGCTGCCGTGCGCGCCGAACGCGGTCAGCATGTGGTCGTAGAACGCGACGCCGGTCGAGATGTTCGTCTTCCCGGTCCCGTCGAGGTCGATCTCGACGGCGACCGAGGACTCGCGGGTGACGCGCTCGACGCGGGCGGTCCGCCGTGATGCGCCGGGATCGGTGTCGGTGTCGGTCATCGCAGTGCTCCGTCGGTTCGGGGGTCGGTTGCGAGCAGGCCGTCGGCGGCCACGTCGGCGGCGGCGCGCAGGAACGCGTCGTTCTCGTCGGCCAGGCCGATGGTGGCACGCAGATACCCGGGGATGCGCAGGTCGCGGATCAACACGCCGCGGTCGAGGAACCGCTGCCATGCGACCGCGGCATCGGTGAGATGCCCGAACAGCACGAAATTGGCGTCGGAATCGACGACGGAGTAGCCGAGCGCGGTCAGCTCCGCCACCACCCGACCGCGCTCGGCGACGATCGCGGCGACCGTCGCCAAGGTCTCGTCGGCGTGGCGCAGCGCCGCACGTGCGGCGGCCTGGGTCACGACCGAGAGGTGATACGGCAGGCGAACCAGCAGGAGCGACTCGACGAGGGCCGGCGACGCCACGAGGTAGCCGAGGCGGCCGCCGGCGAAGGCGAACGCCTTGCTCATGGTCCGGGTCACCACGAGACGATCGCCGAACTCGTCGATCAGCGCGATGGCGCTCGGGCGGTCGGAGAACTCCCCGTACGCCTCGTCGACGATGACGATGCCCGGGGCCACCGACACCACCGCGCGGATGTCGTCGAGCGACAGGGACTGCCCGGTCGGGTTGTTCGGCGAGGTGAGGAACACGACATCGGTTGCGCGGCGCCCGATCTCGGCCACCGCGGCGGTGACGTCGAGGGTGAAATCGGCCTCCCGGAGCATCTCCACCCAGGTGGTGTCGGTGCCGCCGGTGATGATCGAGTGCATCGAGTACGACGGCACGAAACCGAGCGCGGTGCGGCCGGGACCACCGAAGGCCTGCAGCACCTGCTGCAGGATCTCGTTCGATCCGTTCGCCGCCCACAGGTTCTCGACACCGAGTTCGATGCCGGTGCGGCCGGTCAGGTAGCGGGCGAGATCGGCACGCAACGCGACGGCGTCACGGTCGGGGTACCGGTGCAGCACCGACGCCGCGGCACGCACCGATTCGGCGACGTCGTCGACGAGTGCCTGCGACGGCGGATGCGGGTTCTCGTTCGTGTTCAGCGCGACGGGGACGTCGAGCTGCGGCGCGCCGTAGGCGTGTTGGCCGCGCAACGCCTCGCGCAACGGCAGGTCGGCGAGGGAGAACCGGGCTCCGGGGACGCTCACACCGGGCTCCCCGACGCCGGGAGGTCGGCGAAGCGCGCGGTGACCGCATCACCGTGGGCGGGAAGGTCTTCCGCGCGGGCGAGCGCGACGACGTGGGGTGCCACCTCGGCGAGCGCCGCGCGGTCGTAGTCGACGATGTGGACGCCGCGCAGGAACGTCTGCACGGACAGCCCGGAACTGTGCCGGGCCGAACCGGACGTCGGCAGGACGTGATTCGAGCCCGCGCAGTAGTCACCGAGGCTCACCGGCGAGTAGCGGCCGACGAAGATGGCGCCGGCGTTGCGGACACGGTCGGCGACCGCGGGGGCATCGGCGGTCTGGATCTCAAGGTGCTCGGCAGCGTAGGCATCGACCACGGCGATCCCGTGGTCGATGTCGTCGACGAGGACGATGCCCGACTGCGCGCCGGACAGTGCGGTGCGCACACGTTCGGTGTGCCGGGTCGTCTCGACCTGTGCGGTGACCTCGGCGTCGACGCGGTCGGCGAGGTCGACGCTGTCGGTGACCAGCACCGACGCGGCGAGGACGTCGTGTTCGGCCTGGCTGATGAGGTCGGCGGCGACGGCGGTGGCATCGGCGTCGCCGTCGGCCAGGATGGCGATCTCCGTCGGCCCGGCCTCGGAATCGATGCCGACGATGCTGCGGCACAGGCGCTTCGCCGCGGTCACGTAGATGTTGCCGGGTCCGGTGATGAGATCGACCGGGGCCAGTTCGGCCTGTCCGCCGTCGACATCGGTGCCCCCGTAGGTGAGCAGCGCGACGGCCTGCGCGCCACCGACGGCCCACACCTCGTCGACACCGAGCAGCGCGCACGCGGCGAGGATCGTCGGGTGCGGCCATCCACCGTGGGCGGCCTGCGGAGGCGAGGCGACCACGAGCGAGGCCACGCCGGCCTCCTGCGCGGGAACCACGTTCATGATGACGCTCGACGGGTAGACGGCGTTGCCGCCGGGGACGTAGAGCCCCACGCGGGCGACCGGGATCCACTTCTCGGTGACCGATCCGCCGGGGACGACCTCGGTCGTCGTGGTGGAGCGACGTTGGTCGGCGTGGACGATCCGCGCGCGGCGGATCGACTCCTCCAGCGCGGCCCGCACCGTCGCGTCGACCGATTCCAGTGCCCGACGGAGGATGTCCGCGGGCACACGGACCGATTCGGGCGTCACCCCGTCGAACCGGGCACCGAACTCCAGGGCCGCTGGAGCACCGTTGTCACGGACCGCGGCGACGACCGGCGCGACCGTCGACAGCACCGAGTCGATGTCGGTGCCCCCGCGCGGGAGTGCGCGCCGGAGTTCCGCGGCGGTGTGCGCACGGCCTCGGAGGTCGGTTCGGGACAACATTGCGCGGGTCTCCTGCGGTCGGGTGCGGGGTGGTGGGTGACGGCCACCCTGAACGGTCCACTCAAGGATATGGGGTCCGGCCAGCCGTTTTCGACGCCGGGTACCTGCCGTGAGACGACGACATCGGCCGCCGGTCACCACCGTGTGGGTGGTTTCCGACGGCCGACGGCGGTCGATCTCAGGTCACGTCGTGACCGGTGTCACAGCGATCAGGCAGAAGCCAGCGTCGCGGTGTCGATCACGAAGCGGTACCGCACGTCGGAGGAGACGGCACGGTCGTAGGCCTCGTTCACCTGGTCGGCCGAGATGGTCTCGATCTCGGCGGCGATGTCGTGCTCGGCGCAGAAGTCGAGCATCTCCTGCGTCAGCGCGATGCCACCGACCATCGAGCCCGACAGCGAGCGTCGGTTCGCCAGCAGAGCGAACGCTGCTACCTCGAGCGGGTTCTCCGGCACACCGAGCTCGACGAGCGCGCCGTCGATGGCGAGCAGGCCGATGTAGTCGGTCAGCGGGAGGTTCACCGACACCGTGTTGAGGATCAGGTCGAACTGACCGGCCAGATCCTTGAAGAGCGCCTTGTTGTCCTTGGTGGCGTAGTAGTGGTCGGCACCGAAGCGCTTGCCGTCCTCTTCCTTGCTCGTGGTCTGGCTCAGCACGGTGACCTCGGCGCCCATGGCGTGGGCGATCTTGACGCCGACGTGGCCCAGGCCGCCCATCCCGATGATGGCGACCTTCTTGCCCGGACCCGCGCCCCACTTCTTCAGCGGCGCGTACAGGGTGATGCCCGCGCACAGCAGCGGTGCCGCGACGTCGAGCTCGATGCCCTCGGGGATCTTCAGGACGAACTTCTCGGTGACGACGACCTGCTCGGAGTAGCCACCGTTGGTGAACTCACCCTCGTAGGTCTTCGAGTTGTAGGTCTGGACGACACCCTTCTCGCAGTACTGCTCGTCGCCGTTCTTGCAGGGGGCGCACTCGCCACAGGAGTCGACGAAGCAGCCGACGCCGACGCGGTCGCCGACGTTGTGGAGGGTGACCTCGGAACCGACCTCGGCGACGATCCCCGCGATCTCGTGGCCGGGGACGACCGGGTACTGGGTGCCCTTCCACTCGTTACGAGCGGTGTGGATGTCGGAATGGCAGATGCCGGCGAACTTGATGTCGATACGGACATCCTTGGGTCCCAGTTCGCGGCGTTCGATGGTCGAGATGGTGAGCGGATCGGTCGCTCCGGTGGCGACCACAGCGTTCACAGTTGGCACAGAAATCGTGTCCTTTCGGCCTTGCGGAGCGCGCTGTTCAGCGCGCCGGGACACAGGGACCAACAGAACCGTCAACGGTTTTATGCCCACGTGCGCATAAGCGCACCGACCGCCGCCCGAGATGTCCGCTTGGCGCCTACAGATCGAGACCGAGGTCGAGCACGGTGACCGAGTGCGTCAGCGCACCGACCGCCAGATAGTCGACACCGGTGCGCGCGTAGTCACCGGCGACGTCGATCGACAGGCCGCCGGAACTCTCGAGCTTCGTCTGCGGTGCGCGGGTGTTGCGCCGCTGCACCGCCATCTGGGTCTCCCACAGCGCGAAGTTGTCGAGCAGGATCAGTTGCGCGTCGAGGGCCAGCGCCTCGTCGAGCTGGGTGAGCGAGTCGACCTCGACCTCCACGGGCAGGTCGGGGGCCGCGGCCCGTACCGCCTCCCAGGCCGCGGTCACCGAGCCGGCGGCGGCGATGTGGTTGTCCTTGATGAGAGCTGCGTCCCCCAGACCCATCCGATGGTTGACCCCGCCGCCGGCGCGCACGGCGTACTTCTGCAGGGCCCGTAGCCCCGGCAGGGTCTTGCGGCTGTCCCGCACCTGAGTGCCGGTGCCGTCGACCTCGGCGACCCACCGTGCGGTCGTCGTGGCGATCCCCGACAGGTGGCACAGCAGGTTCAGCGCGGTGCGTTCGGCGGTGAGCAGCCCTGCGGTCGGCGCGTCGAGGCGCAGGACCACCGCACCGGCCTCGACGGTGGACCCGTCGGCCACGCGGTCGAGCACCGTGAGCTCGGACCCGATGACGGTGTCGAACACCGCCAGGGCGACATCGAGCCCGGCGATGACACCACGGTCACGACTGGCGATCACCGCGGTGGTCCGGGCCCCGGCGGGCACCGTCGCCGCGGTGGTCACGTCGGGGCCGAACCTCAGGTCCTCGTCGAGCGCCGTCGCGATGATCCGGGCGACGTCGGCGGCGTCGAGGCCCTGGGCGGCGAACGGATCGCTCATTCACCGCCTCCGCCGGGGGTACCGATCTCGATCATCCGCGTCACGCTGGCCCGCGCCGCGTCGGCGACATCGCGATCGAGGTGGACCTCGTCGGTGCCGTCGCGCAGACACCGCAGCAGCGCCTCGGGGGTGATCATCTTCATGTACTTGCACGACGCCTTGGGGTTGACCGCCTGGAAGTCGATCTGTGGCGCCGCACGGCGCAACTGGTGGAGCATGCCGATCTCCGTGGCGACGAGGACCTCGCGGGCACCCGAGGCGCGCGCGGTGTCGAGCATCCCGCCGGTCGACAGGATGTGTACCCGTTCCTTCGGCACGGCCCCCTCGCCGGCGAGATACAGAGCCGATGTCGCGCAACCACATTCGGGGTGCACGTAGAGGTCCGCGTCGGGGTGCGCGTTCGCCTGATCGGTGAGCTCGTCGCCGTTGATCCCGGCGTGGACATGGCATTCACCGGCCCAGATGTGCATGTTCGTCCGACCGGTCTCGCGTTTGACGTGCGCGCCGAGGAACTGGTCGGGCAGGAACAACACGGTGCGATCGGGATCGATCGAGGCGACGACCTCGACGGCGTTCGACGAGGTGCAGCAGATGTCGGTCAGTGCCTTCACCTCGGCGGTGGTGTTGACGTAGGAGACCACCACGGCGTCGGGGAAGTCGGCCTTCCATGCGCGCAACTCGTCGGCGGTGATCGAATCGGCGAGCGAGCAGCCGGCCCGCTCATCGGGGATGAGGACGGTCTTCTCCGGGGCGAGGATCTTCGCCGTCTCGGCCATGAAGTGGACCCCGCAGAACACGATCGTGTCCTCGGGCGCCGATGCCGCGATCCGTGACAGGGCCAGCGAGTCGCCGACGTGGTCGGCGACGTCCTGGATGGCCGGGAGCTGGTAGTTGTGCGCCAGCACGGTCGCTCCACGGAGCTTCGCGAGTCGACGGACCTCGGCAGCCCACTCCGGACCGGGATCACCGGTCGGGTCGACGACGGGGGCGACGGGTGCAACAGCGGTCATGACCGCTCCTTCTCAGGCGAGGAAACTCGATCGCGGGCCGGCGTCGAGTGGTTTTCGACTGCAAGTCGAAAACCTGCGCTCAATGTAGCACCCCGGTCGCGGCCGACCGCGCGGCACGGGAGTCGCATCGACATAGACTGGGCGCCATGGAGGCGCCGGGCATCATCCACGAGGTGCTCAGCGCCGTGTTCGCGGTGCGGACGCCGCTGGAACGGTGCCCTCCCCAGCTGTCGGTCCTCCTGTGGCAACGGGCACGCGATCCGCAGCCGGGCACGTGGTCGCTGCCGGGCGGCGTACTGGGGGTCGACGAGGACCTCACGTCGTCGGCGCGTCGACAGCTCGCCGAGAAGGTCGATCTGCGCGAGGTGGCCCACATCGAGCAGCTGTCGGTGTTCTCCGCGCCCGACCGCGTCCCCGGCCCCCGTGTCATCGCCTCGACGTATCTCGGTCTCGTGCGGTCGGATTCGACCGCGAACCTCCCCGACGACACCCGATGGCACCCGGTGGACGACCTGCCGTCGATGAGCTTCGACCACCGCGCGATCGTGACCCAGGCACGCGGCCGGTTGGCCGCGAAGCTGTCCTACACCAACATCGCGTTCGCCCTGGCGCCGCGTGAGTTCTCGATGTCGACGCTCAGCGACATCTACTGTGCCGCACTGGGTTATCCGGTCGACGCGACGAACCTGCTGCGCATCCTCAGTCGGCGCGGGGTGGTCGGGGCCACCGGCACCACGGGACGCACGGGGCGCTCCGGCGGTCGTCCACCGGCGCTGTACCGGTTCGCCGAGAACGGGTTACGCGTCACCGACGAGTTCGCCACCCTGCGTCCGCCCGCCTGAGGCAGGCACGCCCAGATCGGGGGCGCGATCGCACAGCAGCAACACCAGGCACACGATCAGGGCACCGATTGGTGCGGCGACGACGAGGGCCCACGACAGGTCCAGTCCGCCGAACATGTCGAGGCGCGCCGATTCCAGCCGGAGCGACGGTGCGGTCTGGAAGTAGTCGCCGACCGCGGTGTCCCCCGGTCCCGCGTGTCGGACACCGGCGACGAGACCGCCGAGCCAGATCCCGACACCGGCTCCGGCCATGGGGGCGACGGTGGCGAGGACGGCGGCCGCCGGGCCGCGCAGCCGACGATCCCACCAGGCCACCACGCCGCTGACGACTCCGACGACACCGCTCACGCAGGCGAACAAGGCGACGGCGTCGAACCGGTGGACCGTGTCGGCGCCCAGCGATCCGGCCTGGCCGGGTCGGACGACGACTCCGGTGACGCCCGGGGTGAGAAGACCCCACACGATGCCACCGACAGCCCCGAGCACCACGATGACGAGGGCGATCGGCAGAGCGCGCAGGACGATGCCGCGGGGGTCGATCAGTTCGGTGTGGATGCGCTCGTCGACCACGACGGGTGCCACCGGAGGTCCGGCGTCCGGATCGACGGTCATGCGAACCCGAGGGCGTGGGAGTCGACGGCGCCGTGTCGGGAACACCGCGCGGTCCACCCGTCCGGGACCACCTGCACCACCATCCGGCGCCCGCACTGCCCGCAGTAGCGCGGTGGCTCCAGGCCGAGTTGCGCTGCCGCGGGTACCTTCTCGGCGCCCAGGGTGTCGAGCCGGATACCCGTGTAGACGGCGTACGACAGCGGCTCGGTCAGCGGCGACGGTGTCGTCGCCGCGCCCCGATCCCGTTCGTCGTCCACCACGGCCATCTCCCGGATCGCCGTCAGATGCTGTCGTTGAGCGCCTTGATCGGCATCTGCAGATCGACGAGCAGGTCGAGGTCGGCCTCGGCCGGTCGGCCCAGGGTGGTCAGGTAGTTGCCCACGATGACCGCGTTGATGCCCCCGAGGATCCCCTGCTTGGCGCCGAGGTCACCCAGGGTGATCTCACGACCGCCCGCGAACCGCAGGATGGTGCGCGGCAACGCCAGACGGAACGCCGCCACCGCACGCAGTGCATCGGATGCCGGCAGCACGTCGAGGTCACCGAACGGGGTGCCCGGACGCGGGTTGAGGAAGTTCAGGGGCACCTCGTCGGGCTCGAGCGCCGCGAGATCGGCGGCGAACTCCGCACGCTGCTCCAGCGACTCCCCCATGCCGAGGATCCCGCCGCAGCACACCTCCATACCGGCCTCGCGCACCATGCGCAGGGTGCCCTCGCGCTCCTCCCACGTGTGGGTGGTTACGACGTTCGGGAAATGCGAGCGCGCGGTCTCGAGGTTGTGGTTGTAGCGGTGCACACCCATCGCGGCGAGC
>NZ_JBKEZX010000006.1:0-5446 GCF_053345315.1 Williamsia sp. M5A3_1d
CGTGGGTGTGTGTTCTTTGAGAACTCGATAGTGTGTTGATGGATTGTTTATGCCATTTTTTGTGGTGTCGGTTTTGAGTCCGGCACTGTTTTGTGATGCTGCCCTTTTTGGGGGTGGTTTTGCTAGTTGTTTTTTTGGTTGGGATTTTTTCTCTGCTGGGAAGATTGTGTTGAAATTCTGGTTGCCAGCTTTTGGGTTGGTGGCTGTTTTTCTCTGGTTTTTCATGGAGAGTTTGATCCTGGCTCAGGACGAACGCTGGCGGCGTGCTTAACACATGCAAGTCGAACGGAAAGGCCCTTCGGGGTACTCGAGTGGCGAACGGGTGAGTAACACGTGGGTGATCTGCCTCGTACTTTGGGATAAGCCTGGGAAACTGGGTCTAATACCGAATATGACCTCTGGATGCATGTCTGGTGGTGGAAAGTTTTTCGGTACGAGATGGGCCCGCGGCCTATCAGCTTGTTGGTGGGGTAATGGCCTACCAAGGCGACGACGGGTAGCCGGCCTGAGAGGGCGACCGGCCACACTGGGACTGAGACACGGCCCAGACTCCTACGGGAGGCAGCAGTGGGGAATATTGCACAATGGGCGCAAGCCTGATGCAGCGACGCCGCGTGAGGGATGACGGCCTTCGGGTTGTAAACCTCTTTCACCAGGGACGAAGAGTGATTGACGGTACCTGGAGAAGAAGCACCGGCCAACTACGTGCCAGCAGCCGCGGTAATACGTAGGGTGCGAGCGTTGTCCGGAATTACTGGGCGTAAAGAGCTCGTAGGCGGTTTGTCGCGTCGTTCGTGAAATCTTGATGCTTAACATCAAGCGTGCGGGCGATACGGGCAGACTTGAGTACTACAGGGGAGACTGGAATTCCTGGTGTAGCGGTGAAATGCGCAGATATCAGGAGGAACACCGGTGGCGAAGGCGGGTCTCTGGGTAGTAACTGACGCTGAGGAGCGAAAGCGTGGGTAGCGAACAGGATTAGATACCCTGGTAGTCCACGCCGTAAACGGTGGGTACTAGGTGTGGGTTCCTTTTCACGGGATCCGTGCCGTAGCTAACGCATTAAGTACCCCGCCTGGGGAGTACGGCCGCAAGGCTAAAACTCAAAGGAATTGACGGGGGCCCGCACAAGCGGCGGAGCATGTGGATTAATTCGATGCAACGCGAAGAACCTTACCTGGGTTTGACATACACCAGAAAGCTGTAGAGATACAGCCCCCCTTGTGGTTGGTGTACAGGTGGTGCATGGCTGTCGTCAGCTCGTGTCGTGAGATGTTGGGTTAAGTCCCGCAACGAGCGCAACCCTTGTCCTGTATTGCCAGCGGGTTATGCCGGGGACTTGCAGGAGACTGCCGGGGTCAACTCGGAGGAAGGTGGGGATGACGTCAAGTCATCATGCCCCTTATGTCCAGGGCTTCACACATGCTACAATGGCCGGTACAGAGGGCTGCGATACCGTGAGGTGGAGCGAATCCCTTAAAGCCGGTCTCAGTTCGGATCGGGGTCTGCAACTCGACCCCGTGAAGTCGGAGTCGCTAGTAATCGCAGATCAGCAACGCTGCGGTGAATACGTTCCCGGGCCTTGTACACACCGCCCGTCACGTCATGAAAGTCGGTAACACCCGAAGCCGGTGGCCTAACCCTTGTGGAGGGAGCTGTCGAAGGTGGGATCGGCGATTGGGACGAAGTCGTAACAAGGTAGCCGTACCGGAAGGTGCGGCTGGATCACCTCCTTTCTAAGGAGCAAACAACAGGCCTGCTTCGTGGCCGTTTGTGTCACGGTGGGTGTTTGTTCATTGGGTGAAACATAAACAAGCCGGCGTGGGTGCAGCATCATGGCTGTGTCTGCTCGGTGTCGTGCCTGGGTGACTGGGTGCGGGGTCAACACACTATTGGGTCCTGAGAGAACACACGTTCTTTCTGATGCCGATGATCGCGCTGCCCTGGAAGCAGCCGGCCTGTGAGGGTTGGTGGGGTGTGTGGGTTGTTGGTGTGTGTTGTTTGAGAATTGCACAGTGGATGCGAGCATCTTTATTTTTGAATGTTTTGTAGGTTGTTGTAAGTGTGTAAGGGCGTACGGTGGATGCCTTGGTACCAGGAGCCGATGAAGGACGTGGTAGGCCGCGATAGGCCTCGGGGAGCTGTCAAACGAGCTGTGATCCGAGGGTGTCCGAATGGGGAAACCCAGCACCCGTGATGGGGTGTTACCCACTGCTGAATGTATAGGCGGTGTGGAGGGAACGTGGGGAAGTGAAACATCTCAGTACCCACAGGAAGAGAAAACAACAGTGATTCCGTGAGTAGTGGCGAGCGAAAGCGGAAGAGGCTAAACCATGCACATGTGATACCCGGCAGGGGTTGTGTGTGTGGGGTCGTGGGGTTCATCTTCTCAGTGCTGCCGTGCTGGGGGTGAGTGAAAAAATCACATGCTAGGTGAAGTGGCCTGGAATGGTCTGCCGTAGACGGTGAGAGTCCGGTAGCTGAAAGTGTGTGGTCTCACTTGATGGGTTCCCAAGTAGCAGCGGGCCCGTGAAATCTGCTGTGAATCTGCCGGGACCACCCGGTAAGCCTGAATACTCCCTGGTGACCGATAGCGGACTAGTACCGTGAGGGAAAGGTGAAAAGTACCCCGGGAGGGGAGTGAAATAGTACCTGAAACCGTGCGCCTACAATCCGTCAGAGCTGCTGGGTCCTTTGGTGGGCCGGTGGTGATGGCGTGCCTTTTGAAGAATGAGCCTGCGAGTTAGTGGCACGTCGCGAGGTTAACCCGTTGTGGGGTAGCCGTAGCGAAAGCGAGTCTGAATAGGGCGATTCAGTGGCGTGTTCTAGACCCGAAGCGGAGTGATCTACCCATGGCCAGGGTGAAGCGTCGGTAAGACGACGTGGAGGCCCGAACCCACTTCAGTTGAAAATGGAGGGGATGAGTTGTGGGTAGGGGTGAAAGGCCAATCAAACTCCGTGATAGCTGGTTCTCCCCGAAATGCATTTAGGTGCAGCGTCGCATGTTTCTCACTGGAGGTAGAGCTACTGGATGGCGGATGGGCCCTACAAGGTTACTGATGTCAGCCAAACTCCGAATGCCAGTGAGTGAGAGTGCGGCAGTGAGACTGCGGGCGATAAGGTTCGTAGTCGAGAGGGAAACAGCCCAGATCGCCGGCTAAGGCCCCTAAGCGTGTACTAAGTGGAAAAGGATGTGGGGTCGCGAAGACAACCAGGAGGTTGGCTTAGAAGCAGCCACCCTTGAAAGAGTGCGTAATAGCTCACTGGTCAAGTGATCCTGCGCCGACAATGTAGCGGGGCTCAAGTACACCGCCGAAGCCGCGGCACTCACACAAGTATCTGTCTTTCACCTGCGGGTGGTTGGCTAGGTGTGTGGGTGGGTAGGGGAGCGTCCTGCATCCAGGGAAGCCACGGAGTGATCCAGTGGTGGAGGGTGTGGGAGTGAGAATGCAGGCATGAGTAGCGAAAGCGAAGTGAGAAACTTCGCCGCCGAATGATCAAGGGTTCCTGGGCCAGGCTAATCCGCCCAGGGTGAGTCGGGACCTAAGGCGAGGCCGACAGGCGTAGTCGATGGACAACGGGTTGATATTCCCGTACCCGTGTTTCCGCGCCCGTGATGAATCACATGTACTAACCATCCAAATCCACCGAGAAGACCTTCGGGTCTCGAGTGTGGGGCTGCATGGGACCTTGTGTGGTAGTAGTCAAGCGATGGGGTGACGCAGGAAGGTAGTGGGGCCAGTCAGTGGTTGTACTGGTGTAAGCCTGTAGGGCGAACGGTAGGCAAATCCGCCGTTCACATAGCCTGAGAGGTGATGCGTAGCCGATTGAGGCGAATTCCATGATCCTATGCTGCCGAGAAAAGCCTCTAGCGAGTGGTGACACGGCCCGTACCCCAAACCAACACAGGTGATCAGGTAGAGAATACTAAGGCGATCGAGAGAACTGTGGTTAAGGAACTCGGCAAAATACCCCCGTAACTTCGGGAGAAGGGGGGCCATTGCTGGTGACGGCTGTACGGCCTGAGCTGGTGGTGGTCGCAGAGACCAGAGAGAAGCGACTGTTTACTAAAAACACAGGTCCGTGCGAAGTCGTAAGACGATGTATACGGACTGACGCCTGCCCGGTGCTGGAAGGTTAAGAGGACCGGTTAATCCTTCGGGGTGAAGCTGAGAATTTAAGCCCCAGTAAACGGCGGTGGTAACTATAACCATCCTAAGGTAGCGAAATTCCTTGTCGGGTAAGTTCCGACCTGCACGAATGGCGTAACGACTTCTCTGCTGTCTCAACCACAGACTCGGCGAAATTGCAGTACGAGTAAAGATGCTCGTTACGCGCGGCAGGACGAAAAGACCCCGGGACCTTCACTATAGTTTGGTATTGGTGTTCGGTTCGGTTTGTGTAGGATAGGTGGGAGACTGTGAAACCCGCACGCCAGTGTGGGTGGAGTCGTTGTTGAAATACCACTCTGATCGTATTGGATACCTCAACCTCGGACCATGATCTGGTTCAGGGACAGTGCCTGATGGGTAGTTTAACTGGGGCGGTTGCCTCCCAAAATGTAACGGAGGCGCCCAAAGGTTCCCTCAGCCTGGTTGGCAATCAGGTGTTGAGTGTAAGTGCACAAGGGAGCTTGACTGTGAGACGGACATGTCGAGCAGGGACGAAAGTCGGGACTAGTGATCCGGCACCGGCAAGTGGAAGCGGTGTCGCTCAACGGATAAAAGGTACCCCGGGGATAACAGGCTGATCTTCCCCAAGAGTCCATATCGACGGGATGGTTTGGCACCTCGATGTCGGCTCGTCGCATCCTGGGGCTGGAGTAGGTCCCAAGGGTTGGGCTGTTCGCCCATTAAAGCGGCACGCGAGCTGGGTTTAGAACGTCGTGAGACAGTTCGGTCTCTATCCGCCGCGCGCGTAAGAAACTTGAGGAAACCTGTCCCTAGTACGAGAGGACCGGGACGGACGAACCTCTGGTGTGCCAGTTGTTCCACCAGGAGCACGGCTGGTTAGCTACGTTCGGAAGGGATAACCGCTGAAAGCATCTAAGCGGGAAGCCTGTTCCAAGATGAGGTTTCTCACCACCATTGCGTGGTTAAGGCCCCCCACAGACCATGGGGTTGATAGGCCAGAACTGGAAGCCCAGTAATGGGTGTAGGTGACTGGTACTAATCGGCCGAGGACTTACAACACATAAAACCCGCAAAACGGTATTCAACGATAAACGCGTGTTTCGCATCCACTGTGCAATATCTGAAACAACACACAGATCCCGATAAAGGATCGTGCCCACCCTGCGGGGTGGTGACGGTTTCACATTGTTACGGCGGCTATAGCGGAGGGGAAACGCCCGGCCCCATTCCGAACCCGGAAGCTAAGCCCTCCAGCGCCAATGGTACTGCACCCTAATCAGTGTGGGAGAGTAGGACACCGCCGAACACAACTT